>DASZRG010000001.1:0-2774 GCA_035549295.1 Patescibacteria group bacterium
CTCTTCATAAAATGGGATCATGAATACTTCAGGTTCGGGGTCAGGAACAGGTGCGGGTGTAAGCGGCCGTGGGGGCGGATTCTCAGGTAGCGCAGCAACAGTCGAGCGCAGCGGAAGCAGCATGACTTCGTTCTCCTCTAAGGGTTTTAGCGCATTCAAACCAGGTGCCGAATCAAAATCGCAAGGCTTAATCAACTTAAAAAACGGCCTCGAAAGTTCTCCTACTAAGGCAAGATCCATGTCGCTGGAATTTAAATCAACAGGCGCAAAACCAATTATTGATATCAGCAATAAGCCTACGGAATCTGGGAGATGGAATAACGAAGTGAATAAAAAACAAGCATCTCGAGAAGTTAGAAGAGTTAATTCCAGATCCAAAATGGAGAGGGCTTATTCTTCGCGACTAGTTGAAAATTCTCAAGCTCCTAATGGAAAAAGTGCAGACTTTTCAGTACCGGCCACAAAAATTTCAGAACCCGACACGATCATTTCAACGCCTGTGACAAGCAGTGAGCCACAACTTCAAAAACATACTGTTGAATTCAAAGTTAATAAAAAAAGCCAAATGGGTCTGTTTGAAAAAGCGGCTCAGACACACGCTGTGAGACAAGCTGAAAAAAAGGAATATAAGGCATTAGTAGCTAGAAAACTCGAATCCAAACCGTTTCAACAAAAAGTACAAGAACTTGCTGCAAAAGCAAGTACTGATCAGAAGGTGAAAGCAGTACCAAAAATACAAGCCAGAATTGAAGCTCGGGTGCAATCGATGATCGAAACTTTGACCATGCCCAAAACACAAACTCAAACAGAAGTAAAACCGAAAACAGAAACAAAGATACAGGTAGAAACTAAGCCTAAGCTAGAAACTATTCCGGTAACTCAGATTAGTCCCAAAGCAGAAACATTGCAATCGACTCAAGCAAAACTTTTAACGCAAGCGAGAATTGAAACGCAAGTAGAAACACAATTAATAGAGGCTGCAAAGGTTGAAACGCAGACTGCAACAAAAACAGAAGCTAAAACCAAAGTTCAGCCAAAAGTAGAAGTGGCAACATCTTCCTCAACTAAAATTGAGGCAAAACAAAATTTAGAAACTAAAAAAAAGGAAGAAGTCGTCAGGAAAACTACTAAAAATGCCACTGAAGTAGTTGTGCAAGATAAAAAAATCCAAGAAAATACAGAAGAGGATAATCAAAAACAAATAGCGCATTTTGAAGTTGATGAACAAACCAATAAAGAAAGAAAGATAGACATCAAAAGGGCATATATAAAAGTCTTGATGATACTTAGATATCATGGAATCAAAATGGTTATGGGTCGCGATGTTGCGGCTTATCTGAGCGGCTCAAGTAAAGCAAAAAGCGAGAGCGAATCTATTAAGCAGCTTGATCCAGATGGATCAATTTCTGTACAAAATCAATATATCGCGCAACTTGGTGAAATTGTTTCCATGGACGTTCTTGAGCAAAAAATTGATCAAGTACAAAAATATGCTCCAGCTACAAATTTGACTAAGAAACCAACAACACAAATATTAGGCAGGCGAGAAGCGTTAATCGTCCACAATTCCAAGCAAGAATTTCCAGCATGGATGGACAAACGCCTAGTCCAAGTCAAAATGAATTCCGAAACCTGGAATGAAAATTAGCCCCCCCACACTTCTCCAAGGAGTCTCCTTGCAACAATCCTTGCAACAATTCCTAGCAACAATTCCTAGCAACAATTCCTAGCAACAATTAATAATCTTCTTCTAGAACTAGATCGCCGAGAACTTCTTTCGGTTCTTCTTTAAAATCATGAACAAAATTCTCATAACTCAACAATTTATTGTTTTTACTTTGTCTCGAATATCTAAAATAGTCTAGTATTTCTTTCTGCTTTAACCATACAGCATTTTTTTCACCCAAATAATACGGATAGCTAGAAAATTCAATAAAATCAAATTTTGGATTTTTTAGTTTTATTGGATTTCTATGAATGTAAGAAGATAAGTAAAGAAATTGCTCAGTAGAAGTCAATAATACTGCCTTATATGCGCTCTCAAATAGTGGGCCTTTTCTTCTATATTTCTTATTGAAATATTGAGAGTAACTACTTAGCACTCGACGCGTTAATTTTTCCATACCGTTTTTTGAGTGTTGTTTTACCTGCAAATGAAAGTGATTCGGCATAATAGAAAAGGATAATAGATCCACTTCGTTAAAAAGATTAAGATTCGTAACCTTATAGAGAAGTTTTGGGGTCATTTCTTTTTCTCTAATTAAGAATTCAGGCGGCGATAAATATAATTTTAGAAAGTGCTGAAATATTATGCAGTCAGCTTTTTCCAAAAAAATTTCCCTCTTATCCACTCCTCTGTTATATACATGATAATAGGCATTCTCTAAATAAGTTTTAATTGTATTTTTTGTGGGCACAACATCATTTTTATTTCTACCGTCATATCTTGTCAAGGAGTCTCCTTGACGCGGTTGACAAGGAGTCTCCTTGGGGGTAGGGAAATTTATATACAAGCGCAAGCATAACAAACGACTGCCTGATTTTTTACTTAGTAGTTGTAGCGGAATTTGATGAATGAACAGGTCTTTTGATAGACGTCAATCGGAGACAGTGTCCCTAGCTGAAGAGTTGAGGCCCCCAACACCTTCTCACTCGTCGGTGCAGCAGCAAGGGGTGCAGCTGTAGGCGTTGTGGAAGGCACCACAGCAATATTGTTTGTATCTTTGATACCAAAGATAGATTTTACGAATGAAACAATGGAGGCAAAGATAGAT
>DASZRG010000002.1:0-47544 GCA_035549295.1 Patescibacteria group bacterium
GAGAGTATAGTAACGCCCGCAGGTACTTTAAGGTCAGATACTAAGATCTGTTCGTCAACTGCGGCAAGTGCTTCAACGTTTACCTCTATATTTTCAGGAAGATCGGTTGGAAGTGCCTCAACCTCAACTTCAAGAACAGGCTGCTCCAAAAGTCCTGCTTTATCAAGCACTGCTTTTGGTTCACCAACTGCGACAACAGGAATCTTTGCAGAAATCTTTTCTTTGAGATTGACTTTGAAAAAGTCGGCATGAACTGGGTGTTGTGATCTTGGGTCAAATTGAACGTTGTGGATAAGAACTGGAAGAACATCGCTTCCAACTGTAAGATCAACGAGTCCAGTCTCGTGAGCGACATTGTAAACGTCCATGAAATCTTTGTAAGCAACCTGAACTGATGCTGACTTCATGTCGCGTCCATATACATTTGCAGGCAAAAGTCCTTCTTTTCGGAGATTTTTAACCTTTTTGCCAAGAACTATACGTTTTTCGACCTTTAGGGCTTCTCGCTTCATAGAGCTACTATTATACTAAATGCACAAAAGAAAAGCAAAAGCGACAAGTCCCGTTTGGCTTTTTGAGGCATACTTGATATAATGAATATGGATGAGACATATGCGGGGTAGTGTAAAGCTGCACAGAAGGCTCATAATCTTCTAGACAAGGTGCGATTCCTTGCTCCGCAACAGCGAACCACTCACTGCGTTCGGGTTCACTGCTTCGCAATTTTTTGCGAGTGGTGAGCGCTAGGATGTACTGGAGCAATGCGCCCAACTTAATTTCGCAGTGAATGGTGAGGCAGGAATATACCCGAACTTGTGAGAGGTATGTTCCAGTGAGATGAAATTTTTCTACGTTTACGTCCTCAGAAGTATCGAGTATGAGTTTATCTACGTAGGTTTTACAAGCAATCTTAAAAACCGTTTCAAGGAGCATAATAATAAAGAAGAACTTTCAACAAAGCATTATGCACCGTTTGAATTAATTTTCTATGAGGCATACAGAAATATGCTGGACGCAAAAAGACGAGAAAACTATTTCAAAACAACTAAAGGCAAAGTGACTTTGAGACAAATGCTAAAAGAGTACTTGGAGAAAAATAATGCGTCTATGTTTCGTTGCTCGAGTTAGTCTTCTAAGTTAGGTTCGTGTTGTTTATAATTTTGATATGAAAGAATTTATTCCTAAATCGCCTATAAAATTTGGTATTCACGCATCAAGGCCCCACCAAAAGTGGGTAATACTTGCTTTTGCTTCGGTCTTCTTTGCGGTTACTTTCGATCGCGGCTTGATAATAGTTTTGGGTAATTTGGCAAATATTCTTGCTGCCAAAAGACTTAACATTCACGACCTTTGGTTTTGGGCTATTTTGTATCCGATTATTTATTTTGTTGCAGAACTTTTTTGGAGGTCAAGTGGCTTCACCGGGATGCGCTGGTTTAATGGTCTTCGGGGAACAAGTACAAAAACGTTATTTTCGTACCTTTCATACCATAGCAAAGACTATTTTAGTAATAACTTTGCAGGTGCACTTACAAATAAGATTTCAAATTCTATTGAAGGAATTGAAAATCTTCTTCAGAAAATACTTTGGAGATTCATGCCTATTGTCGTTGGAGTTATTTGGTACGTCATAATTGCTTGGTTCGTAAATATTTGGCTTGGGGTGATTATTGCCATCTGGTCTCTAGTTTTCTTAGGTATAAATCTGTGGTTTGGTAACAAACTCAAGACAAAGTCATTTTTATTTGCAGAAGCTTCGTCTGATTTGAAGGGTAGAATCGTTGATTCACTCTCAAATATAACACTGGTTCACGAGTATGCTTATGTTCAGGGCGAGCATGAGTATATTGGGCAATATATCAAGAAATATCAAGATGCCGGTTTGTCCTCTTGGGTATTGTCAGAAATAGTCCTCTCGATAAATAACTTTTTAACTTTTCTATTTATTCTGGCAAGTCTTGGGATAACTGTTTATCTTTTTCAACTGAAAACAATCAATATAGGTGATGTGGTTATGATGCTTGCAATGATAGGGAATATGAGTAGTCAACTCTTTTTCTTGGGTCAAGAAATAAGAGATGCATGGAATTTCTATGGACAGGCCAAGGAGGGTCTCGGTGAGATTCTTGAAGCTCATAAGATAGTTGATATTGATGGAGCTTCTGTGCTCGACGTCAAATCGGGGGATATAACATTTGAGAATGTCACTTTTGAATACGAGAATACTAAGGTATTTAAAAAATTCTCAATAGATATTCCAGCGGGTCAGAAGCTTGGGCTTGTGGGTCGTTCTGGTGCTGGAAAAACTACATTTGTCTCGCTTCTTCTTAGACATTTTGACATCATAGGTGGTGCGATTAAGCTTGATGGTCAAGACATAAAGAGTGTAACTCTTGAAAGCTTGAGGCGATCAATAGCGTTTGTGCCACAGGATACAAGTCTATTTCATAGATCAATTTTGGAAAACATCAGGTATTCCAACCCCTATGCAACGACAGAACAAGTCGAAAAAGCCTCAAAACTGGCTCAAGCTCACGAGTTTATTACAAAGCTACCCAATGGCTACGAGACCATGGTGGGGGAGCGTGGAGTGAAGCTCTCAGGAGGGCAGAGGCAAAGAATTGCTATTGCTCGCGCATTTCTGAAGAATGCACCTATATTGATACTAGATGAGGCTACATCCTCACTCGACTCAGAATCTGAGCACGCCGTGCAGGATGCTTTGGGGGAGCTTATGAAGGGTAGAACTGTTATTGCTATTGCACATCGTCTATCAACGCTTAAAAGCATGGATCGCATAGTCTTAATAGACAATGGGAAAATAGTAGAGGATGGTGTACCTGAGAAGCTTCTCAAAAAGAAGGATGGTCTATTCAAAACTCTTTGGGAGCATCAAGTGAAGGGCTTCATCATGGACGAGGAGTCCTAGAGAAACAATATAGTTTTGGTATAATTCTCGGCAAACATGGTTGAACTAAATGATAACTACCATCCAGAGCGAGAATTTCCAGTTTCGCGAGCGGTATTGGTGCTTTTCCCCGACAGTAGAACAACGGGGAATTTTCACGGTCAAGATGGTTATGTGCCTTATATGGCTAATAGTTTTAGAAATTCTACGGATCGTGTACTTAAGAGATACAGAAGTCAAGGTTATAAAACAATTGGTCTGACATACCAAGATACAGGTGATGAGAATTTTAGCTATTTATACCCAAGAGAAGCATTCGATGAGCTTCTTATTTGGAGTATGTCCTTTGCAGATCTAGTTGGAAGCGGAAAGGACTTCCATAAAAGCTATAATGAGTCATTTCCTGAATTTTTGGAAAAGTTAAATCTCGCAGACGGAGCTGATGTTGTGGTGGGGGGTTATCATGCGGCGGATTGTGTCCCAAATTTCTCCAACTGGCTTCGCTCTGAAAACCATAATCCAAGAATAGATTTGAGGTTGACTGACGAGTTGCCCTTTTTGTTAATTAGTCACCACTTCAGGAATTATCTCCGGCAAGGGTTACTCATGGAGCATAATTCAGAAAATCGTGCGATTTGGGAATGGAAAAAAGCGACTGTAGGATAGTGCTACAGAAAAAGCTGTAGCCACTTTTTCCAATTGGGTTCGAGGTCAATTTGATTGTCGCTATTGTCCTGCGGCGCAGGAGTGGGGGCTATTACAAAATATTCACCGTCGCGAAGCATTCCAAGTTTGTTTTGTGCCTCTTCTTCGACAAATTGGTTGCTTTTAACATAATATAGCTTCTCCTTAAGATATGCATTTTTTTTGTTCTCTGTCGCTAGTGAATTTTTAAGATCTGATAGGCCGCTTCCTTTGTTTTGGAAATTTAAAATGAATGCGATGTTGTTTTTTATAACCAAAATCAGCAAAATTATGATGATAAATGGTAAAATCTTTTTTGCAAAAATCATTATTCCTGTGTTGACAAACAGCCTGGCTACTGATATTATAGGCTTTATTAAATTTTATGGCAAACCCAATAAAAATTAAAGAGGCTAAATCACGCTTTGAAGATTTTCTAAAAAGTAAAAATAAAGCTTCAGCAACAATTCTCGCATATGGTAAGGATATCGATCAATTAATTTCATTTTTGGAGGAGTTAAAAAGAGAACACGTCCACGAGGTCCAGTCTGGCGACATCCAGGCTTTTTTGACGTCGATGCAGGGCAAAGGGTACACTCCAAAGTCGGTTTCCCGAAAGCTTAACTCGACAAGAACTTTTTATCGTTTTTTAAAAGTTAATGAGTACGTGACGGATGATCCATCTCTTATGGTTTCGCATCCAAAATACGAACTCAATCCACCAAGGGTGCTTTCGCCTCTTGAATACCGCGCGCTTCGTGACTCTGCTTCAAGCGACTCTCGAATCTACGCAATAATTGAAGTACTCCTCCAGACTGGTATAAGAATAGGGGAGCTTGCAAATATTCATATGGAAGATGTAAAGGATGGAACTTTGCACGTTCGCCCATTTGAAGGGCATCCAGCTCGCGAAGTGCCGCTCAATAGACGTTCAAAAGATGCTCTTAAAAGATATCTTGATACAAGACCGACAAGCGCTGATACACACCTTTTCATAACAAAGACAGGAAAGCCGTTTTTGGTCAGAAACATTCGTGATGCAATAGAGCGCTATTTCAAAAAAGCAGGAATTGAAGATGCTAAGATAAACGATCTTCGCCATACGTTTGTTGCTCACCACCTTAAAAATGGTGTTTCAATGGTATTTCTCTCAAAGATTCTAGGACACAAAAGGCTTTCTTCAACAGAGCGCTACCTCCAGTATCTCAAGGAGGTTAAGAATGGCGAATCCACGAACCTTGTAGAACTGTAAACTGCAGTTCTGCTCTTGGCTTTTAGCTTTTAGCCGTTATTTTAATACTAACTGCCAAACCCCAACTCCTAACCCCACTTGTGATACCCTTGATACCCGTGATACTATATCTCTATGGATGCGGGCGGACGCGAGCAGCATGAGTATGATATAAGGACGCTTCTTTCATGGAATGCTCCAGGTAGACCCTTTCGTAAGAAGGGTAGGCAATTTTTCCTCTCGGTACTCTTGATACTTTTCTTCTTTGAAGTAATCCTGTTTTTGTTTACCCAATATGAATTAATGCTTGTCGTTCTTGCCCTGGCTTTTCTCTCTGTTGCCCTCTCAATAACACCACCGCATAACTTCCATTACAAAATAACGACTGAGGGAATAAAAGTAGAAGACTACTTCTATATTTGGCGCGAACTATATGACTTTTATTTCAGAACTATTGAGGGGCAAGACGTGCTCATACTGAGAACTCAGGATTTTCTACCTGGTGAGCTCAAAATTATGCTCGACCACATCTCACGCGAGCACGTACGGAAGATATTGGTTCAATTTATTCCATATCGAGAATATGTGAAGCCAACTTTTATGGAAAAATCAGGAGAGTGGCTAAGTCAGAATTTCCCCCTGGAAGCCGCGGAGCAACGCTAAACCTACGCCAAACAACGCTTGCCAAGACTCGCCAGACGAGACTGGCGAAAAAAGCAGCGGAGGAAGCGGGATTCGAACCCGCGCGAGCTTGCGCTCATTTGCTTTCCAAGCAAACGGAATGGACCACTATCCGACTCCTCCAGAGATTGAATTATTAAACAGAGCTTATAAATTTGCAAGCTCCTTGATCATGGGTAACGCCTCAATATATGCAGCTTTTTCGTTCTTGTATGTCAGACGTTCAAGAACTTTGTCTTCGGGAAGCCATTCAACAGCTGACATTTCGTGGTCATGCTTCGTTATGTCTCCACCTACATATTTCATTATGAAGTAATAAACTGTCTTTTTCCGTTTAATCCCGTCCATAACGTACCAAAAAGTTATAGGAGTTATTGGTTTTAGAATTTCCCCTTTTGCACCCGTCTCTTCCTCAACTTCACGAATCGCTGTGGTTTCCTTTTTTTCACCTTTTAATTCGGGTCTGTCACCTATAAGGCCCTTTGGAAATACCCACCCAAGATGTTGAGAATGTTGCGACACAAGAATATATAGTTGACCATTTTCAACTTTAAAAACGATACCTCCAGCAGAAAATTCAAACTTCATATTATGTCTGCATTATAGATTTTCAGTTTCCTCTGTTTTAAAAAAGCCTAACCTATGACCTTCTCGCATGGCACGATCAAGTGTACCCCAATCGCCAAAATTACCTTCGCGTCCAGCCTCCTCGACGATTTCAATTTGACGCGCAAGTTGTTGTTGTATCAGTTCCAAATCAATTCCGTATGTGTCTTCAGCTCTGTATACTAAGCGCCTTAAATCATCATCTGGTGTATTTGGGATACGAATGTCCATTATATCCATATATACCCTCAAGCCAAACATTCTGGACTCTCTTCTTATTTCAGGTCTTCTTCCCGAAAGATAATCACGCGTGTAATTTTGCATCAATCCTACGATTTCTGGTGTATCACCTTTAGGTTCTTCGTAAGCTGAACTAATTCCACTCCAGATTAAATCAACAGCTCTATTCAATGCTTCTTTATCATCTCTAATTCGATTTACTTCTGACATATTTTTAACTCTTGTGCCCCTGGCGGGAGTCCCCGCCTGCCACGCTTGCGTGCCTGAGTGGACTCGAACCACCAACCGTGAGATCCGGAATCTCATGCTCAATCCATTGAGCTACAGGCACATGGCTAGCGGGCAGGGAACCCATTATCCACGTATCCGGAATCCTGCAGTTTATCCATTAGCCTACAGGGGCCTATTAGACACGTTCATTTAAGCTGAGCGTGGCGGAGGATACAGGATTCGAACCTGTGTAGAGATTGCTCTCTCGAGTTTTCGAAACTCGTGCAATTGGCCACTATGCGAATCCTCCCTACGTTGCTTCGCTCCTCAAGCAGGTCATTAGGTAGCAATGTTGCGCCACATTCGACCGGAGGGAGAACGTGGTGCTGAGCCCGCTTTTAGCGTGGCGAAGCGCACCCGAGTGGACTCGAACCACCAACCTTTGGATCCGCAATCCAATGCTCTATCCATTAAGCTACGGGTGCAATAAGTATATTTTAGTTGATTTAGCCTGACTAATCAAACTTAAGTGGCTTAGATTATTTCTTCTTTCTTTTGAATGGGTGGACGCGGCGGTATGAGCCTTGTGTAATTTTTTTGTGGTAGTCCTTGTTCTGGTGAACTATTTTAAGTGAGTCTTGGTAAAGAAGTCCCTGCAAAAGTCCTCCTATCATAAATCCTTGAGCAATATCTGATTGTAAAAATCCAATTCCACGACCTACTGTTTGTGTGACGATCAGAAGTGGTGCAAAAATCATCCAATGGTGAACATGGAATTTTTTGTTTTTTGCTTCAATATTAAATCTCGGGAAAAATTCAACTCGGCTCCCGATTTTCTTGCTTGAGCCGACCTTTGGGGTCAATTTCTTATTTAGCCTTGAATTCGGGTGGGTCGCAAAGTGGAACAGGAAAAAACTTACTATACCGGAGATTATTGTTTCCATATAATAATGTCTGTCTTTCTAAAGTTTAGATAAATTCAGTTAGCTTTGTCAAATTAGTACCAGGGGTGGGGTTCGAACCCACGACCGCTAGGATATGAATCTAGTGCTCTACCACTGAGCTACCCTGGCCCCACTTCGCCAAGGCTTCGCGGGGTAAACCCTCGAGTCTAGCTAAAGTTTAGTTGGGATCCAATTTTACCAAAAATTGCCTCGATTTGAAAGAAACTTGTGTATTATAATATCTTTTTGTTTATGGATAAGAGACCTATTGGAATATTTGATTCGGGAGTTGGTGGTCTTAGTGTGCTTGCCGAAGTCAAAAAAATTTTGCCACACGAGTCTTTCATATACTTTGCCGACCAAAAGAATGTTCCTTATGGCAATAAAACACCAGGTGAAATTAGGAAAATAACTGGCCATGTTATGGAATTTCTTATGGATCGCAATATAAAGATGGTGATTATTGCTTGCAATACTGCAACGGTACACGCACTTGATAGTTTGAGAGAGAAATACAAGTTGCCTATTCTTGGTATTTTTCCTGTTGTGAAAACAGCCTCAGAGAGAACTAGAAATGGTAGGATCGCGATTTTGTCGACAATTGCAACGAGCAAATCCGAATATCAAGAGGACCTAATCGTAAAGTTTGCCGATGGGAGGTATGTTGTAAACTTTGGTACTGACAAACTTGTGCCGTATGTTGAGCGCGGTGACACTAAAAGTCAGAGACTTACTGTTCAACTCACAAAACTTCTGAAGATTTTAAAAGAGGAAAAAATTGATACTCTAGCTCTTGGTTGTTCTCATTTCCCTTTTCTTCGCAAGAAAATTACACGAATATTAGGTCGGGATGTGCTTATTCTCGATTCGGGAGCGGCTGTTGCGAGGCAAGCTAAAAATATTCTTAAACTCGAAAAAATAGAAAGTCATGCAGAGCCACATGATATTTTTTACACGACCGGAAGCCCTACAAAATTTAAGAAAATTTCAAAAATACTACTTGGAATCGACCTTGAAGATGTCAGGTCAGCGAGACTATAATAGTTGCAATGGATTTCAAGAATAAAAATGCTGCGATACTTGGATTTGGAGTAGAAGGGGAGAGTGTTGCAAATTTTCTTCTCACAAAAAAGGCCCACGTTTCAATCTTTGATGTTAGAAAAAAAGAAGCACTTGATGCAGACAAGATAAAGCTATTTGAAAAAGCTGGAGCTGTTTTTAAATTTGATAAATACCCCGATAGCTTTGAGAAATATGATTTTGTAGTCCGTTCTCCAGGCGTTAGCCCTACATCGACCGTGATCGAGCGAATTCGCGAACAAAGAGTAGAAATTACATCAGCCACAAAGATGTTCTTTGACCTTTGTCCATGCCCCATCATCGGAGTGACAGGTACCAAAGGAAAAGGTACAACGTCAACTCTTATATACGAAATGCTTCGAGTTCAAGGCTCAGACGTCTATTTGGGGGGAAATATCGGTATTTCACCTCTCGAATTCGTAGATAGTCTTGAAAAAGAATCTGTAGTAGTTCTTGAGCTTTCAAGCTTCCAACTAGCGGATTTGCATAAAAGTCCTCAAATTGCCGTGGTTTTGATGGTTACAAGCGAGCATTTGGACTATCACCGCGATGTAGCAGAATATGTTGACGCAAAGCGTAATATTTTGCGATTTCAGTCAAAAGAAGATTTTGCCATTGTAAACCATGATTATCCTGCAAGTAATGAGAGCGATGTATATACAGACGGGAAGGTATATAAAGTAAGCCGTGAAGGGGCTGTTGAGCAAGGATGTTTTGTTAAAGGTGATTTTATATGCCTGAAAATGGGCGAACGGGAAGAAAAAGTTATGCCTGTTGCAGACGTTTTATTGCCTGGCCGCCACAACCTCGAAAATGTATGTGCAGCTATTCTCGCTGCTACAATTGCTGGCGCTCAAATGGAAGCGATCGTATCAGTAATTAAAACATTTAAAGGTCTCGAGCATAGGCTTGAGCTTGTTCGTCTCTTCAATGGGGTCAAATATTACAATGATTCATTCTCAACGACCCCTGAGACTGCGGTTGCTGCGATTGAAGCATTCGAGGACCCGGAAATACTGATACTGGGTGGGTCAAGCAAAAATAGTGACTTTACCGAGCTTGGTAAGACAATTCGAGAGGCAAAAAACATAAAGGCAATAATTGGAATAGGAGATGAGTGGCCGCGTATCCGTGCAACAATTGATAATTCGCAATTGACAGCTAAAATTTATGAAGATTGTATAAACATGCGAGAGGTAGTTCAAAAGGCGCGTGAGGTATCGACGCTTGGCGATATCGTTATACTCTCTCCTGCTTGTGCCAGCTTTGATATGTTCAAAAACTACAAAGAACGCGGAAAACAATTTAAAGATGAAGTTAATGCCCTGGTCTAAAGTCCCCTTGACAAAATACTAGTATACTAGTATACTCAACTATAGTGAATGATAAGTATCTAGACTCTTTAATAGAAGTTCTTATGAGTATAGGGAGTAGAGGAGAGATGCTTAACTTTTTACAGGGAATCTTTACGCCAAAAGAGTTAGTTGAGATTCCGACACGTCTTGAAATCGTAAAAATGTTAAAGAGTGGGGTAGCGCAGCATGAAATTGCTGAGAAGCTAGGGGTAGGCATAGCAACCGTAACGAGAGGTTCGAAAGAAATAAAAAAGGGTAGATTTAAAAATGTTTAATATGAAAAATATTGATAAAAGCAAATCAAGTAATTGGCAGAGCCTTCTGAATAGGGAGGTATATTCTATTATTTTGTAATTAAAACACAAAAATAGCGAATTTTAACCTCCCGAAAGGGAGGTTTTTTTATGGAAAGGAGGTAAAAATGGGAAGAATATTAGTTGAAGGCGAGTATACAGTTAAGGAATTAAGGAAAAGACTTGATGACTGGTCTGGTTTTAAGGGACTGCCCGGAATAAAAGTTCATCGACCAAAGATGGAGGACCGAAATCGGCTGGAGTCCTTTAAGCAAAAGTTTGGTGCTGATGGAGTTGAGATGCAGTTGAAGATCGAAAATGCTATTGATGGTATGGTCGAGCTAGTGCCGAATATCGTAGTTAAGCTTTAGACAGTTATGAAAAATAATGGACATTTTGGACAATTTGGAGGGCGATACGCTCCTGAAATGTTGATACCGGCTCTTGAGGAGCTTGAAAAGGCTTATTCTGTCGCAAAAAAAGATCCGAATTTCAAAAAAGAATTTTCGTATCTTTTGAAAACTTTTTCAGGGCGTCCGACACCTTTGGTATATGCTGCCAACCTTACTAAAAAGCTGGGGGGAGCAAAAATATACTTTAAAAACGAGGGGCTCAATCATACTGGGGCACACAAGATAACTCATTGTATTGGGCAGGCACTTGTTGCGAAAAGACTTAAAAAGACTAGGCTTATCGCCGAAACTGGTGCTGGTCAACATGGAGTTGCGACAGCGACAGTCGCTGCCAAGCTGGGATTTTCCTGCACTATTTATATGGGAGAAGTCGATGTTGCGAGGCAGCGGCCTAACGTATTTATCATGGAGCGGCTTGGTGCAAAAGTTGTTCCCGTCAAATTTGGGAATAGAACACTCAAAGATGCTGTGAATGCCGCCCTGAAGGATTGGATTGAAAACGTATCTGATACACATTATTTGCTTGGATCTGTTGTCGGTCCACATCCATATCCAACAATGAATCGCGATTTTCAATCGGTTGTTGGTCGCGAGGTGCGTTCTCAGCTCAAAGAACAAATTGGAAAATTGCCAGATTATGTTACTGCATGTGTTGGTGGTGGAAGTAATGCTATGGGAATTTTCACTGACTTTATACGTGAGAAAAATGTGAACCTTATAGGTGTTGAGGCAGGCGGAAAGAGTAATAAGCCAGGGGAAAATGCAATTAGGTTCAGAAAGGGCTCAGTTGGCGTAGTTGAGGGTTATAAATCGTACTTTCTACAGAATTCCGATGGGCAAGTTGAGAAAACATATAGTATTTCTGCAGGCCTTGATTATGCTGGTGTCGGTCCGGAATTGGCTTATCTGAGGGGTCAGAATAGGGTCCAGTTTGTTTCGGCAAACGACCGAGAGGTTCTTGCTGCATTTGAGATGCTTGCCAAGCAGGAAGGTATTATTCCTGCTCTTGAGTCGTCACACGCGGCAGCTTACGCAATAAAACTTGCACCGACACTTAGTAAAAACAAAATTATCGTAGTTAACTTATCAGGGCGCGGAGATAAAGACCTGTTTATTATTGGAAAGGCATTCAAAGACCAGGGATTTATAGATTTTCTAAAAGATTATGTCAAAGAATATGAATAAAATTGATCAAAAACTTGAAGAAATAAGAGTTCGAAACAGAATAGGGTTTATGACGCATGTTGTAGTTGGTTTTCCGACAATTTCAAAAACTAAATCTATTGTGCGTGCAATGGATACGGCTGGAGTAGATTTTGTTGAACTTCAGATACCGTTTTCGGATCCAATTGCCGACGGGCCAACTATCATGCGAGCATCAGAAAAATCGCTTGCTTTAGGAACTAAGGTTGCAGATGCATTTATGATTGCAGAGGAATTGTCTGGAGAAGTTTCTGGGGCGCTTATTTTTATGGCATATTTCAATACTGTCTTTAAGTATGGAGTCAAAAAGTTTTGCGAAGATGCCGCACGGGCAGGAATAGCTGGACTTATTATCCCTGATATGCCGATCGAGGAAGAATCGTCTGAACATTTTTTGAAAAATTGCGAAGAGAATAACTTATATGCTATTCGGGTCATTTCGCCAGCATCAACTGAATCTCGACTCGTCATGAATGCGAAATTTGCCAAGGGGTTTGTCTACTGTACGGCAAGACAAGGCACAACTGGTGCAAAAAACGACTTGGATCGCGGAGTTGCGAATTATCTTAAAAGAGTAAAAAAGCATTTTGACGTTCCTATCGCGGTTGGATTTGGTATTTCAAAGAAGCAGCACGTTGAGATCCTCAAGAACTTTGTCGATATCGCTGTTGTGGGAAGCGCGGTAATAGAATTGATAGATAGAACAAGAGAAGATAGAATTGATCGCGAAATTATAAAGTTTATTCGAAGTTTAAGTGTATAATATAAGGAATTAAGTTAAATATGAAGAAAAGAGTTTTATCAGGAATTCGAGCGACTGGCCGACTACACCTCGGTAACTATCTTGGTGCTGTAAAAGGTATGCTTGAATTACAAAATGGTGGGGAGCATGAGACTTTTTATATGGTTGTTGATTTACATACGTTAACCACGCCTTACGACAAAAACAAATTGGCTGGTTCTGTTCGCGATATTATTATTGATTATCTTGCCGCAGGGCTTGATCCTGAGAAAAGTACTTTGTTTATTCAATCACATGTTCCTGAGCATTTGGAATTGGCATATTATTTTTCAGTTGTATCGACGGTTGCTAAGATGCAACATTTGACAACCTTTAAAGACAAAGTAAAGCAGCATCCCGAGAGCGTGACAATGGCGCTTCTGAATTATCCTCTTCTGATGGCTGCCGACATCCTGATATATAAGGCTGGTCTTGTGCCTGTTGGGTTGGATCAAGAGCCACATCTTGAAGTCGCTCGCGAAATAGCAAGGCGTATGAATCAAGATTTTGGCACAAACTTTCCGGAACCTGTGAGATTTGGTACTAAGGGAGAATACGTGCCATCACTCTCAGGTGAGGGTAAAATGAGTAAGTCTGTTGAAGGGTCATATATAAATTTGACAGATAGCCTTGAAGATATAGAAAAAGCATTAGCTCGAGTGACAACTGATTCGGGACGAGGTGTTGTTCGCAAAAAAGAAGGAGTCAAAGAATATTTCTATGAAAACGAAAATGGAAAATTATCAGAAGGTGTCACTGCGCTTTTGAAATTTGTTGAACTATTTCAGGGGGTTGAGAAAAGACGTGAATACGAAGCGGCTTACGAAGATCAAGGTATTCGTTATGGCGATCTAAAAAACTCACTGGCTGATGCAATTTTTGCGGAACTCGAACCGATTCAGAAGAAGCGAGCTGAGCTTGAGGCGGATCCTGAATATGTAGACCGAGTTATCATGGAGGGAGCCGAAAAGGCGAGAAAAATCGCACAAGAGACAGTGGTAGAGGTTAGACAGAAAATGGGATTAGCATAAGCTCGAAATCCGAATCTTCGAAATTCGAAACAAGTTTAAAGTTTTAAATATTTAAATCTTACAATGATTTATGATTTATTTCGTATTTCGTGCTTAGAATTTGGAATTTATGAAAGAGGTTCATCTATATATCTCCGGTTTTGTTCAGGGAGTTGGGTTCCGCAATTTTGTACAATATACTGCTCGCAAAATGGGTGTAGTAGGATGGACACGTAATCTTGTCGATCGCCGAGTTGAGGTTATTGCTCAGGCTGATGAGAAAACGCTCAAAAAGTTTGTTGAAATTTGCTCTCGCGGACCTTTTCTATCTGAAGTTAAGAGTGTGTCGATAGAATGGGGAGAGCCGAATGAAATCTTTGAGGAATTCAAGCGTCGACCAACCGCATAAGCCATGCCAAATTCCAAGAACCAAATCACAAGTTCCAAATAAACATAAAAGTAAAAATCTCAAATTGTTTATTTGTAATTTTAAATTTGAAAATTATTTGGAGCTTGATGCTTTGGATTTAGAATTTAAACTATATGCTCAAACTTTATAATTCACTTGGGAAAAAAATTCAAGATTTTAAGCCACAAAAAGATGGTGAAGTATCGTTATATGTTTGTGGGCTGACGCCGGATGCTGCGACGCATCTTGGGCATGCTTTTACTTACCTCACTTTTGATGTCTTGATTAGATATTTTCGATTTAAAGACTATAAAGTTAACTATCTTCAGAATGTAACGGATATTGATGATGATATTTTAGTGAGATCAAAGAAGGCGGGTCGCGACTGGCAGGAATTTGGGACTCATTTTACTAAAGTTTTTGAGGACAACATGAATAAGCTAGGCTGGATACATCCTGAACCTTATGTTAGGGCAACAGATGCGATTCCTACAATAGTAAAGATTGTCAAAGGTCTGGTTGAAAATGAATTTGCTTACGAAGTTGATGGGATTGTGTATTTTGATGTGAGTAAGTATGGAGAGTATGGGAAGTTGGGAAAGTTTGGAAAAGGTAAAATGACTTCTCTTTTAGCTGAACGGGGAGGGGATCCGGACGACCCGAATAAAAGAAACCCTCTCGACTTCATTCTTTGGCAAAAGGGTGAAGAGGGCGAGCCAACATGGGAGTCTCCCTGGTCAGCCGGGAGACCTGGGTGGCATATTGAGTGCTCAAGTATGATTTATGAAAATCTTGGCGAGCAAATAGATATTCATGGTGGAGGTGCAGACCTCATTTTCCCGCATCATGAAAGTGAAATTGCACAATCAGAAAGTTTTACTGGCAGATCTCCTTTCGCAAAATACTGGATGCATGTTGCCTACCTCCGATACAAAGGGGAGAAGATGTCAAAGTCTCTTGGTAATTTGATACTGACTTCAGATCTTCTTGAAAAATACTCTGCGAATGCGATTCGCCACCTACTTCTCTCTCATCACTATCGAGAAGAGTGGGAATATACTGATGAACAGATGCAGGAGGCGGTGGGAAAGTGGGAATTGCTAGAAAAACGTTGTTATTCTGAACTTGTTTCAGAATCTCGAAGCGAGACCCCGGATCCCGTGAGCTTCGCCCAGGGTAAACAAGTCCGGGGTGACGTCGGCTTGGAGGTTTTGAAATTTTTGGAGGATGATCTTGATACGCCTGGCGCACTTAAATGTCTTGATAAAATTAATAGTGAAACTCTCAAATCCTCACTTGAACTTCTAGGATTCCAAGTTTAATTCTATATAATGAGCGTATGAAGAAGTTGGTTTTATCTGCAATTCGATTGTATAAGAAAACGGAATTTTTTCATTTGCAGCTTTTTAGAACATTGTTTCTGTCCGATAGCATTTGCCGCTTCAAGCCGTCATGCTCAGAATACACCTATCAAGCTGTTGAGAAATATGGCGCCGCCAAAGGTCTATTTTTAGGTTTAAAAAGAGTAATAAGGTGCCATCCGTGGAGCCGCGGGGGTTATGATCCCGTAACGTAAGAGGAGTATCAAGGGTACCACGAGTACCATGGGTATCACGGGCAATTAGCTTGTGATACTTTTGATACCTCTGATACTTTTGATACCTTCCGCCTCGGCTTCCATAATAGCTTCGGCTGTGCTATAATCTTCTATCACATGAATGGCAGGCCACGTAGGATCAAAAAAATAGGATTTAAATTCACTTGGAAAGACCTCATACTCTACGGATTTTTGTTCGTCTTTCTTCTATTTATACTTATGGGATTTGGGGATATAAATGGAACCCAGCCTTCGAGTAATGTACCTATATCAAAGCTCGTGCAGGATGTAAAGGCGAAAAAAGTAGATGATATTCAAGTTTCTGATACTAAGATTGATATAAAGTATAAAAATGGTAAAACAGCTTCTACTATAAAGGAACCGGGTATCTCACTGTTTGATGTTCTAAAAAATTCGGGAGTTGATCCATCAAGCGTCAAAATTGAGGTTAAAGATGATACTTCTCTTAATGCATGGGTAAATATTTTAGGTTCGGTACTACCTGTCATTTTGATAATTGTGTTTTTCTACATCATCTTCAGGCAGGCTCGTGGGGCCCAGGAGAATATCTTCTCATTTGGATCAAGTAAGGGTAAAACTTTTAATAAAGATTTTCCAAAGACTACATTTGCTGATGTCGCAGGAGTCGATGAGGCAAAGCAAGAAATGTCAGAGGTTGTCGACTTTTTGAAGCATCCTGAAAAATATCGAGCGATGGGTGCGCGCACCCCAAAAGGAGTTCTTTTAGTTGGTCCGTCAGGAACAGGTAAAACTCTCCTTGCGCGAGCCGTTGCAGGTGAGGCACAGGTTCCGTTCATATCAATTGCGGGATCAGAATTTATGGAGATGCTTGTTGGAGTTGGAGCAGCACGTGTGCGCGACCTTTTTATGACAGCCAAGAAGAGCCAACCTGCAATTATATTTATTGACGAAGTTGACGCAATAGGGCGACAGCGCGGGGTTGGCATCATGGGTGGACACGATGAGCGCGAGCAGACACTCAATCAGATACTCGTTGAAATGGATGGATTCACGCCAAATGAGCAGCTTGTCGTAATTGCCGCAACAAATAGGCCTGATATTCTTGATAACGCGCTTGTACGTCCTGGTCGTTTTGATCGTCGAATTATGTTGCCACTTCCTGATATAGAAGGTAGAAAAGCAATCCTTAAAATACACGCGAAAGGTAAGCCATTTGACAAAAATGTCGATTGGGAAAAAGTTGCCCGACGAACTGTTGGTTATTCAGGGGCTGATCTTGAAAACATGCTAAATGAAGCGGCAATTCTTGCTGCTCGACTTGAGAAAAAACAAATTGATATGGATGATCTTGAAGAGGCAGCAACAAAGGTCAAAATGGGACCTGAGAAAAAACGTTTGCAAAGCGAGGACGACAAGAGAATTACTGCATATCATGAGTCAGGACATGCAATTGTCTCGTATTTTTCCCCAAAAGCTGACCCAGTCCACAGAATATCGATCGTAAGCCGTGGTTTATCCCTTGGTCACACTCTTATACCGCCAGCGCAGGACCGAGTCCATGAGACAAAGACCAGGCTTCTTGAGCAAATCTCAACAATGCTTGGCGGACGAGCAGCTGAGGAGCTCATATTTTCTGAAATGACAACTGGAGCATCAGATGATATCGAGAAAGCAACTGAGGTTGCGCGCACTATGGTCATTGACTATGGTATGTCGTCTCTTGGTCCAGTTAACTATGATGTTGAGAGAAATAAAATGTATGGTGAATCATCTCAGATATCGGATGTTCTTATGTCAAAAATTGACGCTGAAATAAGAAGCATAATTGATGCAAGATATGCCGATGCACAGAAAATCCTAAAGACTCACCGTGATAGACTCGACGCAGTTGCAGGAGTGCTACTTTCCAAAGAGACTCTTGAAGGAGATGAATTTGAGGAGATAATGAAGGGCGGGAAGATCACAGCGAAGAGCAGCACAAAAAAAGCCTCAACCAAAAAGACTTCGAGTAACTAGATACTAGAGATTAGATATTAGAGAAAACTAGTAACTAGTATCTAATATCTAGTTTCTGGAAATTTACTTCCTGCTATAATAATTTTATGTCGACACTCGCACACCTTTTAATTCGAAATCCGAAAGACGATGAGACTCCAATTGCTGCTGCAACTCAGATATTTTCGTCTCTTCTACCATATCCATATATTCCACTTTGGAAGCGCGCATACGTCCACCCAAAATCTCACGCATTTGAAATATTTTTGTTAGGGCAGACTGTATATATGTATGCAACAACCAATGAAGAGGATGAGACTCTTGTTTCAAGTCTTATTGCGTCGTCTTTCCCGACGTCAAGCATCATGCGAACAGAGGATCCGATGGAAAAGGTTCTAGCATCAAAATACGTTGCAGTTGGTGAGATGGTTCTTAATTCATATTCATATCTTCCTATTAAGACATATGCAGATCTTGAAGACGTTGATCCGCTCTCATCGCTTCTTGGGTTTATGGCCAAACAGGATGCGACAGTTCGCATGGCTGTTCAAATAGTCATAAAGCCTGCATCATTTGCGTGGCAGAAAAATGCAGTTGAAATGGCGGGGCATATGATAGAGGATACGCATCAGGCGTCTGTTAAAGATTCGGCAACAGGAGAAAATTCAACTGCAAATACAGTAAAATACGCACAAAATCCTCAAAAACTTCGCATGATGCAGAAAGCTGGTTTTCAAGGCGGTAAGGTTGTCATAAGGCTTGTTGTAGGATGTGACAACAACAATGCAAAGTCATATATGCAGAATTTGGCCGGTACATTTGGTGCATTTTCGCTTGGAGAGGGTAACCAGTTCGTTTTCAAGAAGCCCCTCTTTGAAACAAACCGCAAAAAACTTTTAATGCGAGTAAAGCAGCGCCAGGCCACCTTCATGGAGCGACGCAATCAAATACTCAATGCTCAGGAGCTTGCAACTATATGGCATCCGCCAGGATTTTTATTGGCTGGTCTTAAAAACGTCGCGTGGGGTAAAACTCTTCTTGGTGAACCACCAGAAAATCTTCCGACAGTCAATTCTATTGCTGAAGAGGAGAAAAAAGATGTCAATTTCTTTGCCAGAACTGAGTATAAAAACGCAGATACAATATTTGGTATAAAGACACCGGATCGTCGCAAACACGTCTATGTTATTGGTAAAACTGGTGCCGGAAAGTCCACGCTTATTGCTAATATGGCTATAGATGATATTCGCAAAGACCGTGGTATCGGTATCATCGACCCACATGGTGATTTGTCTGAGATCATCATGGACTATATCCCAAAAAGGCGTATCAATGATGTCGTCTATCTTGAGCCTTTTGATACTGAGCGACCATTTACTCTCAATGTTCTTGAGGTACATAACTCGCAGCACAAGGATCTTGTTTCATCGGGTATCGTATCAATTTTCCACAAAATATATGGTGAGTCTTGGGGTCCAAGGCTCGAGTACATTCTTCGAAATGTTATTTTGACGCTTCTTGATGTCGAGGGTGGAACTCTCATTGATGCACTTCGTATTTTGTCAGATGTTGCGTATCGCGACAGGACAGTCGCCAAACTTTCAGATCCAGTTCTGAAGAACTTCTGGGAGGCCGAATTTGCAAAAATGCCTGACAAAATGAAAGCTGAAGTTGTCTCGCCAATTCAGAATAAAGTAGGGCAGTTTGTGTCAGCTCGCATGGTGCGAAATATTATAGGTAACCCAAATTCGTCAGTAAATCTCCAGGAGATCATGGATAGCGGTAAAATTTTGATACTAAATTTGTCACAAGGAAAACTCGGTGAAGATAATGCAGCGCTTCTGGGTGCTATGGTTATAACCCAAATTCAGCTTGCCGCTATGAACCGCGCTTTTATGGCAGAGCATGAGAGACGGGATTTCTTCCTGTATGTCGATGAGTTCCAAAATTTTGCAACTGAATCATTTATCAAGATTCTTTCTGAGGCGCGTAAATATAGACTTTCACTAACGCTTGCCAATCAGTATTCTGACCAGTTAGAAGAGTCTATACAGCACGCAATATATGGAAATGTAGGGACTCTTATATCTTTTGTTGTAGGAGCGCATGATGCATACAATTTGACAAAAGAATATGCTGAGATTTATTCTGAAAACGACTTGGTCTCGCTTGGTAAGTTTGAGACAGTTCTAAAGCTCTCGATAGATGGTATGACAAGTGCGCCATTTCCTGCCATAACTCTCCCGCTTCCGAATGTTAAAAACGATAATCGTGAAGCTATAATCCGTCACTCGAAAGAGCGCTATGGGCGAAAGCCGACGATGTGAAATTAGAGACTAGATATTAGAAACTAGAGATTAGAATTACTAACTGATTTAACCTACAAAGCATCAGGGGCAAATTTCCATTTGCCAGTTTCCATTTATTTTTTCAATTGCTCAATTTATAAATTAATTAGAACATGGAGACTTGAAACTGGAAATTTTCATTTTTCGGCTTCGGCTTACCCCATATTGAAAACCTCGTCAACTAGGGATATACTGCATTTAAGTTTTGAAACCCGTGTGCGTATGTACGCGGGATTATACTTTTGTGCGAATTGCATGCGCAAATGTAGTTAAAGCTTGAATTTGACCCGTACCAAACTTGCTGTTCGCCTTACCTACTATTCGTAGCGCGGCTCACAGAGCGTTTTTGGTAGGGTTAATGTTTGCACATTAACAACCAGTTCGCATAACTTTTTCTGAATTCGTATTTATTTAAGCATAATACGCACAGGATGCGACGCTTACTTCGTAAGCATTTCGAGAAACTAGATATTAGATACTAGAAACTAGGAATCTCGATTAAGTGCTTATGGAGTGGGCGTCGTGTCCTACTTCGGGAAAAGTCTGAAGTTAGATTTTTATTCCAAATTGAGTCTGCCGTGGCTTGGATGTGACTCTTTGGAGTTTTCGTATCGACTCTCTCCGGGGGTGGAGACCCGTTCATTGAGGGAGTCGACCGAGAGGCATCTATGAAGCGGCATGGCCCCGCCTTGCTTCTAGGTGCCTTCTTGGCAATTTTCTGTCCTGGAAGAAATTTCAGGATTTATCTCGATGGAGACGCCTCCCTCCTAGTACTCGGTTCTGCCGAGCACCCAGAGGCGTCTCCACCACAGATGCAGTCCAATGGTTTGCGCGTGCAATCCAAGGACATTTCGTAGGCGAAAGGAGAAAAAGCCTATCGGGGTTTAATAAACCTGCAAACGTGGTCTAGGAAGAATTCTCACGTAAAGGAGAAAAACCATTCCGGGCGCATTCAGCTCCGGAGAGTTCTTCCTTGACGAAAATTCCAGTTGAGTGGTCAGCCAGGGTGCTTTCAAAAAAAGCGCTCGCACTACAAAGACTGTTGATCATAGCTTGCCTTGAAGGAGGTGGGTATGATAATTGCGAAGTTTGGTATGGCTAACCAGACATAGCAGAAGCACGGCACGGCCGCGCTTTCGACGTAGCGGAGAGAGACGATCGGTTTGAGTGTACCTCTCGTAGGGACTCTTCTGTAGTCTTTGGGTTTCGTCGGGGAAAGGCAAGACCCACTCTCCAATACGAAAGAATGGTATTCACTTAGCTTTTTGCTGCCATTGAGAGCCAAAGTGATGCCTTCGGGCTACCGTGGTGGACCACATTACTCCTCCCGGTAGCCATTTCCTGCAGGTCCAGCTTCTTGTTTGTACTACAGCAGGGTTTGCCACATGGTAGAACCTCCTCGGCCGGTGCAAACGGAAGCTTTCCTGAGCATTGTTTCGGGCTTTACCGAAACGATTGGTATAGTTCACAGAAGAAAGTGGGGAATTTACAGAGATACCCGGAGACTATGAATGTCCTAGCGCTTGAGACGCGATCTAGCGATCTCGGCTCATGAGTTGCGTATCAAGCGCAAATGGATATTCGGCCTGCCAGGGAATGAGTAGATGAAACAAGCAGGGTCAAAAACTATTGCTTGCGAACTTTGCAAGGAGAAAACGTTGATTAAGGTAAATGCCAAGATCGGCGTCGCAGCCATGGTAGCCGCGCTCTTCATAGCGTTTGCTGCCTTTGGTCTGGGTTCGACGACCACGTCTGCGGCAAGTGACCCGGGGGGAGTTTCGGCTCTCTTCGCGCCGTCGCCGCAGTCATCTCTCACGACAACGATCGGCAGAAGCGACCTCGCTATGGCGCCAATGTCGATCTCAGTCACGCCGGCGTCATCTGACGACATCGCGCGTGTCACCATCCGTATCAGGACCGCCCCGCTGGGCAACCTGAATGACGGCTTCTCACTACCGACCTACATTGCTGGACAGGGCGTCCCGGTCGACGTAACACTCGGCTCTCTGCCGACTTCGTCGAGCGTGCCCATCCAGACGTACTACATCGATTTCGCGTCAACGTCCTGCGGCTCAGGGCCCGGCTTTGGCACCTGCACAGGCAACGTGACGACGAACACCAATACGGCCACTACCTGTGGCTCCGGAGTTAACGGCAGCACCTGCACTGACGCGGTGGCCTTCGACTCCTCGGCGATTTCAACCTGTAGCTCAGGGTCCGTTGTCGGACTCAGCTCCTGCGCGGCTCCTGCTGCTCCGGTAGGCATCGCTTCGTTTGGCAACGACCAGAACTGGTCCGGCTTCACCAACACCGACGGCATCATCTCCGCCTATGTCTACGTGAACCCTGACCTTCCTGGCGCGACCCCCGGCAAGATGAACGATTCGTCGATTTCAGTTTGCGGCTTTGGGACTACCGGCGTAGGACTCGCCACGAGTACCTGCACGCGTACCACGGCCTCGACGCTGAACTCGAACATCATCCTCGCCATCCTGATCACTGACGGTACCACCAACGGCGCCGCCCCGATCAGCACTTTCTGCTCCTTTGGGGCAGTACAGTGCGGCGAGAAGTCCACGATCACCGCGACCCTCACGGACTCTGTCGGCCAAAACGTCTTTGGTCACACCCGTGTCGAGCTTGTCAGCAACGCCGGCGCCATCTACGGTGGTACCGGTTCGAACCCTGGTCTCCCCGGCATGACTATTGTCAACGCCGCGGGCAACTCGGCTGCTGAGATCCCTGGTGCCATCACGCTCCTACTCACGAGTACGGACGTTGGTGCCAATGGTGTCGTCGCTTCAACTACGTCGTACAACTGCTCACCGGCCGCCGGCAGCGCCCAGGTCACCGTGACTTGCGCCCTGTCCACGACGGCCGCGTCGAAGAATGTAGCCACGCTCGGCAATATCTTCGACGCAGGTTTCACGCGGAACCTCGACCGTAAGGACCGTAAGATGGGCGGTAGCATTACCGACTCCATCCAAGGCACGAGCGCTCCGCCTCTGACCCGCAGCTCGGACCCGACTGGTGGCATGACAGCCCCAACGCCGGCCGAACGGCTCGCACCTGACCCGCAAGCAACTGCTTCACGTCTTAACGACGGGGGTGGGGGCATCCGCCCGCCGAACACCGGTGACGCCGGTCTTGCTGACGCCTCTGGCAGCAGCTGGGCCTTCGTCCTGGCCGGCGCGGTCGCCTTCGCTCTAGCAGGCATCGCGAGTGTCAAGTTCGCACGCCGCTAGCTGCACCGACCGCAAGGTCTAAAAGGGAGGCCGTCCTTTTGGACGGCCTCCCTCACTTATCTCGAAAGAGAGAAGAAGCCAAGACACTTGGTTTGATCTTTTGAACAGATCAGGTGTTTGGGTTTGCCTACAACAGGAGTTGGAGTCTCCTGTCTAGGAGGACCGTTCGCCAACAGGTGAACGAATAGTCCTGTTTCAGATGGACGACGTGAGGTGCAGTCCAAGCTCTTTGCTGCATAAAAAGCCTCACTCGTCTGTCTGGACGAACAATCTGCCTGATATAGGAGGATTCAGCCCCTACCTATTGATGGAGGGTTATCCGAAATGGGTGTCGGATAACCCTGTTCTGGATAAAGGGTTCGCTGGGTCAGAATCCCTTCGTGACTCGCACCCTTTTCCGGGACGATTTACTTTCCTGAAATAGGAAGCTGAGCTAATGTTAGCTTTCTATGATGGAGGACCGTCAAGCCTTCTCGGCGTTGTTCGACGGTCTTTTTGCGTCCAGGGGTAGGTCAACCGAGCTTTTGCGATGAGTAACTCGCGTATTCCACCCCTGGGGCAAATCCAGCACAACAACAATCTAACTTTCGAGTAGCACTTTTGCTATACAATGCGATCTGGATCGTGAGGGTGCGTGCTGCATGTTTGTCGAGTTTTACTCGACACAACCAATACAACACGCACCCCACATCCTTTTTTACTGCGTAAAAAAGGAATCCTCAATTTTCAAATTCCAATAACCAAACAAATTTCAAATTAAAAAAGTTTAAAAATTTAGGATTTAACATTGGTTTGATAAATTGGTAAATTGGAAAACTTGATAATTTCCCTCTATAATGTCTTCAATGGAATCGAATAAGAATATCTTTATGATCATTGATGGGTCGGCGATGGTTCATCGTGCCTATCATGCCATGCCGCCATTTACAACATCGTCCGGCACCCCGACAGGTGCGACCTCTGGCTTTTTTAACATGCTTCTAAAGCTTCTTCAGCAAATGAAGCCAAAATATCTTTTTGTTGCTTTTGATCGCCCCAAACCTACATTTCGTCAACAGCTTTATGTGGGATATCAGGCACAACGTCCCAAAATGGAATCGGATCTGTCGGAGCAATTCCGCTCAATTATTGAAATTCTTGATAAAGCGAAAATTACGCAGGTTGGTATAGACGGATTCGAAGCGGATGATATCATCGGCACTGTTTCAGCTCGAGCACAAAATATGGATGAGGTCGTATATATAGTGACTGGGGATCGTGATATGTTGCAGCTTGTCGATAAAGAGACTTTTCTATTGATGCCCGTTAAAGGAATATCTGAAGTAATACTTCACGATATGAATTCTGTGCGAGAAAAATATGGCGTTGAGCCATCACAAATAATCGACCTCAAATCATTGACTGGAGATGCTTCTGATAATTATCCTGGAGTACCTGGTATTGGCCCTAAAACTGCCGCAAATTTGATCGCACAATACGGTAATTTCGAGAATATATACAAACACCTTGATGATATAGCAACTAAAAACAAAAATCTCGCTCAAAAGCTTATTGATGGCTCAGAGTCAGGAAATATAAGTCATAAGCTTGCAACAATCGTGCGAGATGTCCCTCTGAAATGTGATTTTGACGATTGTCTCATTTCAAATATTGATATTGAGGCATTTAAAAAAGCTCTTGATAAATACGAATTCCACACATTGCCTAAAAAAGTTGATGAGATATTGGGACGAGGCGAGGACGCGAAGAAAGCAAATCAGATGAAGCTCATCTGAATTAACCTAATTTCTAAACAAATCCCAATTAAAAGAAATTTAAAAATTGGTGCTTATTTAGGTTAATTAGAAATTAGAATAATTAGAAATTATGAAAGTAGCTATCGTGCATGATTATATAAAAGATTTTGGTGGGGCAGAGAGGGTTTTAATTGAGTTGCACAGGCTGTATCCAGAGGCTCCTGTCTATACAACGATTTATGCTCCTTCGTATCTAGGGCCTCACAGAAAGGAATTCGAGGACATTGAAATTAAAACCTCGTTTCTAAATGTTATTCCATATCGTGAGAAGCTTATTTCAATTTTTCGCCTCATATCTCCATTTGTTTTCGCAAATATGAACTTGTCAAAGTTTGATGTAATAATCGTAAGTCAAACAGGTGCATATTTTCCAAATTTAGTCAAAAAAGGACGAGCCCAACTTATTTGCTATACTCATACACCACCTCGATATCTTTATGGATATATGACAGCTCGCGATTGGCAGAGGGATCGCTTAATGCGCTTTTTTGGTCTATTGGCAAATCATTTTTTGAGAATGGCTGATTTTCGCGCATCTCAGAATGTCGATTTTTTCATCGCAAATTCAGAGGAAATAGCCGCAAGGATAAAAAAGTTTTATCGCCGGGATTCGGTCGTCATTAATCCACCAGTCGATTTAAATCGTCATTCTGAACTTGATTCAGAATCTCATAACGAGATCCCGAAACAAGTTCGGGGTGACAAGAATTATTATTTGTGTGGCGGCAGACTCGCTCGAGCGAAGGGGATTGATGTGATTATTCGCGCATTTAATGAAAATGGGAAGAAGTTAAAAATTTTTGGTCGTGGATTTGCAGGATATGATGAGGAACTAAAATTACTCGCAAAGAAAAATATCGAATTCGTTGGAGAAGTTACGGATGATGAAAGAATAAATCTTATGGCGGGTGCAAGAGCATATATATTTGCTTCATATGATGAAGATTTTGGTATAACGCCAGTTGAATCACAAGGTCTTGGGACGCCTGTCATTGCATATAAGTCGGGCGGAGTAAAGGAGACAGTGATAGATGGAAAAACCGGAATATTTTATGATGAAAATACATCTAAAAAATTGAATGAAGCGATTAATAAATTTGAGATGCTGAAACAAGTTCAGCATGACAAGATGAGAAAGACATGCAAAGTTCAAGCGCAGAAGTTTTCCTCCGAAGTCTTTGATAGAAAAATCAAACAATTTATCTCAAACTTGTCATCCCGGACTTGATCCGGGATCTCGAAGCAAGAGATTATGAAACAAGTTCAGAATGACATGAAGTGTATTTAAAAAGCTAAAATATGAAAACGAGAATAGTTGTAGCGGCTGTTATTGAGTATGATGGAAAAATTCTTCTTGGACAAAAAACTCCTGGTGTTGGTCCATATCCTAACAGTTGGCATTTACCGGGTGGTGGAGTTGACCTCGAGGTTGAGACTATTGACGAGGCAATGAGGCGTGAGATAAGAGAGGAGACCGGACTTGAGGTTGCAGAATTGACGCGAGATGGATTTGATGAGGATTACGAAAATGACAAAACTGGAATTTTAACACATTACGTTTTTCTAAGATATGACGTAAAGGTTAAAACTGACAAAGCATCGGCAGACGATGATCTAAGGATGCTAAAATGGATTCCGATAAGCGAACTTTCGAAAATTGAATTAGCTCGTCCGCTTTCAAAGCATCTCAAAGAGAAAGGAATAATATAATGCCAGAGTTACCAGAGGTGGAGACCCTTAAACTCGGATTACAAAAATATATTGTTGGAAAAAAAATAAAGGATCTTACCGTTAATGATTCAAAGCTCTTGACTGGGGATCCAAAGTCAATTGAGGAAGCAAAAGTCCTTGACGTCAGGCGCTACGCAAAGGGTATAGTAATCGATCTCTCAAATAAGTATTCAGTCGCTTTTCATATAAAACTCACTGGACAGCTTATCTTCCGCGACGATACAAATCGCGAGCTTCAGATCATGAAGCCGACGCCTGCAACCGTTCCAAATAAATTCACACGTGTTGTAATTAATTTTAAAGACGGTTCTAATTTGTACTTTCAGGAAGTCCGCGGCTTTGCATGGATGAAGATTTTAAAAACAGACGATCTCAAAACCTTGCCGTTTTTTAAGTCTTTAGGCCCTGAGCCAATTCCATCTCCAGGTTCTGGAACTCCAAAATTGACCTTAGAATATTTCAGCTCGATCGTAAAAAAATCAAATCTTCCAATAAAAGTATTAATTATGGATCAACAAAAAATTGGAGGAATTGGAAATATTTACGCGAATGATGGTTGTTTTGATGCTCATATTGATCCTCGACGCAAGGCAAAGACTTTGACAGATGATGAAATTAAGGCTTTGTTCGATTCAATACTAAAAGTTCTTGAAAAAGCGCTTGAATTTCGTGGTTCGTCTGAATTAAATTTCGTAGACGTTTTGGGGCAGCTCGGTGAATATCAAAAATATTTTTTAGTTTATGGTAGGAAAAATAAACCTTGCACAAGAAATGATGGTGGAGTAGTTGAGAAAATATATCTTGGAGGCCGCGGAACATTCTACTGCACAAAGTGCCAGAAGTAAGGGTATCACGGGTATCAAAAGTATCAAGGGTACCACGAGATTAATTTTTAATTCGAAACTTTAAATTTTAAAGATAATTTTTAAACATTTAAATTTTCAAATTATATTTCTAATTGTAAATTATAAATTTAAAATTACCTCTAAAATACTAGTTTCTAATATCTAGTCTCTAGTTACTCGTAGTCCGCTGGGGTTTATTTCAGTTCGGCGTCGATCATCTGCTTGAAGTTGTCATATGGGACTGCTCCAACTAACTGTTTACCGTTGATGTAGAAGGTTGGAGTGCCTGATGTTCCAACTTTTTGTCCTTCAGTCATGTCTCCTGTAACTTTGTCGCCATATTTGTTGGACGAAAGGCAGTCTCTAAATTGAGTAGTATCCATTCCTAGCGTTCCGGCGGCGTTGGTCAAGTCATCAGTGTTGTACATAGATGTATCAGTCTCCGAAGGTTGGTTTTTGTAAAGCCAGTCATGCATATCCCAAAATTTACCTTGCTCGTTTGCGCACTCTGCGGCATTTGCTGCTACAACTGATGCTGGACCCAAAAATGCATACTGTCTGAAGTAAAAAGCAATTTTTCCTGAATCGGCATAATCTTTTAGGAGTTGTGTCTCAGTATTCGTGAAGAATTGTTCACAGAAGGGGCATCTAAAATCTGCGAATTCAATAACTTTGACTTTGGCGTTCGGGTCTCCTTTGGCAGGAAAATGGCCTATAGTTAAGTTTTTAAGTACGTCACTTGGATCTGGTGCTTGTGGCTGTTGAGGAGCAGCTGCTGCTGCAGCCGGTGCCTGAGTTGGAGCCGCGTCAGAAGTTTCTTTGATTTGTTTTAGGGCATCTTGTGCAATTTGTGCAGGTTTGTCAGCTGCGCTGTTGTTGGCAATCTTTGCCAATGCTTGTTGAGCTATGGTATTTGCTTGCGCATTTACACTACCTGGATTTTCGAGTGATTGAACTCTTGCGACTAGATAACCAATCATAAAAGTTGCAACAAGGAGGAGGGAGTAGAGAAGTTGAGTTGCCGGAATTGCGGAGACTTTATTTGCAACGTCTCCAATCGTCAGAGGTTTTTTCTTGATTGCTCGCGGCATGGAAATATATTACGCGATAGGATGCAGGATTGTCAACTACAATGACGCGTATCATGAGCTATGTTTTTGTTGAATGATGAGAGATACTAGTAACTAGATATTAGATACTAGGAATCTCTATTAGGAATTAAGACTAAAGGAGTTAATTATTAATTGAATTTCTTAATTACTGACTGATCACTAATTCTTTTAATCCTAATCACTTAATGCAATAGCTTAATACCCCGCCTGCCAAAGCTATGCTTTGCATTGCGGGCAGGTTACTACATAATACTTAATTTGGGGTGGCGTTGATTTTCTGTCTGACATCTGGTATCTTATACACTTAGTGAATTAAAGATCTTAGCCCTAAGAATTTCGAAGGGCTATTTTTTTGGGCTTAAATATGCAAAAGAAAAGAATAGTAATATCTCTTGGGGGATCACTAATAGTTCCAAACGGAGGAATCGGAATAGAATTCCTTAAAAAATTCAATAAATTCATCAGGGATCAGATCAAAAAAAATCCTAATCATCAATTTTTTATCGTCGCAGGAGGAGGAGCGACGACTCGCCATTATCAAGATGCGGCCAAAAATGTAATAGAGCGTGAGCTTGTTCCTGAGGATCTTGACTGGCTTGGTGTGCATGCGACACGTCTCAATGCTCATCTTGTAAAAACTGTTTTTCGTGATATAGCACATCCCTACATTCTCAAGCACTATGAAATAATTCGAAAAGTTTCAGAGCCAGTTGTGATAGGATCAGGTTGGAAACCAGGTTGGTCGACTGATTTTTGTGCAGCGATGATATGCGAAGACTATGATGCAAATGTCGTTATCAATCTTAGCAATGTTGATATGGCATATGACTCAGATCCAAAGCTCAACCCAGCCGCAAAAGCTATAAAAAAGATTACTTGGGATAAATTCAGAAAAATAGTTGGAGATAAATGGATTCCTGGAATGAACTTGCCATATGATCCTATTGCATCCAAGAAGGCACAAGAACTAGGTTTAAAAGTTGTGATTTTAAAAGGTGATAATTTCGAAAACCTCGAGAACTATTTTGGGGGCCGCGAATTCGTTGGTACGACGATCGAAGGGTAGAACCCCAAATTACCAAGAACCAAATTCCAATTTCCAAACCAATTAACAAATGTTAAATGTTTAAAATTTAAACTTTTAGAATTTAAAATTGGTTTGAATATTGATCAATTGGTAAATTGGATATTAGATTGTATAATTTCCTCATGTCAGACTTTGACCCTAAGGTATTACAGGATCTCTATCGTCCGGCTTCCGGCTCTCGCAAGGGGGAGAATGGGAAAGTGATGATAATTGCTGGATCAAAATTGTTCCACGCAGCATCTCTATGGCCTTTGACCGTTGCGTCACGCATTGTTGATATGGTTTTTTATTCATCAATTGAGGAGAACAATGAAATAGTTGGTCATCTAAAAGAAGAATTTCGCAATGGTATCATAGTGCCTCGTGGAAAAATTGACAATTATATTGAGGAAGCTGAGGCAATACTTATTGGCCCAGGGCTTCCAAGGCCATCTGGACTTGAGGAAGGTGATGACGATGCAAAAAAGTTGACCAGTCAGCTTTTGACAAAATATCCTCACAAAAAATGGGTAGTTGATGGGGGAAGTATCCAGACAATATCGCCTGATATACTTCCTAAGACCGCAATAGTAACACCACACAAAACAGAATTTAGAACTCTCTTTGGGATTGATGCGACAGATGAGAGTGTTGTAGAAATGGCTAAAAAATATAACATCACGATTCTTTTAAAAGGAGAATATGATGTCGTTGCATCGCGTGATAAGGTTGTTAAAGTTTCTGGTGGAAATCCTGGTATGACAAAAGGTGGAACAGGTGATGTTTTGGCTGGTTTGGTAGTGAGTCTATATTGTAAAAACGATGCGTTTCTTTCGGCTTGCGCCGCGTCATATATCAATAAAAAAGCCGGCGAGCGCTTGGCCCAGAAAATGGGAATTTATTTTAATGCCTCAGATCTAGCAAGTGAAATTCCGAAAGTTATGAAAGAACTTCTATGAGAATAACCGTCGTGGGGGATGGTAAGTGGGGAACTGCGCTTGGATCGCTACTTACACACAATAAAATTAAGTTTGATTTCTGGAAAATTGGTGAAGATTTACCATCCAATTCAACTTTCATCATGTGTATTCCGACTCAAGCAATCCGCGAAGTTTTGGAGAAAAATAGGAAGGTTAAAAATATTACTTATATAAACGCTGCTAAAGGAATAGAGCAGGGTAGTCATAAATTTCCCCATGAAATAGCGCGCGAGATTCTTGGTAAAAATATTGATTACTTCACGCTTATTGGTCCATCTTTTGCAGACGAAGTTGTGGATGAAATGCCAACGATAGTGAACGTTGGTTTTACTAATAAAATGAATGTTGAGGTTGTTCGCTCGCTTTTTGAAACTGACTATTTCCGTGTGAAGCTTGCCATGGGAGTTGAGATACTTGAGCTTGCTTCAGCCTTTAAAAATATCTATGCAATTGCATGTGGAATTGCAACTGGGCTTGGATTTGAGGCAAATACTCGCGCAAAACTCATAGTTCTCGCGATGAGCGAATTTAATAAACTCGCACGTAAAATGTCGCTATCGATAAGCGATGAGGTATTGCCAGGTGTTGTTGGAGATTTGATACTCACATGTAATTCTGAAGAATCAAGAAATTTTAGTTTTGGTGAGTTGCTAGTTAAAAACGATGCTGAAACAGCGCTTGCTATGATAGGCCAGACAGTGGAAGGATATTTTACCGTCGAATCTGTGCCGCATTTCGAAAAGAAAACTGGTGTTGATCTGCCTCTTGCAAGATTTGTATATGATACTATCAAAAATGATGATCCCTCTTCCGTGAAAAAATCATTTCAAAATTTTGTAAAACAAGCCTAATTTTCTATAAAATTCATACATTCCTCGCAAAGGCTTGACACAAATATACAAATTATGTATAGTATTTGTATATGCAAACCCAAACTCTTAACATATCGTTGCCAAAAGAATTGGTTAAAAAAATTGATAATGTTGCTGCTACCGAATATAAAAATAGGAGCGAATTAATCCGTGAAGCTACTCGTATTTATGTTGATAGAGTTGAGCGGTGGAATGATATTTTTGCCGCGGGAGAAGCTATGGGTAAAAAAATGGGAATAAAAAGCGAAGAGGATATTAATAGATTAATTAAAGAATACAGAAGTGAAAAAAGAAAAACTTCGCGTCATCCTTGATACTAATGTAATAATTTCTGCGACTCATCATAGGAGCGTAAATCCTATCGGTATTTTTAAGTTAGTGATTCTGAATAAGGTAGAAGGTTTTATTTCAGAAGAAATAATAGCTGAAATCTTAGGTGTTCTTGAGAAAAAATTCGGATTCAAGACAAAGGTTCTTGCGGAAATTGAAGCAAGCTTACGTGAAGATTTTACTATGGTTTATCCTATTGAAAGGGTGAATGTTGTGAGAGATCCTGACGATAACAAATTTATTGAGGCGGCAGTGGAAGGAAAGTGTAGTTATATTGTTTCTGGAGATCGTGATTTGCTTGATTTGAAGAAGTATAAAAATATTAAGATTTTAAACCCCGCAGAATTCCTAAAAGAATTTGAAAAGTAATCAATCATTTTGATCGCTTGTCAATTGAAGGAATTTCGATCCTGTTGTATCTGGACTTTTAAACCACATTTGCCAATTTCCGGTCATGCTATCCAAATGTATTTAGCAAGTTAAAGTAGTATTATAAAATCATGTTTGATAATAGTTCTGAGTCTAACGAAATTAGGCCACATCAACCACCGCTTACCGACCAAAGAAAACTCGATGCGCTAAGAGATTCCATAGAGGTGCTAGGCGTTGTTAGGGAAGGTTTAAATGCTGGTGATAACGCTTCGATTCTTCAGGGGGCATTGTCAAAGCTTGCAGGAATACTCGAGCACGGGGAATTGATAGATATAATTTATCCAAATTCTCAAGAAAGTAGGATATTTAAGCTTGAAAATCGGGATCATTCCGCAGACATTGTAGTGATTAATCCTACATCCGGCCATCCGTCGATAGAGTGGCGCCACGTAAGAGAGGAAGAACGTGATTCGGAAAAATTTCTAGTAGGTTACGAGCTCTCATTTAACGAGCATAAGAGATACCAAGATGCAGCCGGTGAGCTGTGGGATACTGGAGCCGGAACAGGGATGAGTAGTCAGTATTACCCAAGATTGATAAATGTTTACGCGATTTCTAAGCAAAGCGACCCTTTTGAGACTGTATGCACGCCTCACATAGTTCCTACGAATTTTCATGAAGAGTATGTATTTCGACCAGACGGGAGAATTTTAGGGTTTGTGAGCGGTAGAGGTAGAATGGAGCCTGGAATAAGCGAGCTTCCCTTAAAAGATTTTCTTCCAGAAGAAATGGATATGTCTTCAGAAATTGACCTCAATTCTACAACTCAATAATCGTGACTTCTGCACGGTTGAATATTCGCTTCGGTACGAATTCGTGGTGAGTTGTTGTTATTATTGTTTGTTGGTCGGGGAGTAGATCGAAAACCTTGTGGATATTTGCCTCATCAAGTTCTGAGAATATATCATCAAGTAGAAGAACGGGCACGTGGCTTGTGGCATGTAACAAGTAGCTGACTTCTAGGACTTTGAGTTGAAAGATGGTAAGTCTCTCCTCGCCGCGCGAGCCAAATTCTTGCACCGGCTTTTCAGTCCCACCAAAAAAGAATTTGAAGTCGTCACGTTGTGGACCAACAAGCGTGACGCCTGCAGCTCGTTCTTCAAAATGATACTTCGCAAGACGAGCCTGCGACATCTCACTCTTGTCGTAATAAAAGGTAAAGTCGAAAATATCTTTATCCGCTTCGTTTACAAAGTCTACAAATTTTTGTCTTGCAGCTGTTATGTAGTTGCCATGTTCAATCAAGACATTATTAAAAAATTCAAAGTCGCCAGTCTTGTATTGTTTTTTTCCCTCGCGCATGTCGTAGAGCATCTTGTTTCTGTGTCTTAAAGCGCGGTCATATGACGCAATTGCCGTTCGATAATTTTTATCGGCCTGATAGAGTATGGAGTCAATATATTTGCGTCTTATGCCGGGCGAGTCTGTTATGAGTTCTATATCGTGTGGTGTAAAAAGAACTGAGACAAAATTTTCTGTGAAGTTGTGTTGACTACGTGCGACATTGTTGACCAAGAATTTTTTAGATAAATAGCCGCGCTGGAGTGAAAAGATGACCTTAAGATTGGTTTGCTCTTGGCCCCGATTCAATCGGGGTTGGGGGTTGGCGTTTAGCTCTTGGTTGGATATTATTGCGTCAATGTTTGAGAACTCAAAACCCTCGCGGATGACATCCTTATCATGGTGGGCGCGAAAACTTTTTCCCCCTGACAAAATATAGACTGACTCAAGAATGTTTGTTTTTCCAGCAGTATTGTGTCCTATTATTACTGTTGTAGGTGAAAATTCAAATTTCGATGATTTATGACTTCTGAAGTTGGTTAGTTTTAATTGCGTAAGTAGCATGCGAATTTAGTAGGAATAATATCATAAAGAGCGCAATTTGTGGTAGAATTGGCTATGGCAAAGGCAGAAATGAGCAAGAAAAAGAAATTAAGACTTGAGATACTTCGCCAAATGATAGCCCTCTCAACGGCAGGATTTGGATTAGTTGCCGCACTTGCTTGGAATAGTCTTATTCAAGAAATCGTTAATAACTATATTAAAAAATACCTACCTGGCGATTCAGGCATCATATCATTGTTTATATACGCAATTGTTGTAACAATAATTGCAGTATTTGTAACTTTTCAACTCACAGGTCTAGTCGAGAAAGTCGAACACGAATAGATTTAATGTATCAGCCCCTATTTACGATCAATAATAAGATTCTAAAGAATATTGGTGCGATAGAAGCTGCGAAGCAAGTTATAGAAAATGCACCTTTACTTCCATATTGGGAGAAAAAATTCCAAGATGATGCTCTCGTTCGTACAACTCACTACGGAACGCATATTGAGGGAAATGAGTTGTCTCTTACTCAAGTCCAGAAGGTGCTTGATGGTGAGCGTGTTGTTGCTCGCGACCGGGACGTACAGGAGGTTATAAATTATCGAAATGTTCTAGACTACATAGATCGAGTAATAGGTTCAAAAATAGATGAGGAGACAATTCTCGCGCTTCATAAGATAGTTGTTAAGAATGTTTTGCCAGACTCAGAGAGTGGAGTATTTAGGACAAAAGAAGTTGTAATCAAGAATTCAATAACCGGAGACATTGCATTTCGTCCGCCAAAAGCGCTCGAAGTGCCTTGGCAAATGAAAGAGCTTGTTGTATTCCTGCAGGAAGAAGATGAGTTGCATCCGGTCCTGAAGGGTGGGATAGTTCACTACGAATTTGTTAGAGTCCACCCATTTCTTGATGGAAATGGTCGAGTAGGACGAGCGTTGTCGATGCTTGTTCTATACAAGCTTGGGTATGACATACGACAATTTTTCTCACTTGAGGAGCATTTTGACCGAGATCCAGATAGATACTATGACGCTCTTCAGTCTGTTGAGCGGAAAAATGGCGACCAGACAGAGTGGCTTGCATACTTTACGGAGTGTCTTGCTGTCGAACTGTCAAAGATCCGCGAGAGAATAGAAAATATTTCAATCGATACCAATCTCAAGAAAAAGCTTGGTGGTCCAGTTATGCTTTCGGAGCGTCAAATCAAGCTAATCGAATATATACAGGCAAATGGTTATATAGAAAATAGTGCATATAATACACTTTTTCCAATGGTCTCAGAGGATACAGTTCTTCGCGAAGTCCAGGACCTTGTGAAGAAGGGCCTTCTTAAGAAGCAAGGAGTAACAAAGGGAGTTAAGTATATTATGGATAAGGAGTGAATCAGGAATCATGAATCAGACATATCAAAAATCAAATATCAAATATCAAAAACAAGATAAAAAATCAAAAATGGACGTAAAATATCGGGCATTTTATTTATCAATTGATATTATTAGATTTTTAGAAAAACTCTCTTTTAAAACGTCGATTAAGATAATAAGTGATCAGTTAATTAGAGCTATTACATCAGTAGGTGCAAATTTAGTCGAGGCAAAGTCGTCAAGTTCAAAAAAAGAGTTTTTGAACTATTTTCAAATTGCACTTAAAAGTGCAAATGAAGCCAAATATTGGCTAGCTATGCTTCGTGAATTATTGCCTGAAGAAAAAGAGAAAATAGAAGACTTCTTAGATGAACTAGAACAAATATCCAGGATAATAGCAACAAGCGTTCTAACTATGAAAGGCAAAACAAAACTTTAAATTTTGAAATAGATTTTGATTTTTGCGTTTTGATATTTGAATTGTTTGTATAATACCTAAGCTTATGAAGTTTACTGATCTCGCTAAACATCTGGAGAGGCTTGAGAATACGTCGTCGAGGAATACGATGATTGAGTTGTTGGCGGAAATGTTCAAATCAACAGATGCCGATGACATTGGAAAAGTTGTCTATTTGATGCAGGGCCGCGTCGCGCCACTTTATGAACCTCTGGAATTTGGAATGGCTGAAAAGCAGATCCTAAAAGCAATAGCGTTTGCATACGAAGTACCAGACAAGGAAGTGAATGCTGAGTATAAAAAGATTGGAGACGTTGGAGTGCTAGCTGAGAAATTATCTGAATCAAGAAGCAAGAATCGTGAATCAAGGGTTACGGTCTCCGATGTTTTTGAGACATTGAAAAAGGTTGCGGAGACTGGTGGAGAAGGATCGGTTGAAAAGAAAATGGTTTTGGTTTCAGATCTCCTGAAATCTCTTGATCCACTTTCTGCTAGATTTGTAGTCAGAATTCCGGTTGGAAAATTGCGTCTTGGATTTTCGGATATGACAGTTCTTGACTCTCTGTCCTGGATGATAGATGGCACAAAAGATCACAGAAAGACTATTGAGCCAGTATTTAATATTCGACCAGATCTTGGATATATCGCAACAACTATCAAGCAAAAGGGTGTTAAAGGGCTTGCATCTGCTACCCCAACTCCATTTACCCCGGTTCTTATGGCTCGTGCCGAAAGACTCTCATCGGGTGAGGAAATAATTGCAAAAATTGGTGAATGCGCGATTGAGCCAAAGTTTGACGGTTTTCGCCTACAGGCGCATTTAGTTAGAAGCAAGAATCATGAAGCAAGAATCAAGCTAATTACGAGAAATTTGGAAGATGTAACTTTTATGTACCCAGACTTAGTTGCGGGGATTAAGGAGCAAATAAAGGCCGATGAGGCAATATTTGAGGGGGAGGCGATTGCATACAACCGCGAGACTGGAGAATTTCTGCCATTTCAGATAACAACTCAGAGAAAAAGAAAATACGATATTGAAGAGTTTGCAGAAAAAATTCCGCTCAAGCTCATGGCTTTTGATCTTCTTTTTGTTGACGGAGAGAACATGATAGACAAGCCATATGAGGAGCGCCGCAAAAAGCTCGTTGCGACTATCAAGGATGGAGATGTGATAATACCATCAGATGAGCAAGTTTTCTCAGATGCCAAAAAAATTGAGACATTTTTTGATGATGCGATATCTCGCGGACTTGAGGGGATACTCGCTAAAAAACTTGACGGTAAATATCAGGCCGGTGCGCGTGGTTGGTCCTGGATCAAGTTTAAGCGCTCTTATTCATCCAAGCTTGATGATACAGTCGATTGCGTGGTCATGGGATATTATTTTGGCCGTGGGAAAAGAACGGCATTTGGGATAGGGGGATTCTTAATTGGTATATATGATGCAAAACAAGATCAGTATCTAACAATTGCCAAAATTGGAACTGGACTGACAGATGAAGAGTGGAAGACTCTTGCCGAGCGCGGGCAAAAGCTAAAATCAAAAGACAAGCCGGCACTCTATAATGTAGATAAAATTCTTGATCCTGATGTTTGGGTGAAGACTGAAATAGTCGTTGAGATAAAAGCAGACGAGTTGACGCGTTCATCAGTCCATACTGCAGGACGCGTGATGAAAGCCTCAAAAAGTGGATCGGCATTTGATGTAGATGTACCAGGTTATGCTCTTCGTTTCCCGCGCCTCATGCGATTTCGTGACGATAAAAAACCAGAAGATATAACAACACTTCCCGAGATTGAAGAAATGTTCGCCGCCCAACGCCACGAAAAACCCTCATCATCCGGTGAATAACCCTTGCGCTTTTTTCACAACTCATTATAATTACTAGCTGATATGTTTGGTCACGGAAAAGATCAAGAGCCACGTCATTATAAAGAGCCGAAAACTGTAATGATCCAAGTTGATGGTGGGGAAGACACAACTGATACTTACAGAGCGATCGCGGGCAGTATGTCTAGGAAAGCACAACTTCTTCCTACTTATACTGCTGTTGTTCCTGTAGCTTATCCCTTAGGTCCTGTTGAAAACGAATATTATGGCCGGGATGAAGGAGAAAGAGTTTTAGATGCGATACAGGAGGTATCAGCAAAAGAATTAGATCGTGAAATTCCAAATGGACAAACTATACTTGTCCAAGGAAGAGACGAATCATCGCCTTTTATTGATGTTGATTGTCTAGAAATGCCTTTACCAGAAGCTTTTGCGATAACTCTGAAGATGGATCCTGTTACAAAACAAATAAATCCAGGTCAAAGTCGTATACTTCGCGAGAATAAAGGATTTATCATTGCTCGTCGTCCCGCGCTCAACGAATAACTCTATAAATTATGAGAAATGTTCATGAAACCTTAATTGGTGCTGTTATTATCACCGGAATGATGGTGGGATGTAACGGAAAAATAAATTCCAGTTCGCATGAGAGCCCTTATATTCCGATCACTATTAGCTCAAGTGAGCCAATAGGGGTAGGAGATGACCTCGACTGCTCAGCACCCGGATCGATACGAAGAAGTTTCACTGAGGTGAATGTACCATACGGTCAAGAAATACGAGTTATGGGAAATACTGCAGACTTTCATGGTTTAAGTTCGAATTTAGTAATCGATAACGATTCGACAACCGACCTAATGCAAGGAAGAACAGATGCAGGAATATATATTAGGTTTTTAGCAGAGGGGAAGCAAGCTGAGCTGAGAGGAGTTCCGTTTACAGGTGGTAACGGAGATAAAATGGAAAAAGTCGGAGTGGACTTATTCTGCTACGACTAATCTTATTTTGTCTATGGTTGAAAGAAATATTTCTTAAGATCAAGGTTTGTTTCGTTTTTAAACACTATTCCCTCTTCCTCAAGTCTATTTTTCTGAATCCCGCGGCCTCCAAAAGCATATCCTTCCGCAACTTTTCCTGAGCTATTTACCACACGGTGGCATGGGTTAGTCGCGCCATCCGGATTCATATGAAGTATATGACCTACGTATCGAGGGGAAATCCCTAACTTTTTACCGATCGAACCATACGTAGTCACACGGCCAGCTGGTATTGTCCGGAGTAATTTGTAAACCTGCTCATAGGGAGAATTTGCCATGTATCTATTATATGTTACTAGTCAATACTTTATTACTTATATACCGGTATACCAGTAATAAAGAGGAGCGTAATATGATCACAAGTATCAAGAGTATCCCTTCATTGCATGCGGGTAAGCACGAGTTAGTTGCCAGTTATAAATTACCAGTTTCCATTTAATTTTTGAATTAATCAATTAATTGGGAATTGGATATTTGAAATTGGAAATTACAAATTTATTAGAGGAAGTTGTGTCCGATGATAGCGATGATAACGTCTCGCATAAGTCGTCCCAAGAAGACTAGGAATATAAATTTGCGTGGAGGGTAGAGGGATAGACCTGCAACAATTCCAACGACATCAAAAAAAGGATTCGGGAAAAACGCCAGCAAAAATATCACAACCGGTGCATATTTGTGGCTGAATAAATGAGTTAGAAAATTTAGAAAATGTTTCTCAGACTCTGTAAGTTTTTTGGATGTGTAGCCGAATACGAATCCGACCATTTGTCCGGCAGTTGATGCAATAGATGCAATTAGCGCTACTACAAAAGGATTGTACAGATGTCCTCCTAGTCCCACTGCTATAAAACCTGGTGTTGGAATAAGGCTAGCCGATGAAACAAAGTTTATAATTGCAATCCCAAGAAGTCCGAGTGAACGATGGACCCGAAAATTAAGACCCAGTAAAAATGGGACGAAAATAACTAGTGCAGTTATTGCAAAAAGCGCTATGTTGACATAGTGAACCTTGACAGGAGCAGCTTTGGTTTTCATTTGTCGCTGTTTATAGTTGCTTGAGGTTTATTTTTTTCCTTCAATTGCTTCATGCGCCACATGAATAATGCACCTTTATTTGGAGTAGTTGTCTTGGCATCTTTTACGTACGAAAGAGCATTTTCAAGAATAGAGCGGTGCACCGTCTTTGCAAGTTTTATATATAGTGCTTTATGTTTGTAGTCGTTGAGTTCTTCCGACAAATATATTCCAAAAGACTGAAATTCACGGCTAATATATTTATCAGTTGTGGGGTTAAATTTTTTGAGGACATTTCCAATGCTTTGCACAGAATAAATTATAGCAGGAGATCACCAAGGGTACCACGAGTATCACGGGTATCAAAGGTATCACGGGGACGAGATTGCCTCGCTGCACTGCCCACATTCAGCTGGCATGAACGTGGTTGTTTGCTCGCAATGACGATGTATAATTTGTCACATGGAGCTGGTATTAGATTTACACATTCACTCAAGATTTTCTCGTGCTGTTTCGCCTCGCATGAATCTTCAAAATATGTATATCTGGGGGCGAAAAAAAGGGATAAATATTCTATCTGTTGCTGATTTTACTCATCCCATATGGTTTCGCGAGGCCAGCTCACAGCTCGAAGAGATTAATTCCGGAATTTATAGACTTAAAGATACAAAAGCAGTAGGCCGTGAGCTTGGCGAGTTGTCGCAGAAAGATTTTTTGGGACCGCATTTCATGCTGTCAACAGAAGTTGCTGCTATTTATTCAGAAAATGGAGTAGGGCATAGAATTCATAATCTGATTTTTGCTCCAAATTTTGAAACTGCAGCAAAAATAAATGCGGCTCTAACAAAATTAGGAATAAACTTATCTGCTGATGGTCGGCCAATTTTGGGAATTTCGACAAAAGTATTGGCTGAAGTTCTGTTCGAGATAGATCGCAAAATTGCCATCATTCCTTGCCACATATGGACTCCCTGGTTCTCACTATATGGAAGTCGTTCGGGATACGATCGTATTCAGGACTGCTTTGGCGAGTATACAAAATATATATTTGCTATCGAGACGGGACTATCAAGCGATCCTGCTATGAATTGGCGAATAAATGAACTCGCAACACGCTCTATTGTGTCTTTTTCTGATGCTCACTCGATGCAGAAGATGGGACGCGAGGCGACCGTTATCAAAATCAAAAATCAAAAATCAAAAATCAAAAACGACGACATAACTTATGATAATATCCTTAATTCATTTGTGAGGGGACGTGAGAGGGTTTTTGAGATTGCTTATACTATCGAGTTTTATCCTGAGGAGGGGAAGTATCACTACACTGGGCATAGAAATTGTGGAATTTCATACACTCCAGATGACGACAAAAATAAGGGTACTAATTGCCCTGTTTGCGGACGCCCTCTCACAGTTGGCGTGATGCATCGAGTCGAAGAACTCGCAAATATTGACGCCAACAATTTTCGCCCAAGGCAAGACAAGTTTGGTGTTGTGTGGATGGAAGACCCAAAGGGTGTAAAGCCTCCATACGTTTCCCTTGTTCCGCTTCTTGAAGTACTCGCCGAGGCGCAAGGATCAGCCGACTCGTCTCAGGCTGTTTTGTCGATGTTTGATAGACTTGTAACTCGGTTTGGGTCAGAGCATGAAGTGTTGTTTCGCACAGACCTATCTGAGATAAGAACTGCGGCTGGCGAGAGAATCGCTCAAGCCATTGAGCGCGTCCGCGCAAGAAATATAAGTATCAAGCCAGGATATGACGGTGAATATGGGAAAGTGGAGATATGGAATAAAGATGAAGAAGCTGAGAAGAACGGTGAAAAAAGCCAGTTGGGTCTAGGGTTTTAATTATGATACTATTTAAAAAGGTGTTGGCCCCACATAACTTACCACTCGCCTTACCTACTATTCGTAGCGCGGCTCGTGGAGCGTTTATTGAGGGGCTTAACAAACTCTAAAACTCATTAACATTCGTTAAGAGTTTGTAAAGGAGGTGAAATAACATGGCGAAGACTGATGTAAATCAAATAATCGATACAGTAGAGGAATTTTACAAAAAAATGCCGCCTCTTCCAAAGAAATGGAATGAAGCGATCGTTTCAATAACTCCTATTATTGCGCTAGTTTTTGGAGTAATTGGTATTTTAGTTGCAATAGCAGCACTTGGTGTAACATCAATGCTTTCACCACTCATTGCAATCGGTGCAGGAGTTGGAGTTGCAACAAATGGAATAGTCGGTTCACTTTTATACCTTATCGCAAGCGCTTTGCTTCTTGCTGCATATAGCGGTACAAAAGCAAAAAAAATTGGAGGATGGAATTTTCTTTTTTACAGCGAGGCTGTAACTATCATTTCATCTCTTATTGCTTTTAATTTGGGTGGGGTAATAGGCAATCTTATTGCTTTTTACGTATTGTTCCAGATAAAACCTTACTACAAGTAGGACAAGTGACATTTGACAATTGACCAGTAAGCAAGTGACTTTATTTAAGAGAAGAAAATCGAGATTATTCGATTACTTTTCTCGTATTGTTCTTATGTTATTTGTCACTTGTTAAGTGTCAAATGTTTGTTGTATACTGATTATCCTTTATGAGTGCAAATATCCTCACAGACGACAATTTTGAACAGGAAGTTTTAAAAAGCGATATTCCTTTTATGGTTGATTTTTGGGCAGAGTGGTGTCAGCCCTGTAAAATGGTTTCACCTCTCATCGATGAATTGGCGGAAGAGTATAAAGGAAAAATAAAAGTCGGCAAAATGGATGTTGATGCCAACGTTAAATTTCCTGCTCAGTATGGAATCATGTCTATTCCAACGGTTGCGATTTTCAAGGGCGGTAAGCCAGTAACAGTTATGATTGGCGTTCAGCCGAGAAATGTGTACAAGGAAAAAATCGATGCAGCCCTAGCTTAGAATCAAGAAGCATGAATTATGAATCATGTTTTCCCCATAATTCTTGATTCCTGATTCATGATTCAATATGGAAAATGTTTATGACGTTATCATCATCGGTAGTGGACCAGCAGGACTTACTGCGGCAATATACACACAGCGGGCAAATTTAAAAACCCTCATCGTTGGTGGTCGAAAGTGGGGTGGTCAACTTCAGCTTACAACCCTTGTTGAGAATTTCCCCGGTTTCCCAGAGGGCATACAAGGGCCAGATCTTATGATGAATATGCGAAAGCAAGCCGAGCATCATGGAGCCACAATTTTGGACGTTGATTTTGTATCAGGTGACTATAGTTCAACTCCAATAAAAGTAAAAACAGATGATGACAAAGAGTATCAGGGTAAAGCCGTAATCATAGCAACTGGCGCTGATACAAAGTGGCTCGGAGTTCCCGGAGAACAAGAGAAAATTGGACGTGGTGTCTCATCTTGCGCGCCTTGTGATGGCGCATTTTTCAGGAATAAAAATGTAATTGTTGCGGGCGGAGGAGACTCAGCGATGGAGGAGGCACTTGTCATGACAAAATATGCGACGGAAGTGACTCTTATTCATCGCGGTCCTCAGTTTCGTGCCTCCGAAATAATGCAGAAGAGAGTAAGGGAAAATCCAAAGATAAAAATCGTCATGAATACCGAGATCAAGGAAGTTCTTGGTGAATTCAAGGTGGAAGGTGTTAAGCTGCAAACAGCGGTTAGGGGTTCGGGGTTGGCAGTTTGGAAAGACAACAAAGATAATAACTTCTCTCCAGAAGAAATTGGAGGCCAAAAGCTAACAGCTAACGGCCAAGAGCTCAATTGGCAATTGCCAATTGATGGTATTTTTGTTGCGATAGGACATATCCCAAATTCTGCGGTTTTTGAGGGTATTGAGAAGGATGAGAAAGGATTTATAAAAGTATTTGAGCATACAAAGACTAATATCCCACATGTTTATGTAGCGGGTGACGTTCACGACAATGAATACAAACAAGGTATTACTGCCGCTGGATTTGGCTGTATGGCCGCCCTTGAAGTCGAGAAGTACCTCATGGACCAATAGAAGCACCAAGATCCAAGCTGAAAGCTCCAAATAAATTTAAATGTTTAAAATTTAAAACCTGAAAGTAAGAGATTGTTTCGATTTTGATATTTATTGGAACTTGAGATTTGAAGTTTGGAAATTTAATTTAGGGGAGGTTTTTCTTCAACATTTCGAGGTCGTCGCGGAGGGCTATTATTCCCTTGGAGAGATTGATGATCTCCTTTTCGATATTCTGGAGAGACTTGCTTGATTCAACATGTGCTGATTTTTCCTCTTTGCCTTCTTTATCATCATCTAAGTAGAAGCGATCGATATCTTCTGAAATATCCTCAACGTCGGCTTCGAGTTCTCCAACATTGCGACGAATCTTTTTAACATTTTCCTCAAGTCCTTCAAAGTCCTCCTGAATTTCGCCGAAGCCTCCCTCAAGGCCTTCAACGTCCTCCTGAATGCCTTCGATGTCTTCTCCAACTCCTTCAATTTCCTCAGCTTGTTTGTTGACTGACATCTGAAGAAAGAGCGATAAGTAAATCGCCTCAAGTGAAACGATAGTTGTGAGGATAAGAAGTATTAAATCTGCTGCGACTCCAACTAAATAAAGCACGAATATACCTACAAAAAATATTGTATGTACAATGAGTGCTTGAGTTGTGCCAATCCAGTGGATTGTTTTAAAAGCAGCTCTTTCAAGTGCAGACTCAGTTTTTACTTTTCCATTTTTTGCTACCATATTTCGTATTATAGTCCGGAAGCCGCAGGTGCGGCAACCCCCAGCGTATTAAAAGGTATCAGAAGTATCAAGGGTATCACAGGTATCACGAGCTATGTTTTTGTATAGTAAACAATGAGAATGCGAGAAACTAGTTTCTAATTTCTAGTATCTAGTTACTAGTTGGTTGCTTTGGAACAAAGGAGGTGAAGAGTTCGGAGCAGTAAGTCCCTGTACATTTGACACAGGAATATTTGTAGTCGCCAACAATTGATGAGTGGTGAAGTGGGGATGCGAGCCACCAAGCGACTGTTCCTTCTTCATTTGACCCGTATTTTGCATTTTCCCAGATCCAATAGGGAAGGGGTCTATTGTAAAGTCCCATGTGAAGTGTCCCTTTTTGTATCTCGCCAGGGATCTCTGTCGATCGGACTAAAGCTAGCGAGCAAACATCAGGATTTGTCTCAAAAGCAGGTAGTCCAAGTGACGTGCGATATGCATTTATCATGTTAAATATCTTGTCGGAATCAAGATTCTGACCATCGGGAAGAGGTGCTTGGTATGTAATATTTTGGGTTATAGTAGGCGTTGGTGTAGGAGAATCAGTTGGTATTGGTTTTGGTCCCGGAGTAGTAGTTGCGCTCACACATACGTCAGATGATGAAGATGAAATCAGGCTCGTTACGCACGAATTTGGGTTATTTGAGCTTAGGCTAATGCTACCTAGCGCTTCGAGCTTGCTCGAAGCAGGTATCTTGATCTCTTGGGCGAAAGTAGTGCTGCGGCTTCCTGCGATAGCGAGAAATGCTATCGAAAGAAGCATAATACGGCTTGCTTTCATAAAACCAGAGGTGATTCTAGCAAAAACAGTAATTTATGTCAATTTTGCCGCGAGTTCGGGGTATTCGCGGGTGATTTTATTGATATCGTCTTGAGTTAGGGTTAAGAATGCGCCCGAGTCTATTTTTTTTAAAACATGAGTGTTATCAGCAGGTTCTGTTACCTCCTTTACGGCAAAGGCGATTGCGCGGACTTCGTTGATTGGGATTACGCGAAATTGGGGTAATGAGCGAATAAATTCTACTTTTTCATCAAACGTCATGCGGAAATTATAACATTTTAGCTTCGGCGGGTATAACATCGAGTTATGCGAGCATCTATGGGAGACTCAATTTGTTTATATTTTCCCATATTTCCTTTCGCTGCTGGTTCTACTAGATGTACGGTAGATTCGTGTGAGGATTTTTGAAAGTGATATTTTTCCACAGGAGAGTAGGGTCTTGGAATCCTGTCTAGCTTGTAATATTAGGAGGTGGAGGTTTCTGGATTTCCGTAATAATTTCTCTACCCATCGCCTTATATATATAAGGTCTTTCTGACTCAGTCATATAAACGGGAATTATAGCATTTATTATTCACCTCTTGACAGAGGATTGCTAACTCGGGTAGAATAGTTTCTACCTTTCGAGGAAACAAGATCAACGCATGATAAAAAATTCAAACTAATCAATACATCCACTTGGATCCCTATTGTTGCTTCATCCCGCTAAGCGGGACATCTTGTTTTTTCAGACCGGTTTAAAAATTTAATTCTTTGCGATTGAGTGCAGGTTATGGTATTGGGATTGGGTTTACCCTCATCCCTACCTTCTCCCGTCAAGGGAGAAGGAGACCAATGTAATGGATAATTTATATGGGCCCATAGCACAGTTGGTAGTGCGCCTCATTTGCAATGAGGAGGTCAGGAGTCCGAATCTCCTTGGGTCCACTGATATTTTGCAGAGCAAAATATCAGTGCTGAGTTCTCGCTTCATCGAGCTTAGGTGCTTGAAGCTCCGAAATCAGCACAAAGAATAGTTCAGCCAGGTGAACAGTTAACAAAATTGTCAATTTGTCACTTTGTTAATTGTCAAATGTTACTTTGTAGGCTTGTGCCTCGTCGGCGAGGGCAATTATACTCGCGGCGAGACATAAGAATACAAAGCAAATCGTTGCTCATTAACAATTGGGGAAATTTGCATTTGGCGTTTGGCGCTTGGCGTTTAGTTAAAACTAAATGCTAACACCTAACAGCTAAATGCTAAATATTGTTATTCTCAAACATCCCGCACGATTGCGGGAAAATTGAGTACAACTAGGCCAAAAATCGCCGCGGAGGCGGTTCCACGTACCTTGCCGGAACGTGGTTTTTTAGTTTTTTAAAATCTACGCTATTTATAACGTCATTAGTGGATGCCTAGGAAGTATTGACCTAAGAAGGACGCTTCAAGGTACGCGAAAATCGTCGGGGAGAGACCTATGACTCTTTGATCCGGCGGTGTCCGAATGGGGTAACCCACCTGTCTGCAAAGGGCAGGTAACCTCGTCATGAAGTCGGTCTTACACAGCGATAATAATAACCAATATACAAATAACCCAATAACCCAATCAATAATTTAATGCTTTAATCATTTAATTATTTGAGAATTGGTTTATTGATTTGTTTATTTGCTTATTGGTAGTATTTGTTTATTTTTGTCGGTGTGTAGGGCCGTATAGTGGCAGGTAGGGAACGTGGTGAACTGAAACATCTAAGTAGCCACAGGAAAAGAAATTACAGAGATTCCCTTAGTAGCGGCGAGTGAAAAGGGAAGAGTTCAAACTACACCGATTTATCGGGGTAGGGTTGTAGGACGACTGGCTTAAATGCAAAGGATAAAAGTTTGTGTAGGAGAAGGCGTCGGAATTGCGCCACCATAGAAGGTGATAGTCCGTGTATCCGAAACGCAAACTTTGCCTCGTATGTTCCTGAGTACCATGGGGCACGATTAAACCCTGTGGGAAGCTGGGGCGACCAAGCTCCAAAACTAAATATCAATACTTACCGATAGTGAACTAGTACCGTGAGGGAAAGGTGAAAAGCACCCCGGGAGGGGGATGAAATAGTACCTGAAACTAATGACTGAC
>DASZRG010000003.1:0-13306 GCA_035549295.1 Patescibacteria group bacterium
TATTAATAGTCCTTTTGCGTCATAAGCTCGGGATGGCATGACGACCTTGAGGCCCGGAATATGCGCAAATACTGACTGTAGGGATTTGGAATGCTGAGGTCCCTGGCCCCACCCCCGTCCAATAACTGCTCTGATGACAATCGGTGCTTTTAGCTTTCCAGCACTTGCGTAAGATGCCGTAGCAGACATATTCACAAGTTGGTTCATTGCTAGTAACAGAAAATCAACTCGTATGTGGACATAAATTGGCCTCAGGCCGTTAATTGCTGCACCAAGTGCCGCCCCCATCATTGCATCCTCAGATAGCGGAGTCCCAAAGAACCTTTCTTCACCAAATTTCTCAAGACCGGTGGTTGTTCCAAATATTTTTTTGTGGTCCGTTACGTCAAGTCCAAAAAGAAAGACACGTTTATCACGTTCCATTTCTGAGAAAATTGCTTCGTTAATCGCTTTTTCGTAAGTAATAATTCTTTTAGCCATATATATCTGTAACTAGTTCTGCATCTTGCGGATATTCCGCGCTTTTTGCCTTGTTAATACTTGATAACAATTTTCTGTCGATACTATTTTCTGCAACTAAAATCTCATTCTCCTTGACAAGTTTTTGAATCTTCCTTCTAGCAATCAGGATTGGGTCAACTTTCTTCCATTTTAAGAATTCTTTTTTTGATCTGTACCCAAAGTTGAAATCTTCAGTAATTCCCACATGCTCAAGGTATCGATAATATTTTGCGTGAAAAAATCCAGGCATACCCATTCTCTTCATTTTTTTGAGCAATCCAGAAGTTTTCTTTTCGATTTCAAAAACATCAGTAGAATTACTATTTTCAGTAACACAATTAAATTGCGCAATTATTCTATCGATTGATTTGTAACCCTGGCGCTCGCGCGTATGAGAATGAATAGCAAGAGTATTGTCTTCGCATATAAATAAGATGGGTAGTTTTTTAAGGCACGCGAAATTTAGACTCTCCCAGAAAACACCCTCATCAAGTGCCCCGTCGCCAAAAAATACAGCAACTATTTTTCCGTTTTTAAGATTCCTGTTTGCCAAAGCCGCACCCACTGCAACTGGAATAGTTGTACCTACAACGGCTGATGATAGCATCATATTCTTCTCTGGTAGAGATATGTGCATTGAGCCTGCCTTTCCGCGTGCGCTACCTGTTGCTTTACCATAAAGTTCGGCAAAAAATCCATCTGTATCGCCAGTCTTTGAAAGATATAATGCATGGCTTCTATATGTACCAAATACTTGATCTCGTGTACTGAGTGCTGCGACGACACCCCCCACTATAGCTTCTTCGCCCATGGACATATGCATAGGCGTTTTCATCTCATCTTCGCCATAGCGTTCGATTATCAGTTCTTCACTCTTTCGGACGAGATAAAGCGTCTTGTACAACTCGAGGGGCTTCATATATTCGCGAATTCGTTTCTTTTTATAATTTGATACCCCTTAACAAGCTCTGCTATACCTTCCTGTAGGCTAGTATTTGTTTTAAAACCTGTTTTTTCTATTTTTTCATTTGAAACAATATAATTTCTCTGGTCCGGATCGCGACCAATAGGTGCATCAACAAATGTAAAACGAGTTACTTGTTTTTTAATTTTGCGACAAAGCTCTTTTTTTGAAATGTTGGCATCAGAAAGACCTACGTTGTATGCATTGTTTTTCATTTTGTCAAAGTTGTCTATACAGTGAATAAAGGCACGTGCCACATCTCTCACATGAATATAGTTTCGCTTAAAGTTAGACTCGAAAAGTACCACAAATCCGTCATTTACAGCCCGGTACACAAAGTCGTTAACTAGAAGATCGAGTCTCATGCGTGGACTTATCCCGAAAACCGTTGCAAGACGCAGAGTTATGACATTTCCAGAACGCAATAGTATTTTTTCTGCGTCAACTTTTAGTTTTCCATATAGTGAGATTGGGTGGAGTGGAGATTTCTCAGTGCAATACAATCCGCTTTTCCCAACGCCATAGCCACTATTTGTATTTGGGAAAATTATCTTTTGCTTAGGGGAACGGAGCTTTATTATCAACTTAATGGCTTCAAGGTTGATAGTTTTTGCCTCATCAGGGAACATATCGCAAATTGGCGCACCCACAAGACACGCAAGAGGGATGATAAAATCCTGACCCTTGAGGAGCGACTTCATAAGCTTTTTATCCCTACAGTCACCTCGGACAATTTTAAGGTTTGGATTAGCACAAACATCAAGAAGTGAATTTTGTTGATAGTAAAAATTGTCGATAACGGTTACTTCATGCCCAAGCTCAAGGAGCATAGGAACGAGTATTGATCCGATATATCCGGCACCGCCTGTAATTAATATCTTCATTTTCAACTTAGTTAGGACTTACTTTATTTACTATTTCACAAATTTCTTTAACATCTTTTGAAGTAAGAGATTCATTGTTTGGTAAAAAGAAACCCGTATTATGCACTGCATCAGAAACTGAGTGGTGAAATTTTCCAAATCTCTCAAACCAGAAGGGATGTAACCCCAGATTTCCTGCAGAAAATAAACGTGTTTCTATTCCATTTTTCGTAAGGGCCTTTACTATTTTTCTTCGATGTTCTTCGCTTTTAGCAAGCGCTCCGAACGATATGCTGGATGGATAAGATTTACTATTCCATTTTTGAAATGTAACGTTTTTAACATTTTTTGCATAGATTAGGTGATTTCTATTGCGTATTGCAGCGATTTTATCAGCTTTTTTCATCATGCGAAGCCCAAGAAAAGCACCAAGGTCAGTATTTCTCATATTGAGGCCGGGAACAAAAAATGTAAAAGGCTTGTGAAAATCATCGATTTTGTATTTTTTCATGAGCTGCAAACGAGTTTTTTTATCCAAATCTTTACCCCATCCATGAGATCGCAAGAGAAGAAGCATATCGTATAGCTTTTTGTCACTAGTGTTTATCATCCCCCCTTCAATTGTCGACAACTGATGCCCAAAATAAAACGAAAATGACGACATATCTCCAAATGCTCCGACTTTTTTATTGTTATAGGAGGCGCCCAAAGCAGCACACGCATCCTCAATAAGCATAAATTTATATTTTTTCTGAAGCTTTTTAACGCGCTCCATATCATCCGGCACTCCTAAAACCTGCACCATAATAACAGTCGCTGGATGATGCTTTTTCAATAGCCTCTCGAGTTGAACATAATCAAAGCCAAAAGTCTCAGGATTTGATCCACACATAATAGGATCAAAGCCAAGTTGGATAAAAGGACTGATAGTCGTAACCCATCCTACGCTTGGTACAATGGCTTTTTTATTGCGAAGTTCCCCAGAAAGAAGCGCAGCATAAGCCATCAAAAAATTGGCTGATGAGCCAGAATTTACAAAGACTGCATACTTTGTCCCAATCCATTTCGCCCATTCTGATTCAAACTCAGGAGTGAGTGCGCCTTTGGTAAGTTGCGGCGAAGAGTTTTTTTTCCCCTGTAGCCACTTAATAAGCGCTGCAATATCTTTTTTATCAATAATATCTTCAGCTAGTTTGTATCTCAGCATAAGTTAATTTTAGCCTTCACCTCAGCTCGACAGTATGCAAGCAGTAGATCTACGCTATCTTCAAAACTGTATTTTGGCTTCCAACCCGTTTCTTTTTTGAACTTTGAAACATCAGGTACTTGTAATGTTACATCAGTCGGCCGAAGTAAGTTTGGATCTTGACGCAAAAGAATAGGAATGTGCGCTTTTTTTCTTAAGAGTTCAAGAAATTCACCCACAGTAATTATTGTGTTTCCACCAATATTATATACTTCCCCAAATCGGCATTTTTCTGCTGCAACCCAGTAGGATTCCATCGCATCACGAACATCAATGAGCGTACGAGTCGAATTTAGATTTCCATGTAATAATATTTTTTGCAGTCCGGCCTCAATACGTGCAACCTGCATAGCGAATGCTGTGGCAAAAAGATTTTCCCGACGAGGATTGATATAGGCAAACATGCGAGTCCGAATTATTTTCATGCCATATGCCTTGTGATAAACCGCGCCCAGTAGATCCTGTGTAGTTTTTGAAACGGCATAGGGATTTGCCGGATTTATCGGACAGTCTTCTTTGATAGGAACGTTTTTCGGATCTACCTGACCATATACCTCTGAAGTACTGCAAAGCTGAATAACTGGATCAATTCCGGATAAACGTGTTGCCTCAAGAAGATTTGCTGTACTCCCAATATTATTTTCAAGAATCGCAAGTGGGTTACTGAATGATGCCCGAACATTAGCGTTTGACGCAAGATGGAAAATCACATCAGGTTTTACTTTTTTTAAAACCGTCAGAATAGAGCTAAAATCGTTAAGATCGCATTCGTGAATTTTTAGCTTGCTGTATGACTTATCAAGATTTTTTGGAATTGATGCGATATTACGCACTGTGCCGTGAGTTTTAACATGCGGATGATGCTCCAATATATAGTCAGCAAGATAACTTCCACCAGAGCCACTAATACCAGTAATTAGTATTTTTTTAAAATTTCGCTTAGACATAACTTCTAAGATTTATCTTTTAATCTTTCTGCGGAGCAGCGAACGAGAATAATCTTCTTCAGGGTCAAAAGATATAATTTGTGACCCTTCATGCTCAAATTTAAAAGGAACATAAACAAGTTTTTTTAATTTCTCTCGAACTTTAATCTGTTGTCTTGGTGGAACAAAAAGAAGCAAGAAACCACCACCACCGGCACCAATTAGCTTCCCACCAGTAGCACCAGCGTTTCGTGCTTTTTTGTAAATATCATCTATTTCTGGATTTGAAACCTGCGTACTTAAGGACCTTTTTAATTTCCAGAATTCATCAAGCAATACACCGAAATGTTTTATATCCTTCTTACTGTTTAAAATAGCTATCGCTTCTGCAACCGAACTCTGCATTATGCTCAACTGTTCTTCTTGATTATCTATTTTTTTAACATAACTTTTTGCGATCTTTGAGGCTATCCTTGGAATTCCTGTATAAAATAACATTAGATGATCTTCAAGTTCATTCATACGCGTAGCTGGAAGCGTCATTGGATCGACGATAATATTCCCGTTTTTTTCAAAAGTAATATGGTTAAATCCGCCATATGATGCGAGCGTCTGGTCTTGGTAACCAACTGTCTCTTTTAAGATCTCTTGCTCGATCTGTATGCTTTCGCGGGCCAACTGCTGTTTGCTTATCATTTGGCCGCGGAGCGCATAGAGAGCATTGAGTAGCCCGACTGTAAGCGCAGAGCTTGAGCCAAGACCCGATCTTGCTGGCAAGTCACCATCGTGATGAATTGCGAGCCCTTCAGGAATCTTTAGAAAACGAATAACCTCACGCACTGCCGGGTGCTGAATTTCATCAATCAAGTTGCACATTTCATTTTTTGAATACACAATTCGATACTTGTGCCAAAAAAATGGAGGAAGATATCTTACATTTAGGTAACAATATTTGTTGATTGTAGTGGCAAGAACCGTACCGCCATGTTCGCGAACCCAGGAAGGATAGTCTGTTCCGCCACCAAAGAAAGATATGCGGAAAGGAGTTCTGCTTATGACCATATTTCTTTCTTCCTAAGTTTTACAAAAAGATAATGCTCAACAATCTCACATAAAATATGCTCAACAACTAAAAGTGATTCCTGTATGTGTTGCGTGTTTTTGCTGGGAATTGCAATTGAGCGATCGGCTAGTTTTATAAGTCTTCCCGAGTCGCCAGTAAGGGCAAGCGTATGCATCTTTTTTTCATTTGCTGCGCGAATCGCCCTCACGATATTTTTGGAATTTCCACTTGTTGAAATACCTATTAACAAATCATTTTTTTGACCAAGTCCCTGTACCTGACGCTCAAAAACTCCCTCAAATCCAAAATCGTTAGAAAACGCCGTCATAACAGATGAGTCGGCGGTTAGTGCGAAGGCGGGAAGTGTCGGACGACGAAGATTCTTATCAAGCATATTAACAAATTCTGCGGCTATGTGTTGACAATCCGCAGCGCTTCCACCATTACCACACAAAAGTACTTTTCCGCCTGACAGAAAAGTGTCTACGATGAGTTGAGATGCGGCGAGAATTGAATCCGTACAAGAGTTTATAGTTAATTGATTAACGCGGATAGTTTCGAGCAAATGCTTCTCGGACTTTTTGCGATAGAGGTTGTTACTATTGGCCATTTTGATAGGCTGAGTTTAGGTTAAATTAATATGAAAGTCAATTATTTTTGCTATACTGATGTCGAAGCAAAATAGCAGCGATTCTATGCAAGCAATTATTATGGCGGGAGGGCGCGGAACGCGACTACGAGATATAACAGGAGATACAATCCCCAAACCTCTAGTTGAACTTGAAGGTAAACCATTGCTCGATCATGTTATTGAAAATGCTATTAAAAATGAATGCAGCAATATTATCATCTGCACGGGTCACCTGGGACACAAAATAGAAGAGCATGTTAAGAATAAACAATACAACGCATCAATTCACATCTCACAGGAAGAACAACCACTTGGTACGGCAGGAGCACTTCATTTAATTTCAAGCCAACTCGATAACGAGTTTTTCATCATATACGCCGATGTCTACTCAACAATCAACCTGAAGAAAATGTTTGAATTCCACAAGGCACGATCAGCTGATGCAACAATCGCCATACATATATCAGACCATCCACAAGATAGTACTGTAGTAAAAGTTGATCAAGACGGTAGATATTTGGATATGATTCAAAAACCTGGCGACGACTGGCCAAAATATGGCAACTTAACACAGACCTCACTTTATTTAGTAAAAAAAGAAGCGCTCGACTTTATTCAAGAAAATACCAAGCAAGATTTTGAAACAGATGTCTTCCCTACTATGCTTACCGCAAAAAAACGTATTTATGGCTATTTAACCTCTGAATATACGAAAGATATGGGAACTCCAGAGCGGTATCACAAGGTAATCGCTAGATTAACGTCCGAAAACAAGCGTCAATGAAAAGAGTTGATTATATTATTTGTTTTTTACTGGGTGTTGCAGCTCTGGTCTCTCGAATACCTTTTCTTGAAAAATTCCAGTCCTTTTGGGATGGGCCCCAATATACAATTGGAATCGTACGATATTCATTTGATCAACAAACCCCCGCGGCTCCTGGGTATCCACTCTTCATAGGGCTTGGAAAATTTTTTCATATTTTTATACAAGACCCTCACACATCGCTCCTCGCTGTAACAGTACTAGCGAGTATTACAAGCGCTATCACTCTTTATATGGTTGGGCTAAAAATGTTCAATCGTTTTGTAGGCCTCGCGGCCACTGTAATATTTCTCACAGGATCGACATTCTATTTTTTCTCAATTGCTCCGCATGCGTATGATCTACTCGCTACAATAGTGCCTCTTCTTGCCTATAGCGTCTATCGAGTTTTTATTCAAAAAAAACAAGACGGTCTATTTTTAGGATTTATTACTGGATTGCTGGTGGCTTTACGTCCACAAGAAATTATACTTGTTGGTCCACTTTTTTTACTTGGCTTTCTTGCACTCACAACTCAAGAAAAGGTTAAAACGTCGATAGCTTTTATTCTCGTATCGCTTTCATGGTTTGTTCCTGTTGTTCTTGCAGTTTCATTTACTGGTTACTTTACTGAGTCTATCGCCATTGCCAAAATGTCAGTATCTAGCGGATCAATTCTCCAACACTTAGATACTATGATCAAAGGTTTTCTTCTTAGCTTTGGAGTGGCACCTTTGTTTCTTATTTTCTTTGCGAGCAAACATAAGCAAATTAAAAAAATGCTTGCGAAGCAAGATAAAATTCTTATTTTTTATTCTGCATGGATATTACCTGGATTTCTATACAATTTTTTGCTTAGATCTGACGCTGTAGGATATCAATTTAGTTATCTTATAGCGATTCTTTTCTTTATTTCCTATGCGATTTGGCAATCAACTAAGAAAAAAAAATTTTTATACTTCACTTCCCTAATATGCATCGCTTTGTTCAATCTTTTTTGGTTTTTTTATGATCGCGACCCCACATTCACTAAACCCTACAGGACAGTTTCATACCATTATTCGGAAGTTCGAAAAAATGATATAAAATTTGGCGGCAAGGTTACATTTATTCAGCGACATTTTGACCCCAAGACTACGCTTGTCATTCCCTCAACAGACTATTGGCGTCAGTACATGTACTATCTCAAAAACTACCATATAGTTTCTCCCTCGGGATTAACGACAAATGAAAGCCGATTTATTCATAAAGAATATTATGCATATGATTGGGATATGAGTGAAGTAAATGACAAAAATATATCAATAGCTATCCCAAATTACATAAAAACAGTAATTTTCACTGATGACGATGCGCATCTATGGGTCGCAGATTATCCAAATAAAGTTTATAATCTTCCCGGAAATAGCATTATTACTTCTATAAAAATTTCACCAGGAGCATATTTGCGATATAACTTTCACTATATAAAAATAGCGCATAAACAAAACTAATAATTAACTGATTCATTTAATTCAAAATGCTAAGATTAGGAGGTTTTTATTATGATTACTCGTTCTCGACGCTGGAGTCCTATTAACCTCCTACATTTAACTCTATTATTCTTACTTCTAGCTTGGGTCGTCATCGCGTCTTTTAGAACAATATCAAACACTATGAAAATATTCACTGAAGAACGTCAGTGGGTTTTTTTAACCGATGACCAAAAAAGAGGAAAAATTTATGGAGATGTTTATAGTATGTATAAAAAAATCGATGGTGTTACTAAAAAGGAAAGTAATATCCTTCTGTGGTCACAAGACGGAAAAACTTTTTATATTTTACGCTACCTCTTGTATCCTAAAAGGGTGTACTGGTTAAACTCGGGACTGCATCCTACGAACTATCAAACAGAAGCAGGAAAAATTATAAATTCTAGCTATATGAATATAAACAGCTTAACTGACATTCATAAATTTACGTCGAATGACTATTTGTTAATTTATCACGGAGACAAATTAACCAATAGCAAATCGTTTCAGACCGTAGCCTCATTTAAATCAAATAAAACCACTTCATACCTATACAAACTCCTATGATCATCTCCATGCTATTAATCATCGCTCTTATAGACCTCATGGGATTGTGTCTTATTAAACAATTTAATCTTATGCCAAATTCCACAATACTCGGTAGGATTTCTTTTGCTTATGGAGCAGGAATCGGACTTGTTTATTTTCAAATGTTTATCTACGCCATATTAAAAATATCATATGACCCCCTTGTGATTGTTGTACCTTGGTTAATTTTTATTATTTTCGTCATCTTAAAACCTAATAAGAAAATCAATCTCAACAGACTTTCGCATCTTGATAGAGTCAGCTCAATATTGTTAATTGGTATTTTATTAACTGTTTGTTTTGTATTATTTGAAGCATTGATACGGCCCCTCAGCGCTTGGGACGCTTGGGTTACCTGGTTTCTTGCAGCAAAAGATTACTTTCTCATTCACGCAATTGATCCATACTTAAATTCATATACATTTTTCTCTGTACAACCAGTTCCCATACTTGTTCTGACATTTGTATTCACACTTCTGGGACAAGTAAATGATCAAGTATCACTTCTTATTTATACAAGTTTTTATATATCACTACTTCTCATGCTATATTCATCATTAAGAAAAATAGCATCTGTAAAATTTTCACTTCTTTTTGTATTTCTTTTCGCGACACTAGGTGACGTTATCAGACATGCAGGACGATATGATGTAGGATACATCGATTTACCGCTTGGCTACTTTTTCTTTGCCTGCTTTTTGTTACTTAAACAGTTAAACGAGCGTTTTTCTTCAAAAACCCTTATTTTGCTCAATTTTCTTCTTGCCGTAACAGCACTTGTAAAAAGCGACGGGTTGCCTTATTTTTTGATATCACAATTAATCATCCTGTATATCTTAAAACGAGAAAAGAAATTAAAGCTTGTTTTTTATACTGGCTTAAGCTTTCTACTAGTTGTATCTTGGCCTTTATTCTTAACTTTTAACCACATTCCACAATTTACATTTAATTTATTTAGCGATCACCTTTCGATAAAATCCATTCCCATTATTGTTGAAAGAATATTTGTGGAGGCTCTCAATATTCAGCGTTGGAATTTACTTTGGCCAACATTCATTGTCTGTATTATTGTCGCTAAATACACTAAGACATTAAAGATGATAGCTTTCATTTTGGCTTCGCAATTTATATTTTATTGTTTTGATTATATTGCCACAACAATGGATGTTGGAGATCATATCAATGGCTCTCTTGATCGTGTGTTATTACAGATTACTCCGCTTGCAACCTATTTCATTTCCATAACTATTATTCAGCTTATCAAAGATAAATTGTTTACAAAAAAATATTCCATGATTTTTAGAAAATTGAACCTTAACGAAAAAGGAAATAGTTAAAAAACCAAACATCTTAAATGAAACGCATATATTTTTTGTTTAAAAAACGTAAAGTAAAGTGGCTTCTTCAAAACAAATTCAATTTTCTACTCTTAATACTTCTGATAATTTTCCTAGCTATAAGGATTGCTCCAATTACTAGCCATTTCATCTGGAGGGATGAGAATTTCATTATTCGTTGGGGACAAATAATAAATAAAAATCCAGCAGAGCTATTTGTACCTATAGAACGAGGTGGTTATCCGCCTTTTTTCCCATGGATTGTTGCAATAGTTTTAATTTTTATTAAAGATCCTTTAATAGCGGGAAGACTAACTTCAATTGTCGGCGGTGTAATAACTGCAGTTGCTATTTATTACATCACGTTATTTTTTTCAAAAAATAAGCCCCTCGGAATCTTAAGCGTAGCAATATTTACTTTTCTTCCTTATTCCATTGTATTAAATAGTTTTGCACTCACAGACAATTTAGTGGTAGCAATGGGAACATTGAGTATTTTATTTGTAATATATCTTTACCAATCTAAAAAAGCCTATTGGATTGTTCCCCTTGCATTCTCAATAGCCTTTGCAATGATGTCTAAAACGACCGGTGTTGTCTATCTATATCTTCTTCCACTAATTTTAGTTTTTCCTGCTGCAAGAAATAAAAAGATGGCGTTTTATCTTGTCATAACGTTTATATTGACAAATCTTATATATTCATTTCTCAAGCTATCGCCAATGTATGAGCATATTCTATGGCTCAACGGAGGTGTAGCATATACAAAAAGAGAATTTATCAAATTACCACTTTTGACGATTATATCTCACACCGCAAGAACTTTAAGCAGTGTATCTAATTTTATTTTGGTTCTTTTCCCACTATCTTATGCGCTTCTCTTATTTTTTGGCTTATTTTCGCGCAACAAAAGTGCAATTCTATTTTTATTGGGGTATTCATTTTTTCCTCTACTAATTATTTCTGCATTTTCAAAATCTGAGGTTCTCGCCCCACGCCATATTTATTTAACCACTATTACATTAATTCCGATAGTTTCGCTTGGCTTATTTGAAATTGTGAAAAAATTTAGGGCTTCTTTTTTTCAATATAGGCATCTTTTCATAATTCTAATAACAATATTAACTTTTTATACTCCACTTAAGTTTGCATATAATTTCATTTTTTATCCAAGCAATGCGAATGTGAGTTTTGAATTTGAAAAGTTCTATGATTACTGCCAGTCAAATGGAGCAATATTTACCTCAACCAAATATTTTGAAAATCAAGCAGCTTCAAATAAGGTTTATATCTACACGAACTGCAACAAGAATTTTGACGAGATAGGTGACGAATTGTCAATGTATTTAGAAGGCAAAAAAAATATTACAATAATTGGCGGGGACTGTAAAAATACAGATATCTTAAAGAAAGCAATGTTTCCGTCAATTAATGGCAAAAAATTTGTAGCTTATAATTTCGCAGACAATTTTAAACCGGATCAACGATATCAGTTAAAACAAAGCTATTGCACTGAAAGACAGAATTATGATTATCGTGTTTACGAAAAGATTAATTAAAATCCTAGAGAACAGGCTCCGGATTTGATGTGCTATATATACGGCCAAATAAATACTAGCTAGTCAGTATAAGTTACCTCATGTATATTCCGTTATTGATATCCAGACAAGTACCATTGATATAAACTGGTGACTCTGTTGCAAGCCAGTATACAGTCTCAGCGACAGATTTTGTCTTTATAAAGTCATGTGTAAGTACACGCTTTAGATGATTTTGTTTTCGTTCGGAAGAAATTGCATCAAACATATTTGTTCCCTCAACCATACCGGGCGCAACACAATTAATAATTATGCCACGCTCACCAAGAATCCTTGCAAAACTTTTAGTAAAATTTATTACTCCAGCTTTAGTTATACCGTACCAGATATCTGAACTGCCGGTCTGCCCAGCGACTGATGCCACTGAAACGATCCTACCCGTTCCCCTTCTCATCATCCCTTTTGAGAATTCAGTAATTAAGGCGACAGGCGCTTCAAGATTTATTTTAATAATCATATCTTTTTGATCCTTCGGATACTTATCATAAGGAAGAGAATTTGTCGCTCCAGCATTGTTTATCAGAATATCAATGTCACCAATTCCTTGTGCGAGACTCGGAATTTCGCTTACTTTACTGAGATCAAACACGACTTGTTTAGTTTTTTGTTTTAAGCTCTTGGGAAATGTAGAAAAATCTCTTGCAAGAACTATGACGTCAAACCCATTTGAAACAAAAAGCTTTGTTATAGCAAGACCTATTCCGCTCGTTCCACCAGTGACAAGAACCCTTTTCATGTGTTTTATGTAAATATTAAATTCAATTATTGTGAGCGGGAGACGGGACTTGAACCCGCGACATCTTCCTTGGGAAGGAAGCACTCTACCACTGAGCTACTCCCGCAATGGAAAAATATTGTATCTATTAAAGTTTGCAAACGCAAATAGAGAAGAGGTTTATAGCCAACAACTTGCGAGATGCTTACAATCAATAAAAAATTATGTTACTGGAAGCTTTGCTCTAATTGTCGCAAGCATTTCGCCAGAGTTGTTTGCGGGGATCACGCCGACTTTGGCGGCATAGTTTAAAAAATCGTCGAACATGACTTCTTTGTTTGATGGATCCAAAGAACAGACAGCGAGGGGACCCCATAGAGTTGCCAATCCATAATGATACTTAGATTCATCATTGAATCTAAAACCATGATCCTGCTTTATAGTTTGAACTAAAAGCTTACCGTCAGTCGCCACGTCCTGCGATGGTACAATACACACATCTAGACTGGTTCTAAGACGGCCTCCAAATAAGAAAGACTCTTCATCAGGTCTTCCTTTACC
>DASZRG010000004.1:0-8533 GCA_035549295.1 Patescibacteria group bacterium
GGCGCTATTTTAGGATCAAGTTTCAAAAGCACGCGGCCATTATCTTCGGTATACGCATCACTTAATACCATCAAAAATAGTCTATTTATTCCAACTGCTGGCTCAATAACGTGTGGTAGTATTTTTTCATTTGTTGTAGGGTCTGTGATTCTCAATTCTTTATTTGAGCCTTTTTCATGTTGAGTTAGGTCATAATTTGTGCGGTAAGCAAGACCCCATAACTCTTTAAATCCAAAAGGAAATTTGTATTCAAGATCCTCAGTTCTCTTACTATAAAAAGATCTTTCTTTTTCGTCGTGCTCACGCCATCTAAGATTCTCAACGCGAACCCCAAGTTTACTAGTTACAAAATCCCACATGTCGCGCTTCCATCCATCATATAGCTCTTCCCAGTTTGACTTGTTTTCATCGAAGAAGTACTCTATTTCGCCCTGTTCAAACTCGAGTGTCCTAAACACAGAATTACCTGGCGTAATTTCGTTCCTAAAGCTTTTACCAAGCTGCGCTATACCAAATGGGAGTCGAACTCGAGTTGAATCAACAACATTTTTGAAATTGATAAACATCCCCTGCGCTGTCTCACCGCGCAAATATGCAAGAGACTGGTCCCCTTCAACAATTCCCATATTAACTGGGAACAATAAATTAAACCTGCGAACGCTTGTCCATTTGTCACCTTTGTTCTCACGACAGTTTGGACAAGGTATTTGAAATACTCTAATAAAAATATCCATTTCGTGAGGATCCCAACCTTCTACTTTCTTTTGATCAAATGCTTGTTTAATTTTTTCTTCACTTAAACCATCAGTCTTATGAGTTTCGTGAACAAATGTATAATCGTGGTCTTCTAACCAAGCCTCAATCAAGTGGTCTGCGCGCATGCGAAGTTTGCAATTTTTGCAATCAATTAGAGCATCAGCAAACCCTGTTGCGTGACCTGATGATTTCCAAACTTCTTGATGCGAAATAAGCGAAGCATCGAGCCCAACTATATCATCGCGTCCATGAACAAAAGTCTCCCACCATAAATTTCTGATATTACGAAGAAGTTCCGAACCCATAGGACCGTAGTCGTAAGTATTTGCGAGACCACCGTAAATTTCAGAACCTGGATAAATAAAACCGCGGCGTTTGGCAAGAGCCGTGACTTTCTCGAAAAGGTTTTCCATAGTGAGATTATATCAAAGACAATTGACCCCGTAAAATCACTTCGTGATAACGGGGCAAGCAATTGACAATTAGACGTCGCGAGCATCACTGATAACACAGAGAATTCCCGATTGCCATATTCCAACTACCAATTAATTTTTAAACTGAACAATTTATCAATTAATTGGAGACTGGTAAATGGAGATTGGAAATTAAAATATATCCGTTTCTGGTCACATGTCACTTATTAAATGTCAAATGTAAACTCCAAAAGCCTCTTTTTTATTTAATGAATCTCTGCTACTATTAACTCTTATGGAAGAAAAGTGTCCCAAATGTGGATCACCCCTTGGCGAAGTAGTAACAACCGCGACAGGAAAAAGACTCCAAAGATGTACAGCGGGGAGCTGGAATAGCGAGACGAGAAAAAACGAAGGCTGTGACTATGTAAAGTGGCTCGAAGTACCGGCTGAAACTCTTGATGAAAAGTGTCCCAAATGCGGATCACCTCTCGTTCTCAATACGACTAGATTTGGCAAGAAAATGAAAAAGTGTTCAACCAACGTTTGGAACAAAGAGACCAAGAAGGCTGAAGGTTGCGACTATATAGAATGGATAAATGGCTCAACTGAGGAGCTTGACGAAGATTGTCCTGTCTGCGGCAACAAGCTGGTCATATATACCACATCGACTGGCAAGAAAATGAAAAAGTGTTCAACCGCTGGATGGGACCGAGTCAGACGAGAAGCAACAGGATGTACTTTTGTTGAATGGCTCAAGCCTGGTGACTACAACGCAATTCCAGTATCCGGAGGAGAACCAAACGAACCGCCTCCACCTGCCGACCCTAACGCGTAGGCGAACGTATTCAGTATAGAGTATCCAGTATCGAATATTTAGTATGTTTCGAGTTAAAGGGTTAACGAGTTAAAGGGTTTAAAGATAACAGATATAAGACAGAAGAATAAAAAAAGAGAATCTAGAAAATTGAGGAATTACGATACTATCTTCTTGTTGCCAAATGCGGAACCTGCTTTACTTTGTCTTTTAATTTCTGCCTTGGCGTTGATTATCGCAGCCAAATCCTCTTCTTTACCAAATTTCTCAGGCGAAATATCAAACCAAGCATTCTCGTCGTTCGTATCATAGTTAACACGAAGCTTGTGAACATCAGCTGTCTTGAGATCCAAATAAATTGAATTATTCACTAGCTTTCTGATCTTTGTGAAATTCATAGTGGTTATTATACTACTTTTTCAGGAAAAATGCTTGCGCAACTTATACCTAAGGTTTTAACCCCTCATAAACATAATAATTACTGGAATATTCAACGCAAACAAATGGGGTGTCAGCGCGCATATTTTCAGCATGTTTTGGTGAAGCTATCCAAGCATCAACTACATTTTTATAGTCAGAATTTCTAGCGATATTCTCTGTTATATACGAGAAATTGCCGTATGGTATGGTTTTTGCAGCAACTCGACTATTGAATCCATCGTGATTAAAGTTTTGAGCAACTTCTTGCGCACGTGTTCTGGCAAAGCTGCACGTCGCAGCATTTGTTGTAACTGGGCTTTTCCCCACCTGTGCGCGATAATTGTTTATAGCACTCATTATAAAGTTCACAACTGCATCTCCAGATTCCGCAGATGCTGAATGAACAACGGCAACAATTGGCCGCGCGGCAGGAGTAGGTGTAAATGGAATAAGTGCCACTTCAACTGGAGTTGGGGAAATCACTTTTGCAATTGGTTTTTGTTTTGCAACTGTCGTTTGCTTAATATTTAATACTAAATACTTTATACTTGAGTCGTGGATAAATAGTGCAAAAAGTATTGTCAAAACAAGAAGAATTACAATGTACCTTTGCATTCCATACAATTTAGTTGAACTAAATTATTTTGTCAACCAAGAGTTAGATGGCTTTTGCAAATGCGAGGTTAGTCCTGAGTTTTCTCTCGATTATCTGCTCTATAAAACTCGAAACGTGATCCTCATTTTTAAATGATTGGCTACTATCCCAAAATCCAAGAATTGATAATAACTTAGCTTGAAAATAGGCCATATTTCTTTCTCCTTCAAGCATCTTAGCGGCTGCTCGTTCAAAAAGATCAAAAACATCGCGGTGAGCTACTCCATTCGCGAGAACTGCGTCTACTAGTTCGCACATTAAGAAAACTTTTTTAATATTCTCAAGTTCTGTTTTTAAGTGACCGAAAGAATCAACGAGTTTTACTTCAGTAAGTACAAAATTTTTCGGACCGCGAACTACTTGAAAATCTATTAAATTAAGAAGTTCTATGGCCGATGCGCGCTTTGAATTAATTTTTCGCACTCCCCGAGCAACGACCTCAATTTTTCCGTTATTTTGGGAAAACAAAGTTATATATCTATCTGAATCGCCAAAGTTTACCCGTCGCAAAACAAATGCACGGTCGTGGATGTAGTACATTAGATCTTCAAGTTGAGTATTTTATCCTGTCGCAAATCAAAAGAATCGATAAGAGCTCCGTTGACATATACTTCCGTTGTAATCTTCTCAACACCTGGCTGTTTTTGTATGAGAACAGGTAATTCATGGTTTGCGGCCTTGAATGGCAATGTATAAGTATAAGTTATTTCAGACTTTCCAAGTGGGTCGACGGTAAAGAATGACTCAAAGTATGTTTTGCCCAAATCTTGCTTGGTCGTTACTTTAACTTGGGATCCTTGGGTCGAAACGAGCGTTGAACCTTGCGGAACGTACACTCTTTGAAATGTACGAAGAACTGCATTCAAACACAAACCGCCGCTTTCAAGGTTACAATCAGAATATTTGTGTGGGTTTTTATAATCAAGCGTAACAGTCTTTTTGATAGTACCGCTTGAATCGATGTTATAGTCAATTCTCATCGAGTCTTGAATATACATATTAGACTTTGCTCCAGCAAAGTTGGCATCATTTACGTGAAGATAGTCTCCTTTGAAATCCTGGTTGATAGCACCTGCCCAATTCAGTGCCCTTATACCACTCTGCGCACCTTGGTCATTAAGCGCAAATAGAATATGCTTCTCGGCGGCATCACCCAAAGCAGCATTAAAAAGAGGTCCCCAATAAATCTTTGGAGACGCAGAAAGGGCCTTTTCCATAGTCGCATAAAGAAGATCTCCGACTATCCCCTTTCTATTCGTCTTAATATAATTTACAGGCTTAGTTGTATTTTGCTCTAGTTGATAAACAACCTGCGGACAATCACAGCCCGGATCTGTCTTTGCTGTAAATGTCTGTCCATCGGCCTGCACTTCACCCAATATATCTATCAGATGGACGACAAATTGAGTATCAATGGCGATTATACCGTCGATGTCTGTCTTGAGAGATGATTTATCGTAATAAGTCATGAATCCCTTCATAGACGTTGGGAAGTCTGGTGAAAGATTTATATCACGAATATTTTGAGTTGGAACCTTCGGAAGGTATTTAAGGATAATAGGATCAGCGGTTGGATGATACGATATAGAGTTATCAAGAGTATAAATATCGTTTGATGAATCAATATGAATAACACCCTGGTCAATTCTAAAAATAGAGTAAAATGTCAAGAATCCTCCTGTCGGACGAAGTTCTTTGTCGTTTTGGAAAAGTACTAGGTATTTTTTAGAAGTATTTGCACCCAATAGTTCTGGCAATACTTTAATTAAGGGCTTACCTTCATCAACTGCAAGCGCTCCATCTGCAACAAGAGTCTTTGCAGTCGCAAGCTGTGTTCTTATTTTCTTGAAGAATAGGAAATTTGGATAGTGATTAATGTTAACCTTATCCATTTCGTCTTGTGCTGCTTGAACTTCTCGCTCTATATCGTCAATTCTCGGGACAACCTTATCGAGCGTCTTGACCGCAGTTCTTATACGCTCCTCAGCGCTTCCACCAGCAAAGCTCTTTTCACCTTTAAGACCAAGAACGTCGGCGTAAGGAATAAGAGATTCCGTTGTAATAATCGCAGCATTTATACCATGAACACCAGCACCTGCCATATGACTAGCATCAGAAACATAACCTCCAAGTATAGGAACGAATTTCAAAAATCCTACACCGTTAATATCCCCTTGAAGCTTTATTGTTTCGGCTTTAGTTTGAACAAGTGCATCGTGTGCAGCGACTATATTTTGGGTCTTTGCAGCGGCTGAGGCAACTTTTGCCTGCTTATACACAACTTGCGCCTGTTTATATATCGCAATACCCTTAATAAATGAGTAAATACCTATTAAGACAATTATTGCAATAATAATGCCACCTATACCGAAACTTTTTTTATTAAATTTGAAAAACTTTTTTTTCATTGGCTTAATTTGTGCACCAATATTAATTTTTCCTTCCTCTTGTGGTACGGCAGTCGGGTTAGGTGCGACTTTTTTAACTCTTGCGGGACGGTTGAATTCAATCTTCTTAAATCCTGAGTCATCCATAAATTAGTCAAACAATAGCCAAACCAACATTTGGCCACATAATTAATTAAATCAGAGTTTAGTTTAAAAATCAACTAAACTATACCTAATATATCCGAATTCTTACTCCGAATTACCCGAATGGTCATGATGAGTAATATCAGTAATATTTTTACCACTTAGTCTAATTTCAAGTTAGCATTTGGGTTATTTGGATTATAATTTGTATTAAATGAGGGCCATCATTCAGATACATTCGTGATCTTACATCGCTCCTTTGCCAGAAATCATAGCTATGGGCGTCTTTATTATCATTATCCACAAATCATAAAAAATTGATCTCTTGGATGCATATGACGCATCAAGCCTTATTCTTTTATCAAAATTTATCTCAGATCTTCCCGAAACTTGCCATATTCCGGTGATACCGGGCTTAACTGAGAGCACGATTTTCACAGCGGCACGAGTATCCGGGTACTCATTCTGTTGGTCTTTGAGCTCGTCTGGATAATATGCGCGTGGCCCAACGATGCTCATTTCTCCTCTTAAGACATTTATAAATTGTGGTATTTCATCGATGGAATATTTTCTAATAAAACGACCAATTTTGGTTATTCGCGGGTCTTTTCTGAGCTTATATCCTCCCTTTTTGTATTCCTCATGGAGCTTCTTAAGCTCTGGATCTGCTACGAGTGCCTCATGTGCGTTTTTTATCATCGAGCGAAATTTATACATTCTAAAAAGTTTGCCATCCTCACCAACACGATTCGGAGTATCGGCAAAAATAGGACCCGGGGAATCGAGCTTGATTAGAATCGCCGTAATTAGAATTACTGGAGAAAATACTATTAGAAGCATGATTGAGAGAATAATATCAAGAGTGCGTTTTAAAAAGCTGTAGAGCATATAGTTGCCCCTTGCGCCCATTGGGGTTTAGGTCAATTTTTCATGTTCCGTTCCGGCAAGAGATTCAACGAGTTTCTTTATCTTAGGTACCGAATTCTTTGGGCAAACGAGTACTACATCGTCAGTATTTATAACCAGAAACTCCGACAAATCGATTCCAACTACCATTTGCTCTGTGTGGTTAAAAACAAGTGAGTCGCTTGATGCCTCAAGCATAACCTTTCCACGAGTCACATTTTCGTCCTCACTTGAACTCAAGGCCTCCTTCAGCTGCTCCCACGCTCCGATATCAGACCATCCAAAATCAGCTCCTATCACATATCCATCAGATGCATTAAGTTTTTCAAGAATGAGATTATCGAATGAAATTTTTTCAAAAGATGGGAATATTGATTTTAGACTTGATGTGAAATTCTCTGTTTGATAATCATTTGCTATAGTCTTTAGTCCGTTATACATTTCGCCAGCATATTTTTCATAGAGCGACATGAGGAATCTGGGGGTTGTACCAAAATATCCCGGGTTCCATGCATGTCTATCGCTCTGATGAAATTCTTCTGCGCGGTCCAAGGTTGGTCTATATTGAAGACTCACAAATTCATATAGAGACAATCCATCTATATCGCGTGCTTTTTCTCCAAATTCTATCCAACCCAAATTCTGAGTCGCGAGTCTTGATTTTTGTCCGATGAATACAATTTTTGATGGTTCATCTTCAAGAATTTTTCCTGCTGTTTGCAGAATCTTTCTAAAAAGAGCTTCGTTTTTGACTAGATGATCACTCCAAAGGATTATAAAGGGCTCATCAGGCGCAATCTTCTCAAGAACCGCACCAACAAGACCAACTGCCGCTCCGACGTCTCTCATCTCTGGCTCAAGAATAAAATTCTCACGAGGAATATCGGGCAGCTGTGAATATAAAATATCGGCGTATCTATCACCTGATGAAATAAAAATGTCTGATGGTGAAAAAATTGGGGAGATTCTGTCGTATGCAAGTTGCAAAGTTGACTTCTCGTCAATTATTTTCTCAAATTGTTTGGGCGTGTGCTTTCTCGATAATGGCCACAGCCTTGTTCCTACTCCTCCCGCAAAAATAACTGCTTTCATGTATTTAAATTGCTAAATTGCTTGATTGTTAAATTGTTGAATATAACAATAGCTATTCAACCATTTTAACAATTTGTTTTTTGAACTGCTCGTATGAAAAGCGTCTAGCGTTCCTCTTGCAGTCTAGACCATTATAACGAGATGGACGAAACTTTTTCAATACCTCGCTTAATGATCTATAGTTTTGCTGATCAAAAAAGACTCCGGTTTTACCTTCAAGTAGTATGTCTAAAGCGCCTCCTGCGCGATATGCAATAACTGGCTTTCCAAACGCCTGTGCCTCAACCATAGTAAGACCGAAGTCTTCAACCCCGGGGAAAATTAAAGCCTTACAGTTTTCATAATATAGTTTGAGATCTGCGTCATTAACATATTTCAAAAATTCGACAGTTGGACCTGCCATTTTTTTAAGATTTGCAAACTCTCCCCCTGTACCAATTATTTTTAGAGGAATTTTGAGCTTGTTCGCCGCTTTTATCGCGATGTCAACTCTTTTGTAGGGAACCAATCTTGAGACTACCAAAAAATATTTTTTCGAGAATCGTTTTTCGGTAACGAGGCCCGTTTCGTTTTTAGGTGACGATGAACGTGCCCCCTTACCGATACGGGCTTCTTTGCCCTTTAACGGTAACCGATTTCTTATCATGAGTGGTGGATAGATAATCTCTGAATTAAGATCGTAATATTTTTTTATTCTACTTTGAACGGTTGTCGAAATAGCAATAAGTTGATCGGGACGATTGGCTGCGATTTTATCCCAAAATCGAAGGTAAGCAACTACTGGTGAAGTTAAAATTCTAAAAATTGTGTTATTAAAATAATCTTTATATCCACTCCATATATATCTAGTTGGAGTGAGAATTATTGAAATGTGACGCGTGTGGGGTTTTGTAATTATACCTTTTGCTGATTCGCTAGTTACCGAGATCACTAGGTCATATTC
>DASZRG010000005.1:0-19371 GCA_035549295.1 Patescibacteria group bacterium
TGTTAATTTGTTACTTGTTAATTGGTCAATTTGTCAGCTTTCGGGGGAGTGCTCACTTTATGCCCAAAACGCTCAATTTCAGGTTTCTTCACGGGTCTAGTTTAGGCGCACAAGTAAATGAATTGTAAGGATATCAATTCTACCCCTGGGGGATGGTAGAGAATGGCTATATCTTATGTCGTACAATAATACTTTTACGACATGACGTAGTGACCTGAGAGTGTGCTTAGTTAGCCTCAAATCCCATTTAAATTCATATATTTATGAATTAATATTTACTTTTACTTTTGAGCTAGGACTCATGTAATATCCTTCTCATTCCGCATCTAACCATCCAGTGTTGGTCTACTCTACTATAGGATGCAATTTAACAAATTAACGAAAACTACAAAAGTAACAAATTAACTTTTCCGTAAGGTCAATTTGTTACTTTGTCAATTGGTTAATTGTCAACAAGATGACTAACTATACGTCTTTATCATCAAAGGCCCCTATAAATCGATCCTCGAAGGGCGTTTTATATGGGTACCTCGAGTATCAAGAGTATCATGGATATCACGAGTCAAAGCGAGATGTCAGAGATTAACTAGGATGGTAAGGATCAAATATCAAATACCAAGTTCCAAATAAACATCAATAATTAAAGTTATAAAAAAATTCTAAAATTTTGAAAATTAAACCATGATAAATTATTTGTGAATTGAAATTTGATTTTTAAAATTTTAATTCTAAACAATTTTTTTCTGTTGAATTTTAGTCTTAGGTCTTTTATCTTAAGTCTTGAGTCATTTCAGACGATGACTTACCCGTCTTCTTTTCCGAACAGGCCTAGAATCGCATCCTGGACGGGCTTAGCCTTGATTTTAGTCAGAATTGAGGCTATAATCGCGGGATATGAGCGCCGAATCTTTAAATGTCTTGAATATACGGTCCAGAATCGGACCCCGCCTAAACTCGAGCGATATTGATGTAAGTCCAGGTGTAGATTTAGTTTCTGAAAAAATAAAAACCGGAAAGGTTATAAGAGGTGAATTAGTAAAGACCGCTGAAAGACTTCCAGAAGAACTTCGAAATGCAAGATTTGTAAGTATCATGTTTTGCGCTGATTTGGATAATCAGTCTTTTAAGAAGCTAACAGATATCAGTCTTAGAATTGGGCAATATGAGAGTTTTGTTTCTTATTTTGATTTATCATGGGGTTTTAGTGCAGTAAGTGGGCCTTTATATTTTGCTGATGAGAGAAAAAGAAACAAGACAGACGTCATGAGGGCTGCAGCTGAAATAGTTGAGGCGGCTCACTCAGTGGAGCCTCATCCGGAACATGGACATAATGTCCATTCTACAGTAAGTGAAATTACGCAAAATGCATTCAGTTTATTAATAGAAGATAACACAGGCCTATTATTAGTAGATGAAGCTGTTAAATATGCACAGGGAGAACATAATAGAATTACAGATCAACGTGCAGTTACATATCATAATCCACAGCTTGTTGCTGAGGGTGCGGAACTTGCTGCATCAGCTTATCGAGCAGTATTTCCTATCGCTCGCGAAATGTTCCCTTTTTCTAGTGAGGTATAGAGAGCTTGTAGGGTGGAGTGCTTGATTTTGGCTCTGAAAAAATATTATCACCCTTCTCTATCGAGTCAAGAATTTTCACATATCTATAGAATGTTGCATTTGTCCAACCAAATCCAGACTGACCGCTATAATGAAAATTGTTCGAGACGTCGCCTGTTAAGCCGTTTATCTTCTCAAAAAATGTTTTATGTTTTTCAAAGATTTTACTTTGCGCGGCGACTGATTTCTTCATGATTCGGGCTGCATCATCTAGATATCCATATTTGAGTAGACCGATAACGGTTAGATACTCAAGTGGAGGCCAAATATTGGGATAGTCCCACTGCTTTGGTTTTAAAACTTCTTCTACTGCGCCTCGATATCGGATCGGAATCTCATCTAGATCAACCTTGGGGGCAAGTGATTCTTTTGCAGTTATTGTCAGACCAAAGTCTGTCTCAAACGAAGGAACCTTTTTGAGCATAAGTGATGCTTGTTTGGCAGTTGCAAGGCCAGCCCATAAAGGCGTGAAGCCCGCAAGGGATAAAAAGTCACTTTGTCGTTTATTCACATATCCATAATCATAGAAGAATCGTTGTTCGTCATTCCACATATATTTGTTTATTTCATCACGTCTTTCAGAGGCTAAATTTTGCCAATATTCGCGTTCTTCTGAGTTTCTCAAGATGCTTGCAACTTTTGCAAAATCACGCTCATATTTATATAAAAGTACGTTGAGGTCGACGGGCAGAAATTCATTGCACCTATTATAAAAACGCGACGTAAAATCCCAGCCTGATTCAAGCTCTGCAGAATGTGCGTAGCCGATATCCCGATCGCCGTATCGACTGAGCGTATACCCATCGACTTTGTGGTGAAAGTATCCATCGCGGTCAAGCCATACATTCCAATATTCGCGCTTTGCGCAGTCAATCGCAGTTGACAGCCACATCGTGTAATATTCAAGACCAAAAGCAAGTTTTCTGAGAGGATTTCGTTTGTGTTTTGCAGCTGCATAGCCATTATAAACATCAAGTATCATTGAAGTTAAAAAAGGTGGTTGTGAGCGTCCTGCGGAAGCCGGAGAATTAAAATTTGGCACTATTCCGTAGTGCTTATATAGATATGTGAAATTATCGACCATTGAACGCGTTAGCCATTCATGACGAGTGCCAATAAGCCCTTTAAACATAAAAAAAGTATCCCAATAAAAAATGTGCGATGACCATCCTGGAGAATCAGTACCTGAATTGGTGGTAACTGAGTTCGGGATGATAAACGATTTTGGGATGTTTAGTATATTTTTGTGCATCCTTTTGGTTGATTTACCAAGCACCAAAGACAAAACACGTTCTCGTTTTCGCGGTCGTATTGTTGCTTTTTCCCAGAAGCCATTGATATACGCGAGTTCTTCTCGGTATTTTTCTGAATAAGTCACAAATAAATATTAAACATACAGATGTAAGAGTTCAAGCATAAATTTGACAGTGAATTATTCTACGTCGTAAAATATTTTTAATGCCCGATTTTGTTGAGAGACCAAATTCCGAACTTCGAAACTACATCCAGCAATTTCTTGAATATCTTGAAATCGAAAAGAATTCCTCAAAGTTGACGATTAGAAATTACAGACTGTATTTGGAGCGATTTGCTGATTGGTTTGAGAAAAATTATGCTGATCAAGGCATCAAAGATATTGATATAGATAAAATTCGCAAATACCGTTTATATCTTTCAAATTGGGTTGACGACAAAGGTTTGAGTCTGAAAAGAGTAACTCAATCTTACTATGTTATAGCGCTCCGCTCTTTCTTGAAGTTTAACATTAGATCAGATCGTGAAACACTTTCTCCTGACAAGATAGATCTTCCAAAAACAGAAAGCAAATCTCTCAAATTTTTGGAAAAAGACAATTTGGCTGCACTTTTTGATGCTGTCGATCTCACGAAAAATGAAGAGAGTGCAATTCGTGACCGTGCGATTCTAGAGCTACTCTTCTCGACCGGCCTTCGTGTTTCAGAGCTCGCAAAGCTAAATCGAGATCAAATTAATTTTGATACTCGCGAGTTTGGAGTTATAGGAAAAGGTGGTCGTGCAAGAGTTGTTTTCCTTTCTGACTCGGCAGCTTTTTGGCTTGATAAATATTTCACAAGACGAGAAGATCCATGGAAGCCTGCATTTATAAGATATTCCAAAGAAAAGTCATACGCTGATGATGGTGAAAAAATGAGACTCACATCGCGCTCGATTGAGAGAATAGTAGAGAAATATGTAAAGGCGTCGCGAATTCCCGTGAAAGCAACTCCTCATACACTCCGCCACTCTTTTGCAACGGACCTTTTATACAACGGCGCCGATCTTCGTTCAGTTCAGGAAATGCTTGGTCACAAAAATATTTCAACGACCCAAATATATACCCACGTGACCAATCCGCAGCTAAAAGAGATCCACAAAAAATTCCACCAAGGCAATAGGAGATAAGAGTTTAATTTCTAATTACTAATTTTTAATTTCTAAACTAAATCAACAGCTATAAATGTTTGAATAATAAGACTATCAAAATCCGAGGGATTATTTCTTCTTCTTTTTTTTGCTCGGAGATGTTTTTCGTGCAGCTACTGCACGAGGTTTTGAGTGGTGGGTTTCCATTGTTCTGTTTGAGATCATATAGAAAAGAAATATAAGAAGTGCAAGTCCCACAGCTGCAAGAAGAACAAACTGATTTGTTGAATTAGTTTCGTATAGGAAATCTTGATTATTGTAGTATAGAAGAAATATTACAAAAGCGATAACTACAGCCAATAGTCCGAAGATGTTTCGCTCTGCGTCTTTTGAAAATTCCATATATCTATCTTATGAATATTTCAAAAAAATTGTCAAGAGGCATTTCGTTTTTGTTAAAAAACGTACTAATTCCACATCGGATGTGGAATGTGCCTACACATCGGGAATTTTATCGAATCTCAACCCTATTTTTAATTGAACTTTTAAAATTGTGAGAATATAATATTGAAATGAACGAACAGAAGACCACAGATCCAAACCAGGAACAACGAACAGGTTCCTGGTTTCATCAAGAGGCCGAAACTGCGCGCGAGCAAGGAAGATATTTAGACGCTCTTGTAGCTTGCGATCAGGCAATCTATCATTATGGGCAAGAGGCAAATACGGTTAAGTTTGCCGAAGCGCACGCATCAAGATCACTTGCTAAAAGACGCATATTTGCCGAAACGGGTGATGGAAGCTGGCTGATATCAGCAAAGGGAGATGCTCAGTCAGCTTATGATATTATGCATGCAGCAGGTGGTCGTGTTGGAGTTGCAGTCCCTCTCTACTCACTCGGAAAAATTCAAGAAGAATTAGGTGATTCTCGAACCGCTATTATTTCCTATTCAAAAGCTATAGAAATACTTGCAGAAGCTCATGATGATCCGCAGAGTCGTCCCGCCTTTATCGCTGAGATGTGGACTAGGTTTGATATTGTCAAATATAATGGCGGCAAATTAGACAGATTCGAAGAGGATTTCAAGGGAATTCTTGATGATGAAAACGAGCCTCAATACAACAGAAACGTATTGGCGACCGGTGCTCTTATTCATATGTCCGAAGTCCTTTTAAAAAAGGGCCAAAAAGAAGACGCTAGGAAATTTGCAGACCGCGCAAAACAAATTATCGACTCTGATCCAGCTTTGACTGAGCGAAAGAAAGATTATGATAGGCTTATGGCGAAAATCGCAGCGTAGTTTATCTTATTGTCTCCTCAATTTTCCCCAGTACAAGTGCAAGAATTGCCATCCTGACATACATTCCATTTCGTGTCTGCGTAGTTAAGTAAACAGCTCTCGGATCATCATCAACTTCCTCAAGTATCTCCCCTATTCTTGGCAGGGGGTGCATGAGAATTGTTTTGGCAGACGCATATTTGTTGAAAATTCTTTTTGAAACGATGAATTTATTGTTCACAGATTTGTATTCTTCCTCAGAATCGAATCTTTCTTTTTGAACGCGAGTCCAATACCAGAAATCACAGTCTTTTGGTATTTCATCAAACGATGATATTTCTTTAAGCTTTATTCCTGTTTTGGAAAATCTGGAAAAGTCCTTTTTGGAAAGTTTTAACTTGTCGGGTGACAGAAGATAAAGCTCATTGTTCTTGAAGTACGACAATCCTTGGATCAGCGAGTGAACTGTTCTCCCATTTAATAAGTCGCCAGCGATTACGCCGCGAAGACTCGAAAGGCGTCCATTTCTATCCCAGATCGTATATAGATCAAGTAGCGCTTGTGTAGGATGCTCACCTATTCCATCTCCCGCGTTAATAATCGGAACCCTTTTTGCGGCAGCGGCAGCTATTTCCGCCTGACCTTTTGTTGGATGTCGCAGAACGATTATGTCGCAATAGGCTTCAAAAACTCGAATTGTATCCTCAAATGATTCGCCTTTTGAAACAGATGAGAATGCCTGGGGATTTTCAACAACAATAGTTTTTGCATCGAGTTGTTTGGCGGCGGCATCAAATGAAGACCGCGTTCTTGAGGATGGTTCATAGAAAAGTAAAGTTATTAGCTTTCCTGATAATAGGTTTAGGGGAAAGCCCCGACGACCGGCCTCCTTTAGCATATCGGTAGTTTCAAAAAGTTTAATTATAGAGTCGTTGTCAAACTGGCTGAGGGAAACAATGTCTTTGCCGAGAAAATTCGACTTTATTGGGGAAAGACTCGTTGAAATTCTTGCCACTTAGTGGATTTTAGATGACCTGAATTGAAGTGTCAATCACGTAATCAATAAACAAAAATGAAAATGATAAAGTTCAAATGATTGTTAAATGTATTAATTTGAAAATTTATACATTAATTAATTTTCTAATTCACTTGTTTACTCTGAGCTAGTTTCAAGGCTTATTTGTAGTATTTAGCTCGTGGTACCTCTGATACTTTTGATACCTTTGATACCCTTCTTCATTTCAGGTATTTATCAAAAAACGCAATGGTCCTTTGCATAACTAAACCAAACGGTTGGGAGAGATTGTGATCTGCGCCTTCGTAGGTATAATATTCCACCGTCTTGCCATTTTTCTGTAAAGCATTTTTAAAATCCTCGGCAAAAAGAGGGGGTACATCCTCATCGGCAAGGCCTTGATTGATCTGAATAGGCGCGGTTATATCGCTGATATAAGTATATGGATCAATTGCTTTCCAGAATGATGAGTCGCTTTGCGGCGTGCCATATTTATCAATCAGATTTTGTCTAATAGATCTCTGGTGTTCTGAGATATTTGCGGCGCCTTGTGCTGTATAACGATTCGGATGCCAGCGGTTGATGAGATCATCATATGTACCCACTACTCCACTCCAGATGACTGCAGCTTTAATCTCTGACGGTTCTGTAACGAGTGCTTTGAAGGTTATATTGCCACCCATCGAATGTCCCCACATTCCAATTTTGTCTATGTTGACGTATGGGAGTTTTTTAACTGATGACAGCGCGTTTAATACATCAATAACATAGTTTGGTGAGTAGTATGGATTTTCTGGATCGCCTTCCGATTTTCCGTTTCCGCGATAGTCAGATTTATAAGTGACGTAACCTGCTGCTGCTAAATCTCCTTGATAAGCAACATAGCGCTCTGTAGTTACGTATTCTGTAGGCGGAATATAGCCATGATTAAAAATAATTGCTGGTTTCTTGTTTGTAGGACTAGCGTCATTTGGGACAGTGAGAAGGCCATAAATTTTATTCCCGTCAGATGTGTATGATGCAATATACCGTTTGTAATTTGAACCAGGATCGAGTGTTTCTTCAATTTTTAAATCACTGCCTGGATAAGATCTTTTTTTGAGATTTTCAATTGCTAGAGGATTGTTTATTTCTGGTGTAGGTGTTGCATTTGAAATAGTATCATTAATTGCTGTTTTTATATCTGTGCTATGTGGTCTGAGAAGTAAAAAACCGACTGTTGCCAATACTATCAGTCCAACTACAGTACTTATCCTCAACATGCGTAACTATTCTACGCTTATTGCACTTTTTATTCAAATCTCGGCAGCCGCCTGAATTAGATTGCTGAATAAGTATGAGAGATTAATTGGTCCTACTCCACCAGGAGTAGGAGTATAAAACTTAGCTATTGATTCAATCGCAGAATCGACATAGTCGCCGCGAAGTTTGCCGTCTTCAGAATGTGTTCCAACACCTATCAGATAAACGCCCTCTTTCAAATCCTCAGGTTTTATAACTTCCCGTCTTCCCACGCAAGATACAATAACGTCGGCATTTTTCAAAAGTTCTTCTCGATTTTCAGTTTTACTATCTATAACATGAGAGTTTACTCCAAGCTTCGAAAGCCCATTCGCAATCGGGCCTCCCGCAGTTTCCCCCTTCCCAATCACAACAAAATTTTTATCTTTCCATGATTCCTGGTTCATGATTCCTGATTCTTTAATAAGCCTAAGAACCGCGAGCCATACTGGTACTTCAAAAGGTGAATGAGGCCTAAATCCATCGATGTCTTTTTCTGCTGATATCGCACTTATAACTTTTTCTTTTGAAATCGTAGAAGGCATTGGTCTTTGGACGATTATTCCGTGATAAAGTGGATCGCGATCAATTTCTGAGATAGTTTTAAGCAACATCTCCTCGCTAGTATCTGCAAGATTAAGTAATACTGCCTTTATTCCAAGCTCATCAGCAACCTTGATCTTCTGGCTTACATACGACTTCCACGACGACTCATCCCCAAGTGTAATAATCGCAATCTTGGGAATTATATTGCGAGATTTAAGAGTTAAGATATCGGATTTAAGATGATTTCGAATTTCCTGTGCAATTATGCGTCCGTCCACCTTCATACCCTATAATTATATCATTAAGAGATCGAAAACCTTGATTTTCCTCTCCCTTTCATGGGAGAGGATTAAGGTGAGGGTGGTATCATGAAATCATTTCAACAGCAACTCCGCGCTAATCAAACAGATGCCGAAAAGTTATTATGGTATTACCTAAAAAATAAACAATTTCTAGGTTTAAAATTCAGAAGACAAGCAAGTATTGGAAATTATATTGTCGATTTTGTATGTTTTGAACGCAAAATAATTATTGAGCTGGATGGATCGCAGCACAATGATAATGATATTAAACTGAAAGACAATGATAGATCTTATTGGTTATCTGATCAGGGTTTTATGATTTAAGATTCTGGAATAAAGACGTTTTGAAAAATACGAAAGGTGTTTTAGAGCAAATACGTCTGATGATTGACCCCTCACCTCTGTCCTCTCCCGCAAGGGGCGAGGAAGACTAAGGTTTTTTATTATCTTTACGGTGCGACGGCGGTTGCTGAGGATACTTTATCGTTTTTGTCCGAGAAGCGCATTAGTATAACTCCCTGCGCATTTCTTGACAAAAGAGGTGTTGCCTCAAGTGGAATCTTCACGATTTGCCCTTGAAGCGATGTCATTATGACTTCGGTTGCGTCTTTCTCAAGAACTCCAGCAAATACTATCTGACCCGTCTTTGTATTGATATTTGCAACACGGACTCCTTGGCCATTTCTCTTTTGATTTCGTACCTCGGACACTCTCGTTCTTTTTCCGAGTCCGTTTTCAGCGACAATAAACAAAGTTGCAGTCTTATCTCCGTTTCCAACAAGATCCATTCCGATGACGCGGTCATCCCCTACTAATCTTATTCCTCCAACCCCTTGACTAGATCGACCAGTAGGTCTGACTTGTGCTTCATTGAAGCAGATTATTTTTCCATTCTTGGTTATAAGAAGAATATCGTCTTGTCCTGACGAGAAGTTGACCCATTGTAGTTGGTCTTGTGGTTCAAGCTTAATGGCAATTATTCCGCCGCGTCTTATATTTGTAAATTCTGTTATCTTAGTCTTTTTTACAATACCTTTTTCAGTAGCCATAACAATATGTTGATTTGCTGCTTTTTCCTTGGGGTTGTAGGTGAGCATCGACTGTATTTTTTCACCGGCTGAAATATCGATCAAGTTAACGATAGCTGTCCCTTTCGAGATGCGGGACGCTTCCTCCATCTCAAATACACGCGTTTGGTAGACTTTTCCAAGATTTGTGAAGAACAGGATATAGTCGTGAGTTTCGGCATAGAGTATCTTATCAATTGTATCTTCTTCCTTGGTCTTCATGCCCATGACGCCTTTACCGCCTCTTGCTTGGGTTCTGAAGCTTGCCATGCTTTGACGCTTTACGTAGCCTGTCTCAGTAAGAGTTATAACTGTCGGCTCATTTTGAATGAGATCTTCTTCCGAAAATTCGTCGACCTTTGATTTGTAGACTTTTGTACGTCTGGCATCTTCATATTTATCTTTGATTTTGAGCAGTTCATCTCCAACGACTTTAAGCATTTTTGTTGGATCTGCAAGAAGTCCGGTGAGATAGTCAATGGTTTCCTTTACCATATTCCATTCATCTTGAATCTTTTCGCGCTCAAGTGCTGCGAGCCGTCTTAGCTGAAGATCCAAAATTGCAAGAGACTGAAGCTCAGACAGCTTAAACCTTGTCATAAGGTTGGTTTTTGCCGCATCAGCACTTGCACTTTTCTTAATAGTATCGATGACCTCGTCGATATTGTTAACTGCAATAAGCAAACCGTCAAGTATGTGGAGTCTTGCTCGAGCTTGTCTTAGTTCGAATTCAGATCTTCTTGTTACAACAGTAAAACGATGCGTAATGTATTCTTCAAGAATTGTTTTTAAGTTTAGAGTTCGTGGTACACCGTCAACAAGTGCAACAATGTTTGCTGGAAAGCTTGTCTGAAGGGATGTAAGCTTGAATAAATTGTTAAGAACTTTTTTAGGTGATGAATCTCGCTTTAATTCAACCACGACTCGTATTCCATGGCGATCTGATTCATCTCGAAGGTCGGTTATTCCCTCCAGTTTTTTATCTTTAGCAAGTTCTGCAATTTTTGCAACTAGAGCGGCTTTGTTGACCTGATATGGAACTTCACGAATTATAATTGCACTTTTACCCTGTCCTATATCCTCGATTTCGGCAATTCCTCTGATCAATATCTTTCCACGTCCTGTTCGATACACGTTTTTTATCTCATTTATGTCATAAATAGCGCCACCAGTTGGAAAGTCTGGACCCTTGATGTATTCGAGCAGCTCGTCAATCGTTACGTCAGATGCAAGCTCGAATGCGGGTTTGAGTGAGTGAATTTGTTCATCAGTCAGCTCTCCTTCAGGTCGCTTGTAACCTTCGCGAGGCTTGTGCTTAATTTTACTGATAGTGTACGTTATCGCATCGATTACTTCACCAAGATTGTGTGGTGGGATTTTGGTTGCCATACCAACTGCGATTCCCTCGGCTCCCATAAGCAAAAGATTTGGAAGTTTTGCAGGAAGATAGACAGGCTCATCGTGTGTGCCGTCAAAGTTGGGCATGAGCTCGACTGTACCTTTGTCGATATCAAAGAGCATCTCCATAGCAAGCTGTGTAAGCCTCGCTTCGGTATAGCGCATAGCAGCTGCCGAGTCTCCGTCCATAGACCCGAAGTTACCTTGCCCGTCAACTAGTGGGTATCTCATGGCGAAGTCTTGTGCAAGACGGACAAGCGTGTCATAAATTGCCATATCACCATGAGGGTGATATTTACCCATCGTTTCTCCGACAATCGTTGCAGATTTTGCGTATTTTGAGGTTGGATAGAGGTTAAGCTCATACATCGCAAAGAGCACGCGTCGATGTACTGGTTTTAGACCATCTCGGACATCGGGCAGCGCACGTGCAACAATGACGCTCATCGCGTAGTCTAAATACGCTTTTTTTGCCTCTGTTGAAATGTCGATATGTTGCAATCGACCAATGCTATTATTTGATTGATTACTGTTTTCCATAAAAATTAAATTCGAATATCGAAATCCGAAACAAATTCCAATGTTTAAATATTAAAATTTAGACATTAATTATTGTTTAGAATTTAGAAATTCGTGCTTAGGATTTAAAGTTTTTTATACCAATCCTGATCTCTTCCAAAGCGTCTTCTCTCCCCTTCCATCCCGATACTTTTACCCATTTTCCTGGCTCGTTTTTTTTGTAATTCTCAAAAAAGTATTTGATCTTGTCTGTTATTTCGGCTGGCAGCTCTGTGATATCATTGTATTTTCCAAACTCAGGATTTACTTTTTCAGGCGGAACAGCAACAAGTTTTGCGTCCATACCCTTCTCGTCCTCTGTCTCAAGCATTCCAATTGGTTTTGCAACCATTACAACGCCTGGAACAACTGGAAGTGGTGAAAGTACTAAAACATCAACAGGATCTCCGTCTCCACTCAGAGTATTTGGAATAAATCCATAATTTGCCGGATACCCCTTATCAAAGAAAAGAAATCTATCTACAACAATTGCATCCAAATCATGATCAAGCTCGTACTTCACTCGACTATCAAGTGGAACTTCGATCATTATATTTACTAATTCAGGAGCTTTATCTCCTGGTGTAAGTTTACTCATATTAATTTACTTCACCCCCAATTTACTTAATACAAACTAGATATCAAGGTTGGCTAACTTGTGCTTCAAATTTGTCCTCGCGTCGGCGACAAATTCTCAGTACTGCGACTTGCTTCCTCAATCTATATATCTAGGTTAGCAAGTCTTGCGTTCTCTTGAATAAAGTGTTTTCTTGGTGGGACTTCCTCACCCATAAGCATGGTGAAGACCCGATCTACTTCTTCAGCGTCCTCTACTGTAACCTTTTTGAGTACTCTGTTCTTTGGATCCATAGTTGTTTCCCAAAGCTGTTCAGGATTCATCTCTCCAAGACCCTTGTAGCGCTGAATGCTTACTGCGCGAGTTCTGGTCTTTGTGCCATCAGCGGTTTGAGTTGTTTCATCAGTAACTACCTGTTTTGCCCCTTTTTCTTTCAAAATTTTGTCCCGTTCTTCATCAGAGTAAGCATAATGACTCTCCTTGCCCATGCTTATTTTATATAAAGGCGGCTGCGCTACATATAGGTAGCCTGCATCAATAACATGTCGAAGGTGTCTATAGAAGAATGTCAGAAGAAGAGTCTCGATATGCTCTCCATCGACATCAGCATCGGTCATAATGATGATTCTGTGATATCGTAGCTTGTCAGTATTTGTTGTCTCCCCAATTCCGGCACCAAGTGCGATTATCATGTCTTTAAGTGACTCGAATTCGACGATTTTATCGAGCCTCGCGCGCTCAGTATTCAAGATTTTTCCACCAAGCGGCAAAATAGCCTGAAATTTTCGATCGCGACCTTGTTTGGCTGAACCTCCTGCTGAATCTCCCTCTACTATATATAGCTCACTCACTGACGGGTCTTTTTCCTGACAGTCAGCAAGTTTTCCAGGCAGTGATCCTCCCTCAAACGCACCTTTTCTCAAAATCGCATCTTTTGCCGCACGCGCAGCGAGCCTTGCTTTAGCTGCCAAGTATGCTTTGTTCAAGATAGTGCGCGCATCCGAAGGATTCTCCTCAAAATACATGCTCAATCCTTCTTTTACAACTGATTGTACCAGTGGTTGTATTTCCGAATTTCCAAGCTTTCCTTTGGTTTGACCCTCAAACTGTATTCTGTTCTGCTCCATTCGAATTGCAACTACTGCGGTCAAACCTTCGAGTGTATCTTCACCAGTTATTGAGTCTCCCTCTGCTTTAAATGCTCCAATTTTTTTACCATAGTCATTTATGACGCGAGTCAGAGCCATCTTAAATCCAGTAACATGTGTTCCGCCGTTTACAGTATTGATGACGTTTACAAAACTTTCCGTATTATCAGAAATCCCTTCATTGTATTGAAGTGCTACCTCAACAAATACATCATCAACTTCTTTTTGAAGATATACTGCTGGATGTATCCCGCCTTTTCCTTCGTTGAGCTTTTTAACTAGTGAAACAATGCCGCCTTCAAAATACATGTGGGTTTCAAGCTTGTGCCCTTCACGAAGATCAAAAAAATGAAAATATAGCTTTGAAACTATATATGCCCTTTCACGGATAAGTCTCAGCACGACGTGGTTATCAAATTCGACAGTTGTAAAAATTGAGTCGTCTGGGAAAAAAGTTACTGCAGTACCGCCAGTTAATGTATTTATTCTCGCATCTGGTATCAAGCTTTTTATATACGATTCTGAAAATGGCATCGATTTTACATCGGTTTTTGGTATTCCGCGTTCATACTCTTGCCGATAAAGCTTTCCGTCTCGTCGTACTTCAACCCACATTTTGTTTGAAAGTGCATTAACCACAGATGATCCTACTCCATGAAGACCTCCTGATACCTTATATGCTCCACCACCAAATTTTCCACCGGCGTGGAGTTTAGTCATGACCATCTCAAGAGCACTTTTTCCGTATCCTGGCACGTTATCAACTGGGATTCCACGTCCATCATCAACAACAGTTGCCGATCCATCTGGATTAAGAGCCACCCAAACATTCCTTGCTTCACCTGCAAGTGATTCGTCAACTGAATTATCTATTATTTCGCGAAGAGTTTCGTGAAGTCCTATTGAATCGATGGAGCCAATGTACATCGCGGGCCTTTTCCGAACTGGCTCAAGTCCCTCGAGGACCTGAATATTTTTGGCTGTATATTCGTTCCCTTTTGCCATAAGATTATCTATACTAGCACAACACGAACGGCCATTTCAAGCATCTTAAGAAGAGGTTACTGGATCTGAGAAATCAGTCCATAAATTGGAGTAATAACGGAAATTGTCAAGAACGCTACAGATACTCCAAGGAAAATAATAAGAATTGGTTCTATTGCTGTTGTCAGAGTTTTAATTCTTATAGACAAGTCGCGCTCAAAGTATTCTGATACCTTGAGAAGGCTCTCGTCTATTTTTCCTGTTGATTCGCCGACTTTCACCATTTGTACCATCATTGGAGGAAATATGTTTTGATGCGCAAATGCGTCAGACATGGGAATACCCTTTTCAACGAGGCCGCTTGCTGACTGCATTGCATTCTTGTACCAATAGTTGTCGGCAACATTTGCTGTTATATTAAGACTTTCTATAATAGATGCGCCTGATGAAATTAGTATCGAAAGTGTTCTTGTTATCTCGTCTAGTTGAGATAGTTCATTAATTTTTCCCAAAACAGGAATTCTTAGTTTACTGGCGTCGATTATGCGTATACCTTCTTCAGTTTTCTTAAAGCGATTATATAAAAAGAATCCAACAACACCCATAATAATTAGGACCAGGAAGTAATTTGTAAAGATTTTTGAGAAATCGATTACAATTCTTGTGATAAAAGGAAGTTTTAAATTAAGACTGTCATAGAGATTTCCTAATTGAGGTATAACAAATCCGTTCATAACAATTAGGACTACTCCCATCGCTACTATAACAATAGTTGGATAAAACATCGCAGACTTAACTTTTTTATGAAGATCATCAGCGCTTTCCATGTTGTCTGCCAAGCGAGTGAGGATTTTGTCGAGTAGTCCACCTTTTTCGGCGGCCTTTATAAGAGCGATATAGACTTCTGGAAAATATTGGCTATGAGTCGAAAGCGCGTCTGAGAAAGCTGTTCCTTCTGAAACCTGTGCGATTAGATCAGCTATTACTTCCTGCATTCCCTCACTGACACCTTGTTGTTTTAATATTTTTAAGGATTCGACCAGAGTCAAACCAGTTAGGATCATCGATGAGAGCTGTCTAGTAAAAAGAATGACATCTGCGTTGCTTACTTTTTTGAACATTAAAAAATCGCCAGTATCATTTATCTTTTTGATCGAAAGAGGTGTTAGATGATTTTGGCGTAAAAAATCTACAACTTCACGTTCGCTATTTGCATTAATTTTGCCTTTTACTCTTGCCGATTGTGGATCAATACCTGTATAGATAAATGGCATAATTAAAGAAGTTGCTCAAGAGCATCGATTCTAAGTGCATAGCTTTTAGCAGTATCAATGCTTATGATTCCTTCTTTTGCGAGATTTGCGAGAGTAACTTCGAGCGGAATCATGCCAACATCCTGAGAGGTTTGAATTATGGAATCGATCAAATGAGTCTTTCCTTCGCGAATATTAGATTTGATCGCATTGTTTGCGATCATTACTTCAACAGCTACCACTCGCCCACCTCCAATTTTTGGAATAAGACGTTGTGATATAACTGCGGCAAGCGATCCTGATAGTTGAGCTCGAATTTGTCCCTGTTGTTTTTCCGGAAATGAGTCAATCATACGATCAATACTTTGCGATGCTGAGTTGGTGTGCAGGGTTGAAAAGACTAAATGACCAGTTTCTGCAACTGTTATCGCTGATGAGATACTGTCTGGGTCGCGCATCTCCCCAATCAAGAGTACATCTGGATCCTCACGTAATGCAGACTTGAGAGATTCACCCCAAGAAAGGGAATCAATTCCGATCTCTCTTTGAGATATTAGGCTCATCCCTTTGGGGTACACATATTCTATTGGATCTTCGACAGTTATAATATTGCGCCCCGAATTCAAATTTATCTCATTTATTATTGAGGCAATTGTTGTAGATTTTCCATGTCCAGTCGGTCCCGTAACTATTACAAATCCTTGTTTCAGATTTGCTAGTTCGTGGCAAATTGGTGGAAGAGCCAGTTCCTCAGGAGTTCTAACGCGCTCCGGAAGAAGTCTGAATGCGGCAGCGAGTGTATTTCTTTGATAGTACAAATTTATTCTAAATCGTCCTTTTTCTCCATAATCTCCTCCACCGTATCCATATGAAAAGTCGAGCGCACGGTTTTCGGCGAGAGACTTTTTTTGAATTTCTGAAAGAACAGGTATTATCAGGTCTTCAAGTTCTTGATTTGTCAAAGGTTGGTAAGCAGATAGTGTCGAGAGAGCACCATCAACGCGCACGACAGGCGCAACCCCTGCCACAAGGTGTAAATCTGACGCTTTTGCCTGTATGGTTGCTTCAAAAAGCTCCTCAATATTCATAGTAATTAGTAACTAGAGACTAGTAACTAGAGACTGGATAATATTTTAGTAATTCCTAGTTTCTAATATCTAGTTTCTAATTTCTCTTATTCTTGTGCGACTCTCAAAATTTCATCCATCGTTGACAGACCCTCAATAACCTTCATATATCCATCTTGTTTCATGGTTATCATACCTTCTTTTATAGCTTGTGCTTCGATATCGCCAGCATCAGTTTTTGACAGCACAAGTTTTGCAATTGATTCCGTAACGGATAAGACTTCGTATATTCCAATCCTACCCAAAAATCCAGAGTGACCGCAGTTATCGCATCCTTCACCTCTGAAAAATTTAATTTCATCATCTTTTTTTGTAAGTAATGGACCCAGATTTTTGCGTAGTTCTCCTATCAGTTCTTTTGCTGGTGCGTATTCTTTTTTACAACTGTTGCAAATCTTACGAACAATACGTTGTCCCACTATCGCATTCATCGTAGACGCTAGCAAAAAGCTTTCTGCACCCATGTCGATAAGACGCGGCAGCGTGCTCGCTGCGTTTGATGTATGAAGCGTAGAGAAAACTAAGTGACCTGTTAAAGATGCTTGAATAGCAAGATCTGTTGTTTCTTTATCGCGAATCTCACCAACAAGAATTATGTTTGGGTCCTGGCGCAAGAATGATCTGAGTCCTGCAGCAAAAGTAAGTCCAACATCAGGGTTTATTTGTACTTGGTTAGATCCTGGTATTTGATATTCAACAGGATCTTCGAGAGTTACGATATTTACCCGAGTTGTATTAAGTTTTGAAAGAACAGCATAAAGTGTTGTTGTTTTACCAGATCCAGTTGGTCCACAGACAATTATTATCCCGTGTGGTCTTAGGATTGCAGCTTCAAGCGTACGAAGTCCCGAGCCGCGAAGTCCGAGTTCATTAAGCGTAGGAATTCCGCCAGATTTTTTCAAAAGTCGCATAACTATCTTTTCACCATATGTAACAGGAAGAGTTGAGACACGAAGATCAACTTCTTCCTCGCCAAACTTAAAATTAAATCGACCGTCTTGCGGAATTCTATGCTCGTCAATTTTCATGTCAGAAAGAATTTTAATACGAGAAGATACAGCCTCTTTAACCGTAAGTGGTAGTGAGAGTCTTTCGTAAAGAATTCCGTCTATTCTGTATCTTATCCTCACACGGTCCTCTTGTGGTTCAAGGTGTACGTCTGAAGCCTTACTTTTTATTGCATATTCGAGAATTGTCGAAACAATTTTTGCAATTGGAGCTTCTTTTATGACTTCTCCAATAGTATCTTTGTCAAATGTTTTGACACCCGTTATTTCTTCTGTTTCAGCAATTGCTTCCTTGACGTCTCCAATAAGACCAAACGCATATTGGTTTTGAATTGCGGTTTTTATCTCTGAAGGTATTGCTTGAAATGATGCAATCGAATTGCCGGTTTTTTGTTTTAGAAAGGATAATGTTTCAAGATCTAGGGGGTTTGCCATTGCCACCGACAAAAGACTTTTTTCCTTATCAATTGCAAATGGAATGATGCTAAAACGTTCAGCAACTCCTTTTGGAATAAGACTTAATGCTTCTGGTGAAAAAGGGAGTGTTGAGACCGACACGAATGGAACACCTATTAATTTTGCGCGAGATTCGTAGTATGCGCTTTCGGGTACTAAATTTAATTCAAGAAGCGCTCTGTCAATTGATATCGATCGGCTTACTGATTCAGCTTTCGCCCGATCATATTTTTCTTGAGAAAGCTGTCCTTCGTCGAGAAGAATTTTAGCGACATTTTGTTCAGAAGCAGATACATCATTCTGAAGTGGTGTTGTTTGAGGTGTATTGTTTTTTTGCTGGGCAGCCTGATCCATATTTTTCCAAACAAAGAAAACACGTTGTTAAAACACGTGCTCAATTTATCGTACGGATTTGCTGATATAATGTCAATTATCAATATGCGTTCATTGATCCTGAATGGAAGCAAAAAATTTGTTGAAGAATTTTTAGAACAATATATTAGGGATAATAATATTCCTGAGTATAATATTTTAAGATTCGAAGAACAAATAAAAATCTCAGATGCTAGGAAAATTAAACAAACACTCTCAATTGCTCCACTCTCTGGGCGCAATAGGCTCGTTATCATATCAGCTGAAATTTCCCTTGACGCCCAGTCTGCTCTACTCAAGACGCTTGAGGAGTTAGACGAAGTGACAGATTTTGTTTTTGTTTCCCAGCAAGAACTTCTACCAACGATTGTCTCAAGATGTACGGTGTTTATTGAACCTAAAGCCTCATATTTACCAACTCTCGACAAGGATATTCTTTTGATTGTAAACAAGCTGCTTATCGATCAGCCCACGTCAAGACTCGCGTTGGTAGAAGAATTGATTGATGTGAAAAAAGTGTCACTCGCGGATATAATTTTATGTCTTCGTGCGCAATTATTAGAGTTAGTATCAAAAAATGATTCTGCTAAAATTCAAATCTGCGCGCATCTTATTAAAGAGTTAACAAAAACTTCAAAGCTTGTTACCTCAAACAATCTCAATTCTAAAACGGCCATAGAAAGACTTTTTTTAAAACCTTAAAACCTACTAAGTATTGTAAGAAAATGCTATTTTCAAACACTTAGCTTCTAGTCTGACTTGACAAAAAAAACAGAATCTGCACATTATATATTTAGATATAAAATGAAAACTGTCCGGGAAAAGTTTTTATTCTTCGCAAAATACGGATCCTTTTCAAGAGGTTTCACACTCATCGAGCTTCTTGTAGTCATCGCAGTTATCGGAGTTCTCGCAGCTATTGTTCTTCTTGCTGTTAACCCAACTGAGCAACTTGCTCGAGGTCGCGACGCCAATAGAATTTCATCGATTGAAGGTCT
>DASZRG010000006.1:0-30603 GCA_035549295.1 Patescibacteria group bacterium
CGTGATGATCCATTCGCAAGTGTAAATGCAATATCACCAAATTGGTCTGAGGCCGAAATTGTGTTACCCGCTTGATATGCGAGCTGCAAGGTAACATTTGCTGCATTTGCTGGACACTGAGTAATTTGATGAGTCGAATCATCACGACAAAGAGTTGTTGCAGTAACAGGTGCTGCTGGAAGAGATTCAAGCCTAGTTGTCTTATTGAGAACTATCTGACCAATACCGTTCGGCGATAATGTCAAATCCTCATCAACTCCTGTTGTTATATCAGTTAACGCAGATGACAAAGTAAGTGTCCCTGAGATTGTTTGGTCAGTTGTAAATATATTTGCCTGATTCTGGTAAGCAACATTTGAAAGAGTACCTGCAGTATTAATGTTAATTCCATTAAGCTGAAGAGCAGTGAGTGCATTTACAGTATCGGCTGTTATTGATCCCGAAGCTGTTGCATAAGTAATATCGGTTATTGGTCCTGCATTCGTGATGCCACCATTATTGTTGTTGATTCCACCAAAAATATTTACTCCGCTTGACAAAGTTGTAAGCCCTGCAACATTTAGTGTTCCTCCGAGAGTTGTTGCGCCTGTACCAACGATAAATGTACTTGAACCAAGTATTGAAGTATTTCCTGTAAGTTGGGCTGTACCGTAAACCGAAAGATTTCCAGATGTTGTTGCAGAACCGTTCAGGAAAATTGTTCCAAGTCCTGCAAGCGGTGATATGTTTATGTTTCCAGTTGAATTACCTCCAATTGTAAGGGTGTTATTTTCTGTTGTTTGAATTGATCTTGGCCCACCAGCAAGAACTAAATCTCCTGAGAAAGATGCAGAACCCGCCGCCGTAAGGTTGGTGAAATTACCCGTTGAAGGATTTGTAGCACCGATTGCAGTTGAATTAATTCCTGTTGCCGTAGTATTAAAGTTGTTCGATGTAAAAATAACGTTGTTTCCACCAGCATTGATTGAGTAAGCAGTAATACCGTTTAGGTTGATAGTTCCAGATGTAGCAGTTAGATTTAACGCACCTGTTGTGAGAGTTAGACCATTTGAAGCGGTGAGAAGACCGTTTGATGTGATAGTTCCACCTGCTGTTGTCAAAATGTTGCCTGTGGTTGATAGAACTCCATTTTCATTTATAGAAAGATTTTGTGTTCCATTTGATTGAACAGAAAGTGCAGTTCCTATACCAGCGTTTGTATCATTTATAATCAGCGCACTCCCAGTTCCAGCGTTAGTTACAGAAAATGATGTGGCTATACCATTGTTACTAGTTTCATCATAAAGTCTGAAATCAATATTTCGGCCTGTTGTTGTCGTGATGGTATTACCTGCATCATATGCGAGCTGAAGCGTTGTGTTGCTTGCGTTTGCTGGACATTGTGTGATCTCATGCGTTACTGTGTCGCGACAAAGAGTATTTACGATATTTCCTGTTGGAGCGATAAGCGTACCAAGCTGTGCAGTACTTGATAATATTATTTCGCCTGTTCCGCCAGGTGTTATCGTAAAGTCTTCATTACCAACAGTTGTTATATCGGGTGATGCACCTGAGAATATCAAACCACCGGCACCAATTGACTTGTTGGTCAAGGTTTGCGTTTGGTTTGCAAAAATAAAAGTGTCGTCGGCTGAAAGCGCTGGAATAGTTGCAATACGTGCGGCAGCCGGTGCAATTGATGATATTGTCGTTGTATTTCCATTTCCGAGAACAAGTTGGTTTGTCGCAGCTTGGGCAGTGAGTGTGGTTGCAGAACTTACAGCTCCTGAGCCAGTTGTTGAAATATTACCAATCGTCGTAAGGTTACCATTCTCATTGATAGTTAATGTTGGTGAACCGTTTGACTGAACCTCGATCGCATTTTGATTGGCAGCATTAGTGTCGTTTATTACAAATGCGCTTGATGCTGTACCAGCGTTGGTTAAAGTTAATTGTCGTGAAGAAAGTGCAGCAAGTGTGAGCGCGATATTTCCTCGAAGATCACTTGCAGAAATAGCATTTCCTGCATTATATGCCTGCTGCAAATCAACATTTGATGAGTTGGCAGGACAAAATGTAAGCTCGTTCGTGACATTATCTCGACAGACAGTACTTGCAGCACCAGGTGCAGGAAGGAGTGACAATAATTTTGTCGTGTTTGAAATAACCACCTCGCCTGTGCCGTTTGGAGAGAGAGTTAAATCTTCATTTGCGGCTGTTGTGATGTCTGTTGCGGCACCTGAAAATGTCAAACCGGTTGAACCTATAGTCTTGTTATCTAATGTTTGCGTAGCATTTGCAAAAACAAAAGTATCGGATGCGCCAAGTGATGGAATGGATGCCGTAATGGGAGCAGCTTGTGACGGTGATGAAATTGTCGTGGTGTGGGTTGGTTGTCCGAGGACTAATTGGTTTGTGACATTGTTAAGCGTTAGAGCTGCAAAAGTCGGCGTTGATGTTGCTGCGATATCCTGAGGAGTTGAGAGAGTGATAGAACCCGCACCATTCGTTACATTTATTTGATTCGGAGTTCCACTTATTGTATTGAGTGAAAATCCTGTTCCATTTCCAATTAAAATCTGTCCATTGGAAGCTGTCGATGCATCGACTCCAGTACCACCTCGAAGCGGACTAAGCTGCGCAACTGTTGAGAGAAGACCAGCTGTATCGTTGACAACAACTCCTGCTGTGCTGAATGAAGAAAAAGTAATGTTTCCAGCTGCAACTGTAAGTCCGTTTGCGCTTGTTATAGTCCCTGTTCCTGTTGTTGAAAGATTACCCGAGGTTGTAATCGAATCTCCTGCCGTAGCTGTGGTTAGAGTTGATGTTCCGTTGTTTCGGCTGAAAAAGCCAACTGTTCCTGACGTGTTGGCTGTTGTGATGTTTCCAGAACAAGTTAGATTACCGGTTGCATCAGCAATTGTACAGCCGGTTGAAGCTGATCCACTTGCAAGCAAAACATCCCCGTTAGAAAGAACAGCGAGGGCTTGTGCCCCCGTGGAATTGTTGGTTAGCGTGAACTGCGAATTGTCGACGTTCACGAGATACTGATCTTGACCCACATCCGTATCTATGAAATAAATTTTGGGTGAACTATTGGCAATCGTAATATCTCCACCAGAAGTTGTCGTTCCAGTTATGTATAAATCTCTGTATCGACGCGTCGGCGAACCCAAATCATAAACTGCGTCAACTGCTGGTCCAATACTACCATCAACTTCAAGCGCAAAAGGGTGTCCATCCACATCAAGGTCGGATGGAGTAGCACCGATTCCAACATTGCCATTTGGGATTAATAAATCACCTGTAGCATTTGTTGTAAGTCCAGTGTCGGTTACTCCGTTGCCCGAAGAGAAAAGTGTTAGGGAACCATTCTGACCACCTGCTCCAGTATTGTTTGTTCCGAGATTTAGAGTTCCTGTTGAGGTATTAAAGAAGAGAGTAGAAGTGTCAATTGTTCCTGTTCCTCCTAGTATGAAATTGTCTGATATATTTGTCGGTCGAATATATGTGCCGTAGGTCAAATCATTTCCTGTTGAAAATGGACTCGTACCGGCTGAGGTGATAGAAGTATCGAGATCCTGAAGAACCTGCTGAAGATTGTTGGAGGAGGAGTTTGTAAGGTTTGCATATACCCCGACAAGGTTCGCACCCGATGTGATTGAGCTAGTTCCGGCAGCATCTAGCGCTATAGTTGACCAAGCTGGTACTCCGTTTTGAACTTGCAATATCTGCCCATTCGTTGAGCCTATTGGAAGATTTGCAAGAGTGTTGGCGGCAGATGCGTAAATAAGATCCCCCGTATTGTATGACGAAAGACCAGTACCTCCAACATTTGTCGCAATAAGACCAGAGGTGATAGCTTCTCCAGCAACATTTCCACCGGCTGTGATCGTCAGATTGTTTGCTACATCAGCGTCAGTTATACAAGAGTCACAGTCTCCTCTTGAAGCAACGCTAGTTAAAGTTGAAATATCTGAAATAGTTAAGCCGTCAATTGAAATGTCTGTCCCAGGTTGAAGTTGAACATCGCCAGTCTGTCCTTGCAGAGATGTAACAGCTTGAGAGAAGTCGACTGAGATTGTCGGATTTTGTTTGTCACCTGTGATCTGGACATTGTTTCCAGCCTTTACAGAATACACAATGTTTGGTGCTGTTATTGGTCCTTTAAAAAGGCTTTTGCCGTCAACAAAAAGGTCCTTGTTGAGGTATACGTTGTCGCGATTGATGACTGGGAGGCTAAAAATGATGCTACCAGTTAGCTTCAATTTGCTAGTCTGGGCGCCCAAAACTGCTTGCTTGCTGTTCTCAGCTGTTGCCAATTGGTTCTGGTATTTGTCTGCCAAAAACTTAATTTTGCTCTGCTGCGTTGTAAGAATCAGGATCAATATGACGAGTATTATCGAGACAGAATAACCAAACTTTTTCGAAGGTTTTTTGAAGTTAAATGTTAAAGAATCATTCACTTGGGACTTCAAATAATCCTTGATGTATTCGTCTTCGTAAAATTCATTTCCAATCCATGACAAAAGCGTTTTATAAAGGCCTTTACTTTGGCTTTTTTCTGAACTGATTGCTTGTGGTCTAGAAACCTCTTCCACACTTCCAACTGTTCCAATCTGCAAGAATTGATTGATTTGTTCCTCAGGGTATGCAAGCTGACCCTCTGGTGTTATCGTTGGTTTGAGGATTCTGTGTTCGTTCCATTCAAGGAGTGTATCCACGGAAACACCTAGCTTTTGGGCAGCCTCTTGAAGTGATAATAAATTCTCTGAATGAGCCGGGCGGGAAGGGTTCATTTTTTTGACTAAATTAAGCGTAGGATAAGCGTGAAAAGTGCGAGGCCTCTGAGATACAAATGAACTCACGTGGACCTGTGTGGACCTGGAGGTTTAGCTTTGGGAAATTGCAAAAATCTCTTTTGAAATTTGCTCAGTTGTCAAATTCATCGAGGCAAGATCTCCTCGTGTAACGTATTTTCTAAAAAGAATTCTGTTCTTGGATGTACGCGGGAAGAAAAGATCTCGCTTAACCCCAACAAAACCAAGTCTTGTAACAAGCTTGCTTAGAGGAGCTGATAGACCAACTTCATCGTCTCTTGAATTGTCATAATCGATCTCTTTATCATCTGTCGTCACAAGATTCATCAATCTTTCAATGAACTGATCTGACTCGCTATCGAGCTCTGGTTTACTAACTTTTATTTCTCGACCTAAGAAGTTGATAACGACTGTGCCGTCCGTCTTTTGGTCAACTTCCAAGACCTTTTCATCATCAGGTGTATGGGTATGCGATATTGCCTCAACTTGGCTAACGTATGATCTTCTAAGAGAGTAAGGTGGTTGTTTTCCAAAAACGAAAACTAAAGAAAGAAGCCCAACAGTTATCCAGATAACAAAATTGTTTGGAGCAGCTTGACGAGTAAGACTTGACCCCTGCATAGATCCTGTACCCTGAAGGATTGATGCAAGTAAATCAGCATTTCCTGTTTTACCTTTAATGTTGCCGCGTTCGTCAAAAACTCCATTGCTTTGTGTCTCAGAATCAGACGAACAAGTTGGGCAGTTTGATGCAAAATTTGAAACTTCACCGTAAGTTGCGTAATCGCTTGATCCAGCCGATGCAGTCTGAATATCAGAGTTTGACATTTTTGACCCTTGAGAGACTTTTGACCCAGCTTTTTTTAGGGCATTCTCATTTGCTTGTCTATTTGCAAAATACCCGTTTGCTGCCAAAAGTTTGTCATCTGGCGATGCTTCCCCTTCGTTGTTCAGATTCTTGCTTTCGTTTTTAGACTTTAAATCTATCGGATGTGCAAAATTGTTAGGACCGGAAAGTGCAAATTTACTTGTTTGCGAGTAGAGCACTCTCTGGGATGTTAGAACAGACTTATCAAGCAGAGCCTTCCATCCACTTCCAGAGGTGATAAACGCACCAACTAGGATAATCCCAACCGCTGAGATACCCAAAGCAACATTGGCTTTTTGAGAAAGGCCAGTTTTTTTGCTAGAACTATCTATACGCGGAGCGTAGTCATGAAGCTCTTGTTTTTCCACGTGGCTCACCTGTGCGGGAGGGAACATTGCATCGATTATCGAATTTGAAACCGGAGATGGCAGAGGTGCCTGAACAGACTGGGTGGTAATCTGTTCGATTTTAGGGCTCATTGACTGGACACTTTGAGCCACGGCGTTTTGCGACAATTTTCTGATTGTTAAAAATCTATCGATTTGTTCTTGAAAATAGACCACCTCGCCGCTTTGTGTGATTGTTGGTTTGAGGATGTTGTATTCGTTCCAGGTGAGAAGGGTAGAAATAGAGACTCCGAGAGTGTCAGATGCCTGCTTTAAAGTAACAATCTTTTTTGTCAAATCTCCCCCACCTTGATTCATAAAATTAGACTATATTTACTGTATAAATTTTTGATAAAACTAGTCAACAGCTCGAACAGCTAAATACTGTAACAAACTGTATTGTTTTTTTAGCAATTTCTTATATTTCACATATTGTGAAAAAATGTCAAAAAAAGTGATGTATTAATATACGTTTTGAGGCCTTAAATTTTTACGAAAAAAAATATTTGCCAGAAAAAATATTTCCTATGAAAATCCCGCCGAAAGATTTCTGAAGGACTTGTGAAAAACAGAGCGTGAAACATTTTGCAAAATAACCTGTAGTAAATATTGAAAGCTTACTGTTAATAGTGTATTAATTATGGATTTTTCAAGAATTGGTCGTTTCACAAGAGAATTTGAGGCTAAATAACTGCGTTGCGTTATAGAATATACTGATTTAACGGGAAAAAATTTAACTTTTGGTTTTAAATGTTGTTCTTATGTTAGATTATAGCTATATATGATAATGGTGTTGGGTGTTGGGTGTTGGGTGTTGGGTGTTGGGGGATTACTTCTTTTTACCCGGGGCGGGGCTTGCGGTGGGTGCTTGGTCATCAACAAACAAGACTTCAATACCCAAAAATACTTGCGCCATGTCAGACTTAACTTTCATGACTGCTTGCTCAAAAGCCATTTCTTTGACCATCTGATGCTTCAAGTAAAATCTTATTCCACGACGAACGATGGATATAAAGTTTGCGTGCATTGGGTATACGTCAAAAGGGCCAACTTCATTGAAAGATGAAATGCGATCAATCTCCTGTTCGAAAAGTACATTCTCTGTATCTCGAACTTTTACCTTAAATGTTTTAGGGTCTGACATACTTATTTTGCAGCAAGTGGCGCCGGGGGTTGCTGAACACTAGGCTGTACTACTGATGCTGCCTGTGCTGGTTGGCCTTGTACAGGTTGTGGCGGTGGAGTTTGAAGTGCTGAAACTGGCTGTGGAGCCTGAGGCGAAACAGGAGGCGTTGCATTAGGTGTTGGTGTTGCGGCCTTTTTTTGATTTGTTGTATTAAGTTTTTCTTCAATATCATTTAATGTTCCAATAAACATAAGATCGTCCGATGTTAATGAGTCCACTTTACCATCCAATATTGCCCGAACATCAGCAATGGTTTGTTTTATTGGTACATATACACCTTTTTTCTCAGTTTGCGCTTCAACAACCGTAAAATTCTGCGTCATATAACTTTTCAACATTTTTGCCCGTTCAAAAACTGTCTTATCGTCTGATGAAAGTTCTGATTCACCAATAAGCGAAACTATTCTCTCGAGAGAAACTGCTTTTTTGAGTAAGGTTTGCGCTTCAAGTGCCGTATTGTAATGCTCGTCACCCACATAATCTGCATTAAGGCTTGAAGAGTTTGATCCTAGAAGATCAACGGCAGGAAAACGACCCTCTTGGTAAATTGCACGAGATAGAATAATACCTGAATCAAGGTATGGAAAAATCGCTTGGACTCCTGAGTCAGTCAGGTCATCCGCAGGAACATATATTGCTTCAAATGTCGTTATTGAATTTTTTTGCGTTGACACAAGTCTTTCGTGAAAGGATGCCATCTCTGACGTCAAGGTAGCTTGATAACCACCTTCTGATGGTATGGCATTCATAAGTGTTGATAATTCGTAACCGGATTGCGCAAAACGAAAGATGTTGTCAATAAAAAACAATACGTCTTTTCCCATTTTGTCGCGATAATATTCACCCAAAGTAACTCCCGTAAATGCTGTCCTAAAACGAAGCGCTGGATTTTCACCCATGCTTCCATAAATAAGTGAAACGCCATTCATAACCTTACTTTCTTTAAGTGTTTCAAATAATTCTTCTCCTTCACGAGTACGCTCTCCGACACCTGTGAACACAGACACGTTTTCATCAGGATGGAGAATAACGATATTATGGATAATCTCTGAAAGCAAAACGGTTTTACCAACTCCCGCTCCTCCAAAGAGTCCAACTTTTCCACCTCTTATAATGGGAGTAAAAAAATCGACAACTTTTATCCCTGTTTCGAGTATGGCGTTTGGAATATACACATCTGCGAAGCTAATATCTTTTGCAATAATTGGTTTTTCCTCCTTTGCGTTTATTGGACCGTTTCCATCCTGCGGATTGCCAAGACTGTCGACAACTCTACCCAACATTTCAGGACCTACAGGAATTTTTATTGGCTGTCCCGTACTTATGACTGGTGATCCATGATGTAATTTCGTAACCGAAGTTAACGCAAGGCAATAAAATGAGTTTGGAGTTGCCGAGGTATAAACCTCCATTTTTACGTTGGGGTCGTCTTTAAAAAAAAGAACATCATGAATATTTGGTTTTTCATCCAAAAATTCAACCTCGATTATTTGACCCTTAACGCTAACAATTTTTCCGGATAACATGTGTTTAAATTACCAATTTACCAAGCACCAATTGATCAAACCAATATCAAAATTCAAAAGTTTAATTTTTAAACATTCAACATTTGTTAATTGGTTTGAAAATTGGAATTTGGTTAATGGTCATTATTATTCTTAGCTCCACAGAGCAAGACCCGAAATTGTCTCGAGTTGTTTTTTATTTTCTGTCTGATGTCTTAAAACTTTATTTGCAAGATTTAGTTTTTTTGACTCTTCGTCTATGTGTATAAGCGCTTCCTCCATAGCATTAACGCGCGAAGCGTGTCTTGCCAACTGATTTTCAAGGAGAGTCTGACCGAAGAGATTTGCAACGATTTGCGTTTCAAAAAAATAAAATATTTTTTCAAGAATAGGTTCAAAGATAAATCTATCTTCCCGCGGCGTAGGAGTGAGGACTTCTGTTTCAAAAATTGATTCACCCGTGATACTTGTTGCGATAGGATTCTGGTTGACAACGTTACTAAATTTTCCATAGTAAACGTGCACCCGATCGTATTGCAGAAACTTTCTCATAAGCTGTTTTACGTGGTCGATTTCGACGCCAATATCAGGAAGTTCAAAATATTCAAATTTTTTGCTAATACCTGATGCTTCGTATAGCTCCTTTCCTGCACTTCCAATTATGAGAAGATCCGCACCCTCCGCATCTGGTTTTTTTAAATCTTGCACGAGCAGTTTGTAGGTCTTCTGTGTAACCTGACCGTACAGACGACCATTTGATGATAGATACACCATGAGCGTCCTACCATTCTTTTGCAGCATAAGTGGGATTGTTTTGTCTCCGCTTTTTCGTCTTGCCAAAAGTTCTTTTACTTCCCGATCATAAGATGACTTGAGATCCACAAAAACATCCGAAAGATCTGCCAGAAAATCGCGAGTTTTCAGAACAGAATCTTTAATATTCTGCATACGAATAACTGCAATTTCTTCATAACTCTCTGCTAAGTCTTTTAAACTATTGAGAGCGTCTAAATTTTCAGCAATAATTTTCCTCTGCGGCATACTAATTTCCTTCTGCAAATCCCAAAAGGTTTTGCTTATTGTTCATGATGTTTTCATTAAATTTCTTCATGTCAGGCGCATCTACAACTTCATATAGAATTTTTTGCTTCCCTCTGTCATAAAAAGCATTGATAAGTCCTTTCATGATCTTATCTAGCGATTCTTTGTTCTCTATAATATTTTGCATAATCATAGATATAATAATCAACTGGACGTTTTTAGGGATAGTTAGTTGATAAGGTTGAACAAAAAATTTGTTAATCATTTCGCCAAGTCGCAAAGTCTTCTTTACATCATCCGTTAATTCTTGCCCAAAATGAGATACTGCCTGAAGTTTGTTGTATTGGGATAAAAATGAAGTTAGATTTTTATTAACATCGCGCGATAGTTTATCAAGAGTCTGTCGACCTACACGAGTAACGGAAAGCGGCACATTGACGGCAGGTCGCATACCCTGATAGTAAATGTTACTGTCGAGATAAATGTGTCCATCAGTAATTCCCATAACATTAGTCGAAATATAGCCTGTAAAATCGCCTTCGACAATTTCAATAACAGGAAGGCAGGTTATAGAAACCTCACCCGCTGTTGGGTGCTTAAAATTACCAGCGCGTTCGAGAAGTTTGGAGTGGGTGTAAAAAATATCTCCAGGGTAGGAATCACGACCCGGAAATCGCCTGGCCAAAAGTGATAACTCACGGTAAAATTTTGCATGAGTTGACAGGTCATCCAAAACCAACAGACTGTGAATACCCTGATCGCGAAAATACTCTGCGATTGCCATCGCAGCATATGGAGTTTGATGAATTAAAGTTGGCGAATCATAAGAGGAGGCAGCAACAATGACAACTTTATTCATAATTTTTTCATTAACAAAAAACTGTCTAAGCTTCTTGATGTCACTTTTTTTCTTAGCAATTGCAGCATAAATAACAACATTTCCTTCAAAGATTTGATTTTTTATAGTTGTCATGATGAGTGAAGTTTTACCTGTTTTTCTGTCTCCAATTATGAGCTCCCGTTGTCCTCGACCAAGAGGTATCATAAGGTCAATAAGTGCTATACCCGTTATAAGCTGTGTAGCAATTTTTTGTCTACCAGAGATGCCAACTGGAGTAGCATCAATATCTCGAATCTCTTTTGGTTTCACGTAATTAGCAGTAGGATCGAGTGAGTCACCAAGAGGATTTATCGTTTGACCAAGCAATTCTTGCCCAACAGGAATCGAAAGCAGCTGATCTGTTCTCGTTGCTTTTGTTCCAACTCTTATCGGTTCATGCGAAAAAGACCTAGCCTCTATTTTTCCGCGATTTATAGCAAAGACTTCAGCGCGTTCTCCGTTGTCAAAAACGATTACTTCATGGGTTCTAACATTTGGCAAACCTTCAATGAAAACAATAGGATGACTTACCTGGTATACGACACCATACTCACCCGTTTTTTGTAATAGCTGATTGTATTCTGAGTCCATTTTATTTTGTTTGAGAATTCACATTTTCTTGAACTTTATCAACAGGTGTCTCTGGGGCTAACTTATTTTCTGTATTATTTTGGTTAACAATGTCCGATATGGAGGCATCAAACCTGCTTCTAATAGAGTAATCTAGGTATTTGCCTTTTGAAAAAATTATTGCCCCCCCCAAAATATTTTTATCTATTTTAAAATCCAACAAAACTTGACGCTTTAGATTTAGCAAAAACCACTCAGAAACGTTCTCCAAAGTTTTATCGGTTGGCTCAAATGCGATTGTAAGCGACAAGACAGGAATGTTAGGAAGCATATCAATAATCTTGTTAAAAAAATCACTTATTGCGCTCGTTGATGAAATATCAACATTATTGTTTCTTAAAATTTCCAAAAATTTATCTTTCTTATTCATCCCAAATTTCTCAGAAAGTACAATTTCTAAATTAAAATTTGATTTATAGACGCTATCACAAACCTCATTTATTTTTTGCGAAAAATCTAGAGATGCTGATTTGGTTTTAAAAAAGTAGGACAGATCTAAATTATCCATTTATTCAAAAAGCCCTTCTTTTTTTGCTTTTTCCAAAGACTCAACCAATAAATTCTCATGATCGGTAACTGAAATGGATTTATTCAACACTTCAAGCGACACTTTTTGAACAATTCTCGCAATTGTTTTATCGACTTCTTGATAACGTGCTTTTTTATAATCTTCCAGTTCTTTTTGAAGCCCTGGCAGGACGGTGTCATGGAATTCTTTAGTCTGTTTTTGAAAATCTGCGGTTAAAAATTGTGTTGTCTTCTGAAAGTCGGTCAGAGACTCCTGGACTACTTGATGAAGCGAGTCCTGATAGCTTTTCATGAACGTGTCGGCAGTTGTACCTGCCTCTTTTCTCATTTCATCAGTCATTGACTGCATTGTTTGATTAACACGATCACTTGTTTCTTTGTTGATGTATTTCGCACCGGATATAATACTATCTGCTTCTGATGCCGCATCATCAACAATTTTTCGCTCTCTGTTAAGTGCATCATCAACAACTTGGTGGTATTTTGTGTCAATGGAGTTTTCCTTGAACTCGAGTTCTTTTTCCTTTTTCCTTATTTTAAGAAGGTAGTAGACGACAAACGCAAATAAGACTAAATCAGCAAACAAAGTTATAGCCTGAAAGAGCAGGTTCGGCATATGATTATATTTTAGACAAGTTTAGCTTATTTTTCCACTCTCAATACTCAATAGGTGCGACTACAGATTGAAATAAATTTATTAATGTAAATTTGTGCAGTCGGCAGATTTTTCTCCTGCATAATATAGGCAACATTTTGAAGGGCTGGGCAATTGTTAGGTTCAAAGTCTAGATATCTGAGATTCATCGCCAACCACGAGTCGTCCCATCCAATAGTCCTAAAAAAATTCACGTATCTGCGCACACTATCCTTACTATTCAAGTCTGACTTTGAAACTTTAAAGTTTTTTTCGTTTATTTCATATCTGCCCATCAACATTTGGTTTGAAATATTGTTTTTTAGAAAAATAACTGTCGAACTATTAAGAAACACCATACTCCACGTATTGCTTTTTATAAGTTGCTTCAAGTTCTCGATAGTTTCGGGAGAAGTATCTGTATATTCGATAACTATAAAATTAAAATCATATTTTTTACTAACCTCATCAAATACTTTTGGATTAAGCTGCATAGGATAGTATGTTTTTTCAAAAAAACTCTTAGGATATGCCTCAGGCCTTCCATCTACAAAAACCGGAATTTTGGGGTACAGTCTGTATATTAGATAATTTCCGATATCGTAGTTGTTATACATAGGACCGCTTAGTGAATGATCGTGAATAAAATTTATTGCAGCATCTGAATTATCAATTACTCCAAAACCTACCCCGTGAATACCAACATTAAAAATTATTGTCGGAATAACGAGTAAGAACCCCATCAAAACTACTCCATACGATATTAGAGTTTTTTTGTCTTTTTTAAAATAGCTACACGTTCTAGATATTGTCTCATTGGCGATTTTGGCAAATGGAATAAATACTCCGAGAGCAAATAGCGGAAAACACCGAACTGCAAATAAAGCGAATGCTGAAAATATTATCGATAGAATAAAATCGATTGGCTTTAACTTTTTATAGAAAAAAATTAACCCTATGAATAAAATGACGAGACTTAACCCAAAGTATAAAAATGTGGTATCGTTGTAAGAGTTAAAAGCTGTTAAAAAATCTATATTTTCCTCAACTTTAAATCCGTAATTATTTAGGACAAATAAAGGGTAGAGTGTACCTTTAAGAAAATTCGGGTTGATAAGAGTTGATACCAGAGAGCCTATAAAAACTGTAAGCAATGTTTTAAGTCGTGTGCTTAATTTAAAGTTTTTAGCCTCAATAATTTCGTCGATAATAAAGATCGATATGAGTGCAAGTCCGACAAAGAAATAAATATGAAAATTGACCCACAATGTCTCGAGCGGGATCAGAAAATAGATTAGATTACTATGTCTGTCTTTAAATTTGAAAAGTATGAATAAAAAAAGTGAAACAAAAAAATAGCTGAAAACTTCTGGTTTTACATCGGTCCTTTCAAATAGAATTTGCAGAAAAAGCAGAGATGTAATTAGCGTAGCCGGCAAACCATATTTTTTTTGGGAAGTAAAAAAAACTATTAAAAAGGTTAAGAAAGAAATAAAGACGGTGGTTAATAACAGGCCATTAAAGCTCAGCGTTTTGAATATTGAATAAAAAACTAATTCTGAAAGCCAGTTAATGTTAAGATACGGAAAATTTGGATTGGTATACGAGAAAAGATTTGTTTGAAAAACAGAATGGGTCCGCAAAATTATTTCACCACCTTTTAGATAAAAACCTAGATCACCAACCAGATCATTGATAGGGTGGAAAAAATACAGGATGAGGATGAGAAAAACTGCGCCAGTTAACAATAAATCGCGTACTTTTGAAAGACTCATTATAGGCGCAGAATAAGAAAAGCGACGCCAAGTCCCGCAAGAGCTATCGAGATAACTATCGCTACGTTAAATATTATTCCAAGATGAATTATTCGACTTGCTGCAGGATTGCGGCCGAGCGCTTCGATACCCTTGGCAGCAGTTCTTCCAAAGCTCATAAATCCGAGAACCAGTGAGCCTAATACAACTGTCGCAGCAACAACATACTTGAAAAGCGCAGAAGGACCCTCTTTGGTCGGAAGAAGAGCGAATTTAAATATATCACTCAGAGAACCTGGAAATTTAGGCTTTGAATTAAAGTAGTGAAGATCAAGACTTACTGCGATCTTGTCTACCTGCTTTGTATTGGGATTGTCATCGTCTTCCATTGCAGTTCCCAAAACATATCCTGCATCGGTTGCTTTTATACCGACGCCAGGATTGGTCGATGACGTTATAAGATCTCCTTTTTTTATTTTGCCTGCCGAGGTCATCACGAGAACGTAAACAGTACCCGTTGATATAACTGGTACGCTATTTGGATCATTTGTGGTATTTAGAATAATTGCGGCATCACGAGCAACAACACCAAGTACCTGGGAGTCGTATGGGACATTTGTTAATACTGATTCATTAGAACTCGATGAGACGATACTTCCATCCTTAATGTTTTTAGCTTTTACATTTACCATATGCGCAACTCCCAGAGTAGCAGCTCCCTGGACGCTTTGGTCGTTAGTATCTTGGGCGTAAACGAAGATGAAAGAATTAAGATATAAGACTGCCGAGAGAAATATGATGAGGACCTTGCGTACCATTTTTATAATATAGTAGATTTTTGAAAAAATATAAACGGCAGGGTTTATCTGTTCTCAAGTAGAACTTCTAGTAATGTCGCAAGTGGCATAGTCGCAACACCAACAACCGAATCTCCGCCACCATAATACATATATATAACCCCCTCAACCACAACCGCACCACAACCAAAAACGACATTGGGAACTTCACCCTTTAGTTCGTATTCCATTTCGGGTTCGAGAAGTGGCGAATCCGTTCGTGAAATAATTTTGCGGGGGTCTTCAAGATCAAGAAGCATAGCACCCATTTTGTAAATAAAACCCGGCTCAGATACTCCATGATAGAGAAGTATGAAACCATGCTCTGTCTCGATGGGTGGTGCTCCAATTCCTATTTTTACGTTGTCCCATTTGTCTTTTCGCGCTTGGGCAATAATTCCGCCAGTTAAATATTTCTTTTCCGGAAATTCTAGGTCACGTAGAAAATCAAGCCAAATTACATTCCCAAGTCTATGAAATGCAATATAACCCTCACCTTTTACTTTCTTTATTATACAAGCGTCTTTATCATCAACTCCGGGAGGTGATACAAGTTTGGGCGTATCCCAATTCCATTTTTTACTTAGAAAGTCTGAAAGCGAAATAGAAGATAGTGCGACTCGCGGAGGGTTGGCACCATCATACGCAGTGTAAGTGAGATAAAGTCTGTCGCCAATTTTAGTAAGTCTCGGATCTTCACAACCTGAATTTCCTTGCCCGCTTGGCTTTTTTTCAAAGTTTTCTCGGGGAGTATAGATAGGGTAGTCTAGATTCTCGTCGATGTGAAACCCGTCACGACTTGAAGCATAGCCCAAGACTGATGTACCATTTGCCGCTTGCGCTCGATAAACTATATGAATCTTGCCATCCTCATAAATTGCCGCAGGATTGAATGTGCCTCGAGCCTGCCAGTCAAGCTCGAGAGTTGGAGTAATAATAGGGTTGCCTCCATAGCGAGTAAATTTTTTGATATGAGATGATGATACGGTTGTTGATGGAGCTTCTACTGGCTTTAGTTCTTTAAATAAATCCTCAAGGCTGCAACTTGCGACAGCACAACTTGTATCGGCAGCACCATAATATACCATGAGCTTTCCATCGTGAATAAGCGCACCTGAGGGAAAAACTATGTTCGGCACATTTCCTTCTTTCTCATACTTCTCCTCAGGCGAAATCATCGTCGATTGAGTACGTCCAATTATTTCGAGTGGGTTGTTTAAGTCAAGCAGTATTGCTTCAATCCCAAATTTTTTATCATTACTCATATAGTTGGTGATATAGGAATATATAACAAGCCACCCGTGCTCAGTTTTGATCGGCGGAGCACCAAGTTCGACTTGATCCCGAACATCGCGCATGAGATGAATCATATGATTGTTAACGTTGTCATACCATTCAGTCCAATAATATGGTGACCAAATATCCTGCTCGCGGTCAAAAAGGGCGAGCGCTATCTTTGCGGGTGGCATATCGGTATTTATCGTAACAAGTGCTGCCATTTTTCCGTTTATCTTCTCTGGGAAAAGTCCCATCGCTTTTGAATTGAAAGTTGTCGCAGGGTGCTTTTCTATATTTTTAAAATCGCTCGTTACAGCAACTGCAAGTTTTATTCCATATGCAGAAAAGGGGTAGACTGAGAGGGCAGTGTAGAAAATATAAAATTTCCCATCCATGTAAGTTATGCGGGGATCTTCACAACCGTATGTCTCCCAATCTTCAGTCGGAGCAATCAGCTGTCTAAAATTGTAAAACCTTTTACCATCGTCACTCTCAGCATAACCAATCGAGGATACTTGCATACTTACACCATTTCTCGTCTCTTTAGAAGACAAGGCACGATATACCATATGGTATTTACCATTTACCTCGACAACACATCCGTTAAATGCTCCGTCATGTTCCCACGAGTTATTTGTATTTGGAATGACAATCGGGTTCTCAGGGGCGCGTTTTAGAGTAAGCATAATTAGTTAAAAAGATTGAGCTGGGCCCGTCTTAGGACTGGCTGCTTATCACGCTTCATTTCATACATAAATCTATCAAATTCGGCCGACGCTGCACAAACGACAGTATCTGCACCACCGTAATATACATGTAGTTTGTTGTTAAGTACAACAGCTCCACATGGATACGCAACGCCTGATTTGAATCCTTCATTTTCATACGACTCAACAGGTTCAACAATTGGAGATGTAGTCCGAGAGATTACTTTTGACGGATTATTTTTATCAAGTAGCATTGCACCTATTTTGTACTGGTGAGGATTTTGGTATCCGACCGACTGGTAAATAAATAGCCAACCGTCATCTGTCTTGATTGGAGGTGCTCCTGCACCAATTTTTTTGCTATCCCAGTGTGTCTTGCGGGGCGCAATAAAGTGGTGTCCCTGAAGATAATTATCAAACTGTAGATCGTCGGTATAGTCAATTAAGATGTTGGGATAAATTCTATGGAACGTAACATATTTGCCGTTTATTTTCTCGGGGAAAATAACCGCATTCTTATTTACCATACCTGGTGCTGATATAAGCTTGGGCTTTTCCCATTTATCCCAATTTCTATCTAGGAAATCCTTGACTGAGATAGATGTGAGCGCAACCCGAGGAGGATTGGCCCCATCAAATGCAACATAAGTCATGTAAAACGTATCATCTACTTTGGTAATTCTTGGATCCTCAACGCCGCCATATCCTCCACCTGATGCAAAATGGTCGGCAAACGTCTTAAAGACTTGCTGACCAGGCGTCTCAAACGGCTCACGAGGAATATAAATCGGCTCATCAAGCCGCTCATCAATTGTAAGACCATCAGTCGACGTGGCATACCCCAGGACTGAGAGGTCAGAGTCACCAAGTGCGCGGTAAATAAAATGGACTTTTCCATCTTCCAAAACGGCAGCGCTGTTGAATGTCGCGCGAGACTCCCAGCGATTGGCGGGATTAGGAGCAATAATAGGATTTTTATCGGTTTTTTTAAACATCGTCGTAAAGTCGCGAACAATTGGTTTTGAATTTCTCTGCGGAATATCGCATTCAACGACATAAAGCGCAGCATCATCAACCAAAAAGTAGAGAGCCAACTTTCCATTTATAACTGTTGAGCCAAGCGGAGTAACTGTTGCCTTATCAAAATCACCAGGGAATTCAAAAATTGGATCTTCTGATCGCCATACGAGGTCTGCTGGATTTTTCCTATCAAATATTGCAGCGCCTACCTGATATCGACCATCTTTTTTAGTGTAATAAGTCAAAACTATATCGTCTCCGACTTCATGGGCGTTACCTGCTTCCATATTTCCACTATCAAATCCTTTCTTGCTCTTTGGCAGAACTGCTTTTTTGTCGATATTCCAAGTCTTGAGATCTTTTGAGAAAGCAATTTTGATTTCTTCCTCTCCAAAATACATCACGTGCGCATCGTCATTTTTGAAGTCTGGGATAAGTGTTGCTGTCTTGTCTATCTCGATAGTTCCGATTTTCTGCCAACTTGTAAAGTCAATTGAGCGTGCAGCGTGGAGAAGTGGGTCTTTTTTAGAGTTTTGCTTGTAAGTAAGGAAGTATTGGTAACCTTGTTTTGAAACTCTGAAACTCTTGTAGTCAAACGTCTTTTCGGGAACACGTTTGTTGTCAACAATTTTTACTTCTCGAATTTTTCCGGAAAAGTCAAACCCGTTGTCGCTTGAGACAACTGATAAGACCTGCGATCTTCCTTTTGTTTGATAATAAAAGAGCAGAGATCCATGGCCGTTTTGGGCAATTCCGACGAATTTGATCATTTTTTATTTCAACACACAAAACAAGGGCAAAAACCCTACATATTTAGTCAACTAAATTGTAAGACTTATGTCAAGGGGAAATATGGGTTTTTTGAAGCTGAAAACATGCTGAATTTTGTTTTAGAAGATGGTAACAATATAAACGAAAATTAAGGGAAAGTGACGTTTATTTTTCTCGACGAGGAGATTCCCAAAATTCATTCAACCTGGTATTGGAAATGATATCGTACCCGTGAAACGTCCAAGGAATTAAATGTCCATCTTCTTGCTCGTCTAAAACTTCCTCGTAGGTGGCGATTGGTGCCTCGGCATCGCGCACGTTTACAAGCCCAAAGGGAGTGAGAGCATGCCATACATGGTTATATGATGAATGCGTCATTCGAATAAACGCTCCTACACCTACCTGTCTGTTTTTAACAAGTTTCCGCAAAGCATCACTGCCTCTATACATTACGCTTCCGCCCCCATCTTCTTCAGAAACTGATAAAAATCTTCTAAGATAATCAGGATCATCTTCATAAAAAGGATTTATAAAATCGGGGTCAAGAATAGGAAATCTGGGTATTTCTTGATCAATCGGTCCGTTTTCGCAAGTCATGCGAGCATTATAATGTTTGAGAATATTTAGTTCAAACTTTACTAAAACTCGCAAATTTAGTATCATATCAAAACTGCCAAGATAGCCTAGGTGGTCATGGCGTGTGTCTGAAGAACACATCATCCGGGTTCGACTCCTGGTCTTGGCACTGAATTTTTATAAAAATAAAAATTCAGTGCTAGGTTTTCTCCCATGAATGGGATCAAAACTAGCACGAGACATATGAAGCACTATGTTTATATTGTTGAATGTAGTGATCTAAGTCTATACACTGGTTATTCTAAAAATGTTGATAATAGAGTTTATCAACATAACTTTACTAAATACGGAGCAAAGTCTTTGAAAGGAAAATTACCAGTAAAGCTTGTGTACCAGGAGGAATTTAATACAAAGTCGCGAGCTTTAAAAAGAGAATTATATATTAAGACTTTGCCAAGAAATAAAAAATTAGATTTGATTGCTGCAAATAAATCGCGCCAGATTTGAGTTTACGAAAACCTGGTGCTTAAAAATTGCTAGCAATTTTTAAGCGGGCGTAGTTCACCGGTAGAACGCCTCCTTGCCAAGGAGGAGGTAGTGGGTTCGATCCCCATCGCCCGCTCAGATTTCTTACGGAACTTCTGAGTTGTCACTTTCCACATGCACTTGATTTCCAGCTTAATTTAATTTATCCTCACCGAATGAGCACGGAGAACGGAAGTAGACATGGAAATAATGTAATTCTTGAGACGGCAAAAAGATTGCCGAGAGGAATTATGGCAACTCCCAGAACAGTATCAGCAAGCGGCGAATATCTGTGGAAAGGTTCGCATATTTCACCACCACCATGGGAAGATAATCCCTCTGTCGCCGTTTTAACTCTTTATCCACCCGAAGTAATTGGTGGCGTTTCAGATATTGTCAATCAGGAAATTGAATATTTCAAACGACACGGTCATAAGACCTTAAAGATAACTCCTCGATTTAGCAAAGATAGCGAACCATGGAATGAAGAAGATTCTATGTCACTTGGATATGCAATTCATGGAAATCATGGCAGATGGGGAACCGACTCATGGTATGCGAGGACGGATCACACGAGACGCGGAGGATTTGAGATGGAGAAAGCCCTTAAGGTCTTGAGTGAATATAACTGGATCGAGTGCCACGGTGCCTCGATGTATGAACATGGAATTTCCCTTGCTCTTGCGAGGGGTCTTGCACAAGTCATAAAACCAAACCCCAATATGATTTTTACAGAGACTCAACACCCTATGACTAGCGTTGAGAATCTGAAGAATTATATTGCGCTTGATGAGATAAAAAGGTTTATACCGCTTACAGATGTGTCGTTTGTAAATAGCATCGAAATGCAAGAACTGTTTCAAAGCGTATATAAAGAGCGATTTTATATTGTGCCAAATCCGGTCGATACAAAGAAATTTGATCCTAATGGGGAAAAGATAAAAGGATTTGGGGATGTCAATTTTGACGATGAAAAAGTAAACATGCTATACCTCGGACGAATAGAGGACAGAAAAGGAGTAATGACCGCACTTGAAGCTGTCTCGATAGTTCGAAAGGACAATCCTGAAATCGATTTAAGATTTATTATTGCAGGATCGGGACCTGACGCAACTATTACTCAACAAAAAGCAGAAGAACTGCAAATAGACGATATGACTGTCTTTATGGGACGAGTCTCGGAAGAAGACAAACCCAAACTTTATCGCACTGCCGACTTTTGTTATTTTCCAGCAAAATATGGTGAGAGCTTTGGAGATGTGCTACTTGAAGCTTGGGCCAGTGGTAAGGCTGTAATTGCAGGTCCTGCATTTAGCCCAAATCTGGTCAGACACACCAAAGAAGGGTACTTACTCGGAACAGATAGTCCTTATGAGGGGGCTTATTTTGTGCAGAAACTCGCCTCAGACGCAGATTTAAGACGAAATATGGGAGGTGCAGGTCGTGAATATTCACTACGCTTTGATGGCGAAGTTGTTTTTGGCATGCGAGAAAATATCGTCGAAGATGTCCGGAAACAGAAGGCTGAGCGGCTTATGAAAAATGCAACACCATACTTTTTGGGTGGAATTAACGATATAGGTGACGTCTTGCAAGAAAAAGCGCTGCAATTACTCTCGCTTCGGTGATTTCACCATTTTCAATAAGATTGTCAATTTCTGACAGTGGAGTAGACACAAGTTCTATTTCTTCGTCCCAATCTCCCTCAAGTTTACTTTTCTTTAAATCTTGAGCGAGAAATACATGTGTTTTCAGCTTTACATATCCTGGAGCGACAGTAAAAACACCTAATTTATCAAGTTTCTCAGCCTTATATCCAATTTCCTCCTGCAGCTCTTTATTTGCAGTCTGAAGCGCGCTGTGCCCCTCCTCAATTCGCCCTTTCGGAAGGCTTAATTGAACTTGATCAAGTGTTTGAAAATATTCACGAATAAGCAAAACTTCCCCATTTTCGTTTATTGGTACCATCATGGCGGACTCACCTAAATGAAGATAGTGATAAGTAGCTATCTCATTTGAGGACAATTTTACTTTTGTTTCATTGACATGAAGATGCTTTGTACTAAAAACTGTTTTCTCGGAGATCACTTTTGGCATAATAATACGAATTAAAACGAACTATTAAAATATTTCTCAATTGCATCAATATCGCCTTTCCAGGGTCGCAAACTATCAACTTCGCTTTTATCAATCCATTTATACTCAGTATGCTCGTTGCTTAATTTAACGTCACCACTTTTGAGAATACAGGCAAAACCTACTCTGTAAATATTTCCGTCAGTTCTAGAGTCTCTGATAGAAGCCTCAACTTTTTCAATCGGGTAGTGGAATCGCCATACGTGAAATACCTCTCCAACTTCTATCTCAAGGCCCGTCTCCTCAAAAACTTCTCGTTTCAATGATAGCTTTAGATCCTCTTCATCTGACTGGACTTTTCCACCTGGAAGATCGAGACCTGAGGCTGGATCGAGAAGTACTAGAAGTTTATTCTCTGAATTTTTGATAAATGCTTTTTGTCCGACGAAAAATGGCTGATCTTTACTATTCATGAAGAATTAAATAGGTATAATACTCGCACTGAAAGGTACTATATAAACGAACCTTAAATTTTGGTACTTTTCAGTGGGCGATAGAGGGATCGAACCCCTGACATTCGCAGTGTAAATGCGACGCTCTACCAGCTGAGCTAATCGCCCATTTCGTCGGCTTCGCCTCCTCAGGGCAAACCATGAAAAAGTGATCTAGGAGATTATAGCAGAAAATGCAGCACAAAGACTAGTCTTAACACTTGAATTAAATAAGAACTAAATAGAAAATAAATGTGAATAAAAAGTGAATAAAATACGAATATAGCTACGATTAAATGGCTTGGAATTGTGGAAATCTATATACTATTTCGCTAAGTTGACAATAAGAGTTATAATAGTTTTATGAAAGCTATTGACCTTAAAAAGAATCTAAAGGGCTATAAGAAGGGATGGGTAGCAATCGACACCAGAAAGAAAAATAAAGTTGTCGCGCACTCGGATAGTCTTGAAGAAATTTCAAAAAAGATCGACGGAATGAAGAATATTCTTTTAATACCTGCCTCTGATAATTATTTCGGATTTATCACGTCTGTAAATGAGTAAATACCCCTACTATATACCTCAAGAGGGAGTTTATAAGCCGTGGATCCCAGTTCGATTAAGTTTTACTAAAACTCATAAAACAACTCCAGATATTACAGCTCTGATTGATTCAGGAGCAGATGCAAATTTTTTGTAGTCTAGAAATAGCAAGCTATTTAGGTTCAACGAAGAAAGGCAAAAGAATTCGCAACTTTACAGCGGCAAATGGAGAAGAATTCGCAACTTATAAAGAAAGTTTCGCTCTTCATGTCGGAGGTAAAAAATATCTCTGTGGATTTAATGTAGCAGAAAAATTGCCAAAAGAAACTCCAATAATTTTAGGTCAAGTAGGTTTTTTTGATCATCACGTTATCACATTTGATATTGAGAATAAGGAAATAACAATCGTGAATAACCAAGACAATTAATCTTAAAACTAATAAGGAGAGCTTTAAAGTTTTTCGGTGCCTGGGACAGGACTTGAACCTGCACGTCTTATTTAAGGACACAAGAACCTCAATCTTGCATGTATACCAATTTCATCACCCAGGCATTAAATTAAATCAGAGATCTCCTTGATTATTTCACGACCGAAACCAGATTTAAAGAACTTTTCCATCTTTCTGGCTTCTGGTCTATCTTTGCAAATTTCAACGTGAACTAATCGTAAAGGCAACTTTGATTTTGAAAAATTTGACCTACCATTAAAATGTTGATTTAATCTTACGTCAATGTTTTCAGCTATCCCCTTATAAAACTCGCCGTTTTTAAACTTTGTATCACATATGCGTAATGCATGTATACCTGCCTGCCGGCAGGCAGGCCAATTTCATCACCCATGCGTAACGTAAAGTATATTTTAATCAAAAAAATACCGGAATACAACCTGACATGAACAAAGCTTTCGTCATTGCGAGCAAACGAGCCAAGTCTGACGTGGCAAAGTGCAGCGAAGCAATCTCGTCACTGAGATCGCCACGGCCACTTCGTGACCTCGCGATGACAAATGTTAATATATGCAAACATTATGCTCAATCGTATATAATTTAATCTTATGAATATCGTTGGGATAATTCTTACCATCCTGGGCCTTAGCCTTTTTGAGATCATAACGTCCATCGATAATGCTGTTATAAACGCCGAAGTTTTGTCTACCATGGGGAGTCGAGCAAAGCGGTGGTTCTTGTCTTGGGGAATTGTGTTTGCAGTATTTGTTGTGCGAGGATTACTCCCACTTATAATCGTCTTCCTATCAAACCCCAGTCTTGGCATAGTCGGAGCTTTGACAGCTACTTTTTCAGCCGACCCAAGAGTAGCGGCAGCAATCGATCAATCATCACCAATTTTACTTATTGCCGGAGGAACTTTTCTACTTTTTCTATTTTTTAACTGGCTATTTTTGGAGCCTAAAAATTATGGACTAACTGGCGAACGCTTTTTTGAAGAGCAGGCAGTATGGTTTTTTGCCGTCGTGTCCATCATGCTGTGCGCGATTGTCTATCTGGCCTTGGGTAAGAATCCACTTATGGGATTTGGGGCGGTTGTAGGATCCACTGCATTTTTTATAGTCAACGGCTTTCAAAAACATGCAGAAAAACAAGAAAAAAGGCTCATTTCGGGCGGTATTTCAGATGTAAGCAAGATCATATACCTTGAAGTACTTGATGCAACGTTTTCAATCGATGGGGTAGTGGGGGCATTTGCTTTTACTCTGGCTGTGCCCCTCATTCTTCTTGGAAACGGTCTTGGCGCTTTTGCTCTACGCCAAATTACAGTCTCCAATGTCCATAGGATAAAAAAGTATATATATCTGAAAAATGGGGCTATGTATTCGATATTTTTCTTGGGGATAATTATGATTCTTGATAGCTTTGGGATCGAAATACCAGCTTACGTTTCACCAATTATAACTTTTGCAACCGTTGGATATTTCTTCTATAAATCTCAAAAAATACAAAAAAAATTGGGATAAACTCACGATCGAGTAAATCCCAATTTTACGTATGCGATATCACTACTACTCAGAGTGATGCAATGATCACACCCATAACAGCTACAATTACCAATTGGTAACCTGCGGTGATTATGTAGTAGTTCAATGAACGTCCCTCAGCGAGAACTGATCCGCTCATAGTTGTCGCGATAAATCCTAACCAAACCCAAAATGCTCCTGTTACCGCTGACATCGCAGTGAGCTGTCCCATCATGCCGAGAACAACTGATAGAACATAAGCCTCAATAAGAGCCGAAACGAACATTATTATGTACATGCTCGTCATATTGGCCTTTTTAGCCTGAGATTCTGAGACTTTCGCCTCTTTCATCCAAGCTTTTCCAAAAAGTGGGCCAAACCAAGCATAACCAACTACCATTGCTGCGACTGCGCAAACGAAGATTGATACGTAATTTACACTTGCCATCATATTTTATTCACCCCCTTTACAAACTCTTAACGAATGTTAATGAGTTTTAGAGTTTGTTAAGTCCACCGAAGCTTTATGCGAAGGTGGACCAGACATTTATTTTGTTAAAATTCTTAAACTTCTCAGCGAAATTTAAGTCTTAAATTGAGCGTAGACCTTTTACTGGAGCGTGTCAAGTAATGGAGATTACAATCGGACTACAAGTTAATAGTTATTAGAGATTTCAATGCGACAAATAGTATGTGTTCGAATGTGCCGCATTTGAATAAACAGGGCAGGAAGGTATTTACACTGAAGAGGCGTAGTGTCCACACTGAAAAGAATTATAATAAACAAATCTCGTAATTTGAAGCGTAAAGTGTTTACACTGAAAAAGTAAAATAGAAAATTTTTTTTGTTACTTTTTCAGTGCTCGAGGGGAGAGTTGAACTCCCACAGCTTGTTTAAGGCTACTGGCTCCTGAAGCCAGCGCGTCTACCATTCCGCCACCCGAGCGCGAGATATATTTTAGCAGGCGGAATACGTGTATTACAAACATATTTATCAAAATTTAAACTCGCAAACGAGATTGCTTCCCACGTTCTGTTGACATGAGCGTGGTCGCAATGACAATTTTAATAAGCAAATATGCAAATGATAAAGTTCAAATGAATGCGTAAATACGTTAAATGTGTAAATCAAAAATATTATATTCAGTTATTTAATCATTTAAAATTTCTGGATTAATTTGCTTATTTGAACTTTGCTTATTTAGCATTAAGTTCATGATGCCCGAGATACACTTGATACCCCAACGCTTGCCGCTTCGTCATCATTGACAAGGTTTCGACGGGGAGTGTATATTGATTAGATAAAATGAAAACCAGACTTCTGCTGCTTGGGGTCTACTTTCTGATCACTCCGATCTTCATTCTCACGCTAATCTTCTACCAAACATTTCTGTTCCAAAAAGCTCATGCCACGGCTGAAATCGTCGCGCCAGAAGACATAAATGTTACAACATACAATGCCACGCCCGTCTCAGTCCCAATTACAGTCGCTCATATTGATGCCCATGAAGCACGAGTTGATGTCCTAAAGGAGTTTTTTGCAAGATACAGCTCGCCACTTGAAGCATATGCTGGGCAAATTGTTGAGACTGCTGACAGATACGGTCTTGACTATAGACTCTTGCCGGCAATAGCCATGCAAGAGAGCACGCTGTGCAAAAGAACGCCTAAAAACTCATTTAATTGCTGGGGATTTGGCATATACGGCGGCAAGGTAACCAGGTTCTCAGACTACGGACAGGCAATTGAAACCATCACCAAGACCCTAGCCCGAGACTACCACCAGAAAGGGCTTGAACAACCTGAAGAGATAATGAGCCGCTACACACCAGCCAACACCAACGATTGGGCCGGGAACGTCTCGTATATCATGGACAGAATCGCCTCCGCCTTGTAGTCCGCTTCGGAAAAGTATCAAGGGTATCAAAAGTATCACGAGTATCACAAGCTAATCTCCGTGAAGCTTTCGCAAAGGATTTACATCTTTTACTGGAAGCCTTCTAGAATTTGGCCCATGATACACATGATACCCGTGGTACCCTTGATGCTCTTAGCTAGCCTTGGTTTGAGGCTAGGATGGCTCATAGTAAACTACTTGACAACCCTATAGTTATCTGATATACTTTGCGCTAGATCCTAAGGTAGCCCAAAACTACTTTAGGATTTTTTTTGCCTTGAAAGAGACATAAAATTTTGAATTTTATGGAACGCTCAAGGCAAAACTCAGGATTTCGGTTTAAGAAAATCCTGAGAAACAAGCCTCATTAATCTCCTGGCTCACCAAAGAGCACAAGCAAGTTTTAGTAATCCTCAAATTTCGGTTTTAGACAAATCGAGATTTGAACAATTACAAAAACTATGAAAATCAAATTCATAATCATTCTTATCGCAATCGCGGTTTTAGTTGGTTTCCCGACTCAAACGTTTGCCTCTGATGTCCATTCGGATCCTTCAGCTCAACTCGTGTCTCAAAACGTGGTCAAAACTAATGTCCCTGACTTGCGCATAAAAGCTCTTAAAAATATCTTTACGAAGTATAATTCGCCGCTTGTCGACTATGCAGATCTATATGTAAAGTACGCAGACCAAAACGGTCTAGACTGGAAGCTTCTTCCTGCGATCTCTGGTCTTGAGTCAACTTTTGGTATCCACATACCTGCAGGTTCATACAACGCTTATGGGTGGGGTAATGGTACTATCTATTTCAAATCTTGGGAAGATGGCATAAAGACGCTTGACGAAGGAATCAAGACAAGATATGTTGACCGTGGCGCAACTGATGTCTGGACAATGGGCCCTATGTACGCATCATCTCCAACATGGGCCGTGCGTGTAGACCGCTTTATGAACGAAATAAACGACGAGTACCAAAAAATCACCACCCTCACGAATATCTAATCACCCCGCGAATTCTGAGTTAGTAGTTTATGGTTCGTAGAAATATAACCCATTGAATTTGCAACGCGAGCTTCTTTTTACTATAATCCGGGCATGACTGAAGCAGATCCAACATATCAAGGTCATGCAACTGAGGCAATAAAGCAAACCGGACAAACAGATGCGTTCGTCGCAACTCTCGACTCAGATAACCCACACAGAGAGCCACTTCTCAATGATGACGTAGCGGGTCGAATAGGAAAAGCACTTGGAAGAACACCTCGAAAAACTCAGTATCCAACTTCTACTGGCTTGGAAACTCATTGGTTAATAGACCTCAAGCCGAGATCAGAACTCTATACTTTATTTATTGATTTAAGCTCACATGGCGAAGATCCCCATTCGGTTCTTGATTCTCGTGCATATGACCAAGTTGACTTTTCATCAAATCCAAACAGAAGAGGTCAGAAAGGATATAGTAGATCACTTGGAAACATTAGAAGAATCACCTCGCTCGAAATTGATGGTAATAAAGTAACATTTATTCAAGACGCTGAAGGGTGGAGAGCTCAATTTTCAATAGATGCAAGCGGGCAGACAGAATCTTCGGTCATAACTCGAGGGCCAATAACTAACAGGGGTAATGAAAGAGTTTCCTTTAATTTTACAAACCAAGGCGGCATATACTAGCCACCACCTAAAACATCAATTCCATTTATTTTTCCAAGATTGTATAATGTTCTTCACGCGGGTGTGGTGAAATGGTATACACGCAAGGTTTAGGACCTTGTGGCCGCAAGGTCGTGGGGGTTCAAGTCCCTTCACCCGCACACGAGGCTAATTATTCTTAAATCGTTAAAATTCCCCTTTTTTTGAAGCTGAAAAGGTTCAAGTCTCTTTATTATCTATTTCGAATCGAATTGGGTAACTCACCTCATTTTGTACAACACAATCTGTATTACTTCGGAACTATAATAGCTAAACAAGAACTTCTTGTAGTTTCTGTTTTGTAGCTGTATCTATGGGCTGTATATGTTGTATACCTTCAAGCATTTCCCGACCCAAAGTTCTTCTAGAATCGCATGTTATGTTTGCATCCCATAATTGCCAACCAGACGAAAACCTATTCCCCCTACTATCAGTCTTCGATTGCCAGACATCAACAGATACTCTTCCTGGCATAGTACGTAAGCCCACAACTCTTAATATGTTCTGTGTTGATTTCATATACTCGTCGGGCTTACCTTCGTTCTCTACAACAATAACTTCTTCACCTCTCAAATGAACCTCTGGAGAAAATCCTCTTCCCCATCTTTCAAAGTCCAAATGCATTTCAACTTTTGCATGGGGAATTACTTTTGCTGCCTGAGATATCATGTCTATTGCTCCCATTTCCTCCAATGTCTGAACACCTTTTTCATACACAGCTTTAGCTTCTGCATTAGCTTTTGCTTCGTCAAAGTTATCTTTTGTCATAAGCTGCATTATACAACTATGTACGTAGAATATATAACTCTATTAACTAAGCAGGGAAGGATTCGGACCGAAATGCCAGTCTTAGCTTTTCAAATCCTGTTATAACTGGTTCAATCTGCGCATCGTTAAGTGCACTAAAATTTACTCCGTAAATTTCAGTGTAAACACTTTACGCTCATCCTAATTTCATTTCAAACTCCTTACTCAAAAGGCAGGCTCCTTACTTAATTTCAAGATACGGACATTTTCTCTCAAAAACAAATCTATTTTTTGCAAAGTGGGCTCAAAACAGGTATAATTGCCTCTTATGGATAAAAAGACAGAGGAAAAACCAGTAAAAGCAGCCACAACACCAGCACCACGTTTCTCACAAGAAAAGCTAGCTGATGGCACAATAAACATCAAAATCAACGTACCTGCAGCTGAAGTCGAGAAAGCACGCGAAGGCGTAGTCTCAGAACTAGTAAAAAACGTCGAAATACAGGGCTTCAGAAAAGGCGCAGCACCTAGACATCTTGCCGAGCAGAGACTTAACAAGCAGACAGTCCAGGAAGAAGTCATGAAAAAGGTCCTTACTGCAGAATACATCGCAGCTGTTAAAGAACTTGGCGTTCAGCCAATTATCAACCCTAGAATTCACGTTGAGGCATTTGAAGAAGGTACAAACCTCGAATTCGTGGCCGAGACTTGCGAGACACCTGATGTGAACCTAGGAAACTACAAGGAAGAACTCAAGAAGATCAAGCCGGAAGCTCCAAAAATTATACTTCCAGGGCAAGAAGCCGCAGCCGGCGAGTCAAAGGACGCACCACGAAAGCTCGACGAAATACTTAACGTCATCATTTCAAACGCAAAAGTTTCAATTCCGAAGATATTGATAGATCAGGAGGCTGACAGGCTCCTATCGCAACTACTTGATGAGATAAAAAGACTTGGCGTATCGCTCGATCAATACCTGGCCTCGAGGCAAAAAAATGCCGAAGAGCTAAGAGCAGAGTACTCAGAACGTGCTGAAAAAGACTTGAAACTAGAATTTGTGCTTAGAAAAGTAGCAGATGAGGAGAAAATAACAGTAGAAGAGCAGGATATCAAGCTCGCACTTGATGCCGTGACTGATCCTAAAGAACGCGACCAAATAGCCCAAAACCCATATCTTGTGGCTGCCATAATAAGACAGCAAAAAACCCTTGATTTTCTCGCGAGAATTTGATCCAACTTGCCCCCTTGTGGTATAATACGGGTGT
>DASZRG010000007.1:0-24005 GCA_035549295.1 Patescibacteria group bacterium
AAGACAGAAAGAAACTATAAAAGGCATTAAAGTTTATAGACTTCCAGTTTGGTTTAAAGTTTCAAATACTCCAATAAATCCACTTTGGTATTTTGAAATTAAAAAAATTGTCGCTCGAGAAAATCCAACTATTATAAATGGGCATGCGCCCGTTCCATTCATTGCGGATTTGGCAGCGCTTGCTTCAGGCAATGTTCCGTACGTTCTTACTTATCACGCGGGGACTATGAAAAAGAAAAAACTTTTTTTTGATGCAATCATAAGTATTTACGAAAAAATACTTCTTAAAACAACAGCAGATCGCGCGACAAAAATAGTTTGTTCTTCGGATTTCGTAGCAAATACGATCATGAAGCCGTATGTTAACAAATCGACAATAATAAATCCGAGCGTTGATACGTCATTTTTTAAGCCGATTAAAAATTTAAAAAAGAAGAAAAACAGAGTGCTTTTTGTAGGTCGATCCAAAAATATGTATCAAATGAAAGGACTACCAGTTCTTGCAGCGGCTGTATCAAAGATACCAAACGCCAAACTAAGGGTTATTGGGGAGAGGGACAGGAGAAGTGGTGCAAACATTGAATTTGCTGGTATAAAAACCGGAAAGGACTTAGTTCGTGAGCTATCCGAGGCAAGTGTTCTTGCGTTGCCTTCTCTTCAGGAAGTGGAAAGCTTTGGGACGGTTTTGATTGAGGCTATGGCATGTAAGACTCCGGTCGTTGGTAGCAATACTGGTGCAATTCCAAAGATTATAGAAAATGGCGTTGATGGAATGATCGTCCCGCCAAACAATATTAATAAACTGTCAAACGCGCTAAAGAAGATAATTGAAGATGGTAGGTTTCGTGCTAGGATGGCTAGTTATGCGCGAAAAAAAGCAGAGAAATACGACGTGAAATATCAAGTAAATTTAACAAGTGATGTTCTGTCGTCGATATTATAATCATGCAAAAAAGTATTATTCAGGTAACTCCATTTTATCCACCGCACCTTGGTGGTATGGAAAATGTTGTCTTTGAAATTACCCAAAAATTAAGAGAGAGGAAATTTGAAGTTTTAGTTTTGACATCAAACATTGGTGCAAAACTGGCAAAACAAAAAAAAGTAAAATATCTCGATTCAATTGAAGTGGCCAATACTCCGATAATATTCGGACTTTTCAAAAATCTTCTTGCGACAAAAAACACTGGAGTTGTGCATGTCCATATTTCACAAGCATTTACTCCTGAAATCGTTTACCTTTATTCAGCTCTTAAAAAAGTTCCGTATATTGCACACGTTCATCTAGACGTTGATGCATCCGGTTTCTTCGGATTTCTACTTATGCCCTACAAAAAGATATTTCTGCGTCACGTACTAAGGAATGCCGCAAAAGTAATAGTTCTTACACCTATGCAAAAAAAACAGATTAAATCATTGTACAAAATTCCTGACAGACAAATTGAAATTGTTCCAAATGGTGTGTCGGCCAATTTTTTTATGAAGAGATCTGCAAAAAGAAAATATTCCAGATTTTTGTACGTTGGGCGACTCGCGCATCAAAAAAATATTGTAAAGCTCATTGAGATTTTTTCAAAAATTAAATCAGATGTAAGTCTTGATGTAGTAGGGGAGGGAAGTGAAAGGTCGAATATTGAATCAAAAATTAAGGAATTAGGTTTAAAGAATGTTAGTTTGCACGGCGAGAGAAAAGGACGTGATTTGCTTAAATTTTATAAACGCTCAGATTTTTATATAACAGCATCAAAAAAAGAAGGAGCTTCTCTTGCGATGCTTGAGGCAATGGCCGCAAGTCTTGTCGTTATAGCCCCCGATTCACCTGGCATATCTGAAATGGTTGAAGGCGCGGCATTTATTGAAAAAGGAACAGACTCAGACAAATTTGCGGCAAGTATTGAAAGGCTTATCAAAAATCCTAAGCGAATTGCAGAACTTTCGAAGAGATCATACGCGCGAGCAAAAAAATTTACATGGGAAATATCTGTAAATAAATTAATAAATCTATATTCTGAAGTGTATGAGAATTGATAAAAGTCTTTTTTTCAAAATTATTGGTGTAAATTTGCTCATTGCAAATGCGTTTCTTTTAATAGGATTTAATTTCCTTTTAATATCGACGCTTTTTTCAGCAATTACTTTTTTTGTTATTCCAGGGATTTTAGGGCTTATGTGCCTTAAAATCAGAGGAGGAACGCTTTGGGAGTTGGGTTTTTTGGCTGCGGGACTTGGTATTGCTTTCCTTGAGTTTGGTGGACTTGCTGTCAATGAAATTGGGTTATTCTTAAAAATTGCGAAACCTTTATCTACTTTTCCTCTTCTTGCAGGATTCGATCTAATTTTATTATCGCTTGTCGCACTTTCATGGACCAGAAACCAGACGCTTCGCATTAGGATAAGACGTATAAAACCAAATCTCAAAAGATCGATTCCTTATTTATTTCCATTGTTATTTCCAGTTTTGTCTACAATAGGCGCTTTTAGTCTTAACAATGGCGGATCAAACTTTTGGGTTATGGTTCTTTTATTTTTGATTGCAGCATTTGTTATAAGACTTGTTGCTCTATATAAATACATTCCAGAAAATCTGTATCCATACACAATTTATATGACTGCATTGGCGCTTCTTTTTTCAACGTCTCTTCGCTCATGGTTCATAACTGGTCACGATATACAGCGTGAATATTATGTATTCAAATTAACAAACATACACAATTTTTGGAGCATGGATTTTTATAAAGATGCATACAATGCCTGCATGAGTATAACGATACTTCCCACTGTTATTGTTCGGCTGTTTCAGATACGCGACATTTATGTTTTTAAAATTGTTTTTCAATTACTCTTTGCAATATGTCCTGTTATTGTGTTTTTCACTCTTCTTAAGTACACGAGTCGAATTCAGGCATTTCTATCGTCATTTTTATTTATGTCATTTCCGACATTTCTCAACGATATGCCCATGTTAACCAGACAAGAAATCGCATTTATTTTCTTCGGACTTACTATTTATATTCTTCTCATTTCAAAACTCAGATTAAGAGTGAGAAATGTTCTGTTTATTATCTTTGGCGCATCAATCATTATTTCTCACTACTCAACGAATTATGTGGCTATAGCCATGTTCGCATCTTTACTTATATTTGAAGCGATTCGTCATATGGGTTTTGCCGAGAAATATATATCAAATTTTGCTGCGAAAAAAGGTGAGATTTGGGACAGCAAGTTTTATAACAGTCCATATCTGAATTTCTATCTATTGGGTCTTCTCTTGATACTTACTTTCTTTTGGAATGCTCAAGTAACAAAGACAGCCGGAAATGTTGGTAGTGTGACAGCAAAAATTATCCAGGGTATTTTTATTCCTTCAAAAGACGACAATAGATCTCAAGACGTCTCATATAGTCTGTTTTTTGGATCGAAATTATCTCCCGATCAAATTCTTTCAAATTATATAAAGCAAGGCATCAAGACAGAGGATTCGCGCAATGACGGGCCAAGATTTGATGTTACGCAATATTCAAAATACAAAAGCTATATGTTAGACGCCGCAACTATGCCGCTTACTTTCTTTGGGAATACCCTTACTAAGGTAAAAATTCCTGTCTTTAAATTAAACTCATTATCTCGAAGTCTTGCTGCTGCATTTTTGCAATTGGGTGTTTTTATAGGAGTCGCTGGTATTCTAATTCTTAAGATTAAAAAAAGTTACGATGCTCAATATATTGTGCTTTGTCTAACCGCCATATCTCTTCTTGTTGCGAGCATCATTCTTCCAGAGTTGTCAGCGGAGTATGGTTTACTTAGACTTTTCCAGCAACTTCTATTTGTTTTATCGCTTCCAATCGTTTCATCACTTATCATGATATTTTCCTTTCTAGGGAATAGTAAAAAAGTTTACATAACTGGATTTGTATTTATACTTTTCTTTCTAACGCTTTCAGGCTTTTTCTCACACCTCACTGGTGGATTTTACCCTCAGATGACCCTTGATAACGCGGGTCTATACTATGATGCATATTACGTGAAGCGCGATGATTTAGTCTCTGCTGATTGGTTGTCGAGAAATAAAATAAAAAATGCGCCGGTTCAATCTGATCTTTCGGGTTCTATTAAACTCTTTACTTATGGCGATATTGCAGCTACAAATAACTATCTTCCACCTTTTCTTTTAAAAAATTCTTACGCCTATGTTGACGATGACACCAAAAGCTATATCAACGTTTCGATAAATGGAGATACAGTCTATCTTAACTCCCCAGAGAAATTTATCGCATCAGAAAAAAATCTAATCTACAACAATGGGAGTACGAAAATATATAAATGATATGAATATACTTATAACTCACGCATATACAAAGGATAACAAAGGGGACGCTGCAATCCTTTCAGTACTTCTTATGCAGCTTAAATCAGCATTTCCTAAATCGCAAATAAAAATATCAACTTTTGATAATGTTGCCGATAATCCAACATTTGAAGGATACAAAAATATTTCTTCCTTTTTATACTTAACTTATGTAAGTAATCACAATGTAATACTTCGTTCTATATTTACTGCATATCTCTTTTTTGCAACTTTGTTTTGGGCTTTGATTTATCGTTTAACTCACATAAATCTTTCATGGCTATTGGTAAAACAGGTTCGTGCGATAACAGGTGAAATGTTGTCGTCCGATTTAATTGTTCCAATTGGGGGAGGCTATATTCGTTCAAAACCTGGGCTTTCTGAAACTATCAATTTGATCTTAGTTCTCCATCCAATAATTCTTGCAGAAATCTTAAGAAAACCTATTGTTTTATATTCACAATCAATAGGACCATTTTATAATTCTTTTCAAGAATATATTGCGAGAATAACATTATCAAAAGTTAATCTCATTATGGCCAGAGAGGAGAACACACGAAAAACTCTGTTAAAAATCGGAGTTAAGCGAAGTCTTATTGTAAGAACAGTCGATGCTGCCTTTTTGTTTAAGGGGAACAAAAAAATAGAATTAAAAAATTTGAAGCGCTCACGAGGCCAAAAAATCGTTGGAATAACTGTTAGAAAATGGCTTACCGCCGAAGGGCAAATAAAGTTTGAAAATGAAATTGCGGAATTCATAAACAGACTTGAGGATTACAATCTCTTATTTGTATTTGTTCCACAGGTTGCATCAGTTCTTCATCGAGATGACGATCGAGAAGTTGCAGGGAGAATTTATGAGAAGATAAAAAATAAAAAGAAAGTTATAAATCTTACAAAGAATTTTACTCATCATGAGTTAATTTCTATTTATTCAAAATTAGATTTTCTCGTGGGTACAAGATTTCATTCAGTAATATTTTCATTGATTTCTGGTGTTGTTGCTCTAGCAATAGAATATGAGTACAAAACAAGTGGGATAATGGCAGATTTAAAATTGTCGGATTGGGTTATTCCTATGGAGGATGTAACCGCGGACAGGCTTCATTTGAAGTTTTTGGAGCTCATTCGTGACGAAGCAAAATATAGTGAAGCTTTAAAGAAGAATCTCCCACCATATATTGCAAAAGCCAGAGAAAATACCAAATTTTTAAAAGACACTTATTATGAGAATTAGAGATATAAAACTTAAAGAAGATAGAAATTACGTCATCCTTTCTGCCGCGTGTAAGCTGCGAAGTTTTGGAGAGGATGAGATATATTTCAAATTTGAAAAAAAATATAAGGATTTTATTGCGATTGATGCAACTCCATTTGCTGCTGTTATGTTAGTTCCCGCAATGAAGCGAGGAGAAGATCTATATATTGAGGGTTCTATCTCTCGTGAATTTTATAATGGATTACAAAAAATTATGAAGAAGTTGGTTAGTTGGAATATTGGTCTCAGGAAGATAAAAATATTGCCACAAGAAATTACAGAAGATAACTATAAATCAACAAAAGTTGCATCACTTTTTTCAGGTGGAGTTGATTCCTTTTTTACTTACCTTAAAAACAAAGAGGAGAAGAATAAAATAGATTATCTTATTCTAATTAATGGTTATGACATTAGACTTTCAAGCAAAAAACAATGGAAATTGACACTTCAAACGGTCCGCGACATTGCGAAAATAGAAAAAATTGAAGTTATTCAAGTCGAGAGTAACTTGTACGAATTAATTGACCCTGTTATTAATTGGGATTATGCCTGCGGAGGGTGTCTAGCAGCTGTTATGCTCGCTTTGAGAAAGCAATTGAAAAGGGTTTATTTCCCATCATCGTACAGGATTGATCAGGTGTTTCCAGCAGGAGCGCATCCTGAAATTGATGAATTATGGAGTACAGAAACTTTAAAGATAGTGCATCACGGAAAAGAATACTCAAGAGTTGATAAAACGAAATACATAGGAAAAGATAAGTTAGCTCAAGATTACCTCAGAGTTTGTTATAAAAATTTATTTGGAAAATTAAATTGCGGAAAGTGCGATAAATGTATTCGAACGATGATAGGTTTGAAAGTCGCTGGGACACTTCATTTATCAAAAACTTTTCCACATGAAGTGACGATCGAAAAAATTACGCATATGAACAAGATGGTTGAATTTGGCGCAATATTTCAGAGAGAGAATTTAGCTGAACTAGAAAAAACAGGGAAAGACAAAGAGTTAATATCCGCGTTAAGGAAAAGTTTAGAAAACGTTATACCGCTTGAAATTGCAGTGAATGAGCCGTTTTCTAGAAAAGTTTTATATTTTGACCACGTATATTTATTTGGATTAACTAGGAAACTTATAAGAGTGTTAAGGTCGTAATATTCCTCGGCTGCCCCCAAGGATTTTATTTTTAAAATATGAGAAGCGAAACAGAGTATAACTCAATTAGACAAGAAAGACAGGATTCTTTTGTTGATTTAGAAAACGCATCAATTGCGAGCTCGCAAAGAGAATATGAGGAGCGAGACGTTTTGGGATCCAATCGGGATTTTGCGATTCTTCCAGAACTGATTTGTGCGGGGGATACCAATGAGTTATATCGACGTGCATCAGCTCACGCAGCGCAAATTTTAGGCGCAGGTTTGGGCGGGTTTAGCTATGAACATAAATTATGGTTTCATAGAGATTTTGGGATGATTGCAAATGCTGCGACAATTGCTATTCCTCATCAAGGGGTTGCCGAAATGCCGAGTAATTTGGCTGCAGCAATGAAGAAAATTGCAGCTGAAACAGATCTCGTACCAAGAATTTATGACGTGACTTATGCTGGTCCTCATTCAAGAAGATACACTGACGACAAAATAGAGCTACGTGGTCAACAGGTTTATCGCGAGGACTTTTTCAAGAATGGTGTATATGCAGCTCTGCGTGAGCAGTGGGAACTCACTTCAAGTATGAGGCAAGCGATGGAGGTTGATGTGCAAGATCCAGCACTAGTCGATATTCTGACTCAAGCAGACCACAACCTTTCACAGATTTTTGCAGCAATGAGGCTTACACACCAATATAATGCAAAGGACGGATATTTTGCGAAATTGATCCCAAATCTTGAGGCATACAAGGTAGATGGCGTTCAATATGAACACTCAGGTTCTCAAATGGCCGGAATGCTTGCGATTGACAGTGCTCTTGGGATTGTAACGTGTGAAGACTTTGATGGTCACAAGGGAGAGCTTGAAGGTTACGAAGCAGATCTCAAATCAGATTATGAATCCTATTTTAATAATAACGTTAAATATCTGCCGCCTGTAGTTAGAAGAAATGTAATAGCTATTCAAAATGGTGCGTATTGCGGCGGATCTATTATTGACAAAATTTTATCAGAGGACCCCGAAGCGTTACCAGAAGGATTACTTGCTGCGACATACGGGTTTGTTTCGTCTCTTCACACGATTAGGAGCGTTCACCATTCTTCAATGAAAGCCACTTTTGGTGAGAGACCAGACAGCGTAAAAAATGGAACAGCAAACACTATGGATACTGCAGAGTTGCTTTACCAGCGCACGGTAGCAAAGTATAATGAGGTGGGATCTATCATGCGCAGGGTTAATTCTCTACATTTAAACACTGAAGATTAAAAAGATTGATCTAATTTATTTTTTAAGTCTGCGTCCTGTTATAAATTCTTCTTTAACAGATAATGCAAAGAAAATGCTAGTTAAAATCTGGGATGCTAAAAATCCCCATCCGATTGTGACGAGTCCGTATCTTGCTAAAAATACACAGAATATAATCGTGCTTGCACAGCCAATAAAATTTAATATCAATAATTGTCCTAGCCTATGGGAAATTCGTAGGATTGATGTTCCAATTAGAATAAATGATGTAAAAAATGATGAAATCGCAAAAAGACGAAGTAGTTCAAATGCTTCTGCTTCGTATGACTTACCAAAAACCTTGAGAACTAAGTTGCCAAAAAAGAAAATCACAAGAATTGCGGGAATAAGAAGGCCCGCAGTTATTTTTATCGATCTTGCTGTGTGATTGCGTACATCTTCAATGCTGTACGAACCTTCTGTTAAAAGTGATTGTGATGATGCGAGAGGGACAACTATAAGTAGGTTAAAAATCATGGAATCGATGTAGAAAAATGCTGCACTTTTGGCTGCGAGAAGATTTAGGATAATCAATGGCAAAATGAAGTTTGGAGCTTGGTAAAGAAATCCAACAGCATAATTTATGAGTGAATAATGAGCAGTTTTTTTAACGATTTCCTGATCAAAAGAAAGAGTCGGATGATAATTATAATTCTTAATAAGTGAATAGAAACCAAAGGTTATTCCTGCAATGATTGCAATAGAAACTGAACTAAATATTCCATACGCACCTAGTCCGACAAGAAGTACGGGAAGTGCGACTTTAAAGACGCTGATTATTGTATTTTTTATGAATATATTGTGGGCCGCCCGATAAGCCGTGAACGTACTTTCTTGTAGGCTATTAAGGGAGGTCGCAACTCCAAAGAAACAAAACGATATAAAGTAAAAAATATTCTCACTGATAAATTTAAGTCCTGGTGAAAAGATATTAATAAACAATAAAAAGAGGAAGCAGAGTATAAAAGTTGTTGCCGCAACCAAAAGGTACCAGGATGTTATTAAGGCTGAGCGATTTTTTTCAGTCGGTAAAAATCTGATGAGACTAATATTCGCTCCTAATTGACTTAAAAGACTAATCAGACTAGTTGCAGATATAGTCGTAGTCGCAATTCCAACGGATTCTGTCGAAAACATTCGTGCAGCAATTATCCAAAATATAAAGCCAAACCCGGAAACTACACCGGTTCCCATCATTATGAAAAAAGAGTTCCTCGCGAGATGATCGCGAGCAGCATACTTTAATAAATTCTCAATCACTTAACAATTATACAGTATGGAAGAGAGTGTTGTTATATTGATGTGTTGCTTTATTGCTAGAATAATAATACAACCATATAGCAATTTAATAATATAACTATTCAGCAATTTAACTCCCCACAGGTTGTATAATAACTTTTGTGTCACAAAATGTAAAAATATCTATAGTAACTGCCGCGTTATTTTTATTTGCCGCTATAGCATACCTTATCTACAATAACTATTTCGGCAAACTTGCATATTTTATTCCGCATTCTGAGCCGCAAAAAGCAACGGATGTTGCGTCAGAGAACACAAAAATTTTATTTGGGACAAGTCTTGATATGTCTCAGATTTTGCCGACATCACCAAAATATATTCGTCGACCAGATGGCGAAGACTTGATAGATGTCGCGCATATGATGGGGATAAATTTTGTGAGAATTACCAATTCCGAAAGCTCTCATTTTAGGCCGACCATGATTTATACAGAAGACGAATGGAAGACCGTTCTTGATAAACTTGCGTCATACGGTATGCAGGCAGACGTTTTGATTGAAACTCCAGCACTTTCACCTGATGACTATTCAGATAGCTATCTTGATCTTGTGAGAAAATACGTTGTTGATTCGCAAGTTGTTAACAATCCGGCAGTTTTCTCGATAGATATTCGGAATGAGCCAATTATTAATTCCAAAAGCCTTGACGCACTAGCAAGCGCTGCAAGTATCGTCAAGTCAGCCAATCCACAGATGCGCGTAACGATCGGAGGGTGGAGAGTGGTAAGGAATGGCAGCTCGTTATGGCTTGATCCAGATGCTGGCGCAAAGCTAAATCCTATCGTTGATTTTTATTCAATCCATTTATATGAATTTGATAAAAGTATCGCCGGAATTTATCCTGACCCATATTCTGCAACAATTGCGCAACTCGATAAGACGGCTAAATACGCTGGATCAAAGAGAGTTCTCATTGAAGAATTCGGTGCGGGAAATGGTAGCGCTATTACTGATCAAGATACACTCGGAAGCCCCCAAATGCAAGAAAAAATATATGCTGGAGTATTTGATGCTGCGCTCGAGAATAGTGATTCTGTTGTGGGGGTGATAGCTTACACTCTGTATCCTAAAGACTCGCATACTAGTGGCTGGAATATACTTGATAGCAAATTCGCGCCATTCCCGGCGGCAAAAGTTCTTGAGAAATTTGCAAAGGGTGATGATTCACCGCTTGATCTTCCAACAGTTATCCCGAGGTCTATTATCGTAACGACAGATGATGCAGACAAGACTATCAATTTGAATAGAGGTGATTACTTGGGATTTGAGATAACACTTTCTCAAAAGAAAACCTACTTTACTTCAATTTCAAATACTTCAGTTCTGAAGCAAAATGAAAAATTACAACTTGGAGGATCGGGAGACTATTATAATATGGCATTCGTTGCGACCAGTGCAGGATCCTCAATCATATCAGTTCATCAGTGCCAGTCACTTGATACATGTCACACGACATCCTCTGAGAGGTTCCGCGTAACTGTGAGCGTGAAATAATAATCCAATAAACAAATAACCAAATCAATTCCGATTAAATCGAAATCAATTATTAAATCATTTAAAGAATTATATAATTTTGTCTTTTATTGATTTGTTTATTTGTATATTGGTAGTATTGGGTTATTCTAGGTCTAACCTCGCTGCGGCTTGACTTCTGAGAATTCCCTGATATCATATCTTCATGAACAAGAAAGTAGCGATTATTGTTGCAGTCGTTCTAGTGCTTATTGTGGCAGTTGCAGCTTTTATGATGATGAAAAAAGGTGCTCCTAAAGCTTCAACGACTAGTACATCAGAGGAGCAAACAGCCGTCCCAACAAGCGCAAATATTATCTCGTCCATCCGCGATGCTTTAGCCCGCTCAGAGACACTTGAATGTTCGTTTACCACTGATTCCGGAATTTCAACTCATGCATATATCAAAAGCGGTATGATTCGCGCAGATGTTACGGGAAAGACGTCAAACGAATCAGGTAGCATGATAATGAAAGACAAAAAAATGTACTTTTGGAATAGTCAAATGGCTATCACAATGCAGGTTCCAGATGTGACAGTTACGCCCGGTGCCTCGCAAGGGTCAGCGCAGTACCAAAACACTATGGATAGTCTCGAGGCATACAAGAAGGATTGCCACGCAGCAACTGTTGCCGATTCGGAATTTGATTTACCAACTGGTGTTACATTTAAAGATATGTCGAGCATGATGAAGGAGATGGCACCTGGTGGAGCAGCTGGTAGCAAGCGAGATGTACCGAGTGGAGTAGTAGTACCAAGCAATTATCAAGAAATGATGCAGAAGTACGCCCCCAAGTCACAGTAGTCCGCGCTAACTTAGTTTCACTACACGAATAAACCCGAATGTTCCGAATATGTCCGAATGCTTGGTTGGATTAATAAAGTTTAGATAAACACAATCGGTTTGTTATTCATAATGATTATTCGGAATTCATTCGGGGCATTCGGATAAATTTGGGTAGAGAATATTAGATTTCATCCGTACCCATTGACTTGTCTTTAGAAATATCTATACACTAATACTATCTTAAAAAAGAAGGTGGTGAATTAATAATGAAACAATACAAACCTACATTCGTCTGGATACTTATTATTGGTGGTCTTCTTTGGGGTTACATGGGTGTTACGCAAACAAATCTCTTGGATAGCTTCGGAATGGGTGTTGCAAACATCATTGAAATTATCGTCGGAGTTGTTGCTTTGCTTCTTGCCTACATGAAGCTTACAATGAAACCTTCAAAAAGCAAGAGATAAATTCTCCCATAGTTATACACAAAAAAGTCATATCTGCTCAAACTTTTTTTGCAAGTCAAAAAAACCAAATCAGATCTGGCTTTTTTTACAAAAAACAATAGCGCTCCTCTTTAATTAGCCTCAAATTTCTGTTACAATTCATATCTTATGTTCAAAATAGAAAAACTAGATCTACTGGTTTCTGTATACATTTTTTGTATCTGCGCATCTGAGCTGATGGGTGCGAAAAGTTTCCCTTTTTTCAAGCTCTTCGGATATCAATTTACATCAACCGTTGCAATTTTAATATTGCCCCTTATATACACTATCAACGATGTTATTGCAGAAGTTTTTGGTAAAGAGCGAGCAAGAAGTATGGTCCGCTCAGGTTTAGTTGTAGTTTTTTTGATACTTATATTTTCACTAATATCGACAAGTCTTCCGCCGTCAAAGCGCTTTTTGTCAAGCGAGGCACATTATGAGGCAGTATTTGGGTTGTCTGCGAGAATTTCCGCAGCTTCTTTAATTGCATTTATAATTTCCGAATTTACTGATATAGCAGTATTCATGAAGATGAAAGAAAAATTTGGTAAAAAAGCATTGTGGCTTCGCAACAATCTATCAAACTTTGTATCAGAGGGTCTTGATACTCTTGTTTTTATGACGCTTGCGTTTTACGCATTCAACCAAAGCTTTGAAAGCAATGCCTCTTTTTTGATTGGCCTAATCCTGCCATATTGGTTTTTAAAATGCTTCATGTCTGTCATCGAGACCCCCTTTGTGTATCTAGGAGTCCGTTGGCTGGGGAAAAAGAGTATTAAGAATTAAATATAAAGTATCAAGCATCACCCTGAGAACTCATCCTTAATACTTTATACATATCATACTTTATACTATACTCATGAAAATAACGCTTGTCGCAGTCACATCCCTCGATGGCTGCATCACTTACGGTGATGAAACAGATATCTATAAATGGACTTCGCCTGAAGACCAAGATTTTTTCTTCAAAAAAATTCAAGAGAGCAAGTTGATAATAATGGGGTCAGGTACTTACGAGGTTATAAAATCTAACATTCAACATAGCGCCAATCGTTTAAGGGTAGTGTTGACAAAACACCCCGAAAAATACAAAAAAGATGAGATAAATGGTCAGCTAGAATTCTCAGATGAAATGCCTAGTCAATTGATTAATCGATTAAGTAGTTTTGAAGAAGCGTTGTTGCTTGGAGGATCAAAAGTTTACTCATCGTTTATGAGAGAGAGTTTAGTAGATGAAATTTATCTGACCATCGAACCCACAATTTTTGGAAAAGGGAAAAGATTGTTTAATCCATATAATCTCAGATCCAATTGGAGTCTGGTTTCTTTTAAGAAGCTCAACGACAAAGGTACAATCCTCTTGAGATACAAACTCGTTAACCCGCAGCGAGCTCTAAAGTAATTCCATATAAAGTAGTAAGTGTTAAGCGAGTTAACGTGTTAAAGGGTTAACGAGTTAATAGTTTATAATTCCCAATTACTAATAACTAATTACTAATCAAGTTTTTAAAAAAAATTCTCATTTTTTTAGAAATTAAAAATTAGTAATTAGAAATTAAACGTGATACCTGCCTGCCGGCAGGCAGGCCCTTGATACCCTTGATGCCCTTCAGATATAATTCACCTATGAATGTTGTTCCTATAAGGACCCACAAAATTACTGTCGATGACCATGATTTACTCAAGATTATCGACAGGTATATTACAGATATCTCAGAGGGTTCAATTCTTGTTGTAACATCAAAAATAGTATCTTTATGTGAGGGTAATGTTGTCGCGATTGGCGAGATTGAAAAGGACGAGCTAATTGAAAAAGAAGCAGACCTTTATCTTCCCAAAAACGAAAGCAAATATCATCTATACCTCACCATTAAAGACAACATTCTGGCAGTTTCTGCAGGGGTAGACGAATCTAACACGGGTGGGTATTATGTTCTATGGCCAAAAAATGCCCAAGAGACCGCAAATAGAATACGCGAACATTTGGTATCAAAATTTAATCTTAAAAAAATAGGTGTCATTATCTCAGACAGCAAAACAACCCCTCTGAGATGGGGAGTAACAGGTGTTCCAATTGCCTGGTCTGGATTTGCAGCTCTTGCCGACCTCATAGGGACTCCGGATATTTTCGGGAGAAACCTTAAGATGACAAAAGTCGGGGTGATGGATGGTCTAACAGTTGCCGCGGTTCTGGTAATGGGGGAAAGCTCTAATCAAACGCCACTTTGCATTGTTACAGATGTTCCATTCGTAGAGTTTCAAGATAGAAATCCGACTGAAGAAGAGATTCACGATTTGAAAATATCAATAGAAGACGATGTATATGCGCCACTTCTCGAAAGTGCTGCTTGGAAAAAGAAAAGAGAGTAATCATATAATATTCATTGGGCTTACTTTCAGCTAAATTTCAGATAGCACCCTTAAGATTTTAACTCATGAAAAAAATTGCACTTTCAGCCTTGGTAATAGTAGTTTTCATTGCTTACATAATACATGAACATGGTGATACTGATGAGGTGCACGTTGTCGCGCCCTCTTCACAGCAAATTTCACCGACAGAAGTAATATCCCAAAACACAACGGCAACTCCACCTGCTGCTAGTTCCAGTGCGCCGCCTTCTCCAGCAGCCGTGTCAGGAAAATACAAAGATGGACAATACACTAGTGAAGTGGGAGATGCATTTTATGGACCGCTTCAATTTAGACTTACCGTTTCAGGTGGAAGAATAACCGATGTAACATTTTTGCAAACACCAAACGATAGGGGTACCTCTATAGAAATTAATTCACAGGCTACTCCTATTTTGAAGCAAGAAACAATCGCAGCACAAAGCGCCACAGTTGATGTAGTGTCTGGTGCAACTCAAACATCTGAGGCTTTCCAACAATTACTCAAGTCAACATTAAATGAGGCAAAAACATAAATGAAAAAATCGCAACTTATCATGGGAATGCCTGTGACTATCGAAATGATGGATGTGGATAGTAATAGGATTTTCAACAAAATCTTTGACTATTTTTTTGAAGTTGATGGAAAATTCAGCACTTATAAATTTGAAAGCGAAATTTCAGCAATTAACCGTGGGGAGTTAAAAAAGGAGAATTTTAGTCGAGAAATGAAAGAGATATTTGGTTTGGCAAATTCTACAAAAAATGATACATTGGGATTTTTTGATATTAAACGAGATGGGGTAATTGATCCGTCAGGAATAGTTAAGGGTTGGGCGATTTATAACGCATCTAAGTTGCTAAAAGATGAAGGAATTTTGAACTTTTATATAGATGCCGGTGGAGATATTGAGGTTTCAGGTCTTAAAAATAGAAAAAAATGGAAAGTTGGAGTTAGAAATCCGTTTAAAAAAGACGAAGTTGTAAAAGTGTTTGGTCTAACAAATGCGGGTATTGCAACCTCTGGGAATTACGAACGGGGAGACCATGTCTACAATCCGCACGCGAAACATTCAATAGCTGATATCGCTAGTATAACAGTTATTGGGCCGAACGTTTATGAAGCAGATCGGTTCGCGACTGCCGCCTATGCAATGGGTTCGTCAGGAATAGATTTTATTGAAAAACAGAGAAATCTCGAAGGGTATATGATAGATAATGCGGGTATCGCAACATACACAAGCGGCATCGGGAAGTACCTGGTATAGATATCAAAAATCAAATATTAAATATCAAATATATACTTTAGAAATATTTTTGCTATTTGCTTTTTAATCTTTAATTTCAAAATAAAAATAGTCAATCCCAAATGAGTTTAATTGACGGCTTCCTAAATTCCATCACGATGTACAGGCTTTTGCTGTACTACCTTATATTTCTCGTGGCGGTAGGTGTCGTTCTGTCAGCATTAGGATTTTTATCTTTTTCACCTCTTGCGCTCATTTTGACGAGTTTATATTTTGTTATTTTTTCATATATCACAAACAAGATATTTGCATATGCATTTGACGCACCGACCAATATCGAATCAGTATATATATCAGCTCTTATTCTGACGCTTATTGTTGCTCCAATTAGAAATATTCATGATTTACCCGTTATTTCATGGATGGCAATTTGGATGGTTGCGTCAAAATTTATTTTAGCAATTAACAAAAAACATATTTTCAATCCTGCCGCATTCGGAGTTGCCATTGTGTCATTTGTAGGACTTGGGTCTGCCAACTGGTGGGTTGGGACTGTTTCAATGCTTCCGTTTGTGCTGCTTGGAGTATTTATTATCAGGAAGATTAAAAGATTTGACTTGGTTTTTTACTTTCTGGCAATGGCATTCGTTACTATAGTTCTGTTGAGCTTAACGAGAGGAAGCGATCCTATTCAGATCATCTGGCGCACAATTGCTGATTCGCCGCTTCTATTTTTTGCGTTTATCATGCTGAGCGAACCTTTGACAACTCCTCCTACCAAGTCGCTCCAGTCAATTTATGGTGCAATTGTTGGTATTCTTTTTGCGCCGCAGCTCTCAATTGGGAGTTTTTATACAACCCCTGAAATAGCGCTGCTTATTGGCAATGCATTCTCATTTCTAGTTAGTCCAAAGCACAAGCTAGTTCTAGCTCTAAAAGAAAAGATTGCCGTAGGCCAGGACTTAGTTGATTTTGTATTTCCAAAACCCACCAATTTTTCATTTCGCGCCGGACAGTATATGGAGTGGACGCTGCCGCACAATGGGACGGATAGCCGCGGCAACAGGCGATATCTGACTATAGCATCGTCTCCAACAGAAGACACGCTAAGACTAGGGGTCAAATTTCATGAAGGTGGAAGCAGCTTCAAAAAAGCGATGATTCAACTTGCTGGTAAAAATCCAATAGTTGGCGCTCAGTTAATGGGAGATTTTACGTTACCTTCAGATAAAAATAAAAAACTAGTGTTTATCGCTGGTGGAATAGGAATTACTCCTTTTCGTGCTATGGTCAAATATCTAATTGATACAAAAGAAGTTCGCGACATTGTTCTATTTTATTCAAACAAAAACGAGAATGAGATAGTTTATCGCGACGTATTCGACCAGGGAGTAAAAATTGGTTTGAAGACAGTTTATTTACTTACAGATGAAAAAAATATCTCTTCAAGTTGGAGGGGTAAGCGGGGTCGCTTGGATACCCAAACAATAGCAGAGGAAGTTCCCGATTATCAGGATCGAACGTTTTACTTATCAGGTCCAAAGTCGATGCTTGATGCATTTGAGGCAACACTTTCTCAAATGGGTGTTAAAAAGAATAGAATTATTACTGACTTTTTCCCCGGCTACGCATAAAAAAAGATTTTCTTACGAATTTCTAACTCTTATGTTATCTTTCGCGCAAGATTTAATAATATTCTCGAACTATGAAATATATGCAAATGATGAGGTATTCAATATTGGTAATATTTGTGGGTATTGTATGTTTTTTAGCGGGATTTGTTTTTGCGTCGTCAACACATGCTTCGTCAATTGAAATTAGTCGCGCAGATGCTGCATCATATACTGCCGAGCCTTAAACGCTCTTTGAAATTGATTGGTGATGACAAGTGGTAAAATATAAGTCATGAGGATAAAAAGAAATCCTTCCAAAAATCATGTTAACTTACATTCGAAGAATTATTTAGGTAACCAGGATATGTTGCGTCGCATAAATGACGCCGCAGCGCTTTTTTTCGTACCGCTTGAAGTCGCAGAGACATATCAAAAAATAGTTGAACAGGCAAAGTTACTTGTTAATGCAGCACATGGGTCAGTTATACTTTGGCAGAATAACGAACTCAATAGAATATATACATCAGAGCCAATTTTAAATCGCGTCAAACCCCGAAAAAAGGGAAGGACCTATGAGGCTTTTTACAAAAAAAAGGCGTCGATACATTATGTTCAGGAAAAGGACGAGCCGCATCCAACGCTTCGTAGTCTTAATATCAAGACGGTTGTATATATTCCGCTATCATATTATGGCGTAAAAACAGGAGTTATAAACATGTTGTGTCCTGATCATCAAACTTATACCGATGAAGAATTAGATCTTCTTGAACTATTTGGGACATTTGCAAGTCTTGCAATTCGGAAAGCACAGTCATATTCTGAAGCGAGGAATTTGTTCGAAAACCAAAAGCTTTACTTATCTCTTGCTTCTCACGAATTAAAAACTCCCTTGACTGCACTATACACATTTGTTCAGTTATTTGAGGATAATGCTAAAAATCTAGATAATAGGTCTGATAAATTATTTCAAAGAATAAAAGATGAAACTGTAAGGATAAATGTACTGGTTGATGAATTTTTGGATCCTCACAACACCGAGCTCGATACGAATGGATATAAATGGAAAGCCTGTAATTTCAAGGAATTAGTAAAAAGGGCAATAGCCGATTTCAAAACTATTTTTCCGGCACACGATGTAATAATTCGTGATAATACAAAGTCCCAATATCTTTTCGTTTGGGGAGATGAGAATAAGCTTCTCCAAGTCATAAATAATCTTCTGAATAATGCTGGAAAATATTCGTTTTCAGGCTCAAGAATTACCTTCCTGATAGATGTTTCTGAGGATAGCTTGCGCTGTGCTATAAAAGATCGCGGCAAAGGTATACCACAATCTGAATTAAAAAGTGTTTTTAGTAAGTTCTATCGAGGAAAAGATCAGAAAAAAATGGGCATGGGACTCGGGCTCTATCTTGTCAAAAAAATTATTGATGCACATAGTGGAACTATTTCCGTTTATTCTAAGATTGATAGTGGTACAATATTCAGGATAAGTTTGCCAATATATAACCATGACGGGAAGACGACCGGAAGACGATTTAACGTTCGAAACCAGGAGCCGGGACCCATACCCAGTAACTCCAGTATTTGATTCTCTTAAAAGGGCTCCAGGAAGTTACGGGACAGTTGGTATTCGGCAGCTTCTTGATAATGCTGTTTTGCGCTATTTTGGTGAAGAAGGCGCCGTTGGTGAGAGATCCTCTGAGCTTATAGCGCTTGTAGGTCCTCCTAAGTCTGGTAAAACCACTGTTGCAGGGGAAATACTTAGAATTTTGCAACACGAAATGGCTGCACGCTACAGAACTAATCACCGTGCTTTTATCAGATATATTCCCTTCGAAGACGCGCAGAGAATTGTGTCAGATTCAGGTTATCCGCGGGACGACAATGATAATTCTGTTGCAACAGCAGTTCACTATTCAAAAGTTAGTCAACTTTGCGAGGAGAGAGCAAGAGCGGAGCTTAAAATAGGCCGGTGGGTTGTTATGGAATTGCCTGGTATGGCCGATCGCGGGGATGAAGCTCTTATGAATATAGCAATGCACGATAGTCTTATGAGTGATATAGATTACAACGTCTCTTTTAACCTCCTTACTCCGGACGATATGGGGGATCCTAATGATGTGAGATCTCAGGCTGGTCGTGATATAAGCCTGTATACAGATAGTATAGAATCGACTGGAACAGAGGTTGTATTAGATCAAAGATTGGTTCCTTTAGGTGGCGGAAATCCTGAAGCTGTAGCAAGATTTTATAATACGCTCGATAAAACACTTCATGAGTTGGTTGTAAAGCAAATGTTGTCAGCCAACCAATTCACGGGACCATATTTTAGGCCTTCATTTTTCCAGGAGGGTGATAATCGATCAACTTTTATTGAGCAAATTTATTCAAATTATCTCTTTGGAGAAGTGCTTCGGGTTAATCCAAGAGATGTTTTTGTAGGTAGGAATAGGTTTGTTGATCAAAGAAAGCTATATGCGGATGATCTTGATAAATTTAATGTTTTTTCTCAGTGATAATTTGTCCCGTCGTTACAGCCTTCTTACGCTTCTCTTACAGAATCGTTTCCGAACTTGTTATAAAATTATCCTAATCTGTAGTTTGTGATGAACAAAATTTTAGTTGTAGAAGATGACGCGGCAATAAGGGAAGGAATCAAAGGTTTTTTACAGAGTCATAATTTTCTTGTTGATGAAGCAGAAGACGGTGCAATCGCTCTCGCAAAGGTCAAAAAAAGTCAGCCCGATTTGGTAATACTCGATTTAGGTCTCCCAAAAATATCAGGAGAGTCTGTCTGTCGTGAAATAAAAAAAGATTACCCCGAAATATCGGTTATCATGCTAACCGCTAAGAATAGGTCAGAGGATGTTGTAGGCGGTTTTACATCAGGTGCGGACGACTATATTAGTAAACCTTTTGAGCTTGATGAGTTGCTTGCTAGAGTTACTGCTAGGCTCAAGGGAAATAGTGATGAAAAAGTCCAGGTCGCCGATTTAGTGCTAGATCCTCAGTCTGTTTCTGTAACTCGCGCTGGAAAATCGATAAAACTCAGCCCTCATGAATTCAAGCTTCTTCATTACCTTATGAATAATAAAGGAAAAGTTTTATCTCGCGACATGATTTTAAATCGAGTTTGGCAATACTCGTACGATGTTGATAGTCGAGTAGTTGACGTATATATTGGTTATCTTAGGAAGAAAATTGACCACAATAGTAAGAAAAAGCTCATCTCCTCGGTTCGTGGCTTTGGATATGTAATAAAAGAATAGAGTTGTCCCTTTCGTATCTCTTACGTTCTACTGAATTTTCACTGATTTTTGAAGTTTAAACTATTTTCATGAATCAAACTTTAGTGCTTAGACCAAACATAGTAAATCACGTACCGGTCTCACTTGTTTTTAGAGAAAGAACATATCACAAGCGAGAGAACTTGAAGGTTCTCAAGACACTTTTCAAAGACACTCTTGCATACGATTTCTTTAGGATTTGGACAGCGAAAGTATAATATGGCAAACGGACGACCAACTGCTCAAAATACAATCACTGATACAGAAAAAACATTTGCGAATAAATTCTTTATAACGATGTATGGAAGGGGTTGTTTGCCCAAGAAGCGAGGTGATATAACGATATGGACATAATAATTTGGATAATTTTTGGAGCACTAGCGGGTTGGATTGCGTCGATGGTTGTGCATACTGATTCTTCCCAAGGGTTTTTTGGTGACGTAATAATGGGAATAATAGGTGCAATAATCGGCGGCTTGGTTATGAATCTTTTTGGACAACCAGGAGTTACTGGTTTTAACGTATACAGTATTGCTGTCGCGGTCATCGGTGCAATAATTGTTGTCTTCATAGGTCGATCATTTACCACAGGAGCAAGAGTTTAATTGTAAAAAATTGGCCTCGAATTAAACCTCGGGGTCAATAGCCTCATGTGTCTCCCTTGACATCCACGCAAAAAAGTTTCTAAATATATTTATGGCTCGTTCCTCACACACTCATAAGCATTATCATATTTGCCTAGTTATTCTATTGATAGTTGCAGGTCTCATAGCTTTGAGATTTATTATCCGTCAAGATAAATGGAGAAGCTATGTAGTTGAGTCACAACAAAAAGTTATGAAGTACAAAAGTCTTGATTCCGTCGAAGATGCGGGAGTCATAGCTGCAACCATTGTTAATTTTCCAGAAGGATCACCGTTTCTCAAGTCGCCAGCACAGCTTGAGTCATATATTAGAACGGTCAGTGCTAAATATGGACGTAATATAGTAGTTGTCGATCGCGATAAAAGAATTCTCGCTGATTCTATTGAGCCAAATGTTGGTAGTATTTACAATAACGATCAGAAAAATGAAGTTGCTTCAACAATAACAGATGGACAGTCACGCGATTTTATTGAGAAGAGCGCTGATTATCCAAGTGGTATATCTGAGACAGTTATCTCATTCAAAGACGCAAAGGGTTCAGTGGTAGGCGCCATCATAATATCTAACTCCAACATCTTCAACTAACTCTTACTTTTCTTACGTTTCAGACGGCAGATCTTGTTATATAATACTTGTGGTACATGAATCTCGTTTTACTTTACGGGCCACCGGCTGTAGGTAAATTAACTGTATCGGCCGAGCTATCAAAAATAACAGGATATAAAATATTTCATAACCACATGATGCTCAATCCATTGAGCGAGATATTTGGCTATGATAGTAACTCTAGAAAAATATTAGAGAAAGAATTTAGAACTAGAATAGTTGAAGAAGCTATAAATTCAGATATCAACCTCATAGTGACGGGTGTAATCATAAAACAGAATTTAGTTTTCTATACAAATCTTATTAAAAAAGTTGGAAATGGCCGCGGCAACTTGTTTCTGGTTCAACTAACTGCCCCGATGCAGACTCTTGAAGATCGCGTTTTGAATACAACGAGAAAACAGAACCACAAAATAGATATCGTAGGCAGACTAAAGGAGTTTCAGAATGAGTATCCTGAAATGTATGACAAATTTACAGAAACAGTACACCTGAAACTAGATACGAGTAAGGAATCACCAATTAATGCTGCGAGGAAAATTTCAAAGTATTACCATTTGATATAATGGGCTTATGTTTGCGCCAGATTTTAATCTTCCAGATCAAGATGGTAGGTATCACTCACTTTCAGAATATCGTGGTAGATTTTTAGTCTTATATTTCTATCCAAAAGACGATACGCCAGGTTGCACAAAAGAAGCATGTTCTTTTCGCGACGCGAGCGAAGAATTTAAAAAAGCTGGTGCTGAAATTGTCGGCGTCTCAAAAGATACAGTGCGATCACACAAAAAATTCGAGCAAAAATTTCATCTCAACTTTACATTACTTTCAGATCCTGAGCACGAAATGATTGAATCATATGGTGCCTGGGGCAGGAAGAAATTTATGGGCCGCGAGTTTGATGGAATTTTCAGAAATACATATTTGATCAATCCAATTGGTGAAATAGTTAGGGCATATGAAAGAGTAAATCCTTTGACACATTCGGCAGAAATAATAAGGTATCTAAGAGAACTAGCCGAAGGTTAACGCCTTTATCGCATCAGATATAAGTATTAGGTATTAAGAAGGTTAACGGCCTTAAATTGTCATTCTGGTGATGAGCGCAGTGAAGAATCCAGAATCTTATAATTTGTAACATTGATTCTGCTTAGCTCCAAATAGAAATCCCTAGTTAAAGACGTCTAGCCTCTAGTTTATTTTTAATAATCATTATTCCTTATTCGTTATTCATTATTCGCTGATATTTATCTTAGATGTCCATTTCACTTCTCTCATCAAAATCTCAGCATATAGTTCTTTACATTTTCCATTTATCCTGTTATATTATTCCTCATGGCTGAAGAGGGCTCAAACTCAACGAAAAATTCTTCCCCACTTATCTTCATCGTTATTATTGTAGTACTACTTCTTGCAGCTGTTGGCGAATACATATACTATCACGCTAAAACTTCAAAAATGGCATCAGATTTGAATGCTGCCAAGACAAGCAAATCAAAGCAGATCAGAATGCAAGATGGCAATGTCATGCGAATGGGAGGACCTGGAATGCAGCAGGTTACTCCTCCTGCTGAAAGCGATCAACAAACACAGCAGGTTGCCGCTGGTACATCGACCGCAACAAAAACTAAGACGTTCAATATAACAGCTGGTAATTTCTACTTTGTCCCTAAAAATATTTCAGTTAATGTGGGCGATAAGGTGACATTTCTTGTCATAAATGCTGGCGGAATACATAACCTAAAAATTGACGAGTTAGGAGTCAAGACAGACATGATAAAAGATGGTGAGACACAAAGCGTAACATTTACCGCAAGTAAAGCAGGCTCATATGTCTACTACTGCGGAGTACCAGGCCATCGCGAAAAAGGTATGTGGGGCACCCTCACCGTAAAGTAATCAAGGCAATTAGCTTCTAGCTTTTAGTTTTATCTCCAACGGCCAACTCCCAACTGCTAACCCCATAACACCATTCCAAGCATCCTATCAGTTTTACTTTTTATAATCTTTTAACTTTCGGAAAACTAAAACTTTATGATCATAATCCTGAGAGGGGGTGACATCAAGGATGATAACTAAGCAAAAATTAGTCTCAATC
>DASZRG010000008.1:0-12730 GCA_035549295.1 Patescibacteria group bacterium
ATGTCAATCCCTGGTGAGGTTTTTTGCTTCGTCTCAAATTGAACCACACGCTCCACTGGTTGTGCGGGTCCCCGTCAATTCCTTTGAGTTTTAGCCTTGCGGCCGTACTCCCCAGGCGGGATGCTTAACGCGTTAGCTGCGACTCCACAAGCAAAAACTGCAAGTTTTTGCTTGAACAATTTAACATTTAACGAAAACGACAAATTAACAATTCGAATTGTCAATTTGTTAATTGTTTACTTTGTTAACTGTCAGCAAAGATTACAATCTTTGCTTGTGGAATCTAGCATCCATAGTTTACGGCTAGGACTACACAGGTCTCTAATCTGTTTCGCTACCCTAGCTTTCGTGTCTCAGCGTCAAGAAAATTCCAGGTATCTGCCTTCGCCTTCGGTGTTCCAGTTGATATCAACGCATTTCACCGCTACACCAACTGTTCCGATACCCCGAACGATCTTCCAGTCTTCCAGTATCCTGATCTGGTCTATAGTTAAGCTATAGTATTTAAATCAGGACTTGAAAAACCGCCTACACACTCTTTACGCCCAATAAATCCGGATAACGCTTGCCTCCTACGCATTACCGAGACTTCTGGCACGTAGTTAGTAGAGGCTTATTCTATAGTCTTTGAAGGGACTATCAAAAGGAGTTTACAACCCTAGGGCCGTCATCCTCCACGCGGTGTCGCTGGGTCAGACTTTCGTCCATTGCCCAATATTCCCGGTTGCTGCCACCCGTAGGTGTGGAGCCCGTGTCTCAGTGCCCCTGTGTCTGGCCGACCTCTCAGTCCAGATACCCGTCATTGCCTTGGTGAGCCATTACCTCACCAACTAGCTGATAGGACGCAAGCTCATCCCTAAGCGGGCCGTTAAGCCCTTTAAACCTGAGTTACCATGGGGTATTAGCCAACCTTTCGGTCAGTTATCTCCCACTCAGGGGTAAATTCTTGCGTATTCCTCACCCGTCTGCCACTACCTTGTATTACTACAAAATCGTTCGACTTGCATACCTAAAGCACACCGCCAGCGTTCATCCTGAACCAGGATCAAATTCTCAAAAAAAATTAACGAAGTTAATTTTTTGCAGTCCCTCGAAGCTCGTGAGAGCGAAGTGGGACAAAAAAATCATACTCCATCAATAGTTACCCCGATAAAATCGGGGGATCCTACCACTATCAGAACTTTCAAGATTCTTCGCTTTTTCAAGCTACGAATCTTAAATTCCCAAGATGCTTTAATTCTTGGGATGCTTTTTCCCACAAAAATACCGGATAAGGACTTTTGTGAGATACTCGCTCAGTCAAACATAAACCACTAGACTCCGATTTAATCGGAGTTGATTGAATCTAAAATGCTTGCTGAGCAAAAATTGTTAAAGTGCCAAAGTTGAAAATGATTAGGGAAGAGGCCAGAAGAAGCAATATGATGCCCCGTTCTTGAAGTTAAAGTGTGTTTACTAACGAATCATTAATGTAATTACCAATTTAACGCGATCTTCCAAAACCAATAAATATTTTACCCTGGTTTGAGGCTGATGTCAACCTTTAAAATACAATCCTAACCCTGAGAGCATCGAACGGGTCAACCCCGATTTAATCGGGGGCAGATACTGCTTGTCCACCGAAGTTTTAACGAAGTTGGGAGTTTATCGAAGGATCAACCCTAAAATATTGCAACGATTTTGGCTTAGCGCCCGGGTCCACGGACATCAAGAGATGCGGCGGTGGAGAGAAAATCTTCTTTATTATTTAGATTGCAAGTTCTAAAGATGTAATTCACACTATCGTGAACGAGAATTGCACCCTCATAAAACTCTTTTGAAAGAAGTCCGTCACGACCTCCGTACCCATATTTAATTGTCCTAAACTGCATTTTCCACTTTCCAGCGGTAATTTCTTCAGTTTTTATAACATTTTCTTCATTTATACCGTTGGGTTGACCCATAAAAAGTGGTATAGCCTCAGCAAAATTCTGAAAAACATATATACAACTATCGCGATCCGTATCCATACCAACAATTCTGTCGGTTCCATTGGGATCACCTGTAAGCTGATGCCCCTTCAGAAGAAGTATACTTGGCAATCCCCCACCACCAGCAGAAAGATAGCCACTTATCATTTGAGGAGACGTAGCGTAGTAGTCAGCTGGATACTGAATGTGATACATCATGTATGAGTAGTCAGGATTTTTATAGTCAGTCGAAAACCCGTTTATGGTTTTTGTAGAACTCGTTTTTTGATCTGTAACCGGAGATGATATATTGCTTGTCTTATGAGGCAATAAATATCCAATAAATGCACTTATTAGACAGGCGATGAATAAAAGTCGGATTTGTGTGTTTTTTTCTTGTTTTGTACTCATTTTTTTTAAATCTACATGGGCTTTAGCATATTTACCTGGCCGGAAATTAGATAATATAGACCCATCAGGAAGAAAATTGTACTAATTATTCTAAAATAATAGTATGCATTTTGATTTGGAGTTTCATTAAAACCCTTGGATCTGTCGAGCTTAATTTTATAGTCAATAAACGGCTGGGGATTGATGAAACACCACGCGCTAAGAACCATTATTATTACGCCAAGAATCCTTATCCCCAACTCACTAGCACTATTCATAGTTAAAGCATACTGAATATAAAAAATTGAGTCAAATAGCCACTCAAGGGATGCTTATTCTTTACGTGGCTTTTTACTTGATCGAGGCTTACCAGATCTTCTGAATTCAGCATTGTATGTAAAAAGTCTAAGGGCAAACATCAAATCAATCTCCATTTTTTCAGCAGTAATACCTTTCTCAGCTGCAAGCTCCTCAGTGCTTAACCCTATTCCTGCCGGATTATCAACACCAAAGCGATCAAGAGCTAGTCCTAATTGTTCTGCTCGTGCTGATTGGGGCTGTTCTTTTGTAGAATTCCACCAATACTCAAGAGTTTTCGCAACGAATGCTGGAAAATCGACTTCAGGATAATAAACATCGCCTTCAGTAAATGGAATTCCCCTTCCTTGACTTACCTCTTCTCTTCTTTTTTCCTCGGCCGCAACAAGTGCACTTCGAAGATTGAAAAATGCCTCTGCGTTCGGATAAGTTCTTGAGAGAGTTCTAACAGTTTGTATACGTGCACCGAGTGGCAATGCTCTATCCCAACCCGCTTCGTCAACAGGAATAGCGGATTCTGGTAATTTTGAATCTTGCTCCGACATCCCGTGATTTTAGCACATAGAGATGTTCGTTACTTTGTATTTTCAATCTTTTTCGTAATTCTGTTAATCTTGTCGCGGAAAATGCCCTCGCGACGCTTATCGTGATGGATTTCTGAAGCTAGAAGTACTCGATTGGCGGCAGTCCACAAAAGTGTTTGATTAAAATCTGGATGATTTTGGCTTTCTTCGAGTGCGTTGAATTTCTTTCTGATGGTGGCTGGATCGTAATTCGTGATCACTTCTGCTGTGAATTCTGTGACTTTGTCTAAAAACGATGAATTATGAAATGCGCGGGATTCTTTTCCCGCCGCCACTTACGAAATCCTCCCGATATCTCTCTTGCGAGATTGCTTCCCTTCGCCAAGTATAACTTGGCTCGCTCGCAAAGACGATGCAAGCCCGTGATACCCATGATACATTTGATACTCTTGATACACTTACCGTAACCCCCCTGTTACCTTCACCTGACTCAACATGTCGGGGTGCTCAAGAAGCTTTGCTGTTCCGCGCACAACTGTCGTAAGCGGATCATCAACCAAAATAACTGGAATTTTCGTCCTCTCAAGTATCAGCTCATCAACTCCAGGAAGAAGTGAGCCACCACCCGTTATCATGATTCCTCGATCTAGAATGTCTGAAGTGAGTTCTGGTGGCGTCTCTTCAATAACTTCAAGCACCGAGTCAACAATCTCAGATACGATTGGACCAATAGCTTCACGAATCTCAGTTTCGGATACTCTCAAGGATCTTGGCAAACCAGTCTCTATATCACGGCCGCGAATAACCGCAATTTTTTCTTTTCCTTCCTTTTCTACCGCAACTTCTTCGAGTCCCTCTTTGATAAGTGACTTCTCCTCTTTTGCTACTGCGCGTTTTCGCTCCTCGGGCACCTTGCTTACGCGACCGGCTTTTTTATAGGCACTTCCAATCTTGATTTTGACTTCCTCAGCTGTTTTTTCACCAATTAAAAGCCCGTGGCGAAGACGAATATAGTGCGCAATCGCAGTATCCATCTCATTGCCAGCAAGCTTTAGTGAACGATTTACAACAATACCACCAAGAGAAATAACAGCGATTTCTGTCGTCCCACCACCTATATCAACTATCATGACACCCGTTGGCTCAAATACAGATACACCAGCGCCAATTGCAGCAGCCATAGGCTCCTCGACTATAAAACATTCACGGGCACCAGCCTGTAGAGCTGCCTCCCATACTGCACGTCTCTCGACTTCGGTAACTCCCGACGGAATACCAACTGCAATACGTGGACGGGCAAATCTATAAAGAGGCGAGCCAATCTCGTGAACCTTTCGGATGTAGTACTGGAACATGTATGCAACTGCATCAAAGTCTGAGATAACTCCATGCTCAAGTGGCTTAATTGCATCTATTGTCCCCGGCGTCTTACCTAGCATTTTTTTGGCTTCTGCACCAATCGCTATAGTCTTTTTTGTCTTGTTGTGACGGGCGACAATCGATGGCTCCCTAATTGCAATCCCTTTTCCACGGACATGCACCAGTACATTTGCTGTCCCAAGATCAACGCCTAGATCGTGGGAAAAAAGGGAAAATAAAGAATCGAACATAGATATCGGGTTTTGTCATCCCGAATTTATTTCGGGATCTCGTCTTGAGGTTCTGAAGCGAGTCTCAGAACGACAAGCAGATTATTATATGAATATATATTAACAAGAAGCATAAATCAATCGTATCAAACATACTTCTTGTTGAAATTTTGGCTCTATGCTACACTCTATTTTTAGATACTAGATATTAGAAACTAGATATTAGAAACTAGAATTACCCAACTGAATTCATACAGATGCATAAGCTTATCTCCAAAATCGATACCTCAATAAAGATTTCATTTTATGTTCTTTTCTTCTTTGTACCGCTTCTCATGTGGCCCGATACATATGAACTTTTTGAGTTTAACAAAATGTGGTTTGTCTTCTATATGTCGATCCTCATCGCGGTTCTTTGGATCGCCAAAATGGTTATTCAGAAAAAATTTGAAGTCCGAAGAACACCACTCGACATTCCACTTCTTCTTTTTCTTCTCTCGCAAATAATATCTACTATTTTTTCGATGGATCCTCACGTATCATTCTGGGGATACTATTCAAGATTTAACGGAGGATTACTTTCAACAATTGCATATATATTTTTATACTATGCATTCGCCACAAACCTCATAAATCCAGACCGTTCGGAACGCACAAAACCAATAAGTTATAAATTACTTCTGACAAGTCTTTTTTCTGGTCTTGCAGTTGTACTTTGGGGACTTCCATCTCACTATGGAACTGACCCAACGTGCCTTTTTTTCCGAGGTACTTTTGATGTATCATGCTGGACAGCCGACTTCCAGCCAACTATTAGAATTTTTTCGACACTAGGACAGCCTAACTGGCTTGGTACTTTTCTTGCAGCCCTTCTCCCCATTGCTGTTGGTTTTGGTCTGACTCGACTTGCTGAACAACCCAAAAAACTAGTCAAACCAGCACTTTTCCTCATTCTCGCCTTTTTGTTTTATCTCTCGATAACATTTACCAGGTCTCAGTCAAGCTTTGTAGGATTTTGGATTGGCGCTTTTGTTTTTGTTGTTATGCTGCTTTATAAAAACTTGTCTTCCATCAAAGAGAATGCGAAGGGCAGCAAGTTTTTGAAATACTTGATCATTGCAATCTTAATTTGTGCTGCTACAAGCTTTTTTATCGATACGCCGATAGGATTTCTCAACCAAAACTTTACACTTGTCGGACTTGAGGCCAAATTTGCTGCAAAAACACCTACAACAACACCGCCTGCTTCTGAGGCAAAAAAAGAAGACGATACCATTGGTCAAACAAACACAAATATACAACTGGGGGGAGGCAGTGAATCAAGCGATATTCGTCTCATCGTGTGGAAAGGAGCGCTTGAGATATTTAAACAACATCCCCTATTTGGAACCGGCGTCGAAACATATGCATATGCTTATTACCAAGTAAAACCCGTAGCACACAACCTCACATCTGAATGGGATTACCTGTATAACAAAGCGCACAATGAATATCTAAATTATCTCGCAACGACCGGTGCTTTTGGGCTTGGAACATACCTTCTTATAATTGGCTTCTTTGCGTTTTACGCAATTAAGACAACTTTTAAAGAAGAAAAAAGAGATTACTTCCCAATATCTGCTGGAATAATTGCAGGATATATTGCTATTTTGATTTCTAATTTCTTTGGATTTTCTGTTGTCGTAGTAAATCTTTTTCTTTTTATATTCCCATTATTTTTCTTTGAACTGGAAGATGCAGAAGTTTTAAATAAAACTTTTGGATTTCCTGCGAAAGTTCACTCCGCATCTGATAATGCCGTTATCACTCCACCACAATCAATAGTGATTGTTATTGTTGCAATTCTTGGTCTATATTATGAGGTTTTCCTATTTAATTATTGGAGAGCCGACAGAAGATATGCGCTTGGAAACAATCTTGATAAAGTATCCCAATACGCAGAGGCTTATCAACCGCTTAGTGATGCAGTAAAAATTATGCCATCAGAGGACCAATACAAAGATGAACTTTCAATAAATATGGCAACTATTTCGCTTCTTCTTGCTGAGCAAAAACAAAATGACCAAGCAATCCAATTTGGGCAACAAGCAAAAGAACTATCAGATGGAGTTGTTGCGCGACATCCTAACAATGTAGTATTTCTTAAAACCCGCGCAAGAGTACTTTTTGCATTATCTGAAATAAATCCAAGTCTGATGGATCAGGCGCTTGCGACAATTGAGCAAGCCCGAAAGCTTGCGCCAACAGACGCAAAACTTGTCTACAATGAGGGGCTTTTCTACAATCAAAAAGGTGACACAGACAGTGCAATAAAGTACATAAATGACTCAATTAAACTAAAGCCGAATTATCTTGATGCGTACAATTCACTTTCAGTTATCTATGCTGCTCTTGTTAAAAAAGGTGGACCAAGGATCGAAGAATATAAGGCAGCTGAGAAGCAGGCGCTCGATAATATTTTGACTATAGACCCAAAAAACAAGAACGCGAAGGACATGCTAAAGAACTTACAATAGTAAATATCCAATTAACCAATTTACCCACTCTCTTCGGTTAATCGCATACAATTTTCAAACCAAGTTCAAATTTGAAATGTTAAATTTTAAAATTTGATTAATTGATAATTGGTTTGATCAATTGGAATTTGGTTATTGGAAATTATTGAGGCTGTCCATTATAATTCAAACATGTATAAAATGGTTGTTACGCCAAACCCAATTCTTCTGGCCACAGCAAAACCTGTTGAAAAATTTGACAAGAAGTTGAAAGATATTGTCGAGGAAATGAAACAAACGCTTGATGCGACGTTTGACCCTGTTGGAGTGGGGCTTGCCGCACCGCAAGTTGGCATATCACTTCGCATATTTCTTTCAAAGCCAAAAGAAGATGGGAAGACCGAAGTCTTTATAAATCCAGAAATATTGGGATCTTCAAAAGATGACGAAGTACCACATTTCAATAATTCAAAAAAAGTCGAGTCAAAAAAGCCAAAGAGATCAAAGGGGCGACTTCTTGAAGGATGCCTATCGGTACCCAATATATGGGGTAATGTTTTGAGGAAAAAAGAAATTCGCGTATCTTTTCAAGATATCACTGGGAAAAAACATGTTAAGAATGTCAAAGGATTTCCAGCCATAATCATCCAACACGAGCTAGACCACCTAAATGGCGTTCTATTTACGACTCATGTTCTTGCGCAAAAAGAAACGCTTTACAGATCATACAAAAATCCACAGGGCGAAGACGAATTCGAAGAAATGAATGTCTAAGCAAATTTCTAATTTCTAATTACTAATTTTTAATCAATCCCCAAAGTAACAAATTAACATTGCTGTATAATAAATTAAATGGAAAAAGTTATATTTTTTGGAAGCGGACCTTATGTAAAAACAATAATTGAAAAATTAAAAGAAAATTATGACTTAGCACTGGTTGTAACAACTGAAACTTCACGGAATGAGCCAGTGATAGCATTTGCTAAGCGAAATAATATTGATGTTTTGTCGGTTGAAAAAATAACGGATGAAGTTATTGTTGAAATAGAAAAAATTGGGGCAAAAGTTGCTGTACTTGCCTACTTTGGAATCATAGTCCCCCAAAAACTTCTTGATATTTTTCCACTAGGGATAATAAATATACACCCTTCCCTACTACCCAAATATCGCGGGCCGACGCCAGGTCAAGCTGCGATACTTGCAGGTGAAACGACAACAGGAGTCAGTATAATAAAACTTGATTCTGAAGTAGATCATGGTCCAATATTGTGTATGATCGATCATACTATTTCTCCTGATGATAATTCGGATACGCTGTATAAAAAATTGTTTGAGGCAAGTGCTGATCTTTTGATGGATGTTCTACCGAAATACATTGATGGAAAACTTGAACTGACAGAACAGGATCATTCAAAAGCAACTTTCACAGAAAGATTTGATAGTAAAACTGGAGAGATGAATATTAACAATGTCCCTGAAAATTTAGACCTTATGATACGGGCATATTATCCTTGGTCGACAGTAAGATTCCATGCAGCATTAAATGGTAAAGAAAAACTTATTAAACTTTTCCCAGGGAATCCCGCTGAGCGGGATGGATCTTCTCCGAAGATCCAAGTTGAGGGGAAAAATATCGTACCCCTTAAAGATTTTGCAAACGGTTATCCAGAAGGTCACGATATTCTCAAAAAATTGAACCTCCATGAATAAGCGGGACTACGCTGTTGATTTTATACGACTTGTTGCCATACTTGCTGTTGTTGTAATTCATACAACTACTTATTTTTTGGATCGCGTTACTCCACTCACTTCTGAGTTTTATGTTCTTCATGCCATAAATCAATTCTTTCGTTTTGCGGTACCGGCATTTTTTGCAATATCAGGATATTTACTTGCTTCTCATTATTCAAAAGGCTTGGATATAAAAAAGTTTTATAGCAGGCGATTTGGAAAAATTCTAATTCCATATTTTTCCTGGAGTCTTATATATTTTTTAGTTGTCTTTCCAAATCCCATAAAAGACCTTTTCTCAAAAATATTTATAAATGATCTGTTAACCGGCGACACTTCATATCAACTATATTTTATCCCAGCGATTATTATCCTCTATTTTATATTTCCGATACTTATCAATTTTAAAAACTTTTTCCTAAACAAATGGTTTATTTTCTTACTATTTATTGTTGAGGCAATTATTCAATCATACGTTTATTTTGCTGAACCTAAGATTACAATTCTTTCATGTATACCAATTGCATTTTATAACCTGCTCCCATTTCTTATCGGAATATATGCAGCAATTAAAATTGATGATTTTAGAAAATTTGTCGGTGGCAATCTAAAGTTAATTGGACTTATAACAATTATCTCACTACTCCTAATATATTTTGAATCACTATATATGTTTGCGACAACATTACTACCCATGTATCTTCGGGACCAGTGGAGAATAACCGTTCCAATTTATGGATTGTCTGCGTCGGGTCTTCTCTATTATTTTTATATGGAAAAGTTAAATAAAACTGTTTCGTATCTATCAAGATTTTCTCTAGGGGTATTCTTTATACATGTAGCAATACTTCACAACTTGTTAATATTTTTCTTTAACTACAAACTCTATGATTTTTTCTCGTTTTTAGTTAGTTTATTTTTGACAATATTTCTATCGTTTTTGTTTTGCATTGTCCTATCAAGAATCAAGTTTATCAACTGGCTATACGGACTACGAGCGTAGTTTGAGTATTAAGTATAAAGTAGAAAGTATTAAGAGGTATACCCTTAAGAAGTTGGGTCTGAAATACCGAAGGAGTTCATTTTTTCATTAACATCGCGATCGTGATGATCTAATTCTCTTCCCATTTTATATGCGCCTTTAAGCAACGGGCTATCAGTTAAATAGTAATCCCAAATTACACGTTCAGCAAGTGCAAGGCCGATATTTGATTTGCCATCTTCAATCCCCATTTTTTTCAGCTCTTGATAAGTCATCCAAGGCATTTTGCGAATATCTTCAGTCCCATCCTGCTTTAGATCCTTTTCGGCCTCATCATACGGAACATATGCTAGAAAAAATGGGAAAGATGCAGAGCTATTTGATGCATCTATAAATTGATCACCAAGATATGCGAGACTCATATTTTCATAACCTGTCTCTTCAAAGACCTCTCTTTTTGCCGCTTCTGCATAGGTTTCACCTTCGTCTTTTCTGCCTTGTGGAATATTGGGAATCCTCCGACCAAGGGGGATTCTCGCCTCATCAAGAAACTTAAATTCAACTTGCCCGGCAGGATTTTTTCGAACAACAGTAACAAATACTCCATCTGCAGGTACTGCAATTACCTTATCGAACCTCACAACGCCGTCGACTTCAACCATCATATGTTCGGCAGCAAGATATCCACTACTATTGGTCATATGTCTCCAATCTCCATTCCCATCGACTTGAACCTCTGCTTGATCCGGAGGTAAAATGTTTGGGTCGTAAGGTATTAATCTAGTATTTCTTTCTGCAGCCATATATAAAAATGGATTTTATCAAATGCGATTTGTGAATTCAAATTTGGGTTGCAAGAGGTTAGGTTTGTCGGAGAAAAGAATTCTATTAGGCGGTGGCCATGGGGGTTGCGACTTCTTCCTTTGGAGCTTTAGTCTTCATAGGTTTTTTGAGGGTCTTGATGCAATTTGTGCAGAGCTTGAATGAACGCATGACACCATCGACTTCAATACGCTTTTTCTGAATATTTGGTCTGAAAGCGTGATTTGTTCTGTTTTTTGCGTGTGACACACGATGTCCCCACGAAAGTCCTTTTCCACAATTGTCACATTTGAATGCCATAGTTGAGATATTATACAAAATTCACCTCAGATTTTCAATCTAGGCTTTGTTCACGCGTTAAAGCGTTAACGAGTTACGAGGCTAGTAGAGCCTCAATCGCAGGCAAGAGCTGTGATCTGGCGGCCATCTCCTCTCTTTTACCTATCGCATACACTGGAACCTGAGCAGATCCATTCATTTGTGGACCCCGTCTAAAAGGCTTCCCATCTTTATCTACATCTTCAATATAAAGTTCTTTCTCCCAATCTTCTCTAATAGCTTCTTCTAAATATGCTAATGTTAAGAGACCTAAAAGCAAGTTTTGCTCAGGATGATTTATAGTAATTCCAGCAGACTTTAATTCATCAGAATTTGGATCCACAATAACTTGTCGATTCCCCATTTTGTCTTTTATCCAAACTATTGTAGGAACAAACTTATCTTCAGGCTCCTGTATTGCGTCGATAACTAACATATCTTTTCCATCCTCATCGTGACCAATACTTGCTACTTCAAATGCTTCTTTAGATTTACTTATTATTTTTCCGTCATTAATTGTAAATTCAAAACCACGATTTGTTCGCTGTCTCAAAAAAGAGATATGACCATCATCACACTGCAAAACCAATCCCTTTTGACTAATGTAATCGATAATAATTTCATCTGTCAGATCTTCTCTAGGATAAAATTCTCCTAAAAATTTTCTCACGAACTTAGAATTCATAGACCAAAATTTTCTAAATGCGCGATCAGGTGACTGATTTGCTCCTTTTGATATTTCTTTTTTCGTCCACAAATCAACCCTATACATCATATATTCTGAAATGGCAATTTTAATATCAGCAAACTGCTCTGGCTGTGGAATATCGTAGGTTGCCTGCTTTACATTTATAGCAAATGTATTGATATCATGGGTTCTTTTTTCATCAGGTAGTTTTTCATATGCATCCTCTAAAGTTAAGAATGAATTAACAAGTAACTGCGTTGATTCCAACTGAGCAAACATATGCTCTGCTTCTCTATACATGTCTAAAAATCCGCGCCTATAGTTTTCGAAATCAAACCATTCTGGACCTATCTTTTTATGAAAATCATGAAGTTTAGCCGAATACTGACTGTGTTCATCGGGCATAACCCAATCTGCAACTATACCATTATATGAAGCGCTTTTGTCGGGTGCTATTTCATGCAATAGTGTATTTAAAGCTCGAATTCTAAGACCTTTCCCCAAAGTGATGACTTGAATACTACCCGATTCTGTTTCTTTGGATAATCCGGACATTTTAAAATCAAATGCACCAATTAGATCATGACTTCTTGAAATATTTGGCACCAACGATTTAACATCGGTCAGACCATCGTGAAGTGGTAAATCCGAAGACTCAATTCCTAAAGCGCTTATACGCGATGGTTGCTCTGAAATCATTTCCGAATTCTACCAAAAGACAAAAACAGAATCAATCGAGCTGGATACGTGCCTGGCAGGGTTTGACCTTGCCAGGATTAGCTTCGAAAATGAGGCTTTGGCAGGGTTTGACCTTGCCAGAAGTTAGGCGGCGACCTGAAGAGCGCTTACTGCCATATGAGGACCTGCACCAAAGGCAGCTATGATTATTTTCAGATCCTTACCCGGATTAAGTTTTCTTACCTT
>DASZRG010000009.1:0-5276 GCA_035549295.1 Patescibacteria group bacterium
AGTCGGATGACGTACTGGCTGAACTAGCAAAAAAAAACACGCTTGGCATTTTTTCAGAAGGCAACTTGGAATTTCAGAGAAGAAAGTTGTCGGCGGCAGGCATCGCAAATTATTTCGACGAAGAATACGTCTTTATATATCGCAGAAAACTCCTCGAAAACGCAATTCTTACAGTTCCACAAGCAGCAACAATAGTCGATAACAAGTATGATGTCGTTTCGGAGTTGTCAAACGTCGCGAATGTTGTTTGGATAAATCGAGAAAGTGGCGAAAACGACCCAAAAATAAAAACCATCCACTCGCTTGGCGAGTTAATAAAGATTTTCGTGTAGAAAGCGTGAGAGAGCAAAGGCAACGCCGTGGCGAACTCCTTCTGATCGCGTAACGACATTTTTTGTAAATACCCCAAACATTCCAATACCCTCCCCTATTTTGTTCGTCCCGAATATTTCGTCGATCGCTTCTTCGAGCGTCTTGCCTTCATCGATTTTTTTGATAACTTTTTCTGGCAAGACGACCCCACCGGATGCGCCTATGCCGACCTCGCCTTTTTTATTGACTATAACGACCACTGAATTCTCGAAGTATCCATAGGAAAACTTATGGATTCCGCCCTCAATGCCAACGCCATAATCTGCTTTGCTGATTTTTTTCAGCGCAGCTTGAGCCCTGGTCAGTGCACCTTCAAACATTTCTTCCTGCGATCGCGGCTGGTCTGCGACGCCCGATACGACCTTTACTCCTACCACGGACACTTTGTCAAAATGATGAGAAAACACGCTCTTTACGGGGTCGATTTTGGTGGGGTTTTCAGATCCGACAGCGACAATCATCATGACGAATAAAGAATAAAGAATAATGAATAATGAATCAAGAGGGGGGGGCTAGATTCGTTTTTCCCAGTTGTGGGGCTTACACAAAATGAGTGCATTGTCGCGGTCGTGTACGAATATCTCAATTTTAAATCCTGCTTTTGCAAAGAGTTCGAAAATGTCATCTTTTGTAAATCGTCTCGAGATTGCGAGTCTGACCTTTTGTCCAGCGCCAAACCTTAAGTGATTTCCTCCAAAAGCAGCATTCCAATTTTTAACGAATTCAAGTTGGCATTCAAGCTGGCGAAGTCTTGCGTTGTAAGTCCAGTAAATTTTGGCATCTAACGGCGTTATTCCAAGCTTTTCGGGAACAGTCCAGAGTAGCTCAACCGCGCTGCTGTTGTAGGATTGGATTGGAATATTTTTTTCATTATAGAAAGCAAGCCCAACCATAAGCAGATCTTGGTCGCTCATTCCGTCGCGAAGGTTTATCAAAACACGATGTGCATCGGAAAGATTTGCAATTGTATTCCCTAGGAATAGAATTAGGTTGTTTTTTTGATAACGACGATTTAAATAATAAGTAGCGTTTGAAATACTTCCGTGCTCAAAGTCTTCTGTAAATTGTTCATAGGTTAGTTCTGGATGAGCGATTTGCATTGTCTGGCCTGCAAGGTCAAGCATGCGCTCGCTGATATCAAGCCCAGCATAAGAGGAAACGCGCTTTGTGATATGGGAGATAAGGTACGCCGCCTTATTACCGTCGCCTGGGCCGACATCAAGGAGATTGAGCTCTTTGTTTCGGAAATAATCAACAAATTTCTCTTTGTTCTCCGAGATCATTTCGACCTCTGAGCCACCTGCGATATCGGGCGCAGATATGGCTACGTAACGGTCTGCTCCTTCTCCGAGATACTCAAACTTAAGGGGAATTTCGCGTCTTCCTGCAAGGGCTGTTATAAGTTCTGCTTCTTGAGCTGCTGTAAGAAATTGACTTCTTCGTTTTTTGCTCTCAACAAATTTGATAACGTCAGATCGAAGAACGCGCCACTCTTTGCCAATTTTTGAAGCAGGAAATTTGCCAGCGCGAGCCCATCTGTATATGGTATTCGGGTCAACCTGTAGAAGTCTAGCCGCCTGCTGAATGGTTAATATTTGATTCTCGTTCATGCCTATCGATTATACAGTATTATACAATAGCGTACTTTATTGTCAAGTTGGCTCTTTGTTATAATGTGGGAATGGTGATTTTAGGGGTGGATCCCGGGATTGGGAGAACCGGCTGGGGAGTTATACTAAAAAACGGAAATAATACCAAGCCTTTGGAATATGGATGCATTGAAACAGCTGCGGGGCTTCCGATTGAAACTCGACTTCTTGAGATCAAGAAAGAACTCGTCGCAATAGTTAAAAAGCACAAGCCCGAGGCTATGGGAATAGAAGAGTTATTCTTTAACACCAATGCCAAAACAGCGCTTATTGTTGGCCAGGCGCGAGGCGCAATAATCGTAACTGCCGCCGAACTCGGCCTTGAGATTTTTTCCTATACTCCGCTCCAAGTAAAGACTGCAATTGCGGGATATGGTCGTGCCGAAAAGGCTCAGATGGGCCGTATGGTAAAAATGCTTCTTGGGCTTTCCGAAATCCCCAAGCCCGACGACACGGCAGACGCTCTTGCAATAGCTCTTGCATGCGCCTATTCTGTGAAGTATTCCAAGCAAACTTCTTAACACGAATTTATCCGAATGTTTACTCCGAATGACCCAAATGCTAAGTTTAATTTATTGGTTATTTATGGGCTCAAACCATAAGATCTGACCTGGCATTTGTGTGATTCGGACTAATGGTTCGGATACATTTGAGCACACGTGATATAATCGATTTTGTAAATGATAGGCTCCCTCTCTGGTCAAATAATAATCCGCGATGATCCAAATATAATTCTTGACGTTAATGGGGTTGGCTACAGGGTTCATGCAGCGTCAGATGTGCTCTCTTCTATTTCGGAAATTGGTTCACAGCTTAAGGTTTTTACTTACACTCATGTTCGCGAGGATATTCTTGAGCTCTACGGCTTTCTCAAATATTCTGACCTAAAACTTTTTGAGATGCTGATAAACGTCTCGGGTGTTGGGCCAAAAACCGCAATCGGTGTTTTTGCGGTAGGATCCGCTGATCAGATCATGAATGCGATTTCGTCTGGTGATACGTCCTTCTTCTCGGGCGTTCCCCGCCTGGGAACAAAGAACGCGCAAAAAATTATCATTGAACTCAAGAATAAGATTGGAGGCGCTGGTCTTGATCTGTCAGGGGATGGGGCCAGTCGCGGAGAGGTGTCAGCGGCCTTGAAGGCATTTGGGTTTACGCAAAACGAGATAAATGATGCCTTGAGAGGCGTTGACGGCTCAGTTGGGGTCGAGAAACAAATAAAACTCGCTTTAAAATATTTAGGCAAATAATTTAATTTGTCATCCTGAACTTGTTTCAGGATCTTTGAGGTTCTGAAATAAATTCAGAATGACAATAGACATGGATGATAAGAAAATAAAAGGAAAGGTTACTGATGAAAACACGACGCCTGAGGAGGAGGTAATATTTACTTCTCTTCGGGTTTCTGACTGGGGTGATTTTGTCGGACAAGAACAAGTTAAGAAATCGATTCAAATAGGAATATCTGCAGCCAAAAAAAGAAAAGAACCTCTTGAGCATGTGTTGCTATACGGTCCACCGGGGCTCGGGAAAACTACTCTCTCGCATCTTATTGCTCGTGAAATGGAGGCAAATATAAGAATAACGTCAGGTCCTGCGATTGAGCGCGCAGGAGATCTCGCTTCGATATTAACCAATCTTGAGGCAGGAGACATACTGTTCATAGACGAGATACACAGACTCAATAAGGTCGTTGAGGAGACGCTCTACCCTGCGATGGAAGACTTTGCGCTCGACATAGTCATCGGAAAGGGACCATCTGCGAGAACGGTCAGGCTTGATCTTCCTCGATTTACTATAGTTGGTGCAACAACTCGCGCCGGAATGCTTTCGGGGCCCTTGCGCGACAGATTCGGCGTGATACATAGAATGGTTTTTTATAACCCTTCCGATCTTGCGGCAATTATAAAAAAGGCTGCTGCAAAACTGAAGGTCAAAATAGACAAAGAAGCTGTCGAGGCGCTTGCAAGACGCGCTCGCGGGACACCTAGAATCGCCCTTAGGCTTTTGAAGCGTGCTCGCGACTATGCTGAGGTAAACGGTGATGGTGAAATAACAAATTCTCTTGTTGAGCGGGCGCTTGGTCTGATCGAGGTCGACGCCATGGGGCTTGATAGCCTTGATCACAGATACCTACGGAGCATAATAGAGAAGCACGGTGGTGGTCCTGTTGGGATAGAGACGATAGCAGCTTCCTTGGCCGAGGATCCTGGAACGCTTGAGGAAATGGTCGAGCCGTATCTGCTTCAGATTGGATTTATAAAGCGCACGAAGTCAGGCCGCGTCGCTTCCGACGCCGCGTATCAACATCTTGGAGTCAAGCCAAAAAGCGATTCCAAGCAGCAGAATCTTCTCTAAGCTTGATACTTAATATCAAATACTTAATACTTTATTTATGGATGATTATTTGAGTCGGGAAAGATTGCTCAACGTGCGTCAGCATAAATACTTCGGAACATTTAAGAAAATCATTATGGTTCTGATACTCTTGGATTTAGTTGTTCTTAATTTAAAAACGTTTCACGCTCCTGCTCCTTCGGCCCCTGACGCTCAACCCCAAAGCGCAAATACGCAGACCCAAGAATCAGATAGTAAAACCGTTGATGTTTGCGGAGCTGATTGCATGAGTCAGATAAATAAAGCTGTTTCATCACTTGCGTCACCTCAAAAAGCCGCACCGCCGCTGGCACCTGCGCAGTCTAGTGCTGTTAAGGAATATTTCATTCCGTTCGGAACAGGAAGCGTTGCGTCAACCGACTGGAAAACAGTCTCGGGCATGCAGGCGACAATAAATGGTAGTAGTTATGGTCGAATAAAGAGCGCAACTTTTGAAATTACGGTTCGAGTTCCGACGGGTAATGAGACTGCAGATTTCGAATTATACAATTCGTCAGCGTCGCATCCTGTCTGGCTTTCAAACGTTACTTTCATGGGTGGCACTACGTCTCAGCTTTTGGTTTCCTCTCCGATAAGCCTTGACTCCGGAAGCAATACGTATGTGATTCAGGCAAGAACTCAGCTGTCAGATCCTGCGGTGATTGAGCAGGCCCGCGTACACGTAATAACCCAATAGTCCAATACTACCAATAACCCAATCAATTTTTTAATTGTTAAATTTTCAAATTTGAGAATTGATTTGTATATTTGCTTATTGGGTTATTTGTTTATTCTAAAGTTGCTGTGTTAGTATTGATGTATGGAGACGGCAACTTTAGCTGGCGGGTGCTTTTGGTGTACGGAGGCAATATTTCAGAG
>DASZRG010000010.1:0-50921 GCA_035549295.1 Patescibacteria group bacterium
AAATATGGGAGATGTCTTCCTAACCAAATGTACTCTCTAAGAATTTTATTTAAATTCAACAGGTACTATGGTTTTTTTACCGTCTATTTCACCGATTTGAAGTTTTATATCGCGGTCTGAATCATTGATTGCAAGTCCTACTCTTGTTTCTTTAGTTGAAATCGCTTGTGCTTCAACTGGATCATTGTGAATGTCTGGCGCGAACCATTGTTTGTCGTTGTTGTTAACTGAAATTCTTATATAGTCTCGTGTGTTGATGGAAAGACCCTGACTCATACTATTTACCAGCTCTATATTAATGATGAGAAATCCTCGTCCCTGCACTGAAGTTGCTGTTTGACCTTTAACTACTATCTGGTGTCTGTATTCTGCGGAAACAATTCTGTATGTAAATTCACCGATGCTTTTTCCTTTATCATCTTTTAGTGGAAATTTAAATTCACGATTTATATCTTCTGTTTTAACTGCAGTAACATTTGACGTTTGTACTCCGGCAACAGCCTGGTTTGGACTTTTTTTAAACACTGAAACAATCCCAATAACGAGTATAATAACTACAAACACTGGAATTGCCACTTGGAGAGACTTCTTCTTATCAAACTTTGGAAGACTTGCACGGCTTAAGAATTTTCCGGCTGCCTCTCCTTCTTGTCTTGCGGAATTATAAAATGTAAAGAGAAGTTCTGAAAATTTTATTTTTGCAGTATCTATGTTGTCGATAAGAATCTCAACAGGATTTGGGAAAGTTACAGTAATTGCCGATGATGATTTTTTGCTAGACATATTTTTTCAATAAAAAAGCCCCGTTTAATCGGGGCAGATTTGTGTAGGCAAATATAACAAACAAGATCTACCTTGTCAAGAGTTTTATTAAACCAAATGCGGAAAACGGCAGTTTTAGATTGGAATTATCTGATGTCGGGGAATAGTCTTCGGACTAGATCGATCATTTTTTCTATTAAGCGATTTATTATTGATTCGTGTGTTTCTACTTTCGTATTTTTGGAATTATCATGCTGAGCACTACCACTTTCGGTTGAATTTTTGGCTTCATCCTTTTTGATACCTGTAGGTCCGACGTCATTTTCAGGCGCTCCTGTTGTATTGTTTATAATTACATTGTTATCGCTTCCCGCGCTATTAACATGTACTTGCGTATTGCCATTATTTTCATTGACATCAAGATTCCCGTTCGAATCCGAATCATAGCATTTACCATCAACACAAGCCGTTGATTTTCCACCTCCACCAGTTGTTTTGCAATCACCGTTAACGCAAACTGTCGATTCGCCGTTTGTCTCGGAATTCACAGAAACACTTGAGCTACCGCTTGATGAAACAGAGACATGGACATCAGCAAAAACTTGTTGTGGAATAAGAAGTAGCATTAGTAAAGGAAGTAGTATGCGCATTATGACCCCCACTATACATCAGGTCATTTTTTTTTGCAACTTTACCCAAAAGAGCAGGTCGTACATTACAAATTTTACAAATTAGAAACAAAAATCATTATCCTCGTCCATAGGAGACCTCCGGGGCAGAAAATATTATGAGATTATAACACTTGGAGTCTATCTTTACAATAAGCCTTAAAATCGATGATTTTTAAATGTAGTTTCCAAACTAGAAGATGTACCGTTAAAAAAGATGTGAAAGCGATAGATGTGTCCCCTGTCCAGGATGATTGACAATAATGTTTTTTACCTGCTCAATTTTTTCAATTTCGGAAATAAGTTTTTTAACATTTTTACCCTCTATTATCAGATGAACATCCTGCCCCGTATTGATTGTAAAATAGACAGGTAGACCAGACTCTCTTAATTTTCTGACGAAATTCATAATAAGAACCGTATTGGGAAGCCAATACAACAAGGGCGGATCAGATGTAAGCATTATCGAATGCAATTCGAGCGCCTCTGCTTCAACCAATTCCCCAAACTCTTTGAAGTTTTTTTCATCCATTATTTTTTTTATTCTTTTTATTTTCTCGCCTATCCTCTCAAGTCTTACCTTCATAAATGGATTTGCATTCGCACTTTTGTGTCCCTCTGTTGTTGAGATATACTTTTTTTCATTACTTACTACAACTACCACATCTGCTATATCCCAAAAATCTTGAGGATATATTGAATACGCAAAAGACATATCGTCGCGGTCGGCATCCTGCCATTCGACAAATCCAGAAGGAATTGATCGACATGCCGATCCTGACCCTTTTCTAGCAATAATTGAGAGTTCTTTTTCAGAAAGGTCGAGACCTGCGGCAGAAACTCCTGCAAGTGTTAGTGCGGCAAATCCAGATGCTGACGATGAAAGACCGGTTCCACTTGGAAAATTATTTTTACTAACAACTGTCGCTCTTGCTTTGATTTTTGCAATTTCCCTTATAAGATCTAAATGCCCTGAAACACGTTTGCTCTTTTTAGCGTCTTTCTCGCCATCAATTGTTACCTCATCCTCCTTTAGACTTTCATCAAATTCGACTGTTGTCGTGGTCAATAAATTAGAAAGACACATAGCAATACTTGCATTTTCTGGAAGACGAAGAACCTCGTCTTTCTTACCCCAATATTTTATGAAAGCTATGTTCGATGGTGCAATTGCCGTCTTTTTCATTCTATTTTTACTCCTTCTGAATTTGGCTCAACATTTACCATATTCCCCCCAACCGATTCGATAGATTTTTTAATCGTGTCTAAACTATTATACGGTGCAAGCCCAATTATACAATCTCCTCCACCCGCACCCGATATTTTTGCTCCATATGCTCCTGCACTAAGTGATGCTTCAATCATCGAGTCAATCTTAGGTATACTCACACCTAGATCTACTAAAAGATTTTGATTTTGAGACATGAGAGATCCTAATTGTCTCCAATCTTTTTTTTTAAAACTTTTTTTTGCATCCTCAACAATTTTGTCTATCTCACAATAAATATTTTTAACCAGTGTAGGATTTTTATTTTCGAGTTCTTTTACTTTTCCGAGAAGAGTTACCGTATCGGCCTTAACACCCGAATAAGCAACAAACATTGGGATAACATCTATCGGCAATTTTTCTATTTTTTTACCAGCAGTAAAAAAATAAATCGTCTCTCCATAGATTGCCGCGGCAATATCAAACCCCGACCCCTTTCCTTGAATATCGAGGACTGTTTTATAAGACAATTCAAACAATTCTTTTTGTGAAAAGGGGAGATTAAAAATTTTACTCAAAGCGAAGATAACACAAACTGTAACTGCCGAGGAAGAACCAAGCCCAAGTGACTGTGAAAAACTTTTTTGAACTGAAATTTCAAGTCCACTGTCCAGTGAAAATTTTTGGTAAAAATTTTTCACGGCAATCTCAACAAACCTTGCACCTTTGGGAAGATGGCCTTCCCCAAGTTGTGAAATATTTTTTTTGTAATTATAAACATCTACATCTTCTGCATTGATAAGTAAATCTTTATCCTGTCTTTTTTCTACTTTTAAACAAATTCTCTCCGAAACAGCAGTAACAATGCATGGGTGACCGTAGACAACTGCATGTTCTCCAAAAAGCATCAATTTACCTGGCGCAGAAACCGTTAATTCATTCATATTTAATTTTCTTTTCTCAAACCCTCAACTCCAATTTTGACATTAAAGAAGGGAATTTTATTCTTTTTCAATAATTTTGTTAAGTCTTTGATATGAGGACTTGTTGCTAGAAGAATTCCAGTTGCGCCTACGACACCTCCACCACCACATATTTTTGCTACTCCATCAATTGACTCAACTGAGAGAATTATTTTTCTTGATGAATCAGATACGACTCCAAGTGCATCAAGATTTGCTTCTCCTTGCCTTATAATTTCAATAATTTTTACATGATCAAATCTTTCTATGACACCTCGCAATTGCACTACTAACTGTTCTTGGTCGGAAAAAATTCTTTTTACAAACTCAGGATTTTTGTCATAAAGTTTTTTAACCTGCGCAACCATCTCCCCCGTCGACTCCTGTGGTGCTCCAGTGTTTATAAGCAAAAATTTATCTACAAATCTATCGGCATCCGTTATAACTTGTTCAATCGCAATATCTTGACTACTTTTTTTCTGGAACCAAATAAAACCACCGTTAGCTGATGTAGCAGGATCTGCACCTGAAGGCATACCGTGTTTTCGCTTTTCGATGTTAAAAGCAATCTCAGAAATAATTTGGTTATCAAACTTTTCGCCCAAAAACTCAGACATTACAGCTGCCACTGAAACAGCGAGTGCGGCTGATGATCCGAGACCAGAACCTTCAGGTATTTCAGATGAAACTAAAACCCTAAACCCAGAAGAGGGCCTTCTAGACCAAAAATTTAATGTCTCTCCAACACATAAAAAAATGTAGTCTAATTTTTCACTTGTAATTTCTGAAAGAAGATTCACGTCACCTGTTCTGATATATTTTTCCCAGCAAATTTTTGCTTTTTGTGTTTTTTTTAGGAGCTCTGAAAGTGTTAAGGTTTGTTTTAAGTTGTAATCTTTTGAAAAAACTTCAATTTGTTCAGAATCGAGTCTCTCAAGCTTTACAAAACAACGAAGTCCGACAGATGCAAGAATCGCTGGCTTTCCGTAGACAACTGCGTGCTCACCCAGAAAATGCACCTTGCCAGGAGCAGAATATTGAATACTGTCCATAAAAAGTTATGCAGAGGTAGGTCTAAATTTTATACCATACGGAATAACATCTTCACGCTCAACCTCACGAACACGTCTCAAAACAGATTTAACCCTCATCCCAATTTTCAAATCTTTAATATCAAAATCGACCAGTTGTCCAAATGCTTTATCTTTGTTTTCGAGCTCAACCAAAACCACGGTGAATGGAGCAAGACTAGTATATTCGCTGCTTGGAACAAAAATTTTTGTCCACGTAACAACCGTTCCCGTCAAACCCAATTGTTTAACGGTTGTCTTCTGTCTTCTCCAAATTTTAGTAGGCGAAATCATATCTGTATTTAGTATTCAGCATTTAGTAAATGGATTACGTACCAAGGATGGTTACGACGGCGACACCGCCTGAACCACCTACATTGTGCGTCAATCCATATTTTACTTTTTTCAACTGTCTCCTATCTGCTTGATTTGTTAATTGAAGATATATCTCGCCGATTTGCTTAACCCCGGTTGCACCAACTGGATGTCCACCGGCCTTAAGACCACCCGATGTGTTAACTGTTAGTTTTCCACCTTTTCCTATCATTGTTGCAAGATCTCTTATTTGACTTCCTGCGCTACCTTTTTTCCAAAAACCCAAATCCTCCATTGCGAAAAGCTCAGCAATTGAAAATGAATCGTGAACCTCAGCAACATCTATATCTCCGCGGCCTAGTTTTGCAGCAGAAAATGCGAGATCTGCCGCAATTTGAGTCGCCTCAATTCCATCAAGGCGAGTTCGACCTTTTAAAGAAATTGAATCTGTAGCTGTTTCGCTGGCAAGAACACTTACCGCATGACTACTTCTCTTTGCCAAACTTTCATCAGAGGTAACTATAACAGCAGATGCTCCATCTGATATTGGAGACGAATCGAGAACTTTGAGAGGATATGCAACGTATGCACTTTTCAAAACTTGATCGATGGTGACTGGCCTTCTAAAATGCGCTTTAGGATTGAGTGTGCCATGATAATGGTTTTTGTGAGAAACATACGCAAGATTTTCTTCAGTATATTTATATTTTTGCATATAAACTTGAGCCATCATGGCATAAAGACCGGGAAATGTTAGACCTGCCGCCTGCTCTTCCCCTGATGCTGCTGCGGCGAGTCCAGCAGTTACCTCCTCAGGTGAATAATCTGTCAATTTTTCAGCACCAACAACTAATGCAGTTTTTCCTGGATTTGCCATAAGCCAATTTTTTGCAAGATGAAAAGCAATAGCTCCGGATGCGCATGCTGCCTCTGTTCGAAAAACTGGTTTGTGGGTACCCAAAACTTCAGAAATTCTTGCAGGCAGCATTAAATTGTTTTCAAGAACGCCAGAAAGCATGTTTGCAAAAAAAACAGCATCGATTTTTTCTTTTTCGATTTTTGCGTCAGCAAGTGCACCCAAAGTAGCGTCTGCTATAAGTGCGGTTAGCGACTTATCCCAAATTTCACCGAATTCCGTTGAGTAAAAACCAATAACTTTTATCATTCTTAGATAATATTCATAAACTTAAGATAAGTTGAATAGTCAATGTATTCTTTTTTTAAGATTGATTTTTTAAATTCGCGTCTTCTACTATCTATATTCTTTGTAACCCTGAAGACAAAACTGTCAGAACCAGCTCCCGAACCGTATGACGACATAAGTATAAGTTGACCGGGTTTTGCGACTTCTAAAACTGAGGCGAGTCCCATAAGGGCCGATGCCGTGTATGAATTTCCTAGCATCGAAACAACGAGCGACGTCTCTATTTGAGACTCAGAAAAACCCATCTCGCGGGCAATTTCTCTAGGAAATTTTCCATTTGGCATATGAAATATAGCATGGGCGAAATCGGATGGTACGAGTTTTGTTTTTTCAAGTACTTTGCTTGTTGCCTCTTTTATGTGTCTGAAATAAGAAGGTTTACCAGTAAATCTGCCACCGTGCGAAGGATATCTTATCCCTTCGCGTCTCCAAAAATCAGGAGTATCAGATGAGTAAGAATGGAATCCAAGTATCTCAAGTATTAAATTTTCCTGTCCCAGAAGTAGCGCAACTGATCCTGATGCAGCAGTGTATTCTAAAGCGTCGTGAGTCGCAGCGTTTGCTTTATCTGAACCGCACACCAAACCTAATGATGTCGCTCCTGAGGCAATCTGACCAATTGTCGTAATTATAGCTCCGGTCGCAGCCTTACAAGCAAATTGAGTATCTGACGCAAGATAATTATTACCAATACCCAAAAACTCACCGAGTATAGTCGATGCAGGGTTCACAGAATATGGCGGAGTTTCAGAACCAAAAAGAACAGACCCAATATCATTTCTATCAATTTTCAAGCCGGATAACGCCATAGACGAAGCTTCAAAACCCATTGTTAGCGAGTCTTCGTCAAGACCTGCAACAGCTTTCTCATTTATAACAAGTGACCTTTTAATGTCTTCGGGGTTTTTACCCCAAACTGATGCAATATCGTCAATTTTAATTCTAAATTTGGGCACATAAAAACCGTAGGATACAATTCCGATCATTTTATTTTTTCCTTCCAAGTGATTTGTGAGCCGTGGCAAGCGAACCTTCGGCAAGTGATGCAAGAAGAGATAGCTCACCTGCAAGCGCTGCACCAACGAGTATCTCTGCTGCCTCATCTGAACTTTTTACACCAGTTAATTTTATGGCATCGTTTTGCGTAGGCCTACCTGTTCCGCCACCAACAATACCCATTAGAAGTGAAGGAATATACACTGAAAGATACAAATCTTCGTTGACAACTTTTGCAATTGTTATACCAAGACTCCCGTCGACAACATGCGCCAGGTCTTGACCCGTTGCTGCAAAAAATGCAGCAACAATATTTGAAATTTGGGCGTTAAACCCAATTGAACCTGACATAGCCGAACCTATCATGCATTTTGAAAGCCAAACTTCAAATATTTTTTCAGAAGTTGTTTTGAGCGTACCCCTGACAACTTTTTGAGGAATAACAACCTCACCCCACGCTTTAAAACCGCGGCCTTCAATAAAATTCAACCACGCTGGCTTTTTGTCTATATCGTAATTTCCGGCAATTGAGATACATTTTGCCTCCGTATTTGCCTCAATTAATTTTGAGATCGCATCGGTCGCAAAAGTTACCATATTCATTCCCATCGCAGAATCTGTATCGAAATAAAATCTCATGAATACATAGGATGCAACTGGAGTTATATCAACTTTTTTAAATTTAAGGTGTTTTGACGTCGACTCTGAAGCTTCTTTTATCTTTGAGGTATTTTCATTTATCCATTTTTTTAATGCCTCACCAGAATTTCGCGACTTAACCGAAAAGACAGGCCCGCGCGTCGTACCAACTTTGTCTGAAAAAACATGAGCACCTCCTGACTCTGAAATGGCTTTACAGCCACGATTTATCGATGCAACAAGTCCCCCTTCGGTCGTTGCAAAGGGAATAAAATAGTCACCTTTTGCATGTAGTCCGGAAAGACTGAGGGGTCCGGCAACTCCTAGAGGAATAGTAATACCGCCAATTATATTTTCTCCCAAATCACCTTCGAGCAAGTTTTCTTTTAAGTTGTTAAGTTTTATTCCACATGTATTTTCTAAATACTCAAGCCTTGCAAGGCTTGTTGGGAAACTGCGTAACGAAACTGTAGGATCCTGCATTTGTAACCATAAATTATATATAGCAGCCACTCGAAAAACAAGCCTAGTCAACCACATATAAACGAGTGTGTTACAATACAAAATCAAGCATGCCATACAAGAAAATCAGACAAATTATTGCAACCTGTGACAAAAAAGGTAATATTATAGGCGAAATCGAAAGATGGAAGGCACACGAGGAGGGGATACTCCACCGCGCTTTTACGGTTGCACTTATATATAAGGGTAGCTACGTTGTACAACATAGAAAACACCCTGTATTTGACGGGGTCTTTGATGTAAGCACCTCTTCTCATCAAATTATGCAAAATGGAAAGCTTCAGGATACTTTTGAAGCAGCGCGCACGAGTCTCTCTCGCGAATGGAATCTTGACGCAGAAGATTTGGGAGAGTTCAAACACAAAGGTGCCATTTATTACAAAGCAAAGGATTCAAAAAGCATATACATCGAGCATGAATATTGCGATATAGTCCAAGTCGAGATAAATCACATTCCAACACCAAATTACGAAGTCGCTTATGGAGTGTCGCTTATGACGAGAGCCGAAATCAGAAATAAAAAATCAAGAATTTACCCTCTTTTTGCCCCTTGGGTAATAGCAGCTCTCGAGAAAAAATTGATGTAATAAATCGTTTGACTTGCAAATATAAATCTAGTTAAATTAATATGTGCAGAAAAGCAAACTAGATCCAATCCACAGCCACATAATTCTCGTAGGAATTGTTGTTTTTATATTTTTATGGCTAACAAATCTTGCTGGGCTCACTCTTCCAATTACAATAACAAATAAAACCGAAACTTCTGAGTTCTCAGTAACTGGAGAAGGAAAAGTTGACGTGGTTCCAGACACGGCCGAAATTTCAGCAGGCATTCAAGTCAACGATGCCAAGACATCTGATGAAGCAGAGCAAAAAGTAAGCGAGGAAAATAACAAAATTATCGCAGCAGTTGAAGCAGTCGGCGTAAAAAAAGAGGATATAAAGACTTCAAATTACTCTATAAATCCAAATGTTGTCTACGAACCATTTGGCGGCAAACCATCAAATAATGGCTATGCAGGAAATGCAACCGTTACTATAAAAGTTCGCGATGTAAAACTTGCATCAAAAGTCATAGACGCAGCAACAAGTGCGGGATCAAACTATGTCTCAAATAACGGCTTCACAGTAGATGACCCAAGTCGCTTCCGAGAAGAAGCACGCAATAAGGCGATAGAGGATGCAAAATCTCAAGCACAAAAACTAGCTTCACAGCTTGGTATAAATCTTGGAAAAATCACAAATATCGTAGAGTCATCACCTGACAATCCTCAACCTATGATGGATAAGACATATGCAGTCGCACCACTTGCAGCTGGACGAACTGCGCCAGATATTCAACCCGGAACGGGTACAATATCATCAACTGTTACACTATACTTTGAGACAAAATAGCTAATTACTTTTGCTGCTGCTCGTACAACATCGTGTCATAACCCTGAAAAACTCTATCCGACATTGGAATACCTAAGTCATTAAGAAATAGAAGCAATTCACCTTGAATTTTTTCACCATCCGATTCATTAGTCATTTTCTCTATTTCGATGAATTTACCGAGATCCAATACTTCATCAAGACATATCTCATAATCCCCCCATCTTGTCTTTATACGTTTCTTGTCTACCTTTATTATTTCCTTAAACCCCAAAAAGTTCACGATATCTTCGGTAACTTGTCGATCTCCGACTTCAACTTCACGCTCAATCCTATCAAGCTCATTCGCAACTGCCTTTTTATAAGTTAGAAAGTACTTCCCATTTTGCACTCTTATTCTGAGTACTTCACAGCCTGGTTTTATTGTTGGAAATGTATTTGTCTTGTTGATAAATACCGTATCCACCTGTCGAATCTCTTCAGAAAAAACGCATCCTAAATTTCTGAGCTTCTGCTTGATGACTTCAAAGTCAGTTACTTTTGCCTTTATTTCAACTTCTTTGTTAAGAATCTTTCCCATAGGGAATGTTATATTAATTTGTCAAGAAAATAAACGGTGTATAATAACCTGCATGATTGATTTACAGAAATTAGTTAACAAAACGATTAAATTCAGAGACCAAAGGGACTGGAAACAGTTCCACAACCCAAAAGATATTGCCCTATCAATGGTGCTTGAAGCAGGCGAAGTACTCGAGCATTTCCAATGGAAAAACGGTCACGACCTCGCGACGCATCTTGAGAAAAATAAAGATGAACTATCAAAAGAGCTCATGGATACACTCGCCTATCTTTTAATCCTTACGCACGATCTTGATATCGATATAGAAAAATCATTTGACAAGAAACTTATGGAAGACACCAAAAAATATCCCATCTCAAAATCAAAAGGGAAGTCCACAAAATATACAAAACTCTAAATCAGTAGTCAGATTTTGTGTATTGTAAAATGCAATTTTGTCTGTTTTAATAATCTAAAGCATCAAGAGATTTCGGCTTATACCCGAAACGGCAACCGTAACTTTTAGCGGTGCCATTGCAGTATGCAGATGCGGTCCTGCAAGTTTTGTGGGACAAAAAGTTATGAACTACAAATTCACATCAGAGTCTGTTTGCGCAGGACACCCCGATAAAATCTGTGACCAAATAAGCGATGCTATTGTTGATGCAATTCTCGCAAAAGATAAGTTTGGAAAAGTTGCTGTTGAAACTCTTGTTACCGAGAAAAATATTACACTTGCAGGGGAAGTTAATTCGTCTGAAAAAATAGACTTCGAGGAAATTGCAAGACGAGAAGTTAGACGCCTAGGGTACGACAATCCACTTTTAAAATTTACCTACAGATCACCAATCAACGTTATGATCCACCAGCAGTCACCTGAAATCGCTGTTGGAGTAAGGAAAAAGGGCGCCGGCGACCAGGGGATGATGTTTGGTTTTGCGTGTCGAGAGACAGAAAGCTTTATGCCACTTCCAATCTCTATCGCTCAAGCACTTACAATGAAAATCGATGAAGTCCGAGAAGGAAAAATCCTTCCATATCTTCGACCAGACGGAAAAAGCCAAGTAACTGTCGAGTATAAAAATGGAAAACCATATCAGGTTACAAACGTTGTCCTAGCTGTTCCTCACAATGAAACGGTAAAAATAAAAACTGTCAAAAACGATCTAATGAAACAAGTTGTAATACCTGTCCTTAATGGTTTCGGTTTCAAAATTTCTTCTTCAAACGTAATATTAAACGGCACCGGAGTATGGCATTTCTCAGGTCCTGCAGCAGATACAGGTGTCACAGGCCGAAAAATTGTTGTTGATACTTATGGTGGATATGCCCGCGTAGGTGGAGGGGCGTTTTCCGGAAAGGATCCGACAAAGGTTGACAGGTCTGGCGCTTACGCTGCTCGCTTTTTGGCAAAAAATATAGTCGCTGCTGGCCTTGCTGACCGTGCAGAAGTTTATTTGGCATATTTTATTGGCGCAAAAAAACCGCTAATGCAAGAGGTTGAAACTTTTGGAACCGCAAAAAAATCTGTAAAGTTTATAAATGACTTTATGAAGGAGATTCTTGACTGTTCAGTTGAGGGAATTCTTGACCAACTTGATCTGAGAAGACCTATCTATCTAAAGACTGCAGCATACGGCCATTTTGGTCGAGATAATTTCCCGTGGGAAAAAATTGCATAAGATATCTATTGACATTCTAAGCGTTTTATAAGAATAATATCAGTGATGCCAAAGTCGTTTAGGATCGGCTTCATAGTTACGCTTTCGTTCATGCTTATTCTCATGGTTGTTGCAACAACCATTGGCTTCTTCCCTCCTCCAACAGGTCCCAAGGCCCCAATCTATCCGACTTACCCAACAGGATCAACTTTAACCTATGGCACAACATTAAACAGCCCTGAGGAAACTAAATACCAAAATGATATGAAAAAATACCAAGACGACCAGAAATCATATCAAGATGAACAGAAAAATTTCGTCAAGGACAAAATTGTGCCTTATGCGAAGGGCGTACTATCCTCCTGGGTCTTAGCAATAATAATTTTTGAAGTTGTTGGGATTCTTCTCGTGAAATTTGGTTCACCGCTTGTCGGAAGTAGCTTTGCGTTCGTAGGATTTTGGGCTGTTTTATTTGGTCCGCTTGGATCGTTTTTCTGGCTCGTCGGCTCTCTAGTCTCAAGTTTTGCTGGGCGCGCAAACCAGGACTACTCTCTTGACCCAATCTTTAAGATGCTTGCAATTGTCCTTCTTTTAGGATGTGTCGTACTTACACTTTTAGGAATATTTATGATTGATAATTTAAATCTCAAAAAGCGAGCGGCACCAAGGACAGCTGCACAAAACTAATACTCTCCTCTCACAACTTCCAAAACTTGCCCAAGAAGGATATAATGTAGCACATGAATAATCTAATAAAATGTATCCACTGCGGCCGCGAATTTGAAATATCAGAAGCGCTCAAACACGATCTGGAGGAAAAAATTAAAAAAGATGTCGTACGCGAAGTTTCAGAAAAACAAAACATTGAACTTGTAGATCTTAAAAAACAGCTAGATGAGGAAAAAAAGAAAAATGACGAATTCATTGAAAAAGAATTGGATCTAAGAAAAAAAACCCGAGAACTTGAAGATAAAGAAAAAAACCTAGAGCTTGAAACCGCAAGAAAAATAGACGCTGAGAGAAAAAAAATTGAGGAAAAAGTCTTAACCGAGGAAGCAGAAAAAACGCGACTTAAAAATAAGGAAAAAGATGAACAAATAGATAACCTCAAGAGAATGCTTGAGGAAGCAAATAGAAAAGCTTCTCAGACAAGTCAGCAGATACAAGGTGAGGTGCTTGAAGTGGATCTTGAAGAAAAACTTCGATCATCTTTTCCCACCGATATAATCGAAGGTGTTGGTAAGGGTGTCCGCGGTGGTGACATCATGCACACTGTAAAAAATACGTACGGAAAAACCAGCGGTATAATTCTTTGGGAAACAAAACGTGCCAGCTGGAGCCCCTCATGGCTTCCCAAACTGCGGGATGATTCAAGAAAAGCAGGCGCAAGCCTCTCTGTCCTCGTAAGCGAAGAGTTACCGAAAGATATAAAAACTTTTGGAGTAATAGACGGCGTATTAGTAACAGGTTTTCAATATTGCCTACCACTCGCCTTTATTTTGCGTAGGCAGTTAAACGCAATATTTCAAGCAAAACAAACAACAGCTAACAAAGATGAAAAGCTCGAAAAAATTTATCAATATCTTCAAAGTGATATGTTTCGCAATCACATAGAAGCTTTTGCTGAATCTGCAATTGCTGATCAACAGGATCTTGAGACCGAAAAACGATCGATGCAGAGAGTTTGGAAAAAACGAGAAATGCAAATTCAAAGAACTATAGAAAACATTACAAATATGTATGGCGAACTCCAAGGAATGATGGGCAACTCACTCCCCGATATCAAAACCCTCTCCCTCCCAAGCGGCGATGAAGAAATATAGAAAAACTCTTGCGACAATTGATATTTTTGAGAAAAGTTGCTAATTTAAACTATGGCCTCGCTTAAAAGAACTGAAAAACGAAGACAGTTTTTTAGGTCTTTTGAAGCAAAATCACTTAGGTCTAGATCATTTCTAACACAAGTCGCAGATGATCTAACAACAATATGCGGCTCTACTCCATTTCTTATTTTCCACGTACTATTTTTTGCAATTTGGATACCCACCAACATAGGACTTATACCAGGAATTCCAATTTTTGACCCTTATCCTTTTGGGTTTTTGACAATGGTCGTGTCCCTTGAAGCTATCTTTCTCTCTATTTTTGTTCTTGTATCGCAAAATAGATCTTCGTATATTTCAACGATTCGAGATGAAGTTCATCTTGGTGTAAATTTAATTGCCGAAGAAGAGATAACAAAAATACTTGAAGTCTTGGCAGAAATAAAAAAAGAAATGGGAATAAAAAAACCAGACCCACAACTCGATAGAATGCTTGACAGAATAGATACGGGATATATCGAGCGATCTATTATGGAACAGATGGGACGAGCCAACAAGTCACTTGTTGAAAAAATGCTTTCAGAACTTCCGGATCCGATCGTACACCCTAAGACCATCCTCAAAAATAACGGTCTAGATGATGATGACGATTAAAATGGAAGATAAGAATATCTGCCAGAGCTGCGGCATGCCACTTGATATTGGACTCTACGGAACAAATCAGGACGGATCTGTAAATCTCGAATATTGCAAATACTGCTTCGAGGGCGGGAAATTTAGAGACGAAAAAATGACACTTGATGATGCAATCGGACAAGCAGCAGCTCAACTAGTCGATGAAAAAATGATAACTCAAGAAGATGCGGAAAGAACTGCGACTGAAAAAATAAGCAATTTAAAAAGGTGGAAAAAGTGACCAAAAATATCTATTGATTTTTTAGAATTTCTGTTATAATCGTCCAATGGCAACAAGAAAAACTGCAACTAAAAAAACTCCAGCAAAAAAGTCTACACCTGCAAAAAAAACCGTCGCCAGTCCTGTTAAAAAAACTTCTTCTTTTGTTGCACCAGACTTAAAATTAAAAGATCTCATTCTCCCTATAATTGTTATTATTGTTGTTGTGCTTATTGGTGTATTTAAAAATCAATTTATCGTTGCAACAGTTAACGGAAAACAAATAACAAGAATCGACTTGATACACCAACTTGAGAAAAAAGATGGGAAAACAGTTCTCGACTCGATGGTTACTGAGCAATTAATACTTCAAGAAGCTGATAAACGAAAAATAACTGCTAGCAATGACGAAGTAAAAAGTGAAATTTCTAGTATTGAGAAAAGCGTTTCCGCTCAAGGTCAAAGCCTTGATATGGTTCTCGCCCAACAAGGCATGACTCGTGATGACTTAAATGAACAAGTTAAACTTCAAGTTCTTTTGAAGAAAATGGTTGGCCCACAACCAGTTTCCGACCGCGAGGTCCAAGACTATATTGACCAAAACAAAGATTCACTACAACAGGAAGGATCAACAGATCCAGCAAAGTTAAATGAACAAGTTAAACAAAGTTTGGAGCAGCAAAAGGTTGGTGAGAAAGTACAAACTCTTGTATCAAGTCTTCAGTCAAAAGCGAAAATTGACTATCTCCTGAAGTTCTAGAATATCTCGAAGCTCTCGAGGAGCTTTTTATTTCCCTCTATTTGATAGTTGAGCAGCTCTGCGTAAAGCCCTTTTTGTTTTGATAATTCCTTGGGCGTTCCAAAGTTCGCTACCTTTCCACCCTCAATGACTACTACCTTATCAACGTTTTGAATTGTTGAAAAACGATGAGCAATAATGATTGTAAGTTTTCCTTTCATCAGTACTTCAAGCGCTTCCTGAACTTCTTTTTCGCTCTTTGCATCAAGAGATGATGTTGCCTCATCAAGTATGAGAATTGGAGCTCCTTTAAGAATCGCACGCGCAATTTGTATTCTTTGTTTTTGCCCACCCGACAACTTCACGCCACGCTCCCCTATCTCACTGTCTATTCCCTTTGGCAACTTCTTAACAAAATCATATGCGTTTGCACTTTTGAGCGCCGCAATGATCTCTTTTTCAGAAGCTTTAGGATTACCGTATGATACGTTCTCAGCAACAGTAGATGAGAAAAGCTCGTTCTCCTGAAACACTAGCGCAATATTATCTCTAATAAACTGAGAAGAAAGCTTCGAATATTCATCACCGTTTATAGATATTTCACCGCTTAATGGCTGATAAAGCTTCATTATTAAATTCACAATTGTTGATTTTCCAGCACCAGAGTGCCCGACAAATGCAACTTTTTCTTTTGAATTAAGCTTGAATGACACATTATCTAGAACGACACCCGACTCTTCATAATTGAAGCTCACATTATCAAAAGAAATATCTGGATCCGTAATCCTTTTTGCATTGTTTTTCTCACGATAATTTTCAGCTGATGGTAATGCGAGTATCTCAAGATATTCACGACTACCCTGTTCTGCCTGCTGTACTTGAGTGAGTATAAACGACATAGCAAATAACGGACCGCGCGCCTGATTTACAAGCTGCAAAATAAGAACCATCTCTCCAATTGTTAATGCTCCAGTAAATGTGTTGTAAAAGACCAAGATGTTGATCGCAAAAAGAATTACGATAAGTGACATATTTCTCGCGAAGTCAAACTTATGAAATGTCCAGCTCTGTTTTGCGTATATCTTGTTAATTTGAGTCAGCCATTTTGAAACTGAGTCGAATTCTGACTTCTCTTGAGTAAACCCTTTTACAAGACGAATGTTATAAATAACCTCGTTAATTCTTCCACGAGAAATATCCTCAATTCTATTTTTTTCAACTTCTGCTTTACCCCATTGAACCGTAGAATAATAAGAAATAGCCAAATAGATTGGAAACAAAATAAACATAAAAAGAGCTATAGGAAGATTGTAAAAACCAAGAATAATAATGATAAATATACATTGCAAAAACATAGGTAACATAAAATTGGATGCCCCATTTAAGAATTGGTATATAGTCTGTATTCCGCGATTTAATTGATTTACTATCTTTCCAGAAACCTGTCCATCAAAGTAACTTTGAGGAAGGGTCAAGACTTTGTCGTAAAAACGCTCTGTAAGAAATTGTCTAATTTTTCCTGCAAAATGATCTCCAAGTCTATCAGAAAGGGTACTGGTCAAAACACCTGCGAAACTCGCAAGAAAAGCAAAGACAATAAGAGTGATAAGTCTTGTCGGATTGTTACCATGATGCGCAATATTTGCTGTAATCTCATCAACGATAAACTTTGAGATAACTGGCGCGACAAGCTGCAGGAGAGAAGTTAAAACAATTAGAAATCCTAGAGCTGCAATAACCCCATGCAGAGGCTTTGAGATTTTAATAATAGTTATAATATTTTTCATGAATCGAGGCTATTATTTTATCACATCAGAGGCAAGTCTGTCTCCCACTTCTGTCCTCGATAACTTTATGGATCCAGCAGGAAGCTCTAACACATTTTCATATTTCACATTCCAAAGAAAAATTCTATTTGGCTTAATATCTTTTTTTAAATCCATAACACGTAAATTGTTATCGAGAACTATTACATCGACGTCTTCTTTCATAAAAAAGGTGTGAATACCGAAATTAGTTTTGAAGAAAAACCCATTTTTATTCCTCGATAAAATCATCCCAAGTAGACTATCAAAATAGCTTTGGGAATATGTTTCGCTTTTTGAAACAATTGTTTTTTTGGTTAGATTTTTAAACACTGGATATTCTTTTCAATTATATAGACTTTCAATTTATTGTTGATATATAATCAAAACTCAAATTATGTCTGATTATTATCGCGGAAGAAGAACAACTGCGCTATATGAACCAGGCTCACCTTACCCTTTCAAGCTGAGCCGCTCGCGAATTGAAAAATTCATGAATTGTCCAAGATGTTTTTATATAGATAGACGTCTTGGACTCGATACGCCACCGGGTTTTCCATTTTCTCTCAACTCGGCCGTTGATAAACTTTTAAAAAAAGAATTTGATATACATCGCGCAAAAGGCACGAAGCATCCATTACAAGAAAACTATGGAATTGATGCAATTCCCATGGCACACGAACTAATCGATGAATGGCGAAATGCATTTCATGGAGTGCAATATCTACACCCTGAAACAAATTTTTTGATATTCGGAGGTATTGATGATGTTTGGCAGGATAAAAATGGCAAGTTAATAATTGTCGACTATAAATCAACTTCAAAGGATGGAGAGATCAGTCTTGATGCTGAGTGGCAAGATTCTTACAAAAGACAAATGGAGATTTATCAGTGGCTTTTTAGTAAAAACGGATATGACGTATCAAAAACTGGATACTTTGTATATTGCAACGGCATGACCGACAAAGAAGCATTTGATGCAAAACTAGAATTTAACATTAAACTCATTCCATATGAAGGAGATTATTCTTGGATTGATGAAACGCTTGTTGAAATAAAAAATTGCCTCGAAGGCAGCACTCCCGAATTTACGCCAGACTGCGACTACTGCACTTATAACACTGCAATGAAAACGCTATCCTAATTAACCCGAATTTTCCGAATGAAAGCCGAATAATCTTGGATTATTAAGCTTTTTTTCAAACACGTTACTTTACTTTTAATACATGCAGTGATTATTATTCGCATATATTCGCACTATCTAAATTTGTAGAATATTCGCATTCACTTGACAAACATCATTAAATTTCTCTAACATATATTTATGCTTAAAAAATCACTTTTTGCTCTTATATCTCTTTTGGTCTTTGTTCCGCAACTTGCTTATGCTCAAACAACGGATAACACAACAACTACCGATACCTCGCCTACAGTCGCTGTTTCACCAATAGTCTCCGCTGCACCTCTTAACACATATCACCCTGTTAAAACTGCTATGCAAAACCTTCGACAGGATAAGCAAACTGTGCGTGCCGATGCGAAAGCGGCAATGGAAACAGCACGTGCAAATTTCAAAACAGCTATCCAAAATATAAAAGATACAAGAAAGAAAACAATCGTTGAGGACGTTGATACTCGAATCACTACTTCTAATACAAACATCACAACCAGAATGGATGCAGCTCTGACAAGACTTAATGCAGCAATTACCATTATAAAAACCAAAAGAGATGCATTAAAGACTGAAGGTAAAGATACAACCGCTCTTGATACCGCAATTACGAATGCGGAAAATGCGTCAACGGCGGCTGAAGCAGCAGTTACCGCCCAAAAGGATAAAACATACTCAGCTACACTTGGAAGCGATGCTACAATAAAAACTCCTATCGCACAAATGGTCTTGCAATTCAAAACTGATATAACTGCTGTGTACCAAACTATGTTGACTGCAAAAACTGCTGTCTTAAATGCTTATCAAGAACTTGCTAAAATAAATGGAGAGAAGTCTGCAACATCATCTGCAGCAACGAGTCAATAATATGGATAACAATCAACAAAACAATCAACAACAGCAGCCAGCACCAGCAGCACCACCTTCTGCAGCTCCGACTCCACCGCCTCCACCGCCAGCCACATCTCCGGCGGCACCATCGACACCTCCTCCACCAACTGGAGCAATGCCACAGGGAGCACCCGCTGCTGCGCCTATGCCAGCCGCAGGCGGAAAAGCAAAATCAAATAAATTGCTTCTTATAATAATTGCTGTATTTGCTGTAATCGTAATAGTTGGAATTGCTTTCTTTATGATGTCGACCAAAAATAGTTCGCAAAGCGCGACACAAGCAGCACCCACAGCAGTTCCGCCAACTCCAACAACTGCTGCGACACCAACTCCTGCTGCTTCAAGTCAGGACATAAACAATCTTGACGCGGGCAACCCTCAAGATGACCTCAACGCGATTAATCAGGATGTGAATCAGTTGTAAAAATCGTTTCTCGTCTGAAGGTTACGAAACCCGTATCGGTAACGTTTTTCGTTATGGGTGATTTAAAACAACAAATTAAAAGCTTCAGAGACTTAGATGTTTATCAGAACTCATATACAGCAATGCTAACTGTTGCAAAAGAAGTACTACCGTTACTCCCCGAGTCTGAAAAATATGACTTAAAAGATCAACTTAGCAGATCTACTAAAGCTATCCCACGATTAATAACCGAAGGTTATGCTAAACGTCATCAAAAAGCTGGATTTCAAAAGTACATTGATGATGCGATGGCCGAATGTAACGAATCGGTTGTTAGCCTTGAACAATGTAGGGATTTATATGGTATAGATGAAAAATTGATTAATTCACTAGTGGATATATATGATAAAACTGGAAGACAGCTTTACAAATTAGGTCTGGCGTGGAATAATTTTAAAAGACCAACTTCGTAACCTAATTACGAAACGGGCATCGTAACCGAAAAACGATTAACTATGTCAATAATAATTTCTCTTCTCGTCAATGGTGTTGCGGTTTTCGCAGCTGGCTACATATTGCCCGGCGTGCATATTGCTGATTTTGTGACTGCAATAATCGTCGCGATTATACTTGGGGTCATAAATACCTTTATCAAGCCAATTCTTACGATTCTCACTCTCCCACTTACCATCATCACGCTTGGCCTTTTTTCGCTCGTGATAAATGCAGTAATTATCCTCATCGTAGCCGCAATTGTGCCTGGATTTAAGGTAGACGGCTTCCTCTGGGCAGTCGTCTTCAGTATCGTCCTATCCATCATTTCAGGCTTCCTCAACATGCTCGTCTAATATCCTATAATATTGATTGCCCACCCCAAAAGTGCTATAATCGAGCCCTAATTCAGAAAAATGCAACCTAGGCATAAAGCATGCCTAAAAATGCCTTTTCTGATTAAATCTCTTGCACTTTTAAAACTTGTTTGTGGAATATTCATCATTTGCAGCGCCTTGGGCGCAATTCACAACTCTAATTACTCTCAGCGCGCTGTAATTGATGACAGAAACATCTACGTAGATGTAACGGCAAGCCATCCCGCATGGGATTTTCAGTCACACACAAAGTGACATGCTCGAAAGGAGCAACATGCTTACTTCATTCCGTTTCTTTACTAACCATTCAATGTTTAAGGGGGCTGCAATGGCGATCAAATCAGCACCTCTCATGCAGGATTCCTCCTGGTCCGCTCCGTTTGATTTAGTTCCTGGTGCTGAAGCAATAAAACTTCAGAATGATGACCTAACTGTTATATATGTAAAGGGTACAACAAAAGGACGACCCTTTGAACGCTTACAAATATCGTTCGATGGACCTTCGTTCGACATCCTCTTTGAAAGAGAGTCGCCCCAATACTGGAGACTCGATCCCAAGCCGAAAGCCAATATGGTCTGGCCCTGGGATCGCCCAAAAACACTTGTACTTCTTCAAGAAGTGCGAGCCGCACTAGCACCACGTTCCATCTAACAATTGTCTCGATTACCCGAACGAGACTAGTTCCGGAGTTAAACCCGGAAGAAAGGGAGAGCAGGCACAAGTTTTGAAAAATGGTCGAGCGGATAAAGCCACGCAGTTTTTCCTTTCCCCATGGAGATTTCCATCCGTCTGGAAATTCCCTGAGTTTCTGAGCGCAGGACTCTTCTTCCTAATCGTAAACCCAGGAGCTATCATATTGCTCCGGGTCGCGTGGGAAGGACACTACTACTCGACTCGCTGGTGGGGGTTCCAATTTGGTGATACGATATGCGTTCCCATTTCCATGGCGTTCGCATCACTCGTCATCAAAAAAAGAACCTACGACGCAACCTTGAAATCGCTCATTATTCTCTTGGTCATCGGCCTTCTGGTCTATGTCAGAGATGAACTTCAGCACGTGGTGTCTGAGGGTCATGAACGCCTCAGGATTGCAGAATTACCCAGCCAGCTGTATCACACGATCATCGCAGCACCACTCTTCACGCTCACAATGTGGGGATTTCTCACTATGTGGAGGTATGCGCTGCGCGAACGACGAGAACCACATGCCCTACTTTTCGCGATCATTGCCACTGTTTTTGCTGTTGGCTACGTCGCGATGTTCTTCATCGACGCGATATATCACAGTGGACCGGTAACTTTCGCACATCGATAGTGGTACAGGGCATCTCGCGAAGCGAGATGAATCCACCCTGAGGAGATAACAAGATGCCTGAGTTTATGCGCGACCCTCTGACGGCATTCGCCATCGTCTTCGTTTTCGGGTTCGTCGTCACGCTCCTAATCAGGCCTGTGATCGAACACCATTTCTATTGGACCCGTTGGTGGTCATTTAGACTTGGAGTTTTCTTCGCAGCGACGTACTGCGCGTTTACAGCGCGCTTTTTGCAGGACCATGCCATCAGCCATGCGTGGCTGATTAATTTCTACCTGCACGCTGGGCTCATTCTGGTGGGGCTCGCTGTTGCGATTTTTCTTGAGGTCGATGCCAACAAAAAGGGCCGCGACTCCCGGATCACAGCGCTTGCGAGCAACCTCTACTTCGTCCCTGGCTTGTCAGCCCTGATTTGGCTTACTGCTTGGAACTCTTTGGTCCTCGGCGCCTTTATCATCGACGGTGACACCGATCCGGTCTGGGTTCTGAGTGGCGCCCTCATCAGCCTGATTTTGTTGGGCGCCACGGTCTACGTAGACAACTGCACCGACTGGGTGGATCACACGCCCGAGCGGTATGAGGACGGCAAGCGCGTCTAAGCACGCTCCACAAACAAGCAGCGGAAGCTGCAAGAAATTAGCCCGACCGTTAAGGTCAGCGAAGTAAACGACTGGTGCAGCCGCACTGCGTCACGCGCTTCGTTGATTTTTCCGAGTTCGGGCTATTTTTTTGGCAAAAAATCACAAGACATAATTTTAAATCTATTCAAAAAATAAAGCTCGTGATACTTGTGATACAACTCTCACCCCAACCCTCTCTCATTGAGAGAGGGAAACTAATGTTTATATTGAAAATAAACTACCTCATCTGTCCCGCTAGCAATTTATAGCTGATTTCGCTCACCCTCATCCTAACCTTCTCCCCTCAAGGGCGAAGGAAACTGTTGTTTTGGTTATTTAATATGCTGGATTCTTTGGAGTTCCGGCGAGGAAGCCGTAGATGTTGTCGGCCGTTGTATTAAGAATTCTCTGAAGCGCTTCTGTACTATTGAAGGCATTGTGGGGAGTTATAACTACTTTGGGGTTGCCAAGTAAAATGTGATCCTCAATAACAGTCTTCATATCAGCACTATTCATGTCTTTATGAAGCAGCTCGTGCTCCTCTCGTATCATTGTCTCACCCTCAAGCACATCGAGTCCTGCGGCTCCAACTTTTCCTGTCTCAAGCGCCTGAACAAGGGCATCTGTATCAACGATTGCTCCGCGAGCCGTATTTATTATGATAACTCCGTTTTTCATTTTTGAAAAAGCATCGGCGTTGAGAAGATGATGAGTCTCAGGAGTATACGGAACATGGATAGTTATGATGTCAGACTGAGCAAAAAGCTCATCCATTGACACAAAACGAAAACCAAGATCTGTCGCAAGTTTTGGGTCTGGTGTTCTTTTGTACGCCACAACTTCCATCCCTACACCTTTTGCAATTCTTATTGCATGGATACCGATATTACCAACACCGATGACACCTAGCGTTCTTCCAAATAAATCAAAACCAGTCAGACCAATTGGTGAGAAATTTCCTTCCTTCACCCTATGGTGAGATTCGATAAGACGCCTTGAGATTGCAAATATAAGCGAGAATGCGTGCTCGGCAACAGTATTTTCTCCATATGTAGGAACTGTTGAAACAACAATGCTTCGCCTTTTGCACTCTTCAATATCTATATGATCAAACCCAGTCGACATTGTTGCAATAAATTTGAGGTTAGGAAGCTTATCAAGTGCTTCTTTGTCAAGTTTGGAGTTAACAAAAATCACAAGTGTCTCGGCATCTTTTACACTATCAGCGTTATCTTTATTTAGAACATCCGGATTAAACGTCAATTCAAGAGTATCTTTAAATTTTGATTTTATAAAATCAGCTTCCCAGTCTTGCAACTCGAAACAGGCAGTTTTCATGTATATATTAGTTTATGTGATTCCAAAGCTCAAAAGCAAGAGCAATTGAAAAATTACAAGATGATATAGTTTCCATTGTCGTCAACCGAAAGTCTTGTATCCTCACCTCTTCGGATTTTGTCTTCTAAAATAAGCTTTGATAAAAAGCTCTCAACATTTTCCTCAATATAATGCGCTATATTTCTCGCACCAAATTCTGGGCTGAATGAATCTGCTGCAATTTTTTCATAAACTCTCTCATCAGGAATTACTTTTGTTCCATTTTTCTCAAGCGACAATAGAGAGCGACCCAATGATAATTCTGAGATTTTCAGAACCTCGTCTTTTGATAGCGGATGGAACTCTATAATCTCATCAAAGCGATTTACAAGTTCCGGGGTAAAGAAATTGTTTTTTAAAAGGTAGTCAATCAATTCCTTCTTTACTACTTCCTGTCCATTTTCAATTTTTTCGCGAATAAACTCAGATCCCGCATTTGACGTCGCAATGATAATTGAATTCTTAAACGATATTGTCTTACCACGATTGTCAGTAAGCCTCCCTTCATCAAAAACTTGCAAAAATATATTAAGAAGCGATGGATGTGCTTTTTCAAATTCATCAAGAAGAATTAGCGAAAAAGGATTTTTCTCAACTTGAGCAACAAGACTATTTTCCGCATACTCCTCGCCTGCCGATTCACCAAGCAAACGATTTACCTGCAATGGACTCTGATACTCACTCATATCGAGTCTGATCATCTGACTTTTATCTCCGAAATATTCGGAGGTTAGAACTTTTGCGGTTTCGGTCTTACCAACTCCGGTCGGACCAAGAAAAAGAAATACTGAAATTGGCTTTGAATCATCTTTAAATCCTGATCTAAGTCTTCTCATCGCATCCGCAACCGCTTTGACTGCCTCATCCTGTCCAACGACTTTTTCATGTATTTTTTCTTCGAGGTGAATTAGTGTTTCTTTTTCATCTCTATCAGGATCTTTTAAAATAATATTGGTCTTCTTCTGGACCAGGTCTTTTACATCTTCGCTTGTTATTTTTCTTTTTTTTGCAAGCCTCGCCGCCGACGCTACATCTTCCAAAAGCGAAACGGCACCACCAGGTAAAAGCCTGTCGGGATAGTAATTGGAGGAAGTAAGTATTACCTCTTTTAGAACAGAATAATTGATTTTTAAGTGATATTTGTATTCAATCTCCGCGACTTTATCGGTTAGCAAAAGCATGGTCTTACCAGGTGATAAAGGATTTATTTCGATTTTCTCAAAGTTTTGAACGATACTTTTTTTGTTCTCGATAAAACTTGCAAATCCAAATGATGAAGTAGTACCAATGATGTTAATCCTCTCACCTTTTATATACTCTTCAAGAACTCCAGAAATATCAAAACCGTAACCCCCTCCACCAAATATACTTTCTATATTTGGGATATACACAATAGACTGTCCAGAATGAGCAATATCTGAGAGAAGCAATGACAATCGCGATTCAAGATCACCAGTATTTTCAACACCTGATAAAATCTTGTCGACTAAAAGTTCATACACGCGCTTTTTTGATAAAGAATTATTTAGCTTGCCGGAGAACGCAGCGTATGCAAGATAGGAAACAATCGAACTTTTTCCGGTACCAGGGTCGCCAATAAGAATCGCATTTGAGGATGCTTCTTTTGAAAGCGCGACCGATAATTCCTCAAACTCTTTTTCTTGACCAGAAATAACCGGCGGAAATTTACCCATCATGACCTCCGCAGTTAGATCAACTGCGTATTTTCTAAGCTCGTAATTCCAACTGTTGACAAGGTTATCAAAAACACCATTGCCATATAGTCGAATACTATCTCTCTCGATTTTATCTGGCTTATACTTTCGCCTCGCCCAATAAAGGATGTTTATTACATCATCATTGTCTAGATTGTTCTTTTGCAAAAATTTCGTTTCATCTTCTGAAAGAAGAATATATGCGGCAAATAAATCGACTTCAGTAATATAATTTCCAGAAACCCATACGACCAGATCTTTTGCTTGAGACAAAAACTCATCTAGTTTTAGATTTGCCACTTGTGATGTAGGCTTGAAGCCAATTTCAGATTTGAAAAATACTACTACGCGAGAGTTATCAAAAACGATATTTTTGCTGTAATCATCGAAAGTTTTTGCGCGCGCTGAAAACATCATCGCATTGATAATGTTTTTTGTTTTTGGCGTCACTCTCTCGCGCGGCTTGGTTGCCGCAAGTCTCTCAAGAAAAATCTCATTTATTAAAATTAGAAGAAAGATTGATATTTCGCCTCCAACAACAGAAAAAGATATATAGAAAATATACAGACCGAATATAAACATCACAAGCCTAACTAACCTCCCAATAGGTGTGTTGAAAGACTTATATATTTGAAAATAATATTCGTTCATCTTGCAAACAATATCTCGACGATAAATATAGGTAATATAAACACGACCAGGTTAAGCGCTATCACAAGCACTGCAAATAATAGAAATATACTAATACAAACCAAAAGAAGCATAGATTTAATAATCATACCCATCACGACCGAAAACATAACAAGTCCCTCACGATACTCGCCTTTTAAAGGCTTGAAAAATGTCCCAGCAAGCGCTGGAATGGATAAGAGATCAAGAACGTAAAGAAGAAGATCGAGAGAAATTCTAAGAGATGCGAGAAAAAAATCTCGATACCAAAATATTATCACTAAAAAGGGATAGAGCAGAAACCCCATAGTGAGATCATTTTATAATAACGAGATACTAGATACCAGTGTAGTGATTAGGACTAAAAGAATTAGTGATCAATCATTAGGATATTTGACTAATCATTAATTCCTCTAGTCTTGTTCCCTAAAACCTGACTAATCACTTTAATCTTTTAATCCTATTCCCTGATGGAATTTTCTATTTTCTAATATCTAGCTACTAGTTTCTCGTACTCCATCTGAGATTATCGCTGTTGAGTATTTCGCGGTAGCTATGTATTATAAAAGCAGGCGTTTTTTGTGACGCTTGTTTTACATTGCCCTGCCCATGCTAATAACTGACGATCAACTTAAGGAGCTGGTTCTAAAAACTGGACTTGCAGCAAATCAACAGGTAATTGATGATGTCAGCCAATTTGCAAAAGATACGAACATCACTTTTCAAGATGCGCTGATCGAGCGAGATATTGCAACAGATGAAAATGTTGGCATACTCATTGCTGATTTTCTACACATACCTTTCATAGTCCTTGCAAAACTTTCAATTCCTGAAGACCTTCTTCATTTAGTACCAGAAAAGACGGCAAGAAAACAAAAAATTATTCCCTTTGCCAAGGATGCCGACGGGATCAAGGTGGCGATGGCCGACCCCACAAATACGGAAATTCAAGAAGCGATTGCAAAAAAAACAAATTTGCGTGTTATACCCTACCTTACAACCGAACGGGACATTGAAAATACATTAAGAATTTTTAAGAGGGATTTACAAACGATTTTTGAAGATCTTATAAAACATGAAAGCGAACAAACCGGACTCTCACCATCTGATGAAGCTCCAATTGAAAAAATAGTTACACTACTCATCGAATTTGCGTATCAGGACAAAACCTCAGATGTACATATTGAGCCACAGGAAAAAAATTCTCTAGTCCGCTTCAGAATCGATGGAATACTCCACGACGTTTTAGTTCTCCCTAAAAACTATCATGAACGAGTCATTTCTAGAATCAAAATTCTATCAAGACTTAGAACTGATGAGCATCTGGCTCCTCAGGATGGAAAAATGAGAGCGAAACTTGATGAGGAAGATTTGGATATTCGTGTTTCTATCCTTCCAATTGCCGATGGTGAAAAAGCAGTTCTGAGACTTCTCGCATCAAAATTCAGACAGTTTTCACTAATTGATCTTGGAATGAGTGAAGAAGATCTCAAAAAAGTGACTGCCGCTTATAACAAGTCCTTCGGTATGGTCCTCTCAACTGGTCCAACAGGATCTGGAAAAACTACCTCTATTTATTCGATTTTAAAAATCATAAATACACGCGAAAAAAACATAACAACCATCGAAGATCCTGTCGAGTATCGAATCAAAGGAGTCAACCAAATTCAAGTTAATGTCAAAGCAAATCTAACTTTTGCATCAGGTCTTCGCTCTATACTTCGTCAAGACCCTAACGTTGTCTTTGTCGGCGAAATACGAGACGGTGAAACAGCAGGAATTGCTGTTAATGCAGCACTCACTGGACATTTAGTTGTATCCACACTTCATACAAATGATGCGGCTACTTCTTTGCCTAGACTTATTGACATGGGGATTGAACCTTTTCTGGTTGCATCGACGGTCAATGTCATAATTGCACAAAGGCTCATACGCCGCATCTGCGACATGTGCAAGGCAACCTATACCATTCCGATTACTGAAATTACAAAATATATTCCCGTCGATATTGTGAGACGACACTTTGGAGACAAACACGATATTTCTGTTTTTCGAGGACAGGGCTGCAAAGTCTGCCGCTTTACAGGGTATACCGGACGACTTGGTGTTTTTGAAGTTCTTGAAGTTACAAAAGAAATTCGGAAATTAATAACCCAAAAATATGACTCTGATGTTATATCAAGAAAAGCGATAGAGGAAGGGATGACCACCATGCTTGAAGACGGGCTGAATAAAGTTACAAAAGGAATCACAACTATCGAGGAAGTCTTGAGAGTAACAAAAGTAGAATCACTATGACGAATCCCAAAAATATTACTTTATCAAATTCCGAAAAGCTTGGTCTTATAAGTAACTTTGCAACGATGCTCGCCGCCGGTATCGCGATACTTGAGGTCGTTGACTCATTACTCGAAGATTCGAAAGGGAACCAAAAAAAAATTCTTGAGATTTTGCGCGAAGATTTATCCCAAGGCAATCACATGTCAACTTCTTTTGAAAAATTCCCCAAAGTATTTGACAAAATAACAGTAAATCTTATTAAAGCATCTGAAGAGGCGGGTACTCTTGACGTAACATTGAAAGATTTGAAAGAAACAATCAAAAAAGATGCCGATTTTCGCGACAAAATAAAAGGCGCTGTAACCTACCCTGCATTTGTTCTTGTTGTATTTGTCGGTGTTCTTCTTATGATACTTATAGTTGTCGTACCAAAGATAAGTTCTGTATTTATAAGGCTTAAAGTGCCGCTTCCACTCCCGACGCAAATCTTGATCTTCGCCTCCAACTTGCTTGTTCAGGACACTATATATGTTGTTCCTGGAATCTTGTTGTTTATTGCTATATGCGCACTCCTATGGAAATCTCAGAAAAGTGCGGTTGCCAATATAGTCATCGGCTTCCCAGTTATCTCGGAGCTTGTAAAAGAGATTGATTTAACAAGATTTACAAGAAGTTTGTTTTTACTTCTCAATGCCGGAATCCCCATATCAAATGCTTTGGAGCTTGCACAGGAGGTTGTTGTTGGAAGTCGCGTGAAGGCAGCGATTACACACTCAAAAGAAATGGTCGTATCAGGAAAAAAATTGTCTGAAGGGTTAAAGGAAGCAAAAGATGTTTTTCCAAGTATCATGGTCAAAATAACTGAAGCGGGAGAAAAAAGTGGATCGCTTGATAAATCCATGCAGGACGCTTCAGAATTTTTGGACTATCAAGTCTCAGCAACTCTTCGCACATTCACTGCTCTACTTGAACCTTTGATGCTTGTTATAGTTGGTGTTCTTGTTGGGGGAATGATGCTTGCGATTATTGCGCCAATTTATGGGCTTATTGGACAGGTAGGCGGACACTAAAATGAACCGTTTGTTAAAAAATGAACAAGGCATTTCGGTAATAGAAGTACTCATAGTTACTGGGGTCTTTGCACTACTCGCACTCTCAATTACTTCTGGATTTGTACCTCTTCAGCAAAAATCTTCAATAGACGCAACGCTCACGACTTTCCTTGCAGATTCAAAATCACAACAAATCAAGGCGATGATTGGCGACACTGAAGGACGTGCGACGAGCGACAACTATGGTATCCATTTTACACAAAATGGCTATACGCTTTTTCATGGGGTAAATTACGCGGCAAGCGACTCCTCAAATTTCACTATTAACTTCGACAACGGCATTACCGCGAGCACTCTTTTTCCATCATCGAATATTCTATTTGCAAGTGAAAGCGGTGACATAGTCAACTATGCAACATCAAGCAGCACAGTAACACTGAGAAATACGTTATCAGGTGAACAAAGAATAATTTCTATTAATCGATATGGTGTCGTTACTTTGCAGCAAAACTAATGAAGATTAGAAAAAAAAGCGGACAAGCATTGATAGAGCTACTAGTAACTCTTGCTCTTGCTTCAATTATATTGCCAGGACTGATGACTGGATTTTTAGCATCGAGAAATGGACAAGCGCAGCAAGCGCAAAGACTCGAAACAACTGGTCTCCTGCGAGAAGCAGAAGAAGCAGTTAGGACAGTGAGGGAAGCATCTTGGTCTGCGATTTTAACCAATGGAACCTATCATCCAACTCCATCAGGAAGCACTTGGGCACTTGCACCAGGTGCAGAAGTTATAAATGGATACACGAGACAAATTGTAATCTCAGATACTTATCGAGATTCGAGTGGAAATATTGCAACAAGTGGTGGAACTCTCGATCCATTTACCAAAAAGATTACTTCATCAGTCACTTGGGGAACTCCTTTTTCATCAACGGTATCATCCGTTGTCTATCTTACTCGCTACATAAATAACACAGCTTATCTTGAAACAACTCAGGCTGACTTCAACGGTGGAACTTTTACAAGCACGACAACTCAGAATACAAGTGGTGGCGAAGTCGTTCTCGCACCAAACAACAAAGGAAAATGGTGTTCGCCTGCATTTTCAAGCTCAACGATCAATCTACCAGATGGACCACCAGTGGCAGTTGCAGCAACCGCATCAGCGTCAAGCATAAATACACCTAATGATGTATTTGTGGCAACGGCTCAAACAGCTTCTACTTCTGGTAAGCTCTCGTACCTTACTGTAAGCGCAAATATAGATCCTCCCATTGCTACTCTGGGCGGTATTTTTACTCTCGATTCATCAAGATATAGTGCGGCAGGTCTTGTTCCGCCGGGAAGCATAGGACTTGATAATAACTTCAAAACAAACGACGTTGCGTATTACAAATCATCGTCTGGAAAAACTTACGCACTTCTTGCAACAACGAAACCTGATAAGGAAGTTATCGCAGTACTAGTTAACGATAATAATTCGTCGGACAATAATGATGAAACAGGAGAGTATCAGGATCACACCAATAAAATCTTCAAGTATTGGACCTATTATGATACCCAAATGTATCCCCTGTCTGGATCTTCGAATACTGGATTTATGAGCCCTTCCGCGAATGCTGCCGACTCTGGAGGAGATGGAAATGGATACGAGGGAAGTCCAAATAATGCATATACTAATAATAATTCTTACGCAACAGATACGAATAGCGGTAACGGGACAGGTACAAACTGCGCTGGAGCTGATAAAGATAAACACAGATTTTACAACTACGGAATTACTGTGCCATCAGGAACAACAGTAAACGGAATTCAAGTTCAAATAAATGCAAAAGCTGACAGCACAACTGGAACGCCTTTTATTTGCGTTCAACTTTCCTGGGACGGCGGGTCAACTTGGACTTCGACAAAAAGTACAGCTAATTTAACAACAAGCAATGCCACTTATACCCTTGGAACTTCATCTGACAATTGGGGACACACATGGAGCGCCTCTGATCTAAGCGATACAAATTTTCGAGTAAGAATTATAGATGTTGCCAGTAATAACTCGCGCGATTTTTCACTCGACTACGTTGGTGTTAAGTCTTATTATACTGGTGGAATTTGGGACGACCAAGCACCTTTTGATTATGGCGCAACATCGCTTACCGTCCTTGGTGATACAGGATATGTAACATCTGGAGGATATCTTTATGCGTTTAATCTAGCAGATATTGATAGCAAATCCACATCAAACGGACTTGATCAAGTGGGATGTCGCATTCAACTCGACGGATATGACTGTAAGCCAAATTCCGGACAAGATAAAAAATATGACTCTGGCGAAACAGGAACCAACAGTTGGAGTGACACTGCAAATCCTGCGCATAACGATTGCTCAGATGGGGGTAATATAGAACTTTATGCGGACAATGATATTTACCCTGTTAAAGTTGGGTCGAACACTTATCTATATGTCGCGGTCGGGGCAGGAACAAATCCCGAACTAGATATTGTTAATGCGACGAATGTCCCTGATGGTAGCTCCTCACCCTCAGTATCAAGTGCAACTTGCGGGCGCGCATCGGGAGGTAATGCAGGGTGGAAGCTCACTGGCTCTCTCGATTTTAATACGGCAAGCGGAACAGAAGAGGCTGCCAATTCTGTGTTTGCAAGCCCTGATGGAACTCGTGCCTATATTTCTTCGAACGGTGGAATTGACGCAAATCATGATGGAGTCGCCGACAGCAAGCAGTTCTACATCATAAATACATCAAATAAATCGAGCCCCGCATTTCTATCTGGAACTTCTTCGCCAACAAGCGGCTACTATCTAGGAACTGGCGCAAACGGTGAGCTCTACCCAAGGCGATCAATGACTGTTCTTAATGGATCACGTGCGGTTCTTGTAGGAAAAGATGGAGTCTCAAATTCGACCGATGCCCCCGAATATCAGGTACTTAATATCAGCAACGAGGCCTCGCCGGCTTTCTGCGGAAGTCTTAACTTCAATCAAGGATTCAGTGGTTTGGCATCAGTATCTGAGGCAGATGGTGACAACTTTGTATACATGGTTGCTAATACCGGTGGGAACGATCTGAAAATCGTCGAAGGGGGACCTGATGGAATTTACCCTGAATCTGGAACGTATATTTCTCCAACAATTGATCTTGGCTCAAATGTTGCAATAAACAGAATCACAGATACATCAACTGTCCCTGCGAATACATCACTTTCGTACCAAGTTGGAGCAGCACCTGCTGTAAACGGATCATGTAACGGAGTTAGCTTTGTCTATGTCGGACCTGACGGAACAAGCGGCACTTCATATTCAACAGGAGGAGGACAGTTTCCTTTCAGTGGTCCGAGTGGTTTCCAAAATCCTGCAAGATGTGTAAGTTATAAAATGTCTATCGCAACGACTGACTATAATACAACTCCAACACTTTCTGACATGACGATAAATTATTCACCATAAAAATGATCAGATTTTTTCCAAAAACTATACTGAAAAAAACATCAGGATTCACTTACGTTGAACTAGCTCTTTATATGGGGCTTCTAGCCTTTGTGCTTCTCATACTTGTCCAGCTATTTACATCAGTTCTAAACGTACAGATCAATTCGCAAGCCAACTCATCTGTCCAAGAAGATGGCCGATACATATTGGCGAAACTATCTTATGACATGAACCATGCATCAAGCATAACTTCACCACTTCTAGGATCGCCGAGCGGTATGCTTAAAATAGTTATCAATGGGGTAACAAATACATATACTACATCTAGCGGAAAACTGACCATCAATAATAATTTTGGCACCAACAATCTCAACAGCATTGACACTACTGTTTCAAATCTTTCTTTTAAACGACTAGGAAACGTTGGTGGAAAAAATACAATAACTGTCAATTTCAGCCTAACTAGCAATATCAAAAAAGTTGGCGGCAATGATTCGGAAAATTTTGAAACAACTCTTGGAACAAGATGAAAAAAGGACAAGCTCTCGTAACATTATTATTATTTGTAGTATCCGCAATAATTATCATTTCGGGTGCTGTTGTCGTAATTATCTTGAATAGTAAAACAAACGACAAATTTTACCAAGGAGAAATATCATACGATGTTGCGGAATCCGGTGCAGAAAATGCACTAATAAAGCTTCTTAGAAATCCTAACTATACGGGCGAAACGCTCACTATGGGAAGTGATACAGCAACAATAACTGTCGCGTCACAGAGCGGCGTTATAACTATAACTTCAAAAGGGAAAACAGGAAATTTTTTGCGTACAATAAAAGTTACGGCATCGTATAATAACAATATACTAAGCGTTACCTCTTGGAAGGAACTCTAAAATGGACAAGAACAAAGCACATGCAATATTATTTCTAGATAGATCAAGACTCGATGTCTATATAGATCAACAACCTGCAGTTCTTTCCTTTCCCTTTGCTGAAAATGTAATAAGCTCTCTTGAAGTAATAAATCCTCAGGAACTTGAAAATCAACTAAATGCATTTATTGCGCAAAATAATATTCCTCCACTCAACATTAATCTGATTCTTTCGGTTAATGTAGTATTTGAAAAAGATCTACCTGAAGGATCTGCCGAACAACAAGCAGAACGGGTGCAGACTTTTCTTGATTCGCTACCATTTGAAGAGATTGAGACAAAACTTCTGACTTTTCCTCAAGGAGCAAGAATTGTTGCAGTCAACAAAAAGCTTTTCCAAAGCATTCTTTTTGTATTTGAAAAACTAGGATCAACCACAAGCAACATACTACCCTATGAAGTTTTGGGACAGGAAGGGGCAACTGTTAATTTCCTGGACGCTACAGCATGCTCTATGCTTCTTAAAAAAAATGACTCGTTCGCAAGCTATGCATTTCCACATGGCGCAAAACCGGTACCATCATCGCAACAACCGTCAAAAAAAGTTACTATTACAAACGCTCCGGTCAACAAAACAAGACTCTATATAATGGTGGGAGTTTTTGCTTTTTTGATCCTAATTATGGTCGTTTTACTTCTTCGCGGAGGCAAATAAAATTGCCTATTGACAATATTCTTACAGTTTGTATAAATAGATATAGACTTAATTATGAAAACTGCCCAACTTTCAAAAAGAGGTTTCACACTTATCGAACTCCTAGTCGTTATAGGAATCCTCGCAGTGCTTCTTGCTATTACACTTATCGCTATTAACCCAGCAAAACAATTTGCACAAGCAAATAATACAAAAAGAAGAAGCGACGTTAATGCTATACTCAACGCTATCGACCAATATGCAGCAGACCATAAAGGAGCACTCCCACAGGGTGTCCCGACTAGCGCTCTACCCATTCAAAAAACTGGAGGCAATAATACCGATGCAGATATTTGCTCTGATCTTGTTACGAAATACCTAGCAGCACTTCCGGTTGATCCACTAACAAATGGAGGCGCAGCTATCACTGATTGCTCACAAAACTACAGCACAGACTATGATGTTGTACAGAGTCAATCAGATAACCGCGTAACAGTTACCGCTCCACGAGCTGAACTAAATGAAGTAATTACAGTAACCCGATAGTCTCGCTACTTAGATGAGCAAGTTTTTTCATAGAGGTTTGGCTTTTTTTCTTGCTACATTATTTTTTCTTGTTTCGTCTTCTATTGTATTTGCCGGTACAGGCTGGAATACAACAGCATCCACCAACATCGCCCGCACAGAACAAGCAGCTATTCTATTACCATCAGGGAAAGTTTTACTTACTGGCGGAGTATATAGCGGCAACCCTTCAAACCAAGCAGAGCTATACGATCCATCCGCTTCTCCTTCTTCTTGGGTATATACCACAGCAATGAAGGATGCCCACAAAGATCACACTATCAATCTAATAACCCTTAGCGATGGGTCACCGAGGGCCTTAGTTGTCGGAGGATTTGATATCAATGGCGCAACGACAGCGGCAGAAATGTATAACCCAGCTAGCGGAACATGGGCACAAGCAAAATACATGAATCACATTCGCGGACTTCATGCATCGGTAACACTGAATGATGGTACTGTAATGGTTTTTGGTGGAAGCAATCAATTTGGAACAGCCCTGAAAACAGTTGAGAGATATGACCCTATCACAAACACATGGGCAGACAAAGCACAAATGAGCACAACTCGAGTAAGTCCAATAGCTGTTTTATTGAATGACGGAAAAGTTCTTGTTGCAGGAGGAAATAGCACTAAATCAGCGGATATATATGACCCCGCAATGGATCAATGGGATACTCATGTACAAGATATGCATTATACTAGGTCGCATTTTGGCGGAGTATTACTTCCAAATGGGAAAGTTTTTGTAGCGGGTGGGAGCGGAACTGGTCCGGGAACAGCTGAGATATTTGACCCTTCTTCTAAAACCTGGAGTCTTGCAACATCCTCTGCTTATATGCATGCAAATGATACGGTTACCTTAGTCACAACAACGGGAGGAGCACAGGAAGCGCTTGTTGTAGGCAGTACAACAACGGGTGCTTTTGATAAATCCGAATTATACGACTATGTCAATGACACTTGGACAACCTATATGATGGGTACTGGGCGAAACAATCATGTAGCGGTACTTCTTAACAATGGGAATGTCTTGGTTGCAGGAGGAGCAACCAGTACCAGTAATTGGACAACATCTTCGGAATATTTTGTAGCTCCTTAGCTAGAACCAACCGCGACTACCTTCTTCTTCGAAGTCCTCAAGGAGTTCTTTTTGCTTATTCTTAAGCTTTCTTGGAATAACTACTTTTACACGAACGTAGTGGTCTCCTTTGTTCTTGCCACTGACCTGAGGTACTCCATGACCCTTTATCCGAATCAATGCATTGGGTTGTGTCCCCTCAGGAATCTTGAGCTTTACAGTCCCATCAACTGTCACAACCTCTATAACATCTCCAAGCGCTGCCTGAACCATAGATATCTCTTCCTCGGTTATGATGTCCTGACCCTCTCGGACAAAACGAGCATGTGGCTTGACTGAGACAACGATATCAAAGTCATCAAAGCGAATTTTTGAATTAGTATTTACTCCTGCTGGAACTTTTATCTTTCTTGTTGACCCATTGATATTGACCTGCTTCTCTACTCCTTTTACTGCTTCCATAAAGTCAATTGCGATTGAGTAGGTTGGCTTACGTCGACCAAAAGGCGAGCCTCCACCAAAGAATTGCTCGAATATTTCAAATGGGTCTGCTCCACCAAAATCAAAACCAGCTCCATCACCACCCGTTGTATAAGAGTATGTAAACGGCCCTTGCTGGCCGCCAAACCCACCAAATGGTCCACCGGCACCCCCTCCACCAGGAGCACTTCCATCAAATGCAGCTGATCCAAATTGGTCATACTGTCTTCTTTTCTGCGTATCTGATAAAACCTCGTAAGCTTGGTTGATCTCCTTGAACTTTTCTTCAGCTTCCTTTGACTTGTTACGGTCAGGATGATACTGCATCGCAAGTTTGCGATAGGCCTTCTTCAACTCATCTGGTGTTGCGGTCTTTGTTACTCCTAATGTTTGGTAATAGTCTTTTCCAGCCATAGCTTCTATATATTAGATATTATAGATTGCCTATTATATTATGTGAAAATCGAATTTTTATAATCTTCAATATCTAATCTACAATCTATAACCTACGTATTTTAGCAAATAAATGCTCCGATTGCCAGTTGACGGACGATTCAAAAACTCACGTATTGGGCGTACAAATTAGATTTCCAATCTGGATTCCGCCCTTTTTATTTGTGCCTGTTGCAGCACGACAAGTATAAGTCTTGATAGGTGTTGGCGATACTTTAAGTGCCTGTGTTTTTGTTGCGCCCTGAGAGGTTAACGCAGAGGTACTTGGCTTTAAAAGATATGAGGCCGGAAGTGGGAAGGAGATTTTGGCAGTAAAGTCAGCAGGCAAAGGAAAGTTTGGTGAATAACCAACCGTCTTGCCATCTATCACAAGACTTACTTTATAGTTGCCTTGTGCAAGATTTTTAAATGAGTACGAACCGGTTGAATCAGATGTTGTATTTGTACTTTGGGCGCCATCAAGATCAATAGTTGCACCAGAATATCCCGACTCTGATGCATCAAATGCTCCATTATTGTTACTATCTATATAAACACTACCTTTTATAACACTCGTTGATTTTTGAGACGTTGAAGGCGATACGGTTGGCTGACTTTGCGGGCTCGGAGTACAAGACACAAGCGCTTTGGCAGCATTGAGCCTACCACCAATAGGCTTATCTGTTCTTATCGAGTCAGCATTGTTGATAAGACAGTTTTTAACTTCGGTTGCTGATAGACTGGGGTTGGCCGCGAGTAGAAGTGCCGCAACCGCTGCGACATGAGGCGCTGCCATGCTCGTTCCCTGATCTAGCTGATATGGGGGATTTGTAAATGTCGAAAGTATAGCTACGCCAGGTGCTGAAATATCAATTCTACTACCGTAATTTGAGAATGATGCGCGATCATCATTCTGGTCAGTTGCACCCACAACAATCAGTCCGGTACATGACGGAGGCGACTCCATAAGAGCATCTTCTGACTCATTTCCAGCTGCCGCAACAACTACTACACCGTGCGAAATAGCGTTGTCAATTGTTGCTTGCAGCTCAGGAACGACACGACATGGTAAATTTGAGCCAGGTCCTGAAGTCAGACTCAAGTTGATAACATTTGCCTTGTTTTGAACAGCATAATTCATACCGCTTATGATATCATTCATATTCCCATCTCCCTTTTGATCCATTGATTTTATTGCCATAAGAGTTATATTCCAATTTATTCCTGCAATGCCAATACCATTGTTTGCAATCGCACCGATAGTGCCTGCAACATGAGTACCATGACCCTGGTCGTCTAGAACATCAGCTTCAGGGGTTTTTTGACAAAAACCCGCGGCGCTTCGCTCAGACGGCGGACAAGCGATAAAATTGGGTCCCTTTAGAATACTTCTTCCAGAAAAATCAGGATGGTTATAATCGATGCCTGTATCAATAATTGCAACCTTAACATTGTTTGACCCGTGAGTAACTCTCCATGCTCCTTCAGCATTTATTTTAAACAGATTCCACTGAGTTGAATAATAACTATCTGTCGGAGGCGAATCTTCTATTTTGAAAATATAGTTAGGGTGGGAAGCTCCGATAAAGCCTGATTTATCAAGCACATCTTTGGCGCGCCTCAGGTCAGTACCTGGTTTGAATTTAAGAATATAATAATCCTGCAAAAAATCTACCCCTACATAAGCTTTGTCCTGACCTATTATTCCAAGCTGATCAAACATGATTTTAAGACTTGATAATTCTGTGGCTGTATATTCATTGCGAATATTTACTATTAATTCGTCTGGAACATATCGTGGCGCAAAATAATCAAAAGCAGCAGTCTGGGTCTGTTTTTTTGATGAACTAATTTTAAGAAACACGAGAAAGCCTATTGTTAAAATGGCAACCAAGATAATTAATCTTAAAATATATCTATGTCGAGCAACTAAATTTGTATAAATTTGCGCAAGATTCAGCAGAGATTTCTTCTCCGAGTTCATAGTTTAATTCATGCCTGCTCTCTGCATTTGAGTTCCACCGGACGAAAGAGGATCACCTGTTTGTGTTGTTGGGCTTGCAGCAGACGGGTTACCATTTGACGCACTCAATGGATCAGATGATAGAAGCGAACCATTTGACGGAGGCTGTTGCGAACTCTGAGAGGTGGGTGTTGGCGGCTGCTGCGCCTGGACGGGCATAGCACCTGGTTGACCCTGCGGTACACCAGCTGTGGCATTTTTTTGAACTTTAGTAAATGTGAATTCATTCTTGGTCGCATCATAATTGATAAGTATCACATCACCCGCAACAAAATTTTTACTGATTATTTGAAGTGAGATAGGGTTCTCGATCGCAGATTGGATGAGTCGTCTGAGCGGACGCGCACCATATACAGGATCGTATCCTTCCTTTGCGAGCTGACCAAGTGCCTGCTCTGAGATCTGAAGTTCAAAACCTTGATCAAGAAGTAATTTTCTCGTCTTTCCAATATTTAGCTTTGCGATTGATATCATATCTTTTTGAGCAAGTGGCTTAAAGACAACAAGCTCATCAAAGCGATTTAGAAGCTCAGGTCTGAAAAATTTGTGCAATTCTTCCATAAGGGTTTTTGATAAAGCTGCAAACTTTTTATTGAATTCTTCTGGTGCAAGATTTGCCCCACCTTCTGCTAATTCTTTTTGGATAGTTTGGCTTCCGATATTTGAAGTTGCGATGATAACTGTATTTTTAAATGAAATTGTATTTCCTTTATTGTCTGTAAGTCGTCCATCCTCAAGAAGTTGAAGCAAAATGTTAAAAACATCTGGATGGGCTTTTTCAACCTCATCGAGAAGTACTATAGAATACGGCTTTGCACGAACAGCCTCAGTCAGCTGACCGCCTTCCTCATAACCAACGTATCCAGGAGGTGCACCAATAAGCTTTGAGACTTCATGCTTCTCCATATATTCACTCATATCGAGTCTTATCATCGACTCTTCCTTGCCAAATAAAATCTCTGCCATTGTCTTGGCAAGTTCTGTTTTACCAACTCCAGTTGGACCAAGGAAGATAAAGGATGCAATAGGCCGGTTCGCTGCCGACAGTCCTATGCGACCGCGTCTTATTGCCTCGGCAATTGCCGCGACTGCTTCTTCTTGATCGACAAACCTCTTGTGAATCAGATCTTCCATGTGTATCAATTTTTGACTTTCGTCCTCCGTCAGTTTTGTAACTGGAATGCCAGTCCAGGCAGCAACGACTTTTTCGATATCTTCTTTTTTGACTGTACTATCCTGTTTTTTACCCTGCGACGCCATAAGCTTAACGTCTGCACCTGCCTCGTCAAGCAAATCAACTGCTTTGTCAGGAAGGAACCTCTCTCCAACATATTTTTTCGACAAATGGACTGAGGCTTCAATTGCTTCCTGTGAATAAGTAACTTTATGGAACTTTTCGTATTTGGGGGTTAGAACTTTCAGCATCTCAACAGCAGTTGGCTCATCGGGCTCATCAACTAAAATCGATTGGAATCGTCTTTCAAATGCCTTGTCTTTCTCGAAATACTTTCTAAATTCGGCTATAGTTGTCGTACCAATAAGCTGTATCTGACCACGTGCCAAATATGGTTTTATGATATTTGATGCATCGAGCGCTCCGCCATCATCCCCTGCGCCAATTATCGTGTGAATCTCGTCAATGAAAAGTATCATTTGCCCACCAGACGCCTGTGCTTCTTTTATGACCGAGCGAAATCTTTCTTCAAATTCTCCTCTATGCGAAGCTCCTGCGATAAGTGATGCAAGATCAAGCTGCATTATGCGGCGTCCAGCAAGATCTTGTGGTACTGCTCCGCTGACAATTTTTTGAGCAAGGCCTTCAACAATTGCAGTCTTTCCTACTCCAGCCTCACCAATAAGAATCGGATTATTTTTGCTTCGACGGAGAAGTATGTGGACAAGCCTCTCAACTTCACGATCGCGTCCCGTAACAGGATCAAGCGACCCCTGCTTTGCCTCTTCTGTCAAATCTATACTGTATTTTTCGATCATTGATTTTTTTGCAACGGTATAGCTACCGCTCTTTGAGAGAGTTTGTTCTAGCTTGTCCTTTTGAATTCCTTTGCCCGATAAGTATTCGGCTGTTGAGGCTGCTGAGAATATAGCAAGCATAATGTCCTCAGGTGAAATAAAGCTTGATCCTCTAAGCTTTGCAGTATTATATGCCTCATCAAGAATCTGCGTTGAAGCACTGTTTAGTCTAGGCGATCCAGAAAAATTGCCTTTTGTTTGTTTGCTTTCTATTTCTTGAGATATTTTGGCAACATCGACATTAAAACCCTCAAGCAATTTAAAAATCTCACTATCATACAACAATCCATAAAGAAGATGACCTGGCCAAATCTCTCCCTGCTGATTTTTCTTTGCTATCTCCTCAGCCTGATGCAAAACTTGAACGGACCGTGGATCAAGTCTTGAAAGGGCGGTCATGTTCTCACGTGCGACTGGACTTGAAGTTAGTTTGCCTGCTTGGTCCGCTAAATCGTCCTGAGAAGGTGTCTGGTCCGAAGGTGGCGTGGAGGGCATTTGAGCAGGAGGAGTTGATTGCTGCGGTGGAGTCTTTGCGCCTCCAAAAAAATCATCTTCCGAATTTGATTTTGGAGTCATATCGGCACGTACCTCAGGCGTATTGTTTTCGCTTTTATTTTCTGAATCAGAATTTTGGTTAAATAGATTTCCAAACATAGGGCAGTATTAATTGGATACGTTTATAACTTGTTCGATTTTACCATAAACTAAAATTATTTATTAGGTACCTCTTGAGGTGTTTTTTCATCTTCTGGTATTTCTTTTGGTTCAACCTCCATTTTAAGTTCTTGCGGCTTCTGAATAGTTTGTTTTGCAGCAGAAACCAGGGACGCCTCATCTTCTTCTTTCTTTGACATGTCGGCAAGCACCTGTTTGCCTGCCTCCATTTTAGCCTTAAGGTATGAAACAACCTCATTCTTTGAGAACCCTCCGACCAAAAGGAATGGAAGAATATTTGAAACCATCGACATACCCTCGCTCACTCGAGCAGGGTCAACTCCAGACAGGAGCGTGATAGCTTGATTGATTTTCTCAATATCATTTGATATCCACTCGCGACGGTTAACTTGCTCTCCATTAAGAGCCTTTGGCGGCTCAATTGTCTGATAGTTCTCCGTCCACAATTTCCTTACCTCCTCATAGTCTTCAAGACTTACCTGCTGGACATGATTGACCATTGGAAGGCTCTCTTTTGGAGCGCTCTCTGCGTTTGCTGGCAGTATGTCTTTTGCAAGTTTGTTACCAGTTTTTTCGGCCTCAAGCAGATCATCAAGAATTTTCTTCTCCATTTTTTCTTTCTGATCGCCTGTTGCAGTTTTGAGTTGTTCCTGTGCTTCAAGAATAGAAGAAGCCAATTTATCGCCCTGCTCTTTTCTTGTCTGCAATTCTTGCTTTAATTGCTCTGCCTTATCGCGATCTGCAGGATTGGTTGCAAGCGCAGGATTGGCAATAAGATTTAATGATTTGTTGACGTGTTCCATCTGTTGAGTTTGAGCACCGATGGATGATGTCGAATGACCAACGCTTGCGGCTGATGCTGCGATAACTGATGCCGCAATAGGATTCCCTTTTTGCTTCTGATCAAGAAGCTTTTGACGAACCGTTGAAAACTTTTCTCTTTCCTGAACTGATGCAACTGATGTTGGGTTTGCAATCTTTTGAAGCGACGACGAAAATGCCGACGCTTGCATTTGACCACTCGCCTTATTTGAAATCATAGAAGTCTCGTATTGGGCAATATCGCGCATACGAGGTATTGAAAGATTTGCAAGCCGCATAACGTCTGTCGACTCGCGAACAACAGCCCCTTGTACGCTACTCTGATACTGAACTGGCGCTGCCGCACGTCTACCACTCAAAAATGGCAAAGTTTTGGCTCGTCCCTCAGGTGAAAATAGTCCAGGCGGTTGATTCGGAGGCGTACCTTTCGATCCCGCAGTGAAGAAGCCGGGAGCAGGTGGTATCAATTGCTTGAACGATAGATTGTTTCCAAGCGAAATGGTTGAAATGTAATCAAGGAATATTTTAAGAAGAAGGAAAGGAAGCAAAATAACAACCCACAACATGAGAAGTGCAACGACGTATTCGGCAAATGTATCGCGCAAATTAACCGAATTTGTAATACCGATTGCCTGACCGGGCCCACCAAGAAGTATATTGACTGCTGTTGGATAAACCACATCTCCTGCAAGAGCACCCGAAAAATCAAACGGGAGAGGGATACCTTTTTGCCATACAATAACAAGCCCGTGTAGAAAAATTGCAAAAAGAGGTGCATACAAAAGCCATCTAAAAAATTCACCAACCCAAATTTTGGCAGTGTTGCGAATCGGCTTGTAGAAAAGGAGAAGTGGCAAAATTGGCGAAATGATAATGAAGAACCAAAGAATAATTTTTCGAACAAGAAGTATTCCGGTCATAACGTAATACGTAATAGCTGTCAGCCTAACAAGAAGAAGTGATATAAAAGCCGATTCGTCATAGGTACCCTGTGCATCGACGAGTCTATACCCGACAAAATTTTTGTAATCAAACCCAATAAACAGTAAATCGCGCGTTGATATATAGTTACCTGATACTTTTAGGAAAAAATCCTGAACAACATCAAAAATTTGATATATGAATTGAACAAGTGAGAATGAGAGAGTTATGAGAATTACAATTACCACAAACCGCGGTATAAACCGCATGATGGTTATATTCTGACCTCTTGTAACAATCAGTATGAATGCTGTTGCAAGAACAAATAGAGCTATAAATGCATATACAATATTTCTGATAATTATCCAGAATGATATAAGCGGATCATTCGCATTGTCACATGTGTTAATGGACGTTTTTTTGACACAAAGCCAGTTATAATTCTGAAGAGTCCAATCAAGAAAATCACCTGATCGCGAAGCCGTTTTTCCAACGAAACTCACTTCTGCATCTTGCTGCCACTGAGGTGCGGCATCAGTTGTTGAGTCAGATGTTGAATCCGATGAACTTGTGGTGGCAGGTGTAGGTGTCGGCGTTGCTGCGGCATTTTGATTTAATTGAGTAACAACTACTTTTTGCGGTGTTGGAGTAGCAGTTGGAGCTGATACTTGAAAACCTGGTCCATCATTACCTGAATCTGGTACCTGAGCGGCAACATTACCCGCAAACATGATAAACAGAAACAAAACGGCGAAAATCGAGATAAGATGCGACGGAGATTCGAAAATCTTTTTTAACAAATTGGGCAGTTTTGTCATGTTGTTATGAAAAACCGGGTATTTTGAGTATTTGTCCGGTAACAATTTCTATAAAAACGAATCCTAAAACTGCAAGAAGCACACCCGCGATAGCATAGAAGATGAATGATTTACCTTTCTGAAGAGCTTCGACATCTCCACGAGAAGTAAGTATGAAATAACCCCCAATTATGATAAAGAGGACGGCAACGAATGATATGAGCGACAAACCCCAACCATAAAGAGTGGTCACAAAACCAGGAACATCTGAGGGAAGACAACCAAAATCAGTCATTTGGCCATTACAAGCTGGTGCTGTCTGTGCGCCTTGTGCAAAAACAAGCGGTACACCTCTTGAAAAGACGTAAATGAATAGAATCAAGAGAGGCAAAACCTTGATCATTTTTTTCATACAAAACAAACCAGTCGTTTAAGACAGGTCATATATAAATCGTAGCAAATTGAATAATACCAAGCAAGGGGCGGCCTACTCTGCAGACTTCTATACACGAATTCACCCGAATGTAAACGAATATGCCCGAATACTTGGTTTGAATAATAATCTCTGGGTCAACGCATGAGGCCTGTTACTCATAATTATTATTGGGGGTTAATTCGGAAGAATTCGGGTAAATTAGGGTCTAGTTGACAACCTCGCCCTCTTCGGGCTCAGTCTTGTCAGTAGATGATTCTGATCCGTCTTCTGTCTTTTGTTCTCCGCTGTCTGTATTTTGTCCTCCGTCTTCTGTCTTCTGATCCTGATACATTTGCTCTCCAATTTTTTGCAGTGCTTCAGAAAGTGACTTGGTCTTTGTCTCTATTGCATCTCGATCCTCACCTGACATAACCTCGCGCAATTGTTTTATCTCTTCTTCAATTGCCGCACGATCTTCAGACTTTATTTTATCGCCCATATCTTTGATGGACTTTTCCGCTGTGAACATAAGACCGTCGGCTGAATTTCGAACGTCGATAAGCTCTTTTTTCTTAGCATCCTCATCGGCATGCATTTCAGCCTGCTTTGTCATCTCGGCAACTTCATCTTTTGAAAGTCCGGTTGAACCTGTTATTTTGATCGACTGCTCTTTGCCGGTTGCCTTGTCTTTTGCAGTTACCGAAAGTATTCCCGATGCATCGATATCAAAAGTAACCTCAACCTGAGGGACTCCACGAGGAGCTGGCGGAATACCATCCAAAATAAATCGTCCTAAAGACTTGTTATCTGAGGCAAGCGGACGCTCCCCTTGAACGATGTTTATCTCAACTTGAGTCTGGTTGTCGGCAGCAGTTGAGAATACTTGTGATTTTTTGGAAGGGATAGTTGTATTTCGCTCAATGAGAGGAGTTGCAACTCCACCGAGCGTCTCGAGACCAAGCGTCAAAGGTGTAACATCAAGTAGAAGAACATCTTTGACCTCTCCTCCGAGAACCCCTGCCTGAACAGCCGCACCAATTGCAACGACTTCGTCAGGATTTACACTCTTGTTTGGCTCTTTACCAAAGAACTTGGTAACAGTATCTATTACCTTAGGCATGCGAGTCATACCTCCAACTAAGATGACTTCGTCAATTTTATCTTTGTCAACCCCTGCGTCTTTGAGCGCGGACTTCACTGGATCAAGGGTCTTTTGGACAAGAGGATCAACGAGACTTTCAAGCTTTGCACGAGTCAACTTCATAGTAAGGTGAAGTGGACCATTTGGACCAACTGTTATAAATGGCTGGTTAATTTCAGCTTCTGTTGATGAAGAGAGCTCAATCTTTGCTTTCTCAGCTGCTTCTTTAAGACGCTGGAGTGCTTGTGGATCTGATCTCAGGTCTATATTGTTTTCTTTTTTAAATTCATCGGCGATATAGCCAATAATAACCTGATCAAAGTCATCCCCTCCAAGATGAGTGTCACCATTTGTTGCTTTTACTTCATATACCCCATCACCAAGCTCAAGAACAGAAACATCAAAAGTTCCACCACCAAGGTCATACACGACAATGGTGTGCGCATGCTTCTTATCAAGACCGTATGCAAGAGCTGCTGCTGTTGGCTCATTGATAATGCGAAGAACCTCAAGTCCAGCGATCTCTCCAGCTTGTTTTGTTGCCTGCCGCTGCGCATCATCAAAATATGCAGGAACGGTTATAACAGCTTGCGTAACTTTTTCACCAAGATAAGACTCCGCGTCTGACTTGAGCTTTTGGAGGATCATAGCAGATACTTCCTGAGGAGTATAAGTCTTACCTTCTACCTCAACTACAGCTGCACCTTCTTTACCGCTTTTAATTGAGTACGGTAAAAGCTTTTTGTCTTGATCAAGCGATTTATCGTTGTTTCGGCGGCCCATCAAGCGCTTTATCGAATAAATTATTCTCTTCGGCTTGAGAACCATCTGACGCTTGGCAACATCACCTACGACTCGTTCAACAGGATCAACGACTGAAGGAGTTACATTTCGGCCTTCTGCCGAAAAAATAACTTTTGGCGAGCCACCTTCCATGATGGCTACACACGAATTTGTTGTACCTAAATCTATACCTATAATTTTTCCCATATATATTCCTAGAGACTAGCTACTAGATATTAGCAACTAGGGCAACTAGTTTCTAGTATCTAATTTCTAATTACTCGCTTTTACCCACCTTTACTTGTGCTGGGCGGACTAATTTGCCATTCAAGGTGTAACCTGGCCTCAATTCATCAAGAACTAAGTCCTCTTCACCTTCCCCAGTTGTCACAGCTTCCATTTCTGCTGGATCGTATTTTTTACCAACTACCTCAACTCGCTCAACTCCGACATCTTTCAACGACTCCTGCAGATGCTTTATTGTAAGCTTTATTCCTTCGTCTGAAACATATTTTTCTGCAAGAAATAATGTGTCAAATGCAGGAATGAGTCTTACTAACAAATCTCGATTTGCATATTTTACAAATTCACGCTTCTCTTCATCAAGTCTTTTTTCAAGATTTCTATAATCTGCAACCGATCTAAGCAATTGATTTTCAAGGTCCTTTACTTTTTCGCGAAGTGCTTCGACTTCGTCGTCTTTTTTTATCTTTTTGTGAGAAATTTTTTTATCTTTTTCTTCCTCAACTAAACCAGCATTGTCATCCATAAATTATTTTACAAAATCTTTTTACCAATCCGCAACCTCTCCGAGTAGATTTCCAAAATAGCGAACAACAGGAATAACGAATTCATACTGCATACGGCTTGGGCCAATTACACCGATCGAACCGCTATGATGTCCTCGAGTTGAGTATCTTGCAAAAACAAATCCATAAGGCTTAAAACTCGCTTCATCAAAATCATCTTCGAGAAATACGGAGCACTCCTCAGATAATCTCTGCATAATTCGATCAAGATATGCCGTGTTATCAAGAATATTCAAAAGATTCTTAGCAATATCAATATCATAAAACTCAGGCATTTCTAAAATATTTGAGTAACCTGCGTAATAGACATCTCCCTCATCAGTAAACGCAACGGCCAAAGTTCTCGTTTTCTTTGCGAGAATCCTTGTCGCTTCACGCAAAAAACGGTCACGTTTCTCACGTAAATCCCAGATATTTTCTTTTGCCTCTACTTCTTCCGCGACCGATAATTGTTTCTCGCGCATTAATTCATTTATGTAGAATTTAATCGCGCGGCTTGTTGGTACTCGGCCAGCTGATGAATGGGGCTTTGAAAGATATCCAAGCTTTACCATTGCTGCCATCTCGTTGCGAATCGTCGCCGGTGAGACACCAAGATCATATTTTTTCTCAAGCGTCTCCGAACCGACTGGTTCGGCGTTGTCAATGAACTCTTTTACGATATTTTTCAGAATATCGATTTGTCTAGTGCTCAAATCGTACATACCTAACTTATTATTATTCGAATATTAATAAATACTGTTGAAATAAGTATTATTAAAAAGTACTTAGCAATAATATAGCATGAGTGCTAAAATATGTCAAGAGGAATTGACGAGAAACTAGAAATTAGATATTAGTTACTAGAAATTTCTAGTGTCTAATATCTAGTAACTAGTAACTAGTATCTGCTAAGCTATGACTTATGAGAGCTCAAAAAAAATTCTTACCTTACCTATATTTATTCTTCGGTACCCTACTCCCTTTGCTTTTATTCATCTTATTATTTGACCCAACAGGATCAATAACCCTTTTCCAGGTAGAAATAGGCTACCCTCTTTTTTTATTTCTTATACTACTTGCTTCGTTTTTCTTTTTATTTACATTCGTGTTCGCAAATAGACGCCGCGGTTTACTCGCATCACTATTTGTGGTCGGAATTTTAGTCTTGAGATTTTTTGGCCTGAGAAGTATTTTTCAAACCGCGATTTTACTTATTATTATTCTGTTGATTGAATATCTATATTCAATAAGATACAAGACTTCACCTCGAAAAACTGGCATTGTAAAGGATTTAAAAGGTCAATTAGATAATTAATCCCCTTATCCACAATTTGACATTAAACTAATCAATGTTAGAATGCCTATTATGGCAATTGAGAGAGACAATCCACAGGAAGTCCAAGGAGTTTTACCTGGATCGGAATTTGAAATGGTTGCTCAGAACTTGGCAGCAAAAAAGCAAATTGTTAGTTTTTTTGAAACAGTCATGAACGAATTTAAAGACGATGAGCGAGATGATTTTTATCCTGGAACGTTAGTCGCAACAACTAGTGACGCAAGTGGCATTCATCGAACAATATTAGATTTTGATACAGGAGATGACGACGCCCGTCGCGTCAGATCTGTTTTAATATGGCATGAAGGTACTGACGGAAAACTTACCGATGATGTTTTCGCAATAACTCGCGACTTTAATGATGATGGAGATGAACAAACCGAAACAGAGAATTACCGCTTTTTAAAGTTCGAAGCACAAGCACCAAAGCCACTACTGCCACACGAGGATGATTTAGCACCGCTTGATTACGACACCGTTCTGAACCGGGACGAATTTACAGAGGAACTGATGGATGCATTAAGTGAAAACTTTGATGCTACATTTGAAGATGGAGAAGCCGTTCCGTTAATCGACTTCTTAGACAACATAAAATTCATAGACCTTGATTCCGCGACTGACTTGGACGATTTATAAACCATTTTAGCCTCAAATCTGGTATAATAAGATTTAAGAAGATAGCTTAATTGCTAAAATAGTTACATAGCTTAAAGCATTCATACTATTCAACTGTTTCTTTTTTATGAGCAAATTTTATATTACTACCGCAATACCATATGTTAATGCCGCACCACACGTGGGACACGCCTTGGAATTCGTACAGGCAGATGTTATACGCCGGTACCGAAAGCTTATGGGCGACGAGACGCTTCTGCTTTCGGGTGGAGATGAGAATGCTTTAAAAAATGTTCAAGCAGCAGAAGCTGCTGGAATTCCTGTGCAAGAATTCGTCGATAAGAACGCTGAATTATTTAATGTTCTTGCTAAAAACCTTGAAATTGATTTTGATGTTTTCCAAAAAGGATCAACCACGGACCATTTTAAATCATCACAAAAACTCTGGGAACTCTGCGAGAAGTCTGGCGATATTTATAAAAAAGAATATAAGGGACTTTATTGTGTTGGCTGTGAATTGTTTTATGAACCCGAAGAGCTGAATGAAAAAGGCGAATGCTTTGAACACCCAGGTAAAAAGCTCGAAGAAGTATCAGAGGAAAATTATTTTTTCAAACTTTCAAAATACGAAAACCAAATCAAAAAATTAATTGAAAATGACGAACTTAAAATTACTCCTACTTCGAGAAAGAATGAGGTTCTGGGATTTTTGAAACAAGGATTAAAAGACATAAGTATTTCAAGAAGCAACAAGCGAGCTAAAAATTGGGGAGTACCCGTGCCAGGAGATGACACGCAAAGAATGTATGTTTGGTTTGACGCCTTAAATATATATCAGAGTGGAATTGGTTTTGCACTAGACGAGAAAAATTATAAGAAATGGTGGCCGGCAGACGTACATGTAATTGGAAAGGGGATTATTAAGTTTCATGCTGTTTATTGGCCCGCATTTTTGATATCAGCTGGACTTGAACTACCAAAATCTTTATTCGTTCACGGCTATTTTACTGTTGATGGTCAAAAAATGTCAAAAAGTATTGGCAATGTTGTTGATCCGAATAAATTAATCAATAAATATGGTGCAGATGCGATTCGCTATTATTTTTTACGAGAAATTCCATCAACGGCTGATGGGGACTTTTCAGAAAAAAGACTTCGCGAAGTTTATAACGCAGATCTTGCAAACGGACTCGGAAATTTGGTTGCAAGAGTAGCCAAGCTTGCTGAAAAAAACGGCATTGAAACTAAAGAAAAAATTAAAGAACTTGAGCCTCATTTAAAGCTTTTACTTGACGAGTATGATTTTGCAGAAGCCTTGCAGTTTATTTGGGGCATCATTTCAATCGTCGATCATGAAATAAACAAATCAAAACCGTGGGAGCTAACAGGGGACGAGGCAAAAAAGGTAATATCAGAGTTAGCGCATACAGTTCTT
>DASZRG010000011.1:0-17080 GCA_035549295.1 Patescibacteria group bacterium
AATTTTCCCGACCTTAAGTTCTACTTTTGCAAACTCATCAAAACTTATCTTATCCACAAAAATATTATATCACTAATCTAAAATTATCTGCAGGTACTTATTAGAAATTAAAAATTTTTTGTTATTCCCATTCCATAGTTGCCGGAGGTTTGGTGGAGATATCATAGACAACGCGCGAGATTTCTGGAACCTCATTAACTATTCTACTTGAGATCCTTTGCAAAACATCGTATGGGAGTCTTGACCAGGTTGCGGTCATTACATCTTTTGATTCTACAATTCGAAGTGCGATAACTTCACCAAAAAACCGTCCATCACCTTTTACAGCAACAGAAGAAGCACCTGTCATGATAGGGAAAGACATATAAATATTTTTCAATAGACCTGCTTTTTGTAATTCTTCCAGGACAATGTTGTCTGCTATTTTTATCTTTGAGAGGCGATCGCGAGTTATTTCTCCCCTGAGTCTTACAGCATATCCAGGGCCTGGAAAAACTTGTTTTTCAACAAACTCTTCTGGCAAACCAAGGCTACGCCCAATTGTACGGACCTCATCTTTGTAGAAATGTCTTAATGGCTCGAGAAGTTTTAGTTTCATATCTTTTGGAAGTCCTCCCACGTTATGATGACTCTTAATTTTTGCTGCATGCTTTGTGCCTTTTGATTCAATTACATCCGAATAAATTGTTCCCTGGAGTAAGAATTTGATATTCTTATTTTCTTTTAACTTTTCAACTTCACGATCAAATATTTCGATATAGAAATTTCCAATAATTTTTCTTTTCTTTTCTGGATCTTCAATTTTCCTAAGTCGTGTTAGCATTTCTTCTTCGCAGTGAACAATAATTGGTTTGATTTTAAACTTTTTAAAAATTTGTAAAACATGATTTTCTGTTCCATCTCTCATTAGACCATTTTCAACATATACAGGAATAAAATGATCACCTATTGCACGCGCCGTAAGAGTTCCTGCAACTGTTGAGTCTACGCCGCCCGAGATTGCACCAATAACATAATCACCGCCAGCAATAGTTTTGATATCTTCAATAATTTGGTCAGTATTTATTTCATTTTTTTCGCCCTCCAATTCACAAATCCTAATGAAGTTTTCAAGAACTTTTTGCCCCTCTTCTGTATGTTCAACTTCAGGGTGGAAGAGTGCGCCGTAAATTTTTTGTTTTGAATTTTCAACATAAGCAAAAGGAACGTTTTCTGTATTGCCAATGATTTCAAACCCTTTAGGAAGTTTTATAATTTCGTCACCATGTGACATCCAGACAGTAGACTTGTCTAGTAAATTTTCTGCCATTAGCGATTCTTTGTTGGTAATTGAAATTTTTGCGGGTCCGTATTCCTTTTTACCTGAAACAACAGAACCACCTAAAAGTTTTGCTGTGATTTGGAATCCATAACATATTCCTAAAATTGGTATATTTAAATCAAAAATTTTAGGATCTATAGTTGGAGCACTTTTATCATAAACTGAAGAAGGGCCTCCTGATAGGATTATGCCGGCGGGTTTTTGTTTTTCGATTTCGGCTAATGCGTCTTCTGGTGGGAAAAATTTTGTGGGGATTCCGGCATCTTTAATCCTTCTTTCGATAAGCTGGGCAGTTTGTCCTCCAAAATCGATTATATAAATCATTATGAGTAGCTCTTGCCAGCATTAGTTACTAAAATGTCATGGGGATGAGATTCCTGAAGAGATGCTTGTGTTATCTGAATAAATCTTGCACCTTTATGAGCTTCTTGTATATTTCTAAAACCACAGTAATAAAAACCCGATTTTATTCCACCAATTGCAATATTGATAACATCCTCAACGGTACCCTTGATTGGTACAAGACCTTCGACGCCTTCTGCCACCAAAGTTCTATCTTTGTAAGATTTGCCATGAAATTCTCCTTCAGACTTTGTTTTTGCTCCGCGTCTCATTGCCGCTTCAGATCCCATTCCTCTATATTCTTTGAAAATAAATTTCCCATTTTTGCTAAAAATACTTTTGAATCTTTGAGGAACTTCCGCTCCCGAAAGTGAAACTTTTTTACCTGGCGATTCTAGAGTAGAAGCAAAAAATCTTCCCATCATAAGGGTGTTTGAGCCAGTAGCTAGTGCTTTCACCATATCACCACTATTGTTCATTCCGGCGTCTGCCATTATAGGAACGCTCATTTTTTTGGCCGCTTTTGCAACTTCAATTAATGCAGTAAATTGCGGAACTCCCATTCCTGAAACAACGCGAGTTGTGCAGATTGCTCCTGGTCCCATCCCAACTCGTAATGCATCCGCACCCGCTTTTATTAGTCCGATTGCTCCTTCTTCTGTTGCTATATTTCCTGCAACCACTTGCAACTTGGGATATTTTTTTTTGATAAAACTTAAAGTTTCTATTTGTATATTTGTCCAACCGTGAGCAGAATCTAGGACTACAACATCAACGCCAGCCTTTATTATCAATTCTAGCCTTGTTTCAAATCCTGGATTCGGACCAATTGCCGCTCCAACTAAGAGATTTTTATCTTTGACTTTTTTTATTTCTAGGGCTTCCTTTTCTGGGGAAAAATTCCTATGAATTATTCCAATTCCTCCAAGTTTTGCGAGCGCAATTGCTAGAGGTGCTTCTGTAACAGTATCCATAGGAGATGATACAAAAGGAGATTTTATCCTTAAATTTTTTGTAATGTTTGTTTCTAAATTTATCTCCTCTCGGGAGAAGTCAGAGAACCCAGGAAGAAGCAAGACATCGTTAAAAGTTAAAGCGGACGGGAGAAGTCGATTTGAGGGCTCCATAATTAAAAATACCAGAAGGAAACTTTCTTGTCAATACGAATTGGTATTTATTTTGCGAGGATTGCTTCTCTTATAAATTCTTTACCCCATTCGTACACGTTATTTTCTTCAAGAAGAGCCGTCATTCGTTTCATTTTTGAAGCCTTTTCCTTCTTGGGCATCTCGAGTGCTGCGCGAATAGCATCCGCAACTTTATCGATGTCGTAAGGATTGACGATCAATGCAGACGTTAAATCGATGGCGCTTCCGGTAAATTGCGAAAGCACAAGCATTCCAGGGTTTTCAGATGCAGCTGATGATACAACGAATTCTTTTGATACCAAGTTCATACCATCGTCAAGTGGTGTTACGACGCATACGTCAGCATGACTGTAAAATTTGATAATTTCCTCTCTTTGAAAAACTTCATAGATTAAGTGAATTGGTTTCCAGTCTCGTGTTCCGTACTTTAAATTAATATCTACCGCAAGTTCCTCAACTTCCATTCTGAGCTTTTGGTATGACGGTATGCTTTCTCTTGAGGGGGCAAGTATACCAACATAAACTGTTCTTTTCTTATACGAAGGATTTTTTTCATAAAATTTGTCTAGTGCTTTCAGTCTTGATCTGAGACCTTTCGTATAATCAAGTCTATCAACTCCAAAAATTATTTTGTATTTTCCAAAATATTGATTTATCATTAGACTCCTGTCATTAATTGATTCACTGTTTTGTGATTTTTCTCTTTCTTTCTCCTCGGCCAAAAGTGTTTTTACAACATCTGTATCGATTCCCATTGGAAGATTTCGAACAGAAGTTGAAGTGTTATGAAAGAAGACAGTTTGAGTTTCGTAATCAATTCTTGATTGAAGCTCACGGTCAACCGTTTGTAAAAAATTGCGTGCTTGATATCCTCTGTGAAAAGCTAAGAAATCGCAATATAGCATGCTTCTGAGTATTTCTTTTTTGTATGGCAGTATTCTGAAGATTTCCCATGTCGGCCATGGTATGTGCCAAAACATAGAAACAACAGTATTTTTTGAGCGGCCAAGTAAAAGAGGGACTAAAGCAAGTTGATAGTCATTTATCCATATGAACGTTTTTTGTCCCCATGGAATCGACTTCTTAATAGCGGCAGCATATTGCTCGTTTACTTTTCTGTACGATCTGTACCAATCCTCGGTCCATCGTGGTTCCTCATATGCTATATGACACAAGGGCCAGAGAGTTTGGTTTGAAAAGCCAGAATAGTAGTTTTCAACATCAGTTTTGTTTAAAAACAATCGTTTCAGAGTGTATTCGCCATTAACTCCTTTTATTTTCATGCTATTGTTTCTGTCAAGTCCTTTTTTTTCATCGGGGTTTTTCGCAAGCGCAATGTAGAGAGCATTTGTCGCCTGAGCAATAGAGTCAAGGGCAACTGATACTCCACCTGCAGGATTTTCGGTTATGAACTCATTGTTAACAAACCTTGAAACTCGCGGCTCCCCATGAGCTGCGATGATCATTTTGTATCCTTTGGAGCTAAAAAAATTATGAAGATCTGATGCGGAAGTCATAGTTTTTTGAATAGATTATATTTAGGAATTGCTTCCGGAGACCGTGGCTCTATTTTGTATTGCTTGCTTCATGCTCGTATTATACTCCAAGTAAGCAAGTCCTTCAAATTAAAGGGTAGACCTAGAAGCCTCCAATATTCTGATAATCCTGAAGTTGTGAATTAAAAGCTTTGGATGCAGCATCAAAAACTTGAATAGAGATAACTGTTGTTACTATTGTGGCAATGATTGTTAGAACGATTGCTGCTATGCCAATTTTTTTTGCAAGAGGATCCTTCTGCAGGATATAGCGGACACCAGGTAACAAGCCGAAAGGGGGTAAAAATATGCAAGTAGCATATACTACGATTTGGTGAGCGAGATCAGTCGAGAGTGGAGGGTCTTTAATTTTATTCCCACAATGCGGACAGAAATAAGAAGTTGAGTCAATTTCGGATTTACATTTAGGACAGGTAGCCTTTGTATTGGTTGGTGGAATTGTGTTTGTGGATGGCGTTGCAGCACCTTGAGGTTGAGTATCCATAGGACAAGCTTCTCATAAAAACATTTATTTCGTCAAATTGAGACGTTTCTCAGAGCCTTCAAGAAGCCTTTTTATGTTTGGTCTATGTGTCCACCAGATGAATAGTGCGCCGGCGATAGTGTATAAAGCATAAAAAGTATTATGTATTAAGCAAAAGACAAGGATCGGAATGGCGAGGCTTAATAGTAGATTGGTGAGACTCATAAGTTTTGTTAGGATTAAGATTGCAAACCAAATAACAAAAATTATTACTATATATTTTATTCCCAAAATAACAAAAAGTGTTCCGCCATATGTCGCGACACCGCGACCTCCCCTGAATTTTAAAAAAAGAGGAAAAACATGCCCGACTATTGCAGCAAGTGCAACAAGCCCAATAGAAATCTGATCAAATCCCAGAAGCGATGCAAGAAGAGTTGGAACGAGACCCTTTAAAAAATCAAAGAGCGCGACAGGGACTGCAAACTTCAGGCCAAATGTACGAAGGATGTTAGTCGCTCCAATATTGCCACTTCCAACTTTTCTTATGTCAACATTATTTTTTTTTGCGACGATAAAACCAGTCGGGATAGAGCCAAAAACATATGATAAGAATATCAAAAAAAGAGGCAACATCTGTTAAAATAGGTTACTGCTCTTGATTATATTATGTTTGTTTTCAAAATCACAGACATTGCCGACATGCTCGCTGAAGGCGCCGATGAAGTTATTTCGAATCGAGATAATATTAACAGCATAAATGTTTTCCCGGTTCCAGACGCTGATACCGGAAGCAACATGGCAAGTACTTTGTTGCCAATCAAGAACGCTAAAGTAGATAGTCAAAGACCTCAAATATTTATCGAACAGACTCTCCAGCAGGTACTGAAGGCTTCAAGAGGAAATTCTGGCATAATGATAACTTCATATCTTTCGGGTTTGCTAAATTCACTTACTGATGAGCAGATTGGTTCTGAATTGTTAATCAAGTCGTTTAAAAATGGAGCTGATTCAGCAAAGTCTGCAGTCGAAGCACCCAAAAAGGGCACGATGCTCGATGTGATGTACGCTTTTTATAAAAGCTTTGATGCGAATTTAGATATTTCACAGAATGCGTTTGATAAAGCACTGACTAGAACAAAAGAGGCACTTATTGCAACCGAAAGCCAAATGAAAGTTTTATCAGATCACAAAGTAGTTGATGCAGGTGCTCTTGGTTTCACTCTATTTATCTACGGATTTTCAAAAAAAATCACACGCGAAAGGCTTGATATATCGTTTCTTAACTTAAAAAAAGTTAATGAGGAGAAATTAGAATTTGGAAAATTCCCATATGAAGTCGTTTTTATAGTTGAGGAGCCTATGTTTTCTGCGCCCGATCTAAAAAGTATGTTCCATGCAATGGGTAATTCGATAGACATCGTGGAAGTTGCTGGTAGTATAAAAGTCCACATACATACAGATAATACGGATGTGGTGCGCGAAACAGCAGAGCTTGTTGGGAATATTGTTGATCTTAAAATTACTGATATGAGAAATACGGTCGTTCACGCGTGATGAAGAATATTGGAATATTAGTGGGGGAAGACTGCGATCTTCCTGAAAAAATTATTAAAGATTCAGGAATCAATATTTTTCCATTTGTTCTTGAATGGGAAGAGCTAAAAAAACAATCAGAAATTTACAAAACCATGCGTGGTCCACACAAGACAAGTCCCAAAACGTCTCAGCCATCACCAGCAACATTCAAAGAACTATTTGAAAAGTGTTTGGAAAAATATCAGGACTTAATTGTTCTAACAGTTTCATCAAAATTTTCCGGCACTTACAACTCCTCTGTTCAAGCAAGAAAAATGCTTGATAAAAAACTTCAAGATAGGGTTCATATTGTTGATTCTGAAGTTTCAAGCGGTGCTGAGGCGCTGTTGGTTTTTGAAGCGATAAGTATGATTGACACAGATGAGAAGGTTGAAAAAATTGTTGAAAAGCTTCGACGGTTAAGTCTGAGAGTAAACCTCTTGGGTGCATTTGAGGATCCGCAGTGGCTTGTTGCTGGCGGACGTCTAAATCCTATAAAAGCGCTTCTTGTTAAAAACCTTTTAAAAGGAGGATTTAGACCAATTCTTACAATAAAGGATGGTCAAATTGTAGTTAAAAAAATACAAGGTAACGCACATGATAGCGCCGAAGCTTTGTTTAATCAGTTCAAGAATGATTTTGATAACCGTAGTCCTGACTCTGAAGTAAATGTTGTAATAACGCATGCGGACTTTGAGGATCAGGCAAATTTGCTGTCAAAAAAACTTGCAAATTTTAGTCATTCAGTTAAAATTAAATTCATACATGAAATATCGCCGGTTATAGGTTCTCACTTGGGACCAGGGGCACTTCTTCTTTCATGGATTGTTAAATAATGGTGTTTTTTGAATCTCTAGCGTTTTTATTAATAGGATACCTCTTGGGTTCCTTTCCTACAGCATATATAGTTGTAAAACAAGCAACAGGAAAAGATATTAGACTTGAGGAGACGGGTAATGTAGGCGCTATGAATACTGCTCGTACAACGGGTAAGCCTCACCTTTTCCTTCTCGTATTTTTAATAGATTTCCTAAAAGGATATCTCGGTATTTTTCTTCCACAATATTTTTTAGGTAGTGATGCGACACTCGCGATCGCGGCAGGGGCATTTGGAGTTGTTCTGGGTCACTGTTATTCAATATATTTTAAACTGAAGGATGGAAAATTTGCTGGAGGCAAGGCAATTGCATCTCTTGCAGGTATATTAGCTGGCCTCAATTTTATGCACCTTCTTCTTCCTTGGGGTATCGCAATGTGTATTCCAGTAATTCTCGCCGGCAACCTGCTTCTTGGTCAATTTGCTGGGACTGTCGCACTTCCATTTATTGGTTTGTTTCTAGCTCCAGAATATTTTCTTTTGACTATTCTCTGTGCCATACCCATTTTTATAAAGCAATGGCCGAGAGTTATTCCTGCATTATCTGGGAAAGAGCCAAAATGGTATTTTAAAGGCAAGAAAAAATGAAAAAAATCTACGAATACATCTTTATAGTTCTTCTAATTCTTCTTGCTATTTTTTCCTACACTTCATATCGTGCTCACGCAGCACTTGCACTACATGTAAGTCCTGGGACAGATACTCCAGCCAAATACGGTCTTAAATATCAGGATAGATATTTTATGACGTCGGACAACGTAAAAATCGCTTCTTGGTACATACCTGTTAAAGATTCAAAAGCTGTAGTTATTTTAGTTCACGGATTTCAATCATCTCAAGGTGGAAAAGCCCTCATGCTATCTCATGCTCAATATCTCAATAAGGCTGGATATTCAACGCTTCTTATAGATCTGCGCTCAATGGGTTATACTGCTGGCAATAAAGTGACGCTAGGTATAAATGAATGGAAAGATGCTGAGGCAGCGTATGACTATGCCAAATCTCTCCCCGAGAACAAGGGCAAGAAGATTGGTTTTATGGGTAATTCCATGGGGGCCGCGACTTCACTTATCGAGCGCGGAATAACTGGAAAGGGCGATTTTGTAATAGCATCAGTTCCCTATGCTAATTTTACAAGTCTTCTCAAATTTCAGATCGAACGCGAGGGGTTACCGCCGCTAGTGTTCTACCCGTTTTTGAGGCTTTCAACAGCAATTGAGCTGGGTCTTCACTATGCTTATTATTCGCCTGCAAATTGGGTTGGCAAGATTGATGTACCAGTTTTTCTTATTTCGGCAGCACATGACAATGAAGTAAATAGTCTTGATGCAAAATCGTTGTACAACGAAGTCCATGCACCCAAAGAGTATTGGCAAGCAAACGCTGGTCATGATATATATAAAGATCAACCACAGCAATTCAAAACAAAAGTTCTTGCCTTCCTCTCAAAGATAAAGAGCTAGTGCAGCTAGTAGATTTTGCTCTAGGAATGTGCCTACAATATATCAATGCCCATTATTTCGGAGTTTGTTCTGTATATTATTTTGTTTGTAGCGATTCTTGTTCTTCTGAGTATAATCGCCCATTTTTTGAATTTTAAAATCACAGATCTTTTCAAGCGCAGTAAGCGAAATTCAGCTCAGGGTAACAATGAAATTGTTCTTATTACAGATATTTCATTTAGTATTATCTCGGCAAACGATGCAGCTGAACAAGCTCTTCAGATGTTTGACTCAGAAATTCTCCACAAAAATATTTTCGACGTCTTACTTGTAAGGGATCAAAATAATACCCTTCTTTCAACAAAAACTCCAGAAATAGCCGAAGCTGCAGCAGGAAAAGTAGTAGTTATGGAGAAGCTCAGGCTTTTTAGAAAAAACCGCGCTGTATCTTTTCAGGAAATTGATTTGCAAATCAGGCCAATAACAAATATTGATGGAACAGTTGGTCAGATGACTTTTATTGTAAATGCCGTAGGTCAGAAAAATACAAGTATTAACAATCATATAGATGTTGAGGTTGCAAGAATTCGGCATCAAGCACTTATTAGTCAGCTAAAAGAAGGTCTCCAAAAAAATGGACTTTGGGATTTGAAAAACATTACAGAGCTTGTTCGAAGTTCTGAGATCGATCTTCTTAATGCACTTGAAATAGAGCACGCAAAACTCAACGAAGACAAATCTTTAATTGACGTTGCAAATACATGTCGTCAAATTGTTGACTCCGAGAAGGAATTTGCAACTGCCCTCAAATCATCTGTCATATTTTCGCTACCCGATTTTGGAGAAAAAGATGTTGCAGCCCTTATCCCGGCAGGAGCAACGATTGATCCAAATCTTCTAACTGCACCATTTTTTACAGCGCCAGTTAATGCAAAATGGTTTGATATTCTTATTCGGAAAACACTAGATGTTTCGCTTATGATTGTCCCAAATGGAAATAATTCATCAGTCAGCTTTACCGTAACTCGCGAAAATAAATCTGCACTGATTATCAACATCATGACGACAGCATATTTGACTGAGGAGCAAGTTAAACTGTTATTCATTCCATATTACGGCGATCTGACTAGGTCAACTAACCTAAGATGGGGATCGGGTCTTGAAGGGCACCTTGCTAGCACTATTTCCCAAATGTTATCTGTTCCAATTGTGGTTAGTACTCAGCCGACAGTTTCATTTACAGTAAAACTTCCAAAATAACTAAACCAGTTGCTTGACCTTTGCGACAATTTCTTCGAGGCTAACATTTGATTTTATGAGAAAGTCGACAGCGTTAAAATAAAATTTAGTTTCATGCATATTGTCACTTGTTCCGGCATTTGTAAGCATAAGAACAGGAAGATTTTTGAATTCAGACATCTCTCTTAGTTTGGTAAGCATTTGTCTACCATCCATGATAGGCATCATGATATCAAGTATTACAAGGTCCGGTTTGTTTTGAGATATAGAACTAAGTCCAAGCTGACCGTTTTCTGCTTTAAAAGTTTCATATCCAGCTCCTTTTAACTTAACTTCTAACGCATCGGCTAATAGTTTTTCATCCTCAACTATTAAAATTTTTTTTGTAGGTGTGGCGACAGTTGCAGTTTGATTGATCGTGGGTTCAGCTTTTTTATTTCCCATTAAATCTTGTAAGAATCCCATAATTGTAATAATAAATTTTGAGCCTGATAAAAGTCAATCTATCAGTTTAAAAACTAAATAATCGCAGTCTACCTGTCCCCTGTGGAATTTCCTGCAATTGGCAGGCTAAACCAGAAGGTTGTTCCATGATTAACTTCACTTTTATACCAAATTTTCCCTTTTGAAATTTCAACAATAGCTTTCACTAAATACAGACCGAGCCCGGTACCATCGCGTTCTGTATCTCGTATATTGTTTCCGCGATAAAATTTGTCAAACACTCGCGCTTTCTCCTCCTCGGGTATTCCATATCCATTATCTTTTACCTCAGATACGATGTCTCCCTCTTTGATGGCGATTGATAGTGATATTTCACCACCACCTTGCGTATACTTGATGCCATTCGTTAGTAAATTCATGTACACCTGTCTAATTAGATTTTGATCAATATTTATCTCTGGGAGATTGTCAGGAATTTCAACTTTGAGATTCTGCTTTTTCTCATCGGCCCTAAATTTTACGTCAGCGACAACAGTATCAACTAGTTTTTTTAGATCTGTTGGTTTTGCCTCAACGATGATTTTTCCTGTTTCAATCCTCGAAATATTAAGAAGGGCATTTACAAGATCTATCATGCGCAGCGTTGATGTGTTTATATTTGCTGCAAATTCTCCTTGTTTTGGCTGCAGCTGTCCAGCATCACCTGCGATCAGCATTTCCGTATACCATCTTATTGCAGACAGCGGAGTTTTTAATTGATGTGAAGCAAGTGAAATAAACTCTGTTTTCATACTATCGATATTTTTTTCTGTTGTAACGTCTCGGAAAAGTGTAATCGTTCCGAGTACTTCATCGCCTTCAGTGTAAGAGGTAACTGTTGTTGCTGCCGGAAATTTCGTCCCATTGCGCCTGACAAAGTACAAGGAATAGTCACCTGCTGCTGACTTGCTTGTTACTCGATTTGGTTCAAAATCAGTTAGGGCCGCGTCTTCTCTGAATTTTTCTTCACCATACTGAATTTTGACAACATCTTGAAGATGTTTTCCGGCGGCTTCCTGCGCAGGCCAGCCCAAAAGCGACTCTGCTGCCTTATTAAACGTAATTATATTTCCAGTTTTATCAGTAACGATTAGACCATCTCCAATGTTTGCGAGAACGGCTTCGTATTTCAGTTTTTCAGTTTGATTTATTCCAGCTTCAGGGACAATTTTACCTTTCCCTAAATTTGAAACTTTCTGAGAAATGCCGTATTTGAAATATATTTTTAAAAAATAGACAAGAGAATATAGGAATATTACTTCAAGAGCAAGCCAGCAGAAAAATTGAAAGAGTTCACGAGCGAACAACAATTCAAAAATAAAAAGATTAGTCGCGATAAAAATTGTGACTAGGAAATATAAAAGGAGATGGTGTAGTAATTTCACAAAATAAATCCTCATATTAGATTGACATAAACGAGGCTATAAATCAATTAAGCTCTAGATCGATAATTTTTAATTGCGGATAATTTATTATTTAATTATTGACAATAATATTAATTACTGCTAAATTAATGTTAATTAATTATAAAATTCTATTAATTTAATGAATAATAATTCTTCGATCAAGGATTTTCTCGAACTATCCTACTCAGAGCTTGAATCCCTTAATCTTAAAGCGCTTGCAAATATTGATACAAAATCAGATAGCGAGATGGAAGAAGAATACAAGGCATACCTTTTGAAAGAAAAGAGGATAAAGGCAATAACGATCTGTTTTTCAGACATAGAGGGCCGACTTCACGCGCTTGATTATGATAAAAAGTTTTTGCTAGATTCGCTGAATAATCTAACTTTTGATGGATCATCGATTAGAGGTTTTTCCGCGCAAATTGAGTCAGATTTGAGGCTGAAAATTGACTGGTCGAGTATTAGATATCTTCCATCAGACGTTTTCGGACCTGGAAAAGTAATATTTTTCGCAAGCGTGCTGAATCGCGACAGGACGCCTTATGAGGCAGATTTTCGCGGGCAGCTTATTGAATATACAAAAAAACTAAAAACTGACAAAGGCGTTTCTGCTTATGCGGCCGCAGAAATAGAAGGATTTTTGGTCGACCGTGTAAATGCTGAACAGACTTATGTCGAGAATGGTAAGTTTGACTTAGTTACAACTGGAGGGTATTTTCACTCACTTCCCATGGACACTTTGCGACTTTTTATTGACAAATCAGCTGAAGCGCATCGAGCGATGGGATTTAGAAACGAAAAAGATCATCCTGAAGTTGCTCCCTCTCAATTCGAGATGAATTTTTCTTATTCAGATGTTGTTCGGGCATCAGACAATATCCAGCTATACAAACTCGTTTGTCGCCAAGTAGCTCGAAATATGGGTCTTACTGCGACGTTTTTGCCAAAACCTCTTATGGGAATTAATGGATCTGGTATGCATACCAATTTTTCACTTGTTAAGAACGGGAAAAATATTTTTTATGAAAAATCGGGTCAGGATGGTCTTTCTAAGCTTGCTTGGGATTTTATCATGAGGCTTCTCAATCATGCTCCCGAAATATGTTTAGTCTTAAATTCGTCAGTTAATGCTTATCGGAGATTAGACCCACATTTTGAAGCCCCAAATCAAATAAAAGTCTCACCAATTGATCGTGGTTCTATGGTGAGAATACCTGTTGGCAATGAAAAAACTGCTCGAATTGAGGTCAGATCTGTCGCGCCAGACGCCAATCCTTACCTTGTTCTGTATACAATTCTTAGAGTCGGACTTGAGGGGCAAAGGCTCGAGAAAGATACTGATAAAAGAGATCGTTTGAGATTTTTGCCCGACAACATAAACGATGCGATAAGACTTTTTAAAGCAAGCGCTTTGATAGAGGAAATATTGGGAGAGGAAACTTCGGGAAAATATGCTGGCTACAAGCAGTTGGTAGCTGACAGAAGTCCTAAAGAGCTTGGAACACAAGTTAAATCGTCAGAAATTCTGTATCATCACGAAGTTACAAACCAATTCCTCTGGAACCAGTTCTAGGTAAATATTTCTGCTACATCATCATTTGAAAGTTGGTTCCATGGGGTTAGGACAAAATCAACACCGTGATCTCTTAAATATTTTTCATAAGCGCGTGTATCCATTTTTTCGGTAACGAAGGTTACACCCAACATCTCACGTGTTAGATCTGCAATGGCATCTTCGCTTGATGCCCGATTAAATTCGGTTATTCCATACTTTGAAACAATCATTTCATGGGCATCGCCAACTCTTTTAAGAAAATCTGCAAGAGTCGGAATTCTTGATGGTCTATTGGGTATTTCAGAAGCATTGATATGTGAGTGTATTATTTTTCTTGTGGGATTAATTCCTTTCCATGGCGCAACGAACGAGATTCCTCGTCTCACTACCCATACGTTTCCCTCTTTGGTTATTATGCTTTCAGTTTGTAACTTGGGAAGGCTGATTAAAAAATCCCGCGATGGCGCGCTCGGAAGAACCGAAGATTCAAATCCTCGTTCGTGAACGAGTGCATCATTTTGTGGTAATAATTTTTGATCTTGAGACATCTGGGTAATTTACCTCAATCTGAGGCTAAAGTCAATAATTTGCCGAAAACAACGACAGGTTTTATAATTCATTTACTGCGTTATGAGAAAGTCATTTTTGGCGAGTTTTTTCATATTTTTCTTTCTAACGTTTGCCGTGATGCCAACTTACGCAAGCGCTGCTTTTCGTGTCACGAAAGTTATTGATGGAGATACGATAGCTGCAGATATTCGTGGTAAAAATGAGACTATTCGGCTTCTTGGAATAGATACACCTGAGACAGTTGACCCCAGGAAAACTATTCAATGCTTTGGGCAAGAAGCATCCAACAAGATGAAGGAATTTGTTTCTGGCAAGTTGGTAATTCTTGTGGATGATCCAACTCAGGGTAATCGCGACAAATACGGTAGGCTTCTTCGTTATGTTTATCTTCCCGACGCAAAATCGACGTTCATAAATGGCGAAATGGTGAAGCAAGGTTATGCCTTCTCTTTTAGGGAATATCCTACGAAAATGCTCGATAAATTTAATTCGTTTGAAAAATACGCCCGAGATCACAATCTTGGGTTGTGGTCGTCATGTCCTGTTAATACTCAATCGCCAAAACGAGAGACGACCGCGACGTCATCCACAACCTACAAGCCATCTATTGTAAACAATTCGGTTGCAGTTAGCGGTGAAGATAAGGATTGCTCTGATTTTGCTACGCAAGCCTCAGCTCAAGCTTACTTTGTTGCAAAAGGTGGTCCCAAGCTTGACCCCGACAAGCTTGATGCTGATCATGACGGGAAAGCATGTGAGTCACTAAGGTAAGCAGCTATTTTAAAAGTGGTATTATATAGCCCGCGATGATTGATTTGAGCGAAGTTAAGATAATTTACGAGAGACGAACATCTTTAGTCCTTAAGGTTTTGCGAGACGGAACTATTCAAGTGCGAGCGCCTTTTTTTGTCCCAAAGCCAATTATCAACGAGTTTGTCAAAAAACACTCACGAATGATCGAGAAAAATCGCGAGAGGATACTTCTGAGTAAGCCCAAAAGGAAAAAATATGTAAATGGAGAAAAATTTTTGTACCTTGGAAATGAATATCAGTTGCAGGTAGGAAATTATACTCAGATAAAACTTGAAAAAGACAAACTTCTTTTTCCTGAGGCACTTCTTTTCCGAGCCAAGAAAGAAATCGAGAATTGGTACGTAAAATCGGCTCGAGAATTTATAGGCAGTTACGTTGAGCAGTATGCCAAAGAGATGAAAACTTCTTTCGTTACAATTTCTTATTCCGACACTATTTCAAAGTGGGGGTCCTGCACTCACGACAATCGGCTTCAATTCAACTGGCGACTTATCATGACTCCTGTTCTTGTTGTCCGCTATGTCATAATTCACGAACTAGCCCATACTATTGAAAAAAACCACTCGCGTGCTTTCTGGAGTCGAGTTGCCGCCTTCAATCCGTCTTACAAACAGCAAATAAAATGGCTTCGAGATAATGGCAACAGGCTTGTAACGTAAGAGTGATTTGAAGAAAATATTCGATGGTGGTAATATGGTGCTTGCATGCTTCCGCGTTCACTCTCTTTTCTAGATCTTGAAACTACAGGTATAAATTCGAATTTTAACAAAGTAATAGAGATAGGGATAATTCGCGTGGACGATGACAAAATTACAAAAGAGTTCCAATCACTTATTGACCCCGGTATTGGGATACCTGTGTCAATTCAGGACATGACAGGTATAAGAAGTGCCGATCTTGAGATTGCCCCTACTTTTTATGAACTCGCAGATGAAATAAGAGAAATTCTTGATGGGTCAATTCTTGTTGCACACAATGTCCGCTTCGACTACGGATTTTTAAAAAGCGAGTTTCGTCAAATCGATACCTCATTCAATATGAAACATTTTTGCTCAGTAAAGCTTGCTCGCGACCTGTTTCCGGGCCTCGATCACTACAATCTAGACGCGATCATTAGACATTTCAATCTCTCGTGTGAAAATCGCCATCGTGCATTTGATGATGCCAAGGTTATATACGATTTCTATAATAAGATCCAAGAGTCGGTTTCAGAGGATTTTATCGCCGCGGCAATAAATCGCGCGCTCAAAAAACCATCTGTACCGATTGGTTTATCAGAAAAAGTTTTGGACGACCTACCAGAGTCACCTGGCGTATATATTTTTTACGGTGAGGACAAATACCCTATATATATAGGAAAGAGCGTGAACATCAGAGACCGGGTATTGTCTCATTTCTCGAACGATCATTCGCTTCTGAAGGATATGCAGATATCGCAAGAGGTAAAGCACGTAGACACAATACGGACCGCTGGAGAATTGGGTGCATTGCTTCTCGAGTCTACTCTTATCAAAAAATACCAGCCGCTTTATAACCAAATGCTTCGTGAAGCAAGGCGCATGATAATAATCTTAAGAGATACAAATGACGATGGCTATTCAACAATAAGAGTAAAAGAAGTTGAAAAGATTGAAGTTAGTGAGTCCGAGGAGATTATCGGAGTTTTCAGATCTCAAAAACAGCTCAAAAATCATCTTTTTGAGCTATGTAAACAGTTTAGTCTATGTCCCAAGATAATGGATCTTGAACACTCGCAAAAATCATGTTTTTATTATCATCTCAAGATGTGTAACGGTGCGTGTATCGGAAAAGAGTCATCTTTCAGGTATAATTTGCGTTTCACCGAAGCTTTTTTCAAATACAAGCTCAAGAGATGGTATTTTGATACGCCAGTATTGATCAAGGAAAAAGGTGAGCTTGAAGAGGGTTTTATTATCGACAAGTGGTGTCTTTTGGGAAGCGTTAAGTCCGAGGCGGATCTGTCTGAAATTTCAAATGATTATCGTTTTGATCTTGATACCTATAAAATTCTCTCAAAATTTTTGCTTCACCCACCCAAAAATATCTCAGTAAAACCTATTCACCTCGGAAATCACAATCGAGTAAACAACAATTAATTCTAAATCCGAAGCTAAATTCTTTGAAATTTTATTATAGGTCTGATATAATACCAAATTATGACTGGTGAGCAAATAAAAATAACACATGAAGGAATTGCCGCTTCAGAGTCACCCATCGCGAGAGGCGTAGAAGAAACTACTTCTAATATATTGAGTACCGAATT
>DASZRG010000012.1:0-10820 GCA_035549295.1 Patescibacteria group bacterium
CAAAAAAGAAACAACAAAATATTGAGAACTCTATTGAGTCAAAACCTCGCAACACTTACATCGAGCCAACGACAGTAAAAGACGAGATGAAAAGTTTGTGGCGAGAACTCATAAAAACTTCAAAAACCGACGCCCTCGGTACTGGAACATCATTTACAGAGCAGGTCTTTGGAGTAGGTGACTTCCAGCTCGCAGAAGGAGAGGCAGTTAACCTCAAGGCAAAAAAGAAACAAGAAGAAGAGCAAAAGAAAGCAGAGAAAAAACCAGTAGCATCAGAGCACATGGAGTACTTCAGAACTGTTAATCATGCTGATCGAATAGGCGAGTCATCGACTGAACGCGAAGTAAGACAGGCAGTAGAACAAATTAGAATGGAAATTCAAAAACTTGCGAAGACCTCAAAACTTGTAGAGCGGACTGTTAAAGACGCAACTGCTGACCAAGCACCTGTAAAGCCAGGACGCTATCACCTAAATTTCTTTGAATTCGTACTAAACATTATCCGTGACGCAAACAGCAAGCTTCAGGATAGTGTGTCGTATGGTGCGGTACTTACAGGTAAAAAGCAACAGAGCAAATACTGGAATCAGTACAAAACACAAGGCACTTCATTTGGACTCTCAGGGGAGAGATCGTCTGCGACACAGACAGGGTAATTGGAAATTTCTAATTAACCTAATTGGTCTAATTTCTTACCAAATTCCAAATTCCAAGCATCAAGCTCCAAATAATTTTCAATTAATAAAATTGCAAACCCCAAAGTTACAATTTGGTATTTGATATTTATCTGTGATTTGCAAGTTGGTTTTTGGTGCTTTAGAGGTTAAGTTCTCTTGACAGCTTTCGCCTCTGTTGGTAAAATTTAGTTAATGAATAGGTCGCTCTCAATTATTGTCAAGATTATTCCTTCCTAGCGGGAGGTTTGCTTGTAGTAATGAGCGAACAATCCCGCATCGGCGGGATTTTTTTATGGTTAAAAATAGTACGAGTCCCGCTAAACAGGACGAGTACGCTTTTAACCGGTACACTGGGAGCTTCGATCAGAAGCGAGCATGTGTATGCTTTTAAACATTTTGATTACATGAATGAAATAGATTATCAACAAAGAGAAAAAGATTTTCATGCACTTACGCCTCGTGCACGTTGGGAACGTGGATATGCAGCTATGGGCCCAGATGTTGCATGGCGCGAAACTTCCATGAATATGAATTTATCTGATGGCTCGGCAGAATCAATGAAAGTTTTAAACACTCAAATCGGTGGAATCTTTTCGTATTTTTATAATGAAAAAACATGGCAGAAACGACTCGTCAAGGATGTTGATTTTGACGTTGTCACAGAAGAAACGGGAATACCTCTTCCCAGAATCCGTAGCGTGGTCGAATTGATGTTAAAACATGACATAGTTAAAACAGAGACTCACAAGCGAGTCAACGAATTTGTTAAAGAAATTGATGAAATAGATCTTCTTCCACCGCATCCATTAACAGCATTAAGACAAGCGCATAGAATTGCTACTGATGCACAAAACAGTCTTAGAACTCCAGAATGGGGCTCTTAGGTTATTGACGAATATTATGTATTTTGATATATTAAATTCAATGAATAGAAATTTTGGTCTTCTTGCGCTTAGTGATCTCCTTCTTGGAGAGATCTAAACGCGGGAAATACCAATTTCTATTGAAGCCCGCGAAAGCGGGTTTTTTGTTGGTGTTAAACCAACACCCTGAGCGTTAGCGAATGGGTTTGAAATCAGGGCACAAAAAAGTTATAGGAGAGGAGGTTATATATGAGTAGATCACTAGAAAATCAACCAAAACAGACTAATAGCACTCAAGAGTTTATAAAACGTGGTTTTTATGCGAATGGCACAAGTCCCGAAAACAACGTCGACTACATTATTAGGAATGGAGAGACTTTACGAGTCAAACCAAATTTTGTAACGCTGGAACCTGGCACTCCATTTGAAAGAAAAGTTACTGTTTTCCAACCTAAAAAAAATCAAGCGCCTATCGCCAATGGGCCAATAGACCCCATTGCAGCTGAAAAAGTAATACAAAAAGCAGAGGCAGTAGCTGACTATGCTTGGCGATGGGAGGGAAAGCCAGAGCCAATTGACTTTTCAATACCAAAAGCCGAACGAGATCGAGTGGCGAGAATGGATATGCAGTATGACGTAGAAAGTATCGAACACGCTTATTCCGATTCGCTTATTTTAAATCCCGATGTATCTAAAATGCTGTTGATAGTTTTATCTCATTTGCAATATAAACAGACTTTAAATGAGAAATATAATCAGGAAAATGCTAGCCGCGGAGAAGGACTGGGGTGGTCATAACTCCCGATGCGTAGGCACGTTCCGCATCCACCGCATAATAGCTTAACGCATCGGGGATTTACACGAGAATGTGAGGATTATGTGGGCCCAAGAGGAGTCGAACCTCTGACCTTTACAATGTCAATGTAACGCTCTAGCCAACTGAGCTATGAGCCCTGAAAAGTTTACAAAAAGTATGTAAACTTAAAAACTTTTCAGGGTAAACCCTAACAAACCCTGCGAGGGTAAATTTTACCAGAATTTCGGATGATAAACAATAAATCGATGGTATAATTAAGAGATGAACAGAGAACAAGCGTATAAAATTTTAACTGAGCATCTCAAAAATAAGAATCTTATTAAGCATTGCCTGGCTTGTGAGGCGGCGATGCGAGGACTCTGTGTCCATTTTGATCCTGATGCATCTACTGATGAAATAGAGAAGTGGGGGATAACTGGACTTTTGCATGATGCAGACTATGAAGAGACTGCAGATACTCCTGAGCGGCATGGCCTACTCATTACTGAACAAGTAAAACTACCCGAAGACATTGGTCACGCGATAAATTCCCACAATTTTCAAAATACAAAAGTTGACCCAATCTCAAATCTCGACTGGTCTATAACCTGCTGTGACCAGTTAACCGGACTCATAGTCGCTGCAACGCTCATTTCGCCAAGTAAAAAACTCGCAGATATTACGCCAGATTTTGTCCTCAAAAGATTTGGTGAAAAATCCTTTGCAAAAGGAGCTGATCGCACGGTCATCGGACTTTGCGAGGAAAAGCTGGACATAAAACTGCCCGAATTCGTAGAAATAGTCCTCTACTCAATGCAGAAAATCTCCCAAGAACTTGGACTTTAGGTTCTCTCAGTTTCTGATTTAAAGCAAGTTTTGCTATACTACGCGGATTATGACCACAGAATCAGGAATACCACAAGACTTGAATGGATATGATAGTGACCGCTTCTCAAACATTCCAGATCCGGGAATGAAGAGATTTGTTACGGATTTATCGCGAGGCCTAAAAGCTGACAAGTATATGACAAAAACAACACTTATTTACTTTCTGACTCGCAATACTTTTTCGGCGCAAAGATTAACCCATAAAAAAATGGATCAGTTAATAGGTGACTTAGTAGAGTACAACATCATTCCTACAATAATTACTCCAGGCGTCGAACGCGCGAGAACTTTTTTCGCAAGGGATACGGCGTTGGCAATCGGAGCAATAGCGCACGATCTTCAAGACAATGGATTTTCCTTTGGAAATTCCGACAAAAATGCATATATAGCTGCAACTATGCAGAGACTAGGTAACAATGTAGTTGGGGAACAAATCAGGCTACCTGATAGATTTGGGGGGTCTAGAAAAATCACATCAGACAGTGTCTTTGACTTTGACATGGACGCTCTCAATTATTCTAGTTTTACATCGGCTTCAGCAGACAGTGAAGACGATTACGATGATGCAGACATAGAAAATTCTGAAAAGAAACCGATCACTCGAGTTAATCCCAAGGATTATGTTAATGACGTATCTCAAGATTTCGTTGATGCTGCAATGAAGTGGGACAAAAATAGACTAAATCAGGAACTTGCAACATTTTCTGGAAAAAGGTTTGAATATGTAAGCGGCTCACGTCCACCGCTTGCTATCACATACATATTAGTAACAATTGCAGAACTCAAAAGAGGGACGTATGGAAATATAGAGGCGTCATTTAACAGCATGCGTTACTCTGAGCTTGGAGCTGCCGCTGAAATTTCGCTAGACTATCTTGAAAAGTTTCCAAAAATAAAAAACCTCGGAAGATTGTTTGAGGCACTAAAAAAACGCGTAAATAGACTGGTTGATGAAAAAGAAGCAGCAGCAAAAGCAACCAGGAGAGCAGAACCAAATACGACTAGTCAAATATTAGAGAAGTTAAGCTAATGCTCTAGAAATATGGCATCACACAGAACTAGCAATAAAACAAATTGAAGTCGGATTCTATTTTGAATTCTTGGCTACTTTCTATATAATCCGCTTATAATATCGAACGATATCCAATATGAGTGTCTCTGAGGGGATTTCCCACGCACACAAAGACAGTGACCCAATCCAACCTCGAGACTTTAGCCGTATAGAAGACGATAAACTCAAAAACCGGCTTAATTCAGTTCAAAAACTGTTGCCACCTGACCAAAAAGAATTTACAAATTATGAACTTTCAATATATCTCGCGGCGATTAATACTTCACACCCTAGCGACCTAAATAGATGGCTAGGATATCTATTAAAGCAAAAAACCATACCGTATATATCCGAAATGCATGGTCAAAGAAACAGAATGTCATGGACGAGGGAGGGAGTTTATGCAGTAGTGGCATTTGACATGGCTAAAAAAATGAATAGGGATTGGGAAAATGCGACTATTGATGCTCTCGATGCCGTCGGAGAAGACCCCTTGAAAGATATGCTTCTGTATCCACCAGATCCCTCTCGTAGATTTGATGAAAAATATTATCGCACTGCAGAAGTAAAACCTACGCGCGAAAGAATTCTGGTTCTTTCCGACCCAAAAAGGATTGAAGATGTCGATATGCAAACCGGTGAATTTTGGCAAAGCAATCTGGGTACGAAATACAGAGATTTGTTGGAACAGAATTTTGGAAAGCTTTCAGATCCATTAACACCGGCACAAATAGCTGTTGCCTTCAGGCTTGATGATCATGCAGCTAAAAACATTGTAATTAGTCTTGCAAATAGCGGATTTCTTGCTGAGGCCGCACTAGGCTCTAACAGAAAGCTGCTCAGGGTCGAACACTTTGCAATTCTTGGTCTTTATTTCGCTCACCAATTTGATGGCTCTCAAACACCTGAGAAAACAGTCGAGGTTGTAACAGAATTACTTAGAGGTACGTCGCTTGAGAAATATATCGGTACACCTCGCGAAAATTCGATAAGGAAAAGCTGGATAGGGGATACGAGCAGATCCCCTCTAAATCAGCTTCCTATCGAACACGAACTAACAGAGGGCGCAGAAGATGACGCGGAAAATGAAGGTAAAGAAAGGGAAGTTAAAACATTAAGCCCAAAAGAACTTGTCAACTCTATTCCCAACGAATACATAGAAGCTGTAATGAAATTCGATCTTGCAGCAATGGCAGCCCTTAGGAGATCCATTCCAGGTATAAGATTTGAAACGGTTAGCGCTGCAAGAACTCCAATTGGGGTTCCATACACGGCAATTGTAATAGAAAGTCTTCTAAAAGGTGTGTATAAAAATCCTGACGAGTTGATCCCTAACATGACATACGCTGAGCTTGATAGCGCCCTTATAACTTCTATGAGATCTCTTGAAAAGAACCCAAAAGTTAGAACTCTGGGAAGATTGTTTTTGGCATTAAAGCAAAGAGTCAACAAAATTTATGACGAAAATGAAAAAGCAGAAGAAGCAAAAGCTAAATAGTGATAGACTTTAAGTAGATGGTTTAAAAAGTTATGAGTGAACCAAAAGACAAAATATATAGACCAAAAAGTCAGATTTTTGTTGATAATCTGATCGGTGGAGTAGCATGGGCGATTGGTGCAACGTTTGGTGTCACAATAATCCTTGCACTACTAGGATTTGTATTAAAAAGCTTCAACTGGGTACCATTTGTAGGAGGTTTTATAGTGGAAATTAACAAATACCTCGTACTCCATCGTTAAATAATCCCAGCTTTAATTCTTTCACCACTTCCCGATGTGTAGGCACATTTCACATCCGATGTGGAATAGCTTTGCACATTGGATACTATTCATTTTTTATATTTTTTTATGTGTATAAAAACACAATCTAAACCAGGTTTGGAAAATTCTGGCTTTCATTTACAAAGAGTGAGGTGCTTGATACAATAGCTTCAATGGATAAGAAAAACCTTGATAATTTAAGACATTCATGTGCACATCTTTTGGCTGCAGCAGTTATGGAAATCTGGCCTGATACAAAACGTGCGATAGGCCCTGCTATTGAAAACGGGTTCTATTTTGATTTCGATTTTGGTGATAAAAAGATATCTGAAGATGACTTTGCCAGAATCGAGAACAAGATGCATGAGATTGCAAAATCATGGAAAAGTTTTGAGCGGCATGAAATGTCAGCAGACAAAGCCAAAGATGAATATCCAAATAATCCTTATAAACATGAGTTAATAGAGGAATTCTCAAAAAAAGGCGAGACTCTTTCTTTTTATAAGTCAGGAGACTACTGGGACCTTTGCCGTGGCGGACATTGTGAACATCCAGATCAAGAATTAAAACACTTCAAACTATTATCCATTGCTGGTGCCTATTGGCGTGGGAGCGAAAAGAATCCAATGCTGACGAGAATTTACGGAACAATCTTTCCAACCAAAGCTGAGCTTGATGACTATCTCAAAATGCTTGAAGAGGCGAAAAAGCGAGATCACAAAAAGCTAGGACAAGCGCTGTCTCTGTTTGTATTCCACGAAACATCCCCTGGTATGCCGTATTGGCTACCGAAAGGACTTATCGTCTACAATGAACTGCTAAGTTTCTCAAGACAAGTCCACAAGGACTTCGGATACCAAGAGGTAGCAACTCCTATACTTAACAAAAAAGAGCTTTATGAGACGTCTGGACACTGGGACCACTATCGCGATGACATGTTTGTCTCTCCTATGTCGTATCTACGAGGGGACTCAAAAGAAGCACTCATAGGCACTGAAACTTTTGGAATAAAGCCTATGAATTGCCCAAATGCGATGACTATATTTTCTCTCACAACACGCTCTTATCGGGATCTTCCAATGAGGCTATCTGAAACGAGTGCACTCCACAGATTTGAATTGTCTGGGACGCTGAACGGACTCTTTCGCGCTCGCGAATTCCACCAGGATGATGCGCATATTTTTATATCGATGGACCAGCTTGCTTCTGAATTTGGAAAAATTATGGAAATGATAGATATTTTCTATTCTGCATTTAATCTTGAATATAGGCTCAGATTTGGAACAAGACCTGAGAATTTTATGGGGGATAAAAAAGACTGGGACGAGGCTGAGGAGTCACTTGAGAAAATACTTGCCGCAAGCGGCAAAGAATACGTAAAAGAAGAGGGCGAAGGAGCATTTTATGGTCCCAAAATTGATATTCTGATGAAAGACTCGATAGGACGCGAGTGGCAAACGGGTACAATCCAGCTCGATTTCCAGCAACCAAAGAATTTTAAGCTAGCCTACACAGATAGCTCGGGTAATGATGCAGTACCAGCAGCCATACATCGCGCAATTTATGGCTCTTTTGAGCGTTTTATAGGCATTCTTACAGAGCACTTCATGGGTGCATTCCCTATGTGGCTTGCACCTATACAAGTGGCTGTTTTGCCCGTTTCAGATAAAACGCGTGAATATTCCCAAGCTGTAGTTGAAAGGCTTAAAAATAGCGGAATACGCGTCGAATTTGATGACTCAGACAAACCGATAGGCGCAAAAATACGCGAGGCTACTTTACAAAAGGTGCCTGCAATGTGTATAATAGGCGAGAAGGAAAAGGCTCGATCAGAGGGTAACTCTGATCTTTTTGTTTCGGTAAGATCACGTGATGGATCGGATCTTGGTACGATCGAAATTGAGGCTTTTCTGAAAGGACTAAAAGAAGATATTGAGAAAAGGAAATAAATCTAAAAGAGATTACGTATCTTATAGAACAAATCTTCAGATACGAGCCGATACTGTCCGTCTTCTTGACGAACGTGGTGGTCAAATTGGCGTTCTTCCTATCTATGAGGCGAGAAAACTTGCCGAAGAACAAGTCCTTGACCTTGTAGAGGTTGCGCCAACTGCTAAACCTCCTGTTGTAAAACTGATTGATTACAATAAATTTTTGTATCAATTAAAAAAGAAAAAACAGGAAGAGAAAAAGCACACAACGGTGTCTGAAACCAAGCAGGTCCAATTTGGTCCGTTTATAGATGAGCATGACTTTTCAATAAAAATTGGAAGAGCACGCGAATTTATAGGAGACGGAGATAAAGTAAGATTTGTAGTTAGATTTCGCGGTCGAGAGATGACCAAACAAGATCTAGGTCGCCAAGTTCTAAATACCGCAATCGAAAAAATGATTGATATAGCTAAGGTTGAGCAGCCCATGAAAATGGAAGGAAGACAACTCATCATGGTTATGAGCAAAGGAGCTGCAAAACCGAAAGAAGAAGACAAAAAAGAAGATCAAGCACAAAATACGAATATCGAAGCACGAAACAATATTTAAGTTTTAAATATTTAAAATTTGTTTCGAATTTCGAAATTAGAATTTCGAATTTTACAAATATGAGTAAAATAAAGACAAGAAAAGCAGCGGCAAAAAGATTTAAAATCACAGCAAGTGGTAAGGTGTTGCACCGCCACCAGATGAGAAGACACTTGAGACGAAAGAAAAGCGATGCCAACATGAGACGAAAGTCTATAATGACAGCTGCAACAGGTGCGTTTGCAAAGCGCATCAAGCAGATGATGGCCGAGTAAGTTAGATACTAGATATTAGAAACTAGAAATTAGTTTCAAAAAAATACCTAGTAACTAATATCTAGTTACTAATTACTAAAATTATGAGTAGAGTAAAGCGGGGCCTAGTAGCCCACAGAAAACATAAGAAATTATTGTCCCTTACAAAGGGTTATCGTGGTACAAAAAGTAAGCTTGTTAAAATGGCCCACGAGGCTTCACTTCACGCTGGTGAATACGCTTTTGCTGGTCGAAAGCGCAAAAAGCGTGACTTCAGACAGCTTTGGATCACTCGTATCTCTGAGGCAGTTAGACCAGAAGGCACTTCATACAGCAAATTCATTGACAGTCTTACAAAAAATAATGTCAAAATTGACCGCAAAATTCTCGCTGATTTAGTTGTGAATGACATGGCAACTTTTAAAAAAGTTGTTGCGAGTGTTAGCAAATAACTGTAAAATAATTTAATCGTGAATAAAAACAGAGTTATATTTTTCTTCTTTAGCTTTACATCCCTAACCGGGAGGTAGACTACTGTAAGAAAAAGCACAGTGGAACCTCCCCAAAAGGGAGGTTTTTTTATGGGTCAAAAAGTATGAGTTCCGATTTCATCGGAACGAATACACTTGACCCGGTACACTGCGAATTTCGCTAAGAAATGAGCACGTGGATGGCTTGAGAGCTCAGACCACGTACCCTGAGAATTCTGTTAAAAATTCGAAGGGTAGGAAGGGGGTGAATTTAATATGGCAGCAGAAACAAAAACAAATTTAATGTACGATATCAACTCTTTGGAAGCAATGAGATTAAATTCTCTGGAAAACGGAGGTCATACACATCATCTTGCACATATGCATGAACCAAAGGATCTTCACGTTCAAGTGAAACGATCTCAGACTCCAGGAATAGTTATTTCTGAACATGTAAAAGTCGTTCCATCAAGAGCTGAATCATTTGGGGGGCTTGAAATAGTTTCACGACAGGATTCTCAATCCAAGGAAGGAAAATAGTGTTTAAATCCGTTACAAATCAGATATAATGAATTTTGTCTGATTAAACTATGGAAGAAGAGCTTATTAAGTTAAAAAATGATGCGAGCAGTCTTATAATCGCAGCTGAAGACGCGGCTGAGCTGACTGCTGTGAAGCTCGACTTTCTGGGAAAATCAGGCAAGCTCACAACGCTTTTGAAAGACATCAAAAATGTACCGCAAGATCGTCGAGCAGAAGTAGGAAAGCTTGCCAACGAAATACTTGCAAGTGTCGAGGAACTTATTGAGACTCGCGAAGAAGAGTTCAAGCATCACGCATCAGCTGAAATCAAGAAAACTTATCTTGATATAACACTCCCTGGCACTCGCCCGCCCACAGGACATTTGCATCTTATAACTCAAGCCATAAATGAAATTTCAGATATTTTCGCAAGAATTGGATTCACTCGCGTAAGATACCCCGAGGTTGAGTGGGACTGGTATGCATTTGGTGCGCTTAATTTTCCAGAGAATCATCCAGCGCGTGATGACGTCGAAACATTTTTTATAGACCACACACCTGATGAGAAAATGGGACCTATGATACTTACGCCTCATACATCGAGCGGCCAGGTCCGTGAGATGCTAAAAAATAAACTTCCTATCAAAATGCTTAATATCGCAAAGTGCTACAGAAGACAGTCAGACATATCTCACTCTCAAATATTTCATCAATTTGAAACACTTGTGGTAGGAGAAAAAATAACCGTGACAAATCTCAAGGGTACGCTCGATTTTTTTGTTAAGTCTTGGTTTGGGGAAAATCGAAAGACAAGACTCAGACCGTACCATTTTCAATTTACAGAACCTTCATTTGAGACAGATGTATCGTGTGGCGTATGTAATGGCACGGGATATGTGACACTAAACGAATCAAACAAAAATCGTCTCGGTCATTCTGAACTTGTTTCAGAATCTCAAAACGAGATCCTGGATCGAGTCCGGAGTGGCAAGAAAATTAAATGCCGACTTTGTAAGGA
>DASZRG010000013.1:0-15016 GCA_035549295.1 Patescibacteria group bacterium
ACTATGATAGTGCTAATAACAGCTCTTGACTTAAATTGTTAATAGCTGTTCCGCCTAATCTTACTTCAAGGCTTTTCAGAACTATTCGTTCACGCCTTGAAGAGCGATTGGTCGGCGGACGTAAGAATTTGTAATTACTCACAAGTTCGTAAACAAATTCTAACGAAAGGGGGTGAAATCACAAAATGTCATATTACTTAACACCGAGCAGGGTTCTAAGTTTTCCATCTTTTCGGTTCCCATCATTTTGGGATGATGAGGACGAACTAGTCCAAAGCGGAAACGCAACTGGTCTCTCAATTTCTGAGGACGACCAAAAGGTCTATGTTGAAGCTCATCTTCCTGGTATCGATCCGAAGGATACTGAAGTAACATATCATGATGGATACGTCTGGATCAAAGGAGAATCCACTGAAAAAGAAGAAGACAAGGCAAGGAAATATTACCGACGCGCTTCGTCATCTTTTTCATATAGAGTTGCCGTACCATCCGATGTTGACCAAAACTCGGAGCCAGAAGCAAAATACAAGAATGGAATTCTAAACATCGCTTTCACAAAAGCGCCTGAATCCCAACCAAAGAAAATTCAAGTAAAACTTGAGGCAGGTAAATAAAAAGTAAGCAAAATCCCGGCCGGGAAAAGTCTATACCTGTTCAAACTTTACCATTTTCTTGATAAGCTTCAAGACATCGTTCTCCTCATCATCAAGACCATCAATCGCGCGGTAACGGGTCTCGTTCAAAATTTCAGTTAAATTAGATAGGACAAAACCATCCTGATAAGCATCGATCACTGATGGGTGAATATAATACTTTCGACAAGTATTTGGCTTGTTTCGAAGATGTGAGGCAACATATTTTACAGTCTCAACGATTTTCTTTTTTACTTCGTTTTCCTCATCTACTATACCCTCGCGATCAAATTTTACTGCTGCAAGGACTGTTCCTCCCCATGTCCTAAAATCCTTTGCCGTTATATCATTGTCTGTTGCGCTTTTAAGATATTCATTAACATCATCTGAAGAAATATTCTGAACGTTGTTTTCCTCATCATAATATTCAAATAGGTCCTGCCCAGGAAGATCACGGCAGCGCCTCAAAATTGACGCAATTCTTTTATTTCTGAATGTTACCTTGTGATTTACGCCACTTTTTCCTTTGAATTGAAAAGTAACTTTATTGCCCGCAAGAATACTTGCATGTCGTTTCTTAAGAGTTGTTAAACCATAGGACTTGTTATCTTTTTCGTACTCTTGATTTCCAATTCTGATAAGCGTGTTTTCGAGAAGCCATACAACAGCTGCAATAATCTTCTGCCTTGGTATACCGTCCAGCGCAAGGTCACTTCTCATTTTTTGTCTGATACCCGGTAGATGATGGGCAAACTCTATCAGTCTATCAAACTTTTCTTCCTGACTTGCCTTGTTCCAGAGCGGATGATATCTGTATTGTTTACGGCGCTTTGCATCATAACCTGTCGCTTGAAGATAGCCGTTTGAGGAAGGACATATCCAAACATCCGTGTATGCCGGTGGGATTGCGAGTTTGTTAATACGATCTATTACATCTGGATCTTTTATCAAATTGCCATTTGTATCAAGATACTGAAATTTATCCCCGTTTAATTTTCGACTATAGCCAGGCCTATCATCGCTTGAAAAGCGAAGTTTTGCTTCTTTTAACAACTCATCTGTTGTCATAAATTCTCACTTTATTTAATTATCGAACAATCCTGTACTTTGTCAATACGACTTCTCAAAAATGTCATTCTGATCCCGATTAAATCGGGAGAAGAATCTAAAGACCCTTCGCCTTCGTCTCAGGGTGACAGTCGCGAACAGAGTGCAACATAGTAATTATGAGAATACGTTGAAAATTAGCCAAATATTAAGAATTGCAATGCTGACAGCAGTTGCATAAGAAACAGTCATTAGAATGGAGGAATTAACAAATTTACCCATTCGTCTAGCTGAGGAGGTAAATGCAACAAGAGGAAATACTGCAGCCGAAAGCTGGATACTCAAAACCACTTGGCTCAATATCAGTAGTCTAGAAAGACCATGACTTCCATAAATACTAAGCACAATAATCGCTGGAATAATTGCGAAAAGTCGAGTTATAACCCGTCTTATCCACGGCGCAAGTTTTATATGTAGAAATCCCTCCATGATGACCTGCCCTGCAAGCGTTGCAGTTATTGTGGAGTTTTGACCTGAAGCAAGTAGTGCGAAGGCAAAAAGAGTTGACGCTGCGGACACTCCAACAAGCGGCGATAAAAGCTTGTATGCATCGGCTATCTCAGCGATCGAGTTGTAGCCGCGAGTATGAAACGTTGCCGCCGCAACAATCAAAATAGCAGCGTTCACAAAAAAGGCAAGGCAAAGTGCAAACGTCGAGTCAATCGTCGCAAATCGTATAGCTTCTTGTTTTCCCATATTTGTTTTTGCGTACTTTTTGCTTTGAACAATTGACGAATGAAGATACAAGTTGTGAGGCATAACTGTTGCGCCCAAAATTCCAACAGCAATATAGAGCATCTCACGATTGCTAATTATTTGACTTGTAGGGATAAAACCGTTCAGAACTTCGCTTAATACGGGATTTGAAAAAAATATCTCAAATCCAAAACACGCGATAATTGTCAAAATAAGAGTTATCACGACAGCCTCAAGATATTTAAATTTTTTTGATAGAAGAGCGAGCAGCACAAAAACATCAAAAGCTGTGATAAGAATCCCAATTTGAAGCGGAATTTTAAAAAGTAAGTTGAGAGCAATGGCCGAGCCAATAACTTCTGCCAAATCGCATGCTATTATCATGATTTCGGCGGCAAGCCAAAGAACAATACTGATTGGCTTCGGAAAAGTTTCGCGGCAAAGTCGCGCAAGATCTCTTCCGGTCACAATTCCAAGCTTAAGCGATAAATATTGCAGCAAAATTGCAAATAGATTTGACAGTAATATAACTGAAAGAAGCGTATAGCCAAACTTTGATCCTCCGGCCAGATCAGTTGCCCAATTTCCTGGATCCATGTAGCCAACTGCAACCAGATACCCGGGTCCTGAGAACGCAATCAGCTTTTTTAGAAAAGATATTACTCTCTTTGTATCCATAAGAATATTTGCAAACTATTACTGTGGAATTGGTGATGGAGAGATCATACTATTTTGATGCCTTCGCATTCACTTCGTATGATGTGTTGGTTGTTTCGAAAAAATTTACAAGTTGGAGCGTATCGTTTGCGGCTGCCATCCATTTAGCTGGATTGCTTACTTTATAGTGAGCTTCAAAACCTAATTCCCCAAGACGTCTATCAGCGAGGTATTTTACATATTGGTTGATGTAACTTGAATTGAGACCCAGAATTCCGTTTGGAAGAAGATCGTTGTTGTACTCTGTCTCCATTTCAACTGCATTGAGAACCATGTCACGTATTTCATCGGCGAATTCTGGTGTTCTAAGGTCTGCGTTTTCCTCTAAAACAGTGAGGATCAAGTTAATTCCAAATTTCAGGTGAAGACTTTCGTCACGAACTATCCAATCGATAAGTGAAGCAAAATTACGAAGAAGATTTCTTTGTCTAAATGATAGCGAGACCATAAAACCGCTATAAAACCAAATACCCTCAAGTATTACATTGTAGGCGATGAGATTTCTAATAAAGTCTTTTTTACCTTCAGTCGTTGTTATGTCAAGTGTTTGCTCAGTCATTCGCTTGATAAATTTAATCTCAAAATCTTCCTTTCTCTTCATCGAAGGTACATTAACATGAGACTCATATGCTTCTTTGCGGTTTATAGGAAGCGTCTCAAGAACATATTCAAACGCCATGCAATGGTTGGCTTCTTCCCACATTTGTTTTGCAAGATAAAGATGTGCCTCCGCTGCATTGATATATGGGTATACTCCAAATGCCAAGGCTTTATTAACAATCAACTCGTTTGGATTAAAATATCCCATTAAAAAAGTGAGCGCATGCTTCTCTTCATCCGTCATTTTCTTCCAATCGGCGAGGTCTTCGCCCAGTTGGATCTCATTCGGAAACCAAGTGTTGGCTACAGCTTGGTTATAAAGATCATATGCCCACTTATAATGGATAGGTTTGAGGAGCAAACCCTCAGTTATGCCTGTCCCTAAAATTTTCATTTTAATTTACTGGCAAGATTCGCATTGAAGCCTCTCTTGCGGATCAATTGGGCAAGCAACTCCGTTGATTATTTCAAAATCGCCGGATACACTCTGGACTGTCATGTTGACATCTTGTTGTTGTGTTGGATCTTGCGTAACGTTTGTATTGTTCATTTAATTCGCCTCCTTTCTATATTAATCACTGTTTCGGACCTGCCCGAATCCGAATTTTGCACCGTTTGATATCGTTTCAGACTTGTTAACATGAGTCGTACTCTGCTCAGCTGTGTGTCGCGGCTTCATGTGTAGATAATATGTAGTCTTGAGACCCTTTTCCCATGCCGATGAATATATTTTCATCATTTCATCAACATCTCGAGTTTCAAGATACATATTTCTTGATATCGCCTGGTCGATCCATTTCTGTGCACGTGCTGCAACTTCTATAAATGCCTCAGGTGAGATAGAGAAAGATGTCTTATAGACTCTTTTAACCTCCTCTGGTATATCCTCTATTCCCGAAATGTCTCCTTGTCTTATCAAGATCTCGTTTCGTACGCTTTCCCAAAGGTCGCGCGCCTTAAGATCGTTCACTAAATTCGTGTTAACTTCCAAGAATTTCCCAGAACTTGTTGCGCGAGAAAACATCTGCGAGAATTGCGGGTCAAGACCAGGAGTTGTTGCGCCAATCAAACCAATATTTGCAGTTGGTGCAATTGCCATAAGAGTTGCATTTCTCATGCCTTTTTTAACTTTCTTGCGAAGCTTCTCCCAAGGCAGCTTTGAAGCTCGTTTAACTGTCAATTTAACTTTTCTATTTTTCTCAACGTAGTCAAGAGTATCAACCGGAACAACACCCTTTGACCATTGAGAACCTGCGAAATTTGAGTATGAGCCTTTTTCTTTTGCAAGATCAGCGCTTTCATCAATCGCGTTATATGAGATGAATTCCATAATCTCATCGATAAGTGCGTATGCCTTTTCACTCTCATATGGTATACCGAGCTTCTCAATGGTATCTGTGAAACCCATAAGCCCAAGTCCTATTGCGCGATTTTTGTTGTTGGCATGCTCTGACTCAACGACTGATGAAAGCGTAATATCGACCAAATTATCGAGCTGGCGGACAGCCAAACGTACACTTTCTTCAAGGAGTTTGTAGTCTATTTTTCCATTTATAAGATGCTTTGGAAGATTAATTGATGCAAGGTTACAAACTGCAATATTATCACGATCTTGAGGCAGACAGATCTCCGTACAAAGATTTGAAAGATGAATTGTACCTGTGTTATTGTTGAGTGCGCGATTGTTGATGGTATCTTTCCATGTGAGCCATGGGTGAGATGTCGTTTGAAGTGAAATAAGGATGGCTCGAAATTGCTCTTTGGCACGAATCTTCTTGAAAGTTCTCATCTTACCGGCTTCTGCCATCTCTATATATTCTTTGTACCTCTTACTAAATTCTGCACCGTATAATTCGTTGAGGTCTGGTGTCTCTTGAGGGTCAAAAAGATACCAATCTTCATCATCTTGGACCCGCTTCATGAATTCATCAGAAATCCAAACAGCTGTATTTGCTGTTCTGGTACGACGGTATGGATCGCCTGAATTTTCTTTCAAATCAAGAAAGTCAGGAAAATCAAGGTGCCAATTCTCCATGTAAAAACAAAGTGCTCCAAACTTTTTTCCTCCGCGAGATACAGCTCTCAGAATAGAATCAATTGTGTGCATAAATGGAATAGGACCGGTTGAAAAAGTATTTGTTGTGTTGATAGGTGAACCTTGAGCCCTCAATTTGGTAACTCCAAGCCCTATTCCACCCGTTCCTTTTGTTAGTCTCATAACATCAACTACTGACTTTCCTATATGTCCTATATCATCCTGCATCTCCATGAGAAAACAGTTAGACAACTGTGGGAAAGGTGTTCCGGCATTAACTAACGTTGATCCAGCAGCTAGATACTCAAGTCTACTCATTTTGTCGTAGAATTTGATGGCCATATCAGTTGGATTTTTTTCAGTAAGCGCAAGACCCATTGCAACTCTCATGAAGAAATATTGGGGGGTTTCCATAAGAACTTGAGAGCGATCTTTGAGCATGTAGCGATTGGTCATAGCTGTTAGACCTATATATTTGAGAAGTGAATCACGCTTCGTATCAATTGCGGCGGCTAGATCTTTCAGCTTGAAATTCTTTTTTCCGAGTCGAGGATCGATAACTTTTTCATCTATCCCTTTATTTATAAATGTAGTAAAACCTGCGAGGTGCTTCTCGGCAAATTCTTGGTCTGTTACAAAATCGCCAAGAACTTTTTTGTAAATAAGCTTAAGAAAAAGTCTAGTTGCGATTGTGTCAAATTCAGGATCGTCTTTTATATTCTGAACTGCTGTATTGATAAGTGCCTGATCAAGCTGCTCAGTACTAATACCGTCAAAGAGAGTAAGTTCTGTTTCTGAGGCAATTTGCATAACCTTTCCAACAGGATCACTTACTGTTTCGCAAGCGCGCTCCAAGGATTGGTTAATTAAATTTGCGTTGTAGGGTTGTCTGCTGCCGTCTCGTTTTAATACTGTTATATCCATACTGCTTTTTTACCTGATTGAGTTAGATTAGAAGACTCAGCGTATTTTCAGGCTAATTTTTAAACTATTTTTATCGCGAGCGTCTCAAATGCGATATATAGTGTATGAATACAATATAGCATACTAGATGTCGTCCTTGTCAACGATATAATCTGTAACAAAGTACATCACTATCGGGTAATTTTTTTGATCGATAAAACTCATCGTATTGTTGGCAAAAGACGAAAAGAATCACTACATTTCCATCATTACGTGTTCGCTTTTTCTGTCTTCTCCCTCGCGCTTTTGTTCGCGAACAAAAAGTGCAGCAACTCCACCTATCGCAACCAATATACCGGCGACATGGAAGACGGTTGAATAAGCAAGAACATTTGCTTTGACGGCCATAAGCCCCATTGCCGTGCCAATTACAGTAGGATTTGTTGAGTTAATAATGGTGTATTTCTGCAAATCCAACAATCTTGCCGTTGTACTATTTGACAGTATTGTTGCAAAAATTGCAACTCCAAAAGCACCTGAAATATTTCGAACGAGCGCAAGAAGCGATGAAACTACTCCTACCTCATGTAGTGGTACTGTTGAAGTAGCAGCAGATGTAAGCGGCGCAAGACCTACACCAAGTCCGAACGCAAATAACATAAGCCGCCACGCTATATCCCAGAATCCCCAGCGAATGTCGATGCCTGAAAATATAAAATAGACGATGAAAGCTGAAAGGAACATTCCACCAGCTGTAACAAATCGTGGCTCAATTCTTGCGGCGAGCCTTCCGCCCATTGGTGCGGCCATCATAATACTTACAGCCATAGGAATAAATAAATATCCGGATTTTGTAACGGAATAACCCAGCAAATTCTGGACAAATATCGGAATAAGAAAAATTCCACCTATAAGACCAAGAAACGATATAAACGAAGTTATGAGTGTCGCGGTCAGAATAGGATTTTTGAAAAATCTTAAGTCTACTATTGGATCTTTCTGGCGTGATTCAACGAAAATGAAAAGAACAGTTGAAACAACTATAATAATGTAGGATAAAATACTATTGAAACTTGCCCAACCCCAGGTCGGACCCTGGTCTAGAACTAAAACCATTGCTCCGAGCGATATGCCAAGGAGTAAAGAACCTAATATATCGAAATTTGCAAGACCTTTGATCTCTTTAACATTCTCTTTAATAAATGTGGCGGCCATCCATGTCCCGAGTATTCCAAGAGGAACATTTATATAAAAAACAGACCTCCAGGAGAATGTATCAATAAGAGGGCCACCAAGAAGCGGACCAAATACGATTGCGCCCGCAAAGATAGCAGACCACATACCCATCGCCTGAGCTCGTGACTCTTTTTCGGAAAAAGAATACGCGATAATCGACAGTGCGATTGGATAATCTATCGAAACAAATATGGCCTGGAGCACGCGGAATACAACAAGCGAGGGCAGGTTAAATGAAAGTCCTGCGAGCATTGAAGTAAGAGTAAAACCAATGATACCCGCAAGATACAGCGGCTTTCGACCAATCATATCTCCTAACTTTCCGAAAATGGGGACGAAAATTGCATTCGCAATAATGTATGCCGTTGAAACCCAAGACGCTTGAGAAACAGTTATTCCGAAGTCTTGAATAATTTTTGGGAGAGCAAGATTAACGATCGTTCCGTCAAGTCTTCCCAAAAATGATGCGATCATAACGGTCGCAAGAATCAGCCACTGTTCACCCGTAAATCCACTTCGCTGCTGTTTGGGGGTTTCTTCTTTTTTTGCCATCACTTGTGCCGGATTTTTAACTTAGTTATTAAGATAAACGGTCATTTTGGCACTCATGCCGTTTTTAATTTGGGGATAAGCTGAGCTATCAAATCGTGCATAAACCTGAAATTGCTGCGTAGGTCTCTCGCTTGAAATAGAAAATGCAGCTTGAGTTTGCTTGGCAGTAGGCGATATTTCGTCAACGTACCCCCAGAAAGTTTTGCCTGGAAGCGCATCAACCGTAAATGATACTACTTGCCCAATCTTTATATCATCAAGCCCTTTATTCTCATCGATCGTTCCAGCAATCCTCATATCTGTTGTCTTGATCATTTGAATGATTGGAGCGGATGGCGCAACATTACCACCGACTTGGTTGTTTGCAGAAATTATAAGGCCATCTGTTTGTGCGCGAATAGTCTCAGATCCGACAACAGCGAGTGTGTCTCCTGCTTTAACGTAGTGACCCTCAACGGCTGGCAAAGAGGTCAATTTACCTCCACTTGACGGAGAAATCGATATCGTTGGCGCTGAAATCAACGAATCATCTATTTGAACTCGGTCTCGTGATTTTTGGAAAAACATATACGCACCAACTATCAAGACCACTAAAATTACAGCAGCAAGTTTTCTGAGATTTTCAGGCTTTCTAATTTTTCCAATTAAATTTTTCATAATATTGAATACGAATTTGCGATTATTGACTCAGGATTTATGATAACCGCATCGCCAGCCCCAAGACCATCGAGAATTTCCACCTCTCCTCCATGAACTCGGCCCACGCTCACTTTTTTCATTTCCTTTCTGCCACCGTTATCAATCCATACATACTGGCCATTTAGAACAGTCCAGGTTGGAACAAGAACGACGTCACTCGACAGATTGCTTTTTATTTCAACTGATCCACCCTGCCCCAATTTTGACAGCGTCTTCAGATCACTAGTCGCTTGGATATCGACTTGATAAACATCTTGGCCACTCGCAAGCGTTGTCTTCTGTGGATACACCTTTAGAACTGTGCCAGGAATAGGACTTACAACACCGTTAAGATGAATTTTTACAGAGCTTCCAACAGTTACATAATCAATATCAGACTCATCAACGTTTGCACGAAATACCAACGAATTTGGATCATCAATAGTAAACGACGTGAGAGGAGTAATGTTTACATTCGGTACAGTTACGTCCTCGTGCGTAATAATTCCGGTCATAGGGGAAGTTAGAGTCGCAAGAGACAAGGCATAATTTGCGATATCCATATTTATTTGCGCAGAGTTTTGAGCAAGCAAATTATTATCAACTATTCTTTGAACTGCATCTGTTATAACCTGAGCTTCTGTATAATTTGAATAACCGTTTTTGTTAGTTGTATCAAGAGAGGTCCTTTGCTGCCCCTCAGTTATACCTGACTTGCTATTTTCGACAGCTTGATCTGTGTTGTTTTTTGTTGTCTGATACGTATTTGCCACGAGCTGAAGCTGTCTTTGAAGAGCATAGGTATCAAGAGATGCTATTGTCTGACCAACTGATACTGAATCGCCTTCTTTAAATGGAAGATAAGTTAGCTTACCGCCAGTTTGGAATGAAAGTTTTGCTTCGTTTTGCGAAACAACTTTTCCATCGGCGAGTATGATTTGGGCGACGCTTTTGGCAGCTACTTCTTGAGTTTTTGAGTTAATCCTGGGAGTTGAAACAAGAGTAATAGCCGCAATCAATATGATGCTTATTACAATAACAATTCCCAATCCGCGGACTAGACCTTTATTTTTCATATTTGCTGAGATAAAGTTTTAAGAATCGAAAGTAAGCTTGTCTTTTGCCCGCCTGATAAATAGGATAGCATCTTTTTAAGTTTTTTTTCATGCATTTTTTCGGCCTCTGCAAGAATCTTTTTTCCATTGGTGGTTAACGTAACCGTAATATTTCGTCTGTCTTCACGGTCTATTACGCGAGCGACAAGACCCAATTTATCAAGCTTGTTAAGAAGACTTGTTGCTGTAGGAAGCTCGATTGCAAAATATTCCGCGATATCTTTCATGTGTATGTCACGATCGGATCGCTTAATAAACATAAGGGTATAAAGCTGCAAAAGACTCAAATTGGCAATTTCAGTGTTGTAGGTCATTTTCCCTTTGAGTGAACGCGAAATCTGGAAAAAGCACTCCATGATCTGTGTATTTACGTCGTCTTTCATAATAATTAGATAGTCTAACTATTTGATTATAGAAATATTTGATCGAAATGTCAAGAGGGCGTGTGGCAAATAGTTTAATTTCTAGGAAATAGTAACTCTATTCTAGATACTAGGAATCTCTACTAGTGATTAGGATTAAAAGATTAAAGTGATTAGTCAATTATCTTAATCACTAATTCCTTTAGTCTTAATCACTGAAAAGTAATTGCTTAATACTTTATGCAAATTAGCTTGTGATACCTGCCTGCCGGCAGGCAGGCCCTTGATACCCTTGATACTCGTGGTGCCCTTGCTATAATATTTCTGTGAAGTCATTATTTAATTTCATAAATCCATTCAATCTCTTGCGCACTGTTGTACTTTTGCTTGCTCTTGCAGGAGTTGCATCAATTATATATTTCTCAATAAAAACGTTTAGCGGTGGGTATCAAATAAATACTAGTCGCGCGGCGGTCGTGAAGCAGCTTCAAGCTTTAAATCGCTATGAAACAGTTACTTTCACTATAGAAAAGGTCATTGATGCAGGAACTACAGGAAGCACACTCAATCAGATATTATTTGGTGACAAGCTTCTTCTCATCGCGCACGGCCAGGTCATTGCTGGCTTTGATTTTAGTAAATTCAACTCGTCCTCAATCGAAATTTCAGGAACAACTGCGACAATAAATCTTCCGGCACCGGAAATATTTTTATCGACTCTTGACGAATCGCAGACACGCGTATACGACAGAACAACCGGACTTTTAACAAAAGGTGATAAGGATCTTGAATCAAAGGCACGCGAAGCCGCCGAGACTTCTATAAAAACTGCAGCTTGTCAGGAAAATATACTTGATGAGGCAGCAAAGAATGGAAGAAATCAACTAACTGCACTTCTTAAATCGCTCGGGTTTACAACTGTCATCATCAATATTCCCCAAGCATCTTGTTAGGAATCTGAAGGTAGAGGAAATTTTTTGCAGTAAGCAGAAACTTCCTTGGCAAGTTTTGAAAGATATGCTTCGTCACGAGCATGAGTAACTGCATCGTGAATCCAATCAGCAACTTGATCCATATCGCTCTCTTTCATGCCGCGAGTTGTAATCGCTGGAGTTCCAAGCCTAACGCCACTTGGATCAAATGGCTTCCTAGTATCATTTGGGATCATATTTTTGTTAAGTGTAAGGTGAATTTTATCAAGTACATCCTCTGCTTCACCGCCTGAGATGTTAAACGACGAAATCATGTCGATAAGCATAAGATGGTTGTCTGTCCCGTTCGTAACGAGCTTAAATCCATGCGTCATGAGCCTGTCGGCAAGTCTCTTCGCATTCTTAATAACTTGCTTCGCATATGTTTTAAATTCGGGTTGAGATGCCTCTTCAAACGCAACAGCCTTCGCCAAAATCTCATGCATGTGAGGACCCCCTTGAATTCCTGGAAATACCGCCCGATCAATAAGAGTTGGTAAATTCGCAATAGTCCTATCTGGTTTTTTCAAGGGATTTGAAACAGTACCCATTGAAAGAATCAATCCGCCGCGCGGACCACGAAGAGTCTTGTGAGTCGTAGATGTTGCGACATGAAATCCGTAATCAAAAGGATTCTTGAGAACGCCACCTGCGATCAGTCCTGCAATATGCGCCATATCCATCATCGCGATCGCTCCAACTTCATTTGCAATATCAGCAAATTTTTTGTAGTCAAGCTCTCTTGGGTATGCCGAAAACCCAGCCAAAATTATTTTTGGCTTATTTTTGCGAGCCAAATCATATAGTGTGTCATAATCAATTTCCCCTGTCTCAAGGTCTTTTATTCCATATCTTAAAAAATTAAAAACTTTCGCGGCTGCTGTCCTGGGATCACCATGAGTAAGATGCCCTCCGTGCGCAAGCTCCATACCGATAACGGTGTCTCCTGGATCCATCCAGGCAAAATAGGTCGCGACATTTGCAGGCGCACCTGATAAAGGCTGAACATTGGCATGATCCGCACCGAATAATTTCTTAGCCGAATCTATCGCGGCCTGCTCTACTTTATCTGTATTTTGCTGTCCGCCATAATAACGTTTACCCGGATAGCCTTCAGAATATTTATTGTTAAAGATTGTTCCAAGTGCTTCAAGCACTGCTCGGCTCACGTAATTTTCAGAAGGAATAAGTTCAAGACCTTCACGCTGTCGCGTCTCTTCATCCGCGAGGTATGTTGCGAGTTTTTTATGATTTTTCTTAAGCGAGGAATAGTCCATTTGTAGGACTATTCTATATAAGTACCTGCAGAGGTACAAGGGGGAAATAAAAAGGTATCAATGGTATCAAGAGTATCACGGGTATCACAAGCTCAATACTACAAATAAGTAAAGCTCAAATAAGCCCGCCTAGACTCGCGTCTGGCGAGGCTGGCAAATAAGTGATTAAATAGTTCTAAAAGTAATTAATGAATAAATATGTATTTAGAGATTTATACATTTATAGTTTAGAACTCATTTAAACTTTATCATTTGCATATTTGCTTATTAAAAAGCTACTAATTTATTACACATTCCTGTAGAAACGCCCTTGGGACAGTGGTATACTGGTTTTATGTTCAAGGACAATAAAGTTTTTACTAGTTTTTCCTCAAACGATATTGCAGGCGCGAAGAAGTTTTATTCTGAAGTTTTGGGGTTTAGCACTGCAGATCGTATGGGTGGCCTCGAACTAGAACTCTCAGGCGGCAACCAGGCTTTTATATATCCAAAGCCAGATCATGCGCCTGCAACATACACTGTTTTGAACATCATAGTCGAGGATATTGGGAAGAGCGCATACGACCTGTCATCGAAGGGAATAAAATTTGAGCACTATGACAATGAGTATATGAAAACAGACGAAAAGGGTATCGCTCGTATGGAAAATGGCCCCAGCATGGCGTGGTTCAAAGACCCCGCCGGCAACATCCTCTCAATCATTCAGACAAGCTAAAAATTATTCCAGTGGGTCTTCCGAAGCAATGGTTAATTCATCAAGTTCGTATCCTGCACTGACGGCTCCTTCATAGCGTCGAATTTTAACTTCTTTGCCCCTCTCCATTGCGACCTCTAAAGCAATTTCATTTATGGCCTCAGTGAAACGCTGCAAATCTATTGATCTAAGATCTGTATTTCCCTCTCTGCTAAAAGGTGTTTGAACTCCGGCTCTAACCTTCTCATCAAACGCATCAAAGACTGCGGCATTATTTGCAGCAAGTTCTGCACGTGCTGCTGCTTGCTCCCGACGCCTAACCGCCTCAGGAGAATTATCAGCTGATATAGGCTCTGGGGGGTCGGAATAAATTTTCACCTCAGGTGCAGGAACTTGCTCAGGAAACCTAATGGGTGCGGGCTCCGACGTTTTACCAAACCTAACTGGAGCGGGGCGTTTATTTCCAGCACGATCTGCTCTTCGCTTTCTTCGTCTTGCACGCTTTGCGTCAGACTCTTCTTCTTTTAATAGCTGCTCAAAATCTCTCTCGAATTTCTCATCTGGATTTGGTTCAGTTACCGTCTCTGTATCGGCTTCTTTACTTATTTCACTTAACCTGGATGTCCTATCAGAAATATATGATTCAATATTTTTTTCTCGCGCCATTTGAAGTACATTCCTTCTTGAAAATTCATTTGTTTGAAGAAAAGTAAAAATCATTTTGGGATCTGCGGGAATATCTAAATGCGGATACATTCCAATAGCTAACCTATGAGCATCCATTCCGCTCCGCAGAAATACCCTCGTATCTTTATTTTTATCCCAATAGCCTGGATGAATAAACCACGGATTTTTTTCTTTGAAACTAGCATAAAACTTCGGTCTCAAAAAATCTTCAATTACCGCGGCCATAGCTTTCGTATAACCTTTATCTTTAAATAAAGGGTATTCGTCCAAATATAATTGAAAATCTGCTCCTAATCCCACAATCGAAAGTCGGCTGGCATCTGCAGTAGTCCTCTCAAACTCATCGGCTAATTGATTTACTTCAACTGCTGATGCGCCTCTTGCATTTGCTCTTATGGTATCCAGCATTGTTTGTCTATATGCCATAACCATTTCAGTATCGTTAGTAAGCTGCTCATGAGTTAAAGAACTTTCCAACGCAAGTTTCGTCAAATCTTGAAATACTCTTATGGCTGCCCAGCTTTTATTTTGGTCTTTACTTCTATTATGACCTGTCGTTAAAAAATGGACTCCAAAACGGAGAGGCACTGCAAAAAAAGGCTGTCCACGATCTATTAACAAACTGTCTCTACCAATTAAGTTCGTATCCAAATCTAGAGGCAATGCTCTTTTATCAATTTCCTGCGCAAGTTTATTTCTAGATAAAATCTGCTGTTTATCTTCATCTTTTATCACTTGGTCCTCGAGAAATACC
>DASZRG010000014.1:0-45786 GCA_035549295.1 Patescibacteria group bacterium
TTCCATTTTGGAGATATCTTTGTCATTGTTGATGGCGTCTTCGATGCGTCCCAGAAGTAATGCGGCGCCCTTCATTTTGGTCTTAAAGCCTGTTATTGCCTGGAGATCTGACAAAGCTAATTCTGTCTTGATAGTCTCAAAGTCTGAAATGACGTCTGTTGACCCTTCACGAATAACATTGCCATCCTCAAACGCGCGGACTACGTGGGCGATGATCCGTACCTCACGAATATGAGACAAAAATTTGTTACCAAGCCCTGCACCCTCGCTCGCACCCTTAACTAGACCTGCAATATCGACAAATTCAACAGTCGCGGGCTTCAGTGGAGGCAAACTACTCATCCCCTCCTCTATCTTTGTAATCTCAGCGAGTTTGCCCAGTCGAGCGTCTGGAACAGGAACTATTCCGACATTGGGCTCGATAGTTGCAAAGGGATAATTGGCCGCGAGCGCCTGCTGCTTCTTCAAAAGCGCATTGAAAAGCGTGCTCTTACCAACATTAGGCAACCCAACTATTCCAACAGAGAGATTCATATTCGAGAATTATATCAAATTGAAGACGCTATGGGATTCAGCTATTATTAAGTTGTGAAGAAGCTTAAAAGAATAAAGGTAAATAAATATGTTCCAAAGCCCACCGAAGAAACCGAGACGAAAGAAATTATTATCACAGACAGTGATAAAATTTTATACATATTTAAGCGAGATAAAGCTGGAAAATACACAGAGGTGGTCAATGTTTCATTTATCGCCAGGATTAATGAGGAATGGATACCAGTCGTACGCTATGACAGTACACATGGATACCTACATAGACATAAAAGAATTTTAATCAAAAATGAGCTTGAGACAACGGATACTAACGGCGTAAAGAAAAAAGGGGGTCACCACACTTGGCTAACTTGGGCCTTAAATGACTTAAGAAAAAATTTTGGAGAATATAGAAGACTTATTTTTAAAAGGAGCAAAATGATTGACAATTACTATTAGACAAGCATACGATAGTATTATCTAAATTTTACATATTTCATCTCTAGCTGTTATAATATCCGACCTATGACAAAAAGTACTCAAGCTCAAAAAAATATTGATTTATCGCAAGAACTGGCAGAATATATCGCAGATAATCCAAAATCTGTAGAAAACCTTCCAGAAAACTCTTCGTTTATCATCTTCTCTTCGGAAGACGAAAGCCTCAACATTGAAAATGAGGGTTTAATTAAGTCAATAATCGCAGAAGGGAAAAAAGTTATTAAAGCAATTCAGACAAAAGATAAAGAAAATCCGTGGAAATTCTCCCAAGTAGCCTATTAATCTCCTCAAAAATCATTATTATCGTCAAGTTCATACAAGAATTGGGCAATACCACGAACCCAAAGTATTGAACTATAGGTTATTTTGTATTATAATCTGGGCATGAACGAACGAATCGCGCCAGTTTCTATTCCATCCAACAAAAAACTTGATTATTACGGAACTATGACTCCTCTACCCGAGGTAATAACTCAAAGAATTGCGAATCCTGATAATGGGCAGAGATGGCCATTTCCAGTAGGTGATCCAGAATTTTGGAAGCACTCAGATAAGCTTTTGGTAAAAGGCGGTACTGCCCTAGACTTAGGCATGGGGTTTGGTAGGTCATCTTTATATTTTGCATTGAATGGAATGAACGTAGTCGGGTACGAGGTTGCACCGAAAGCAATTGAGGCTGTAAAGGCGTTAAAAGACACTTTTAATTTGCCAATAGAAATACGACAGGAAGACTTTGGAACTGTTGATCTTGGCGAAAATTTGTACGATACAGCCTTTCTCGCCCAAACTTTAGTTCATAGCCCAAGTGAGGATGCAGCGTACGAGCTAATCGATAAGGCAATAAGAACACTCAAGCCTGGCGGACGACTCTGGCTTAGGGCAGCGGGTATCTACGACGGAGCAGTAGATGAATTAAGCTATTACTCTCAATTTTCTCCAGAAGTTCACTATGAGGCTGACAATTTGTACTTTATACCCTGTGCTTGCTCTGGGGAATGGAAAATGGAACCACAGATATTCCTAGATCCTATGGAAGTTGCAGGTCACATGGCAGCAAACGGGATGAAAATTGAGCATACAAATGTCGCGCCTGACGAGGAAAAAGCAAATATTATGTTTGGAGAAGATTGGAAACCAGATAATCCCAAAAGTAGATATAACTTTATAACTCTCATTGCGCAAAAACCCTCATTGGCCTGATCTATTTTAGAAGTTGAGTCGGTAAACTTTTTCATTCTTTCTAGTGGCGTAGACAAGCCTGGTGTGCTCTGATGAAAATCCAAAATCCCGCCAGAAGACATATAGACCCCAACCATCCCCTTTTCCTCGTCTATATAGATATGGCCATAAAAGTGCCCCATTTGGATGCTCCCACTCGGTCCCAGGGAACATCAAGTGACGAACTCCTGGCGGACAGTTGGCGAGCGTATCCTGATGTTCAAACAGCCACTCAGCATCTGCCTGTCCATAAGCTACCCCAAACGACTCAGCTGTCGCGATCAGTTCTTTGTCAGAGATAAAGCCTCCTTTGTTGCCAAGAGGAATCAATCCTACTCTACCCTTAAATCCAGGGATGGTTGGTTCAACATCATGGTTTAACTTCCATCCATTTCCTAGAAGCTCTGCCGAGAGCTTGGAAATAGGTCTTTGATCTATTTTTTCGTTTCTCATAATTAGTCTGTATTGAGCTCTTTTCCCATAGTTATCATGTAACCGCCTCGCTCATTGGGAACTCTTCCTAACTCTCTAAAACCCAATACATTTTCATACATCGCACGAGCTGGAATTTGAGTGTCCTCGACTTCAAGATCAACGTATGTTATGCCTCGCGCCGCAATTTTCTTCATGAGGTCTGCCATAAGTCGCCTCCCAATACCAGCTCTTCTATATTCCTTCTTTGCGTACATATTCCAAACTCTTGAGGTATCACCTGCGAATGTCGCTCGGATCATACCGATAGGCGCAGTGCCATCATATGCCACAAGGACTATTCCACGCTCGATACGCGACCTCCATGCGGCCTCGTCATCTTGCAGCTCATTATATGCCTGGGGCGGGAAAGCCTCTGGATCACTTCTCAACATATCATGACGCAGATATTGATAATCCTCCCAGCTGTCAGGTACAAGCTCCTGGATCTGCCGTGCTACTTGAGGCATCTCTTCACGTCTTCCATCAATTTCCATGATTGATTTATAACATGTACCTGTATATAATATAAGTACCTACATAAAAGTACTATACTATGCAAAAAGTAACTATAAAACCAATTACAATTGAATGCTCGTCTGTAAAACAGACTCTGGACGTCATGGGCGGCAAGTGGAAACCGCTTATTATTTTTATGATAAAAAGCCAGTCGCTCAGGACTAGTGAGATCCAAAGAGGAATTGCAGGTATTACTCCGAAAATGTTGATTCAGCAATTGCGCGAACTCGAGGATGATAAAATTGTTGCACGAAAAGTATTTCCCGTCATCCCACCACACGTTGAATACTCACTCACAGACTACGGCAAGACTCTACTCCCCATCATGAAGCTCATGGAAGAATGGGGCACCACCCACAGATCCTCAAAACATTCCATTACTTAAAACTTAAGATATTTTGGTTGACACAGAATACTCAAGTTCTATAATATGGATTTATGTTACCTAAAGCTAAAAACAAAAAGAAAATTAATTTAACTGAACTTAAAAAAAATGCAAAGATCTTTAAAGAAAGCCTAGAAGAGAAAGCTCAATATTTGCGCGAGAGGAAAAATAATGGAAATAATTTATCCTTCGACTCTTATTCCAACTCTTAAAGACTGCCATCTTTTATTGGATGCTAACGTCTTTAGAGATTCTACGTCTAAACCGTCTCTCTACAATAACTTCTTTACGGAACTAAAAAACGCAGCAGTAACTCTTTGTACTATTGATCCCGTTAAATTCGAGCTCTTAAAGGGCTCTGCAAATGATATTAAATATGCCGCCACCGAAAAGACTATCAAAGATTTTACTCAAGACGTTGTAATTCCAGTCCAACCCAAAACGTATGATGTCGTTTACGATTTAATTAAAAAGTACGGCATCGAAGGAACGCCACTAAGCATTACAGATTTAATTATTGGTGCGGTACTCATGCAATACAAGAAAAATATATTTCTAATGACTAGAGATACTACAGATTTTACAAAGAGAATTTTCAAACTGTGTTCAGTAGTAAATATTCCAAATTCAAAAGGAATCTTTACTTACGGAATCTACCAATATTCAATGTAACTATAAGATCGGGAATTATCTGGCCCGAGATTTACAAAATTCTACGGTTGACAACATAACTTAAAGATCTATAATACATTTAACTATTTGAATGTATGAATGTAGAAATGCTTCCCCGCGTCTTTAAAGTCCTGTCCAACCCTACTCGCCTCAAGATCTATCAACTCATCCTAGCCGGTGCATGCGAGCCCAAAATTCACGACGCGAAGGCGACAAATTGTGCGAAGAAAATCGCTCGAATGCTCAAACTCAATCAACCAACAGTCTCAAATCATATAAAAGAACTGGTCAACGCCAGTCTCGTTACCGAGAAAAAATCCGGCAAGAATGTCTATTTGTTTGGCACCAAGAAATCTTCAAAAGCACTATTTGAGTTTGCAAATGAGGTAAGCAAAAAAATCGATATAGCAGCGCATACTAAATATGAAGACAATTAATACTATTGTTATTGGTGCAGGACAGTCGGGACTGTCGGTAAGTTACTTTCTGACCAAGAATAAAGTTGATCATCTGGTTCTTGAGCGTGGACAGTTGGCAGATGAAATACGCAACAGACGATGGGACGCATTTCATCTCATCACCCCCAACCACATGACTCGTCTACCTGGCTTCCCATACATCGGCAAAGATCCAAATGGATTTGATAGCCGCGATGAAGTCGTCGCACATCTTGAGAAATACGCTAAATCTTTCAAAGCTCCAGTCGCAGAAAATGCTGAAGTTTTGTCAGTAACGCAAAGTAAAAATGGTTTCGTGGTTAAAACAAAAGATAGCACTTATGAATCAAGGAATGTAGTTGTTGCTATTGGATCATTCCACAAGCCAATAGTCCCAGAAGTTGCAAAACTTATTCCAAAAGGTGTAACTCAACTTCACTCTTCGCAGTATAAGAATTCTAAAAAATTACCAACCGGTTCTGTCCTCGTGGTAGGCGGAGGAAATTCTGGAGTCCAAATCGCAGTGGATCTCAAACGAGACGGCCGAGAAGTCTATCTGTCTCTTGGAAGACTTCGAATAGTCCCAAGAAATTATCGCGGAAAAGACTTCATGGAATGGGCAGAAGATATGGGAGCACTCGACCGCACGACCGACGAAGCAACGCCTGAAATAAAGGCAACTCTTGCCCCACTACTCTACGGGTATGGAGGAACCGTAAATATCAGAAAACTTGCTGAGGACGGAATACGCCTCGTTGGAAAACTGAAAGGATTTGAAAACGATAAATTCTTGTTCGACAAAACTCTAAATGATGCGATCAGCTCAGGAGAAGCTGCTCTTGTCGGATTTAAAGCTGCAGTAGATAAATATATCGCGGATAAAAAACTGAATGCCAAAAGCGAAGCTCCCGAGATAAGCAAGAAAATTACCTACAAAGAGACATCGGAATTGAATCTAAAAGAAAGTAAAATTAAAACTGTAATTTGGGCTACGGGATTTGAGGATGACTTTTCTTTTCTGAAAGTGCCTGTCTTTGATAAAAATGGCGAACCGGTTCACGAAAAAGGCGTGAGCACGCTACCCGGATTTTACTTCATGGGTCTTCGCTGGCTCTCGAAATACAAATCATTCCTACTCGTCGGCGTCGCAGAAGACGCGGAATACATCTCTGGAAAAATCAAATAAATCTCAGCGTTCAATAACTAGTTTATTTTTTTTGCGTGGGTTTGGGAGGCTCAATATACTTTCGAAATGCTATAGATGTTCTTGGCTCTGATGTGAGCGGCGCGCCGACAGAATGAAATATTTCCCGATCATAAGGTACATTTGGATTGAAACCTGACATTCTGAGAAAAACTGCATCTCCTGGCTTCACTCTCCAAGTGTTGACTGGCTTTCCATCTTCCTCGTTATGAGTATGAAAGTCTGCAAGACCTGCTATAGAAACTGTCACGCCTATTTGCTGATATTCTTCATGATCGCGGTGAGGCATAACCAGTGTATCGTCGTAGTATCTTAGGACAAACGGGTCTGTAACATACCAATCAGACAGTGACTTGAACTCTCGCCCTTCTGCCTTGATGAGGTCTGTGAGAGCTGTCGTCGCAGACCCCATTCGGAACTTCAATGAAACATCCGCAATATCCCAATCAGCCACATAAAATGTAGAAGTATTATTTCTGGCTTGGACAATAAATGGCTCTAATTCACCTACAAGGTTTTGAAGATAAACAAGCGCTTGAGGTGTAAGAAAATCCGGCACATATGAAGCACCAGTTTCATAAACTTCTCGTATGTGGGCCGCATAATCTTTTTCTTCAAAAGTTATCTCTTTTTCACGCATGTTGGGATTATATCAGAACGGTCGAATAAAACGAGCAAAAATATAATTTCATAAGACTCTGGATCCCCGCGTTTGCGGGGATGACAATGACAGCAAGTAGTAAGATTTTACCCACCCTAATCCGATGATCTCTTACCTCACCCCAACCCTCTCCTAAAAGGAGAGGGAGATTTATGTCGTACGTCGTTCCTCTGATGGGCAAAAGGAATTCTGTGGTATAATATAGGGGTCTATTTGTATTTAAACACTAAATACATCTGTCCAAATAATTGATTTTTATTTTTGATACTCCACCTTTTCCACGGGTAACTCATTTTTCAAAAATCTGCTTTTATGACATACACTAGATATCGAAATAGGCGACGCGACCGTAACAATAATAATCCCGCGCAACATCGCCTTGGTGAAGCTGGAAGTTTTAACGGGCGCGCGAAAAGACCTCAGCCGAAAAAACTCGACCCAAATCTTTTTATCAAACATCTGGCGCCTGAAGAGCACCATCAAGTCGAAACAACATCTATTGATTCAGATGTCGAATTTTCATCATTTAATATAGTCGACAAGCTCAAGCAAAATATTGCAAATCACGGCTATGACCTGCCGACCCAAATACAAGCACAAGCTATCCCTCCTATTCTTGAAGGGCGAGATATCATAGGTATCGCAAATACAGGAACTGGAAAAACTGCAGCATTTCTAATAACTCTTATCAATAAATGTATTATTGATAGAACTCAAAGAGTTCTAATAGTTGTCCCTACTCGCGAACTGGCTCTACAGATAAATGATGAATTTATGTATTTTGCAAAAGATACTGGCGTCAGTGTGGTTGCACTCATTGGCGGTGCCAATATCAACCGTCAGCAACAAGCACTAAAGCGTGACCCGAGTTTTGTCATAGGGACTCCTGGCCGCATAAAAGATCTAATTCAGCGAAATGACCTGAATTTGAGTAGATTTAACAACATAGTCCTTGATGAGGTTGACCGCATGGTGGATATTGGATTTATAAAAGACATAAAGAATATCATCTCGCTTCTTCCAAAAGTGCGACAGTCACTATTTTTCTCGGCGACGGTTGATAATAGGACGCAGGAGATACTTGAGACATTTGTGAATAACGCAGTCAGAATCTCAGTAAAAAGCGCGGATACTTCTGATAATGTTGAACAGGATATTGTGAGAATTACTGGAGAGCGGCCAAAAATTGAAGTGCTTCACGACCTGCTCGACAGACCTGGATTTGATAAAGTTATAGTGTTTGGTCGAACTAAATGGGCGATGGAAAAGCTTTCTCGCGCGTTGCGGACGCGAGGATTTAGAACAGCAGCAATCCATGGCAATAAATCACAAAACCAAAGACAGCGAGCACTAGAGGACTTTCGTGAGGGAAAAATTCAAGTTTTGATAGCAACTGACGTTGCATCTCGCGGAATTGATATCGAAGATGTCACACATGTGATAAACTACGATGCACCAACATCATATGATGACTATATACATAGAATTGGTAGAACGGGACGCGCCGGCAAACGCGGTGTTGCACTAACCTTTGTTGACTAAAATGACAAATCAAAAAATATTATTTAATGAGCAGCCTTGCGAAAGATGCGGAAGCCCTAAAAAGGTGGCTAAGACTTGGACTGAAGAGATCAAAACTTCTCTTGGTGAACCTATAAAGATAGAAGTATCCCAATCTATTTGCACAAATAAAGTGTGTCAGGCGGAATTTGATAGCAATCGCGAAAAAGAGATTGCGCTGATAAATAATCGCAAAGTCGCAAAGGAAGAACAGGACGCGAAGAGAAAAGGGAAGAAATCTGTGAATAATGAATAAAGAATAACGAATAAAGAGAATGAAAAGAAAAAAGTATCAAGAGTATCACGGGTATCAGGGGTATCACGAGCTGATTAGTATTAAGTAAAAGGCTATGGCGTCGATGCAATCAACTGCGGACCTTATATCTGAGCGAATGGGCGGCGCGGGTACTATCACCTACAAAAAGATGTTTGGTGAATTCGCGCTCTACTGCAACGGAAAAGTAGTAGCATTTATTTGTGACGATGCGCTTTTTATAAAGCCGACTCCTCAAGGCCGAGAATTCTATCCCGAAGCAGAAGACGCTCCACCCTATCCTGGCGCCAAAATGTATTTGTTGATACCCGAGGAAAAGTGGGAAGATACAGAATTCATGTCAGAACTCTGCGCAGTAACATATGCGGCACTGCCGGCGCCGAAACCGAAACGACGAAAGAAATAGACGTGAATAAAGAATAATGAATAAGGAATAATGAGAATGCGAATTTTCATTCTTGAATTAGGAAGCAAGAATCATGAATCAAGAAATTGCGCCTGAGTTAGTATACGAAGGGGATGAGGAATTTTGTTCTTTTCATATAGCTTCTATATTTCTCGCCGAATTCGCGGATCATATCATGCTCTTCGCGTCGCGCGCTGTAGAAAAATCCAACAAATGACACGAGAAAAACGATAATCCATCCAGGAGTCCCAACAACAACAGAACCAAGAATTGCAAGCAATACACCTGTATAAATCGGGTGCCGAACATAAGAATAAGGACCTGATGTGACTAGATCAGGACTTTCTTTAATAGTCATTGGAGTACCCCAATTGGCTCCGAGATTTTTCCTCGCCCAGATAGCAAATCCTATTCCAACAATTGCAAAAAGGTCGCCGACTATCCCTAATGTGGCGCTTGATGAAGGAATAATTTTAAACGCCGCAACTATATCTGCTACTTGATGACGGAAAAAAACGAGGATAATTACTGCAACAACCCACCTAGCAAACCAAAATTCTTTTGATGAATTGCGGTTTTTCTTGGTGTGAAGAGATGTAAAAAACCAATATATTAGGAATACTGCCCAGCAAATAATAAGAATAAGATTATATATAGGCATATGAATATTCTAGCATCAATGTATATATGTTTTTTGTAAAAAAATGAACAGAAAATTTTGAGAATAAGCATTTATAATTATTATATCAAGCATGAAGCAGCGGAATCAAAAAAATAAAACTACTCATAATCCTCGAAATAAAAGAATTGTAAGAATTAGTATACTTGCGATAACGATAATAGCGACCTACTTTTTACTTCACTCAATTACGCCAATCACTTACAATCCTCAACTTCTTGCTTACGTTCAGAAAAACGAACTGTTTGAATTTATAATATTTCCACTCCTCTATTTGTTAACAACAGTAATAGTAATCATCCCAGATTTTCCGCTTAATCTTATAGGTGTCGGTCTATTCGGTGCTCTGAATACAGTTGTGATTATTTACTTACTTTCATTGATTGCGTCATGTATTGAATTTTTACTAGCTCGCCGATTTGGGAAAAAAGTATTGAAATATGTCGTCCGTGAACCAGCCTTTGAACAGGTTGATTCCTATATTGGGGGTATTACTGAGAAGGATTTGTGGATTGGAAGAATTTTGGGCGGATATTTCTTCGATCCGATTTCATACATCTTGGGAGCGACAAAAATACCTCTATTTAACTTTTTAATCATAACCTCTATTGGTTCTATCCCCTACTTTGTTCTATTTGCAATTGCATCAACAATGTACCCCGATATAAGCAAGCTTTATGTAGCAAATGAGATAATCAGATATTCTATGCTTACTTTGTTTGTTATATACTGGTGGAAATTTCGGAAAAATGAATCTTAATTTATACTACATTTTAAAGAGCTCCAGCACTTTATAAACCATGACCCCGGGCCAAAATACTGAAAGGAATATTCCCACTAGTCCATCAGCAATTGAACCCGCGTGCTGAATAAAATATACCAGCGCTCCGAGCATTCCTAGTCCATATATTGCGCCTGATCCTGCATTGTTTTTCATTGTCATTCACCTCCATTCCCAAAAGGAGCATGAATCTACTCATGCTCCTCGCGAATTGCATCCTCATGTGTTTTGTGAATAGTACCATCCGGATGCTCTGGTGGTGCATATACAGTAAATAGCTTAAGATCCTCATCACCAGTATTTATAAAATTGTGAAGAGTACCCGCTGGAACAAAAACAACATCGTGTTCCGCAATTTCCTGTGCCTCTCCATTCACCACTGCTTCACCTTCACCATCAACGATAAAAATTAGCTGGTCTGTCTCTGGATGAGTCTCTTCCCCAATTTCATCATCTACTTTTATACACATCGCAACAATCTGCGCATTTTTACCTGTGTGTAAAACCGTTCGAAAATTCGTGTTTTCTTTTGTAAGTTTCTTAATGTCTTTGGCATACATATATAATCACCTCCTATTCTATGCGTGAATGTCCTATTTATTAGTATTGGTTTTAGAGCGGATCAATAGAACCGGACATGGTGCATGCCTGACTACGGATTCCGCAACAGACCCAAGCAACACACGACCAAGTCCTGACCTACCATGAGTCGACATGACTATTAAGTCAACTTTCTCACGTCTTGCCGCTTCAGGTATATCCGTTGCGGCGAAACCCTCAACAACTTTAGCACCAACCATCACGATGTTGTTTTCCTCAAGCACTTCTCGAATATGGTTTAATTCTTGCATTGCAATCTTTTTGTGTTCTCTGACAAGGTCCACGGCAGTTTTACCGATTACAGGAACCGCTGGCGCCATTCCCATAGGCTCTACATTCATTAACTCGATTTCGACTGAATCTATTACTCTATGCAGTAATATTTCTGCACCGGTTAATTTTGCCAAATACAATGCATGTTTTACTGCCTCTTCTGACAATGTAGATCCATCAAGTGTTAATAGAATCTTTTTATAGTTAATATCTTTCATACGCTGCTCACCTCCTTTTATTCTCAAATTTAAATATATGCTACTCTACTGCTACTTCTAATGCGTTGATAAACATCATCTTAATTTAGTGATCTAAATCAATGTTTTTAGAAAAAAATTCTATTAATATTGATTCATGATAAAGTTAATGCGCTCAGGAAAATACTTATTAATGGAAACCATGGATGGTACAAAGATTTTGAACTTGGATGAGGCAGATCATTATGCATGGATCAAGGCTGGGGAAATCGGTGAAATTCTGGTTGCATCAAAAAAAGAATTTGCTCCAAACGAAGTGCTTGCTGCTGGCAACTACAGACTGTATGAGGTTAAAAATGAGGCAGACCTTACAGATTTGATACATCTTGAGCTATTTGTTGGGAACGGAAAATGGCAAGGATATCTATTGCCGCTGGGACTTCCTGATGGAGTTGTAAGAAGAAGAATTATACCAACTAAAGAAATTATAACTAAGACTACGCATTAAATATCTTCTAGCAATTCCCCCTCGAGCTTTGAGATATCTGGTATTTGTATACTTTTACCTAATATCAGAAGCCCTTTGTCTTTAAGTATTTTTATTTCCCGGCTTACAGTCTCGCGAGTCAATCCAGACTGTGCTGCAAGGTCTTTTTCTGAAACTTTAAGCTCTATGGTATTCCCCTCACGAATTCCAAATCTCTTAGCGTGAATAACCAACTCAGTGATGAGCCTGTCGTATGCACTACCGGCCATAAGATACGTCATTTTAGCAAGCATCCCATCTGTCCCTCGATACACTCGGCTAATCAAATCATATAACACATCCGGGTTTTCCTTGACGAATTTGACAACTTCACTATTTGGTGCACGATAAACAGTAACTGGTACAGCAGCCTCGTAATAATAGTCGTTTGGAGAATTATTAATTGCGTGTGACATTGGGAAAAAAGATATTGGCTTGAAAATATTTACGACAAGCTCGTCCCCTTTTTGTGAAATTGCGTATTTTTTGATGTAACCCTCAGTTAAATAGAATACGCCCAGCGGATTGTCACCTGCTCGAACTAATATCTCCCCTTTTTTATATTTCTGTGGTTTGTATTTTGTAAAAAACTTTTCTAATTTCTCAACTACATCTGGATCCATAGATAAATAGTACCCTAAGATTGGCTAAACTTTCGTAACCATTATAGCACTCAAATTTATTCAACCAACAAATTGACCAAAAAAAGTATGTTTATTAAATGTAGAAAATTAAATGAGAGGCGTTAGAAAAGCATATTAACACAAGTTATTCGCCATCGGTTTTATTGCCCATTTCCTGAACATAAATTCTCCTAACTCTTCTGGTCATTCTTTGAAACTGCTGATCTGAGAATCCCATATCTAATGCTGTTATTCTCAAGGCTGCAAAACTTGCCGTATTAGTTGGAGATTCATTTGAAAGCAAAAGAAAATATTCTGCTGAAAGCTCAAGATACTGCTGCAGCCTATCTCCTAATTTAGCTTGAAGCCGTTTGTTTTGAGATACTTCATTTGCAAATTTTTCATATGGTCCTTCGCGCTCCATAAATAGGTTTTATCTTTATGTCCAATCACCAGATATAAGTGATTTAATCGGATGTCTTTCTCGATCCAAATGGAGTTTTGAAAAAATGTCGGCGGTTTGTATTGTTTCATAATCTTTTTGGGCCGATATTCCAAGCCTTCCAATATCACTTCCTACTCCAACGAGCAAAATCTCAGTCCCTCTTTTATTTAAAGCGTTAACATCGATTCTTGAAAAATTAGAAAACTGAAGGTCAGGAGACTTTGGAGACGTTTCAACTGAACGATTCTGAAATATATAATTTCCTTCTTTTTGAATATTAAAAGCCTTTTGAACAGGACCCTGTGCTTTCGGTAGCTCCAGTAAATATAAAAGGTGGGTATGGTCGCGATGTGTAACTATTGCATAAATACCCTCTCCTGCGGGTCTTGAGGTATTCTTTATGTTCGGAGACCGCGAAGTTTGCGTCCGAAAACCACGCCCTCCAACAATTTGAACAAATCCCCAAGCCGTATTACCATCAACAAACACTTTGGGAAGCCATTTATTACCCATGACAATGTACCGGGGCGGATTTTCTTTCTCGGGATCAAGAACTATAAAAAAGCGTGAGACGTCGGCTATCCCATGCGGTTCAACATTTCTTTTTACTTTATAAAAAAAGTATATGTCGCCATATTCTAAAAATTCCACATCATGTTCCCAACGTAAAGGCATATGTAAAATATAAGCTTTTGGGTTTAAAAGTAAGTAAGTAAATGCCAAAAAATGTGTAAATTTATATTCGGTTGAATTGTTTGCGAAGTTCTACTTTTGCCTGTTCAAGCGTCCTTTTTCGCGCTTCAGGCAATCTACTTCCCGCGCGATTGATATAGAAATTGAGCATACTCATCGCAGAACTAAATGGAGTCGCTTTTCGGCGAGTGCTCCGCTCCGCTGAATCTTTGAGCGAGGCAGCAATTTTAGCAGGATCATCTTGTCTAAAGATTCGGCCTTTTAAATCTAGAGCATTACTACTTCTTGTAACCGATTGCGACCATCTTCTGTACATAAGTGTTTATTGCCATGCCTTTTCGCTCTGGTTCAAAAAATGATCGAAAGCTGTATCTACACCCGTTAGAACCTCGGCACTTGTCTCACAAAGTGCTGCGCATTTAGGATCATCGACTTGGGCTGCGTGAGATTTTAGTTCGTCACGAAGTTCTTCTACTTTTCTTTGCAATTTTTGTGTGTCTCCCATTTCTACCTCCTTTCATTTTTTTGGGACTTTTGCTCCTTCTTTTCGTGCTTTTGATAGTCCGATTGCAATCGCTTGCTTAGGATTGGTGACTTTCTTGCCACTTTTCCCACTCTTGAGTTTACCCTCATGCATTTCGTGCATTGCTTCTCCAACTTCCTCTTGTGATTTTTTTCCGTATTTCGCCATATATTTTAACCTTTGCTTAATAATTTCCTACCGCCCTGCATGCTGCGTCGCTTCGCGCCGTAAGCGTTTGGCGGTAGACATCTTAGATGTTCTCACCAAACTGACCGAAATCTTGGTCGTCTTGGTTATTACTATTGCTCCTGTTTGATCCACCCTGACTTCGTTCTTCACGTGTTAATTTGTGCGCGCGTCCGCTTCTTTGGGCTGCTTGTCCACCTTTGTGACCTGCGCGACTCGCTCTCTGTGGATCATTTGCAAAATTTCCAGGATTGTTATTTGCCATTTATTTCACCCCCTCTCCTCATTGCGTACATCGTAGATCTCGAAAAAGAGTTTCGCGCAAAGAATGCGTAAGATTTAAGATATAAGATTTAAGAGTATGAAGTATTAAGTATTAGGCATGTTGCGAGTTAACTTGTTAATGAGTTAACGAGTTTTGAATAAAGAATAGCGAATAATGAGGATGCGAGTATTTAGTATTAAGTAGTAAGTATTAAGCAGTATTGCGAGTTAACGAGTTAAAGAGTTAACGAGTTTTGAATAAGGAATAATGGGTTATTTGATACAGAAAGTGTGATTGACAAAACCTGGTACGAGGGCTAAGATGTCTTAAATCCGTAAAATGCTTATAAGAAAAGAGTACATAAGTGCCTGACAGAAATATGTTTGCGCTTGTAGTATAACGGATAAAACACTTGCATCTTAGCAAGAGATTTGGGTTCGATTCCTAACAGGCGCTCAGCCATGAGCGACATAAATCAAAAATTATTAGATACTGTAAGATCAGTTGCCTCAGGAAGCGATGGCAATAGACGAAATATTGTCTATATTGAAGGTGGCTACTATGATACGCGATTTGGCCCAACTGATTTCTCCTTTAACACCTTAAATTCGGCCACACAAACAGCTAACGAGCTCATCAAAAAGGAATACAACATTACAAGAGTAAGTCTTGGAGTACTAATAAACAACATAGGAATTAGCTGCGGAGAAGATGTTTGCGTGATACCGACTGCAAGAGAGATGAAGCCGGATCAAAACGATGCCACAGTTCCCGACTCTCTTGAGGAAATTCTAAAAAATACAAAAATACAAAAGTCGGACCAAATCGTAACCAATGAAAGAACTTTGCGAAATAGAGGGATAAGGACAGCAAGAATAATTGCAGACAATGAAAAGGAATATGCGATTGAAAAGGATATCAACAATAAAGGCGAGACTCTATACAACATCATGATAGACGGTAAAAAAATACCTTTAGCTATCAGAAAAGATGAAAAATGGGCTGCAAGATGTCCATTAATAATGGGCCAGCATTATTCGGATTTGTATATTAAGTTTGCAAAAAAATATGGAAAGAACGTAGGTCAAATACTTATCGATATGTCCGATATGTACGACAGACACAAGGTGAATAACGGAGCAAAAGTTGCTTTCTTAATACTTAAATCTATCTATGGATATGATACAAGTAATTTAAAAATAATAAACTTTTCTTTCGGCGATGATGAACTTACCCAGTTTGAAGAAGATATAACAATCAACTAAATGGGAAAAAGAAGGATTTATCTAGATAACCATGCCACCACAAGAGTAAGAGACGAAGTACTTGAGGCAATGCTGCCCTACTTCACAGAAAAATATGGAAATGCCTCAAGCAGCACGCATCAATTTGGATGGGAAGCGAGAAATGCAGTTGAAAAAGCGCGAGAATACGCAGCTCAATTTATAAAAACGGCACCTGACAATATTGTTTTTACAAGCGGCGCAACCGAATCGAATAATTTAGTTATAAAAGGGATCTGCGATTCTACACAAGAAAAAATACATATCATATCTTCTGCGATCGAACACGATTGCGTATTGGAAGCTCTCAATTCAAGAGCCGGTGTTTGTGAGTTTACACTACTTCCCGTTAACAAAGACGGGATTATTGATATTGAAGCTTTAGAGAAGACGATAGAAAAGAACACGAAATTGATCTCAATTATGTTTGCAAATAACGAAATTGGAAGCATTCAACCAATCAAGGAAATTGGTGAAATTTGTAAAGAAAGGAATATTATTTTTCATACTGATGCAGCTCAGGCGCTCGGAAAAGTAGATATAGATGTAAAAGAATATGGAATAGATTTGCTTTCAGCATCTGCACATAAATTTAATGGGCCTAAAGGAGTTGGTTTTTTGTATGTCAACCGCGAAAACAAACTAATACAACTCACCCGACAAATGAGTGGCGGACATCAGGAAAATGGATACAGATCTGGAACTCTAAATGTACCCGGAATAGTAGGCCTGGGGGAAGCAGCAAGACTGATAAATGAAAGATTTTCCGATGAATTTTGGCATCTTTTTCAGCTCAGAAATTCATTGTACGATGGACTTTTCAACAATAATCTAGCTATTAACCTAAATGGTCCTTCGATAAAAGAAGACATAGCGAATTCTGAAAAAAACAAAGAAAAAACTTCCGCCCAAGAAGTATCGAGAATGCTAAAACGTCTACCTCACAATCTACATTTCAGTCTTGACAAGATACAGGCTACAGATCTTTTCTCTCGTGTAAAAAATATCGCAATGTCTTCCGGCTCGGCTTGCTCCAGTGATACTGCAGTTAAATCTCATGTTCTGTTGGCGCTTGGGCTTGACGATCACAAAATATCTTCTTCTGTAAGAATAGGTGTGGGACATGACAATACGAAAGAGGATATAGAAGAATCTATAGCAGATATTGTATCTGTCCTCAAAATCCTTGGCGTTACACTATGACAGAAGAATACGTCGGATATCGCAATGTACCGTCCTACTCTCAAACCACTGATTACCTCGAGCAGGAAGGCTCACTAACAACATCTCAAATAGAAGATTGGAATAATAGTTTGTGTGGATTAATATGCGCCTCAATGGTAACCGACCAACTAAGTGGCGAAGAACATACACTTGCCGAATTGCTACACGCTGCAACTAAAAGTGGTGCATACGACAGTAGGCGCGGATGGATACATAAAAAGTTAGCATCGCTATTGAAAGAATTCGGAATAAATGGAAACGCTCAGAGAATAAATGATCTTGACTCACTATACTCTCTTCTTGAGAAGAATAGCCTTGTGATGGCATCAGTCTCCCCTTTTTATCTAAATCCCGAAAGAAAAAATGACCCCTCTGAAAAAAACGGCCATCTCGTTTTGATCGTGGGAATGAGCAAAGAACCTACCAGCGGATATAGACTCTTTATTAATGATCCCAGCAGTGAACACGCCGCGGGAGGATCCAATATTTCTATTGAGGGGGACGTATTTCGTAAATCTTTTTCTGGAAACACAATAGCATTTAAATCCTCGAAGTAAGAAATCACAAATGAACAAATCAATCAGAAACAATTCAGATTCTAAAAAAATAATCACCATTCTGGGAGCACCTTTCCTGTATGGGAAAGACGATACAAATCGAAGTACCGCCCCAAACACAATACGAAAGGTAGGACTTTTTAATGCCCTAAAACTGGCAGGCTTTGAGTACGAAGACAAAGGAAACATCAAAATATCGCAGAAAACAACTCGCCTAGATATAACTTTAAGACATGTTGAAGAGATAATTGATATAGCGAAAAAAACTGCCGATGTAGTTGCGGACTCCATTACGGCCCATAGATTTCCCCTTGTACTAGGGGGCGATCACTCTAATGCAATTGGATCTATTTTGGGAATAGCTTCCAAAATGAATGGTGTTACCCTCATATATCTTGATACTCATGGTGATTTTCATACATCACAAACTACACCATCCGGTAGATTACACGGAATGGCTCTTGCGCTGAGCCTTGGGCTTGATAAAAAGTTTAACTCGTATTTTGATTCGAAGACTAGATTTTTTGACAAAAAAAATACTGTCTTGTTCGGCGGGCAAAAGTTTGATCCTGGAGAGAGAGCAATTATTGAAAAAAACATATCCTTGATAGATATAGACTTCATAATTTCTCAAGGTATTGGAAAGGCTGTAGATAAATTAATGAACTTAATTAAAACGGATAAGATCTACATATCATTGGATTTGGACGTCATTGATAAAGAGTATGCACCCGCAACAGATACTTCTATAGCTGGTGCTCTAAGCTACAGAGAAATAATCTATACACTTGAAAATTTATCCAAAAAATTCAATGTTGTCGGCATGGACGTCACTGAGCTATCTCCTAAGAAAGATATTGATGACAAAACTTCCAAACTTGCGATTGAGTGTATTACATCGGCTCTTGGACATCGAATAGGTGAATACGAACTATACATGGATAATCTTGCATCCTCTACCCCTCTATAACACTCGGAATTTGTATAAATTTGTTTAAAACAGACTTATTACTAGCTCATAACGTTGTCTCTTGACTTTTTATATGTATACGTATATTATATGCATATATGTCAAATAGGACGATTTATGTATCTCAGAATGATGAGAAACTCTTTGAGCAAGCAAAAGAAATAGCGGGCGAAGCACTCTCCTCTGTTATTGCACGGTCTCTTCGTGAATACGTTGCTCGAAACTCTAAAAAGGCTGATGGAATGAAGGAGATCTCAGTCAAAGTCGGCTCGCACGACTCAGAACGGGAACAAAGATTTATTGGTGCCAGAATTGGCGAATGGAAAGGCTTTTCAGATGATAAAAAATGGTATATGAAAGCTGAAATCTATCGGACAAAGAAAGAAAACTTCGCGATACTTCTTGAGACACTTTACCCCGCTGCCCTCATCACAAACAAACGAGCTTGGAAAAATAGCAGCGACTTCATGCTAAACACTCGGCGCACAGAACTTATAGTTGAAAAGACCCAAGAAGCTCTTCGCGGCAAAATACCTACTAGCCTACTTGAGACCATCTCTGACCTTGCTAAAAAGTACGAAAATCCAGTCGAGTATTTGGATATATAAATCAAAAAAGTTAGCAAGTTAACGTGCTCGCGAGTTAACGGGTTGAAAGAATATTATATTTGACGGAAAAAGATAGGAGGTGAGGAATTATGAGCAATATTGAAGATAAACACCTGGAACATTTGGCAAAAATTCAAGCCATGTCTAATAATGAATGGTATAGTTGGAATTCCCCTATTGGAATAAGCATTTTCTTTATTTCAATCGCAATCATTGGATATATTGTCAGGCTGACGCTGCTGCTGAAATAGTAAGGGTATCAAGAATATCACGGGCTGATCAGTAGAACGTACTAAGTATGTTGCGGGTTAACGCGTTAAAGAGTTAACGGGTTGTACTAGAAGTATTAAGCGAATGTTGAATATAGAATGTTAAATATGGATTAAAACGTAGAAAAATATAGAAGTGGGTGGTAGAATTGGGCGTGACAGAAGCATTTCAATTACCCGTTGAGCGGCAACTAAATTTTGGTTTTAGCACTCCCCTACTTTATGAGACTAGCGAACAAACAGCTCTCTACAATGTGAGTTCTGACGATGATAGCCCATTCATTCTTCATATCGCCACTCATAATGGAGCATTTGGAGACGTATGGTTTCAAATTCAAGATCCTAGATTTACAATGAGCCCTGATGAGCTAGTTCATATGCCGAATTTGCGATTTAGACACGACTCCGGTGGAGGACTAAATCCGTTCATTTCTGAAGAGTTATATAAAATTCCACGTTCTTTTTTAAATCACATAGAAATGGATGTAAATAAATTGTCTGATGATGAAAATGAGGATCTACACGAAGAAGAAGATAGAATAAATGCAAACACAACGATAAAAGTTTACAGAGACAGTCGAAAAAATTGGTTTAAGATAACTGATATATCCCATGATGATACTGATGGAAAGCTGGATGATTTTTTGGATATTGAAGTAACTGAGAATGGAAATGTAGTCCTCACCCAAAGACATACAGAATATAAACTAGATGGCAATATAGAATTTCCTGTTGAAGTGTCCGGCAGCATGCTATTTAAATCGCGAGAGAATGGCGGACAGAATCCGCAAATTACCGAAATACTGAGGGGTCTCGCTGTGCGAATAGCGAAAGCCGTGGATCCGAGAGTAAAAAGATGAATAATGAATAGTTTCATCGTTATGAATTAGAAATTAGGAATTAGTAATTAGAAGTTCGCAGTTTAAAATTATTTCTACTCTCTTTCACCTTTCTTAAAAAGCTGGTATAAACTTTAATACCGATGCGAAAATTTGAATATAAATGGCTTGTGGCAATTGCATTTGTCGCAGGTTTTTTTATGGACCTGATGGACGTGACGATCGTCAATGTTGCTCTTCCTACACTTGCACGCGATTTCAAAGTCCCGGGAACAACACTTGAATGGGTCGTTAACGCATATGTACTCAGTCTTGCTGTCTGGATACCTGCATCTGGATGGATAGGTGATAGATTTGGAACTAAAAAGACTTTTTTGTTTGCTCTTTTTACTTTTGTCGCAGGGTCGATACTCTGCGGACTTGCCTGGAATATCGAATCCCTTATCTTCTTTCGCGTCTTACAAGGAATAGGGGGCGGCATGATGACACCAGTTGGTATCACTATGCTATTTCGGGCATTTCCACCACAAGAACGAGCCCAAGCCTCGTCAATTCTTGCTATTCCTGCAGCAATTGCACCCGCGGTTGGACCAGTTCTCGGAGGGTTTTTGACAGATTTTGCAACATGGCGCTGGATATTTTTTGTGAATCTTCCAGTCGGAATATTCGCATTTATATTTAGTTTCATATACTTGAGAGAATACCTTGAAGGGAGACCTGGAAAATTTGATATACCCGGATTTGTTGTCTCGGCAGTCGGACTCATCCTCACGCTCTATGCACTATCAATTGGACCAGTTGATGGCTGGACGACACTTCCCGTAATTATATCGGGGATTTTGGGTATTTTACTTTTAGTCTGGCTAGTTTTTATTGAAACAAGAAAAACATCACCCCTTCTGCATTTCAAGCTGTTCCGCGAAAGACTTTTTAGAACAACAAATATCATCATGTTTTTTGCTTTTTCTCAATGGGTTGGATTTCTTTTTGTTCTACCGTTATTTCTTCAAGATTTGGTGAGACTCTCGGCATTTGAATCAGGATTAACAACTTTTCCAACCGCACTTGGTTGGATTACTATTTCTTTTGTAACAACCCGGTTTTACCAACAATGGGGACCAAAGAAAATGATAGTCGTCGGTCTCACCTTTGTCACTCTTTTGAGCGCAGTCTTTGCTTTTGTTGATATAAATACAAATCTTTGGATAATACGGCTTATTCTTTTTCTGAGAGGACTATCTATGGGGTTTGCAGTTATTCCTGTTCAAGCTGCTGTATTTACAAATATTACCGTGGATGAAACCGGGCGCGCGTCCTCTCTATTTAATACAAATCGACAAGTGGCATCGTCATTTGGGATTGCAATACTCGGTACTGTGCTTTTTCAAGCTTTAAAGCTTAGTTCCAAGCCGCTAATTGCGTATCAAATCGCATTCGGAGCATCAGTTGTATTGGGGGCAATTGCACTGTTCTATGCAATAAAATTAAAAGAGTCAGACGCACATGCGTCTATGAGACGCTCGGAACCTTAACGAATTTGTTGCGTGATTCTTACAAAGCAGGTTTATCATTTTGAGATGAGATATCTAACAATTCTTGCCTTTATTTTTATTATCGCCTTCTTCGTATTATTTTTGTTTGCATTTATACACAAAAGTCAGATACAAACAACACCTACAGTAACTCTCGCTCCCATACAGGTAACTGCAACAACAACACCAAAACCCACTACACAATCTTTTTGCAACCTAGAAGCACTTCAGGCAAATATAACGACTGAGGGCGCGGCAGGAAGCATATACGGTACCCTCACCATAAAAAATATTTCAAAATCTGATTGCGATATCCAAGGAAATCAGTTCATCATCGCTCAAACGCCAGCCCAAAATGTAACCACAAAACAACAGTTACCTGCAGGCTCGGCAATTATCACACTTAAACAGAATCAAACAGTATATTCTCAAATTCATTACCCAAACGGCCCTCAATGCAACGGACCAATCAAGCAATCACCAGTAACGTTTTCGTACAATATTTCACCAAGCATGGCTGTGATGTTTAAAAATCAGTCAGGAAGTACGCAACAGATGATGAACACTTGCAATATTTCTTCTGATATTACGCAGATAGATGTCTGGAGTATTTCGGACACACAGGTAAATCAGTAGAAATCTGCTTGGTATTAAGTAACTGTTATGTGTTAAAGGGTTTGTCACAATACTCTTCGAGCTAAACCTCTGATATCATTTCTAGCTAAAATCCTCTCATGCCTTCGAGTCGCTTGTGCAATAGTGAGCTTGCGCTGTATCAAATTCTTTTCTAGAATAATAGCTCTTTTTACCTTTTCCTGAATTTCTCTTCTCTGCGTTTTAGTTTTCATCACAATCATTCTAACTTTATTAATCAAAGTTACACTTATGAATTAGTAAGAAATATTTAAGACATTTAACCGAGGACGTTTATTAGTGCCGAAGAGCCACTTACCGGTGAGTAGAAATTACGACCATCCTGAGTCCAGTCGATCCAAACCTTCTTCGCCCCACCCGATGTCCACGTACCAACGTTATTCGCTGTATACGTCGCACCAGGCGCAAGATTTATTCCAAAAATGCATCCAAAATTTCCATCCGTACTCTCAAAGCAGAGACTTTGGATATCCTTGTTATATGAGGCCTCGTTTTTAATAGTGACCGAAAAGGCCACGGAATCATCAACTTGGACTGTGTTTCTGCTCGCCGAAATTGGACCGACCTGTGCAATATCCTGCTCAGGACCATGGTCGGAAGGCAATGGTGTATATTCAAATGCGTTTACAGAACTTACGGTTGGAGTTGGGGTGGGTGCGGAATCGCCTGATGAAAAACCGCCACTCTGCCCATTTGAACTTCCAGAGTCGGCAGGTGTTGGGGTCGGGCTTTCATCATCAACCTGTGCTTGGACTTTTGAATTGAAGAAATTATCTTTTGACAGAAACTTGGCGGCTAGAAGTCCACCCGCGAAAAATAACAAATTTAGCGCAAGTAAACTTACAATCAGTCTCTTAGCATACATAAGCAAATACTACTCCGAGAACTCTAAAAAGCAGTTATTATTGTGCAAGAAAATAATAAAAAATCGCTGAAAATTTCTCAGGATAATTTGCGGTCGATTTAGACTATAATTTCTATATGTTCGCACAAGCAGCTGTAGCTTTCTTATTTGGTCTTTTCTTTGTTCTATTAGGAATTCAGGGCATAAAAATGAAAAGAATTTTTTTAGGCTATAACAGTTTTGATCGTGGACCCAGATTCCATTTCGAAGGAGCAACAGCATTTTTATTAGGTTGTGTTTATTTTCTGTTTGGAATAGGCATTATTCTGCTTGTAGTTCTAAAATACTTGGGAGTACTCAGCTACTGATTCTAAGTTGAATTTATTTTCTTCCCTTCATCCAATCATGAACGTAGACTTCTTTTGCTCCGGTCTCAACTGCTTCTAGGATTTTTTTGGCGACAATTTCTGGCTCATCAAATTCTGGGAGGTCGTCTGACTCATCCATATCCCACTCTCCACCGCCTATCAAATTCTTATGAAAATTTGTTTTGGTAATGTATGGATAAACAACGCTCACTTTTATATTATCTTCTTCTAACTCAGAGGCTGCTGTAAGACTAATAGCGTTGAGTGCACGCTTTGCAGATGAATAAGCGCCGATCCCAGGAATTGCCATGAGTGATGTGCCCGAACTTATATTAATGATTGATCCACCGCCTTCCTTTTTCATAATCGGTACTACTTCTTGCATTGCGACAAGTGGACCCAGAACATCCAGATCAAAAAGCTCATGATATTTGACTGGATCGATTGATAGAACAGGAACATGATAACCACGACCAGCACAATTTATGAGAATATCTACACTGCCAAATGCCTTCTTTACTTCCTTTACCATATCTCGGACTTGACCGAAGTCAGACATGTTAGCAGGAAATACCTTAGAATTCGGAAGATCGCCTGAAATTTTTTCAAGTATTTCTTTCGACCTTGCGACAAGTGCGACACTTGCACCTTTTTCTGATAATAGTCGAGCCGTTGCCTCGCCTATTCCGCTTGATGCTCCCGTTACTATAGCTACTTTGCCCTTAATATTCATGACTTTATTTAACAATTGAAATTTGAATAAATACTTAGAATTGATTAATACGTTAGTGAAAATCCGGCAATACTTATGAATACACCGATGAAAAATTTTAATCTCGAATTAGGTACTTTCATAATTACACTATGCAACTCGATGATGCTGTTGTCAATATCACACTAAAATTAACACTTGCAAAAAAAAAGTTTTTTCTGATAACGTAGAGGTATGGCAAAATCTTCAGAAATAACTCAGATCCCTGAACCACCATTGTCGCGTTTTCTATTTGCGGATACAAGACTTGGTCTTATATGGCTAATTTTAAGAGTATATATTGGATGGCAGTGGCTTCAAGCAGGTTTCGAAAAAATAATTAACCCCGTCTGGGTTGGACCAAAAGCAGGAATTGCTCTACAAGGATTTTTAATTGGCGCGTTAAAAAAATCGGCTGGCCCCCACCCAGACGTATCTTCATGGTACGTCTCATTTATAAATGGATTTGTCCTGCAACATACCGTATTATTCTCTTATGCTATTTCATTTGGAGAATTTTTAGTAGGGATTGGTTTGATACTTGGAATATTTACAGGAATTGCTGCGTTTTTTGGAGGTTTTATGAACATGAATTATCTTTTTGCTGGAACTATCAGTACGAACCCTTTCATGTTTTTAATAGAATTATTTTTGATTCTCGCCTGGCGAGTTGCTGGTTGGTATGGACTAGATAGATACGTATTACCTTATCTTGGTACTCCATGGCAACCCGGTAAAGCGTTTAAGAAGAAATAATAATCCCCTAAAGCTGGTATAATTCTTCTGTGAAAGATACTACACGTATAGATAAATATTTGGCAAATATGGGCGTCTGCGCGAGGCGTACTGTTGATGCGCTTCTTTTGGAAAAAACTGTGACAATAAACGGGAATCGTGTTACAGAGTCCGGAATTCGACTTAATCCAAATACTGATGTTGTAAAAATAAATGGAGAAGAAATAAAAAAACCAGAATTGGTCTATTTTCTACTCAATAAACCTAAGGGATATATTTCAACAACTTATGATGAGAGATCTAGAAAAAACGTTGTATCACTAATAAAGACAAATGAACGAGTTTATCCCGTCGGACGGCTAGACCGAGCAACAACCGGACTTTTGATATTGACAAACGATGGAGAACTGACAAATCATCTAACCCACCCCAGAAACCATGTTAATAAAACATACCGCTTAACAATCTCTGGCAACATATCAGACGATCAGATTGAAAAAGTATCAAATGGCATAGAACTTGAAGATGGGCAAACACATCCTGCTGAAGTAAAAGTGTTAAATCGTGAAGCAAAAACATCAATAATTGATATGACCATCCATGAAGGACGAAATCGTCAAATAAGAAGAATGTGCGAGGCGATAGGGATAACGCTTTTGGCACTCGAAAGAATCGCAATTGGATCATTGACAGATAAAACTCTCGCCCCCGGTAAATACCGCGAACTCACAAAGTCAGAGCTCAGAGAGCTACAAAGCAACAGATAATTATACTTTTGGCCTATCGCGAATTGTGATTAAATATCGTTATTGGCCATGAAAAAAAACGCATTCATACCCATAATTGTTTTTAGTCTTTTTATACTATTCCCTTTTTGGTACGTAATTTTCTTGATTAGCAATAAATACCAATTACTAAATAATCCAACAGCAGTCTATCCAATAACGATCGCGCTTAGCTTATTTCTTGCCCTATTCATAGATCGTGTAACTAATAATAAATTATCTCCCGACGCCAAAAGAATAATACAAGTAATATTTTCTTTTTCAATTATTTCCTACGCGGTTTACCTATTTCTCATAACTTGGGAGCGTTATGTAAATTTCATATCCGAGGCAATCGACCTGGTATTTTTCCATCAAGTAATTTGGCAGTTCTCAGAATTTAAAATTCCATACATATGGAATCTCAACCAACCACTATATCCACAGTGGTCACAACATTTTTCACCAATACTTGCACTGTTAGCCCCACTCTATTGGATCGCGCATTCTGAAGGCCTTCTTCTGTCAACTCAAGCAATTGCAACTTTGTCTGGTGCAATTCCGATCTATTTAATATCTAAAGAATATCTTCACTCAAAAAGCATAGGGCTTTCACTCGCCTTTGCGTACTTGTCTTTTGGAGGCTTGCAGTTTGGGTTTGCGTATGGCTTTCACGAAATATTATTTTTTCCGCCTCTATTTTTGTGGTCTTATTATTTTTATACATCGAAGAATAAAAAGTTTTACTACTTGTTTATTGCCCTTTCGCTCCTAGTTAAAGAGGAGGTTGTATTTATCGTATTTTTCTGGGGCTTATACCTTTATTTTGTAAAACGCGATAGGCAAACAGCTATAATCACGATGGCGATGGGTGCTTTGTGGGGACTTATTTGTTTTGAAATTATTTTTCCAATATTTAACAATGGCCACGGATTTGGTTACTGGGGACAATATGAATCTTTTCTTTCACCTGCAATAGTTACTAATTTATTTAATACGCAGGTCAAAATTGACATGTTCCTTGAGACATTTGGCCAATTTTCATTTCTACTTTTTCTTTTTCCCCCAGCAGTAATCATTGTTATTCCTTCGCTTCTTGAAAAGCTACTTAGCTCGGGCATTGCCCAGGCAAATGGCGCCCATTATAGCGCAGCTATTGCTGCAGTAACTGTCGTTGCTACAATTGAAGCGCTATCTAGAATCGATAAATATAAGTTCGTTAAAAAGCATGTAAGACAAACTAGCATATTCTTTGCTGTACTAATCTTTTATTTCGCAATGTTCTCAAATGTATTCTTTGGCTACAATGGTTATTCCTTGATACCTGCGGTCCAGGAGTATGATCAAGCAAAAGGACCTGGAGCTGAAAATTCGCAAATACTAGACACTCTCATTACGCAGATTCCCCTCAATGCGAAAGTTTCAGCCCAATATCAAATCGCGCCCCACTTAAATAAGTACTACAAAGATTTAACTATTTGGCCATCAATGACAGGCACTGAGGACTTTGTCATAATTGATACAAAACTTCCGCCAGTCCTTGGCGCAACATCTGATGACTATAACCGCGCAATCGACAAAATGAATACAAATAAAAAATATACCCTTGCGTTCAGTTCTGATGGAATTTTAGCGTATAGAAGAAATGGTTATAAATTAAATTGATTACTTCTTTTTAGAACGAAGTATAAAGTACGAAAGAACTGCTGCAGCAAAAAGAATTAACCCACCAATTTCAACGTAAGAGATCGTTTGATTGTTGTTTGCTTGTTGGAATGGATTTGAATTTGGTGCTGATTGCACATTTACGTTTGCCACCGAGTTAGCATCTGAGAATTTTTGATTGTATCGCGTTGTAGGCGACTGTCCCGTCTCTTTTGGCGGAATAACAGTCACGTCATACGTGCCTGTCGGAATTGATACAGTGTAATTTCCTGATGGATCGAGACTCTGAGTTAAAACAACTTTATGCGTACTGGCATCCGTAAATGTAATTTTACTTCCAAGCGCTACTCCACCGTCTCCTCCTGCATTTCCTACTACTTGAACATTTTTAGCAAAAACTTGGCTTGCATTTACAAAAATAAACAATATTGTTAATAGAAGTATTAGTATTTTTTGTTTCATAGAATTTATTCTGGCGGCTGCCAACCTCCATATCTTAACTTTGACTGCAATGCTTCAATAATATAATCAGTCCAATCAATAACCCCGTCGTGATTCATATCGAGCCAGTCGCTAACAACACCTACTTTTGTTGTACAATCCACCGTACCAGTGTAGGTCGGACCGATAAGTCCGGTGCTATCACCGGGCCACCCTACCACTCTCCAGTATATAGTCTTTCCGCATCCTGCAGCGTATTGAACCCAATAATAAGGCACGCTTATGTACGAAAAATGCTTTTGGGTCAGTTTTATTTGTGCAGCATATGAAGGACTTGTTAATGTACCAAAATTTCCGTCTCCTGCATAGGCAACATTAAAAATAGTATCTGCGTTTGCGACAACGTAATTGTTGCCTACTTGGTAGCCAAATCCGGACCATGTCGTACCACCAAAATCAGACCTAAAAGACACATCTACCATATAATTCGGACCAAACGAAGGATAATTAAAGGATAAAACAGCATATGTCTTCAGGAATTTAGTATCGTCGAGCTTGTAACCACCAACCCCGTAAACAACATTCGGGTCAGGAGTCGGAGTTGGCGTGTTAGTTGGTGTTGGGGTCGGAGTATCGCTTGGTTTCGGTGTGGGAGTTGCAGTCGGCGTTGGAGTAAGAGTAGGTGTTGGTGTATTTGTCGGAGTGGGTGTTAATGTTGGCATGGGAGTTGATGTTGGCGTCGCGGTTGGAGTCATAGTGGGGGTTGGCATCTTTGTGGGATTTAAAGTCGGTGTAGGCGTTGGGCTCACGAGACAATCGGGGTCTGCAATAACAGGCTTGCACCAATAGCATTCAGGAGATGGTCCGCCATGACCAGGACAGCCAGGGTCATTGACGCCAAATTTATCGTACGTTGCCTCACCCTCATCGTACTCTACTTTTGACTTTGGGTTGTAACAAATTACGGCAGATTGACCACACTTTGTTATATACATATCTTTTAGTTCGGATTCTGAGCCAAAATTATCTTCTAGTTTGCTATTTTTAATAAGATCGTGAGTGCAGCTAGGTATGTCTGAAAGTGCTTTTCCAGTTGTCGCCAGCTCATCGCTACAGGCAGGATCATCACTCCAAGGAAGTTTTTTATTTGTTGTGTAATAATCAACAGATGAATTGATAAAGTCTTGCGCAATCGCTTTCGAACCGACGTCTTGTGTCTTTTTAAATTGTTCAAGCGGACTGATAGCAAGAATAACCATGGTCAAAACAACTGTTAAAATTCCGATGACTATAAGAAGCTCAATAAGAGTAAAGCCCTGTCGGGGACGGAATAAATTCTGCATAATCTAATTATGATCATACAGAAAATGGTGTGTCAATGTGAGAACTATTGCTTATCTTGAGGGGTAAAAATTGAGGAGCTCGACTTTTATGCTGGGATCAGCGGCGTTGACAAGTTCTTTAAATTTATTCACGTCTGAAAAACCATTTGGCGTGCGATAGTGGTATGGATGAACAACTTTTGGCTTGAATGCCACAACTGCCGATGCCGCCCTCTCAATATCCATTGTATAAGGTGGGTTCATTGGGATAAATGCAACGTCGATGTTTTTGAGAGCTCGCATTTCAGGAATATCGTCTGTGTCTCCTGCCACATATACGCGCTTGTCATCGGCACTTATAACATACCCATTGCCACGACCTTTCGTGTGAAACGCGGTCGGAGACTCAGGAAGGTTGTACATGGGAATTGCCTCAAGGCCAATACCTTTTTCAGTAATGTTGTCACCGTTTTTCATAACAACCATATTGCCTGGGATGTCTTTTGGAAGTTGGTCTGCAACTGCTTGTGGAACGACTATTGTTGTATCTTCTTTGGAAATATCTTTCAACGTCGTCGGATCCATGTGATCTGAGTGAATGTCAGTAACAAGAATGAGAGTTGGAGCTTCCTCACCTGCAAAAATTTGTGCTCCACCAACAGGGTCAGTATAAATTACCTGTCCACCCATTTTGAGAACCATAGTAGCATGCGAAATAGGAGTAACATCTATAAGACTCGATTTTTCGACTGTTTGACTTGGATTTTCCATAATACCCCCTTTTTGCTTTTGGTTATAAATATAATTATTAAATGCAAAAAAAGCAACAATTAGAAATAAGAGAACTGCAATAACCCCGACTATCCATTTCATTAACCAATTATACTACTAACTAAAACGCCGACTGGGGGTGCTGCTTGGGCTTGAGGACGTTGAACGATAGGAAAAAACATAGAACTACTAGAAGTCCTCCAACAAAAAATGGAAGTGGGATGAGAAATGTAGCCAAGAACCCACCCAATATTGGACCAAAAATCATGCCCACGCTTTGGTACGAAGAATTAAGTCCCATCATAGAACCTTGCGACTTAGCGTCTGCTTCCTGTGACAGAATGGCGGGAATAAGAGTTTGAACAACGCTATTGAAAAGAGCCAGTATTATGATAGCAAGCGCAAATATCTCAATTGAGTGGGCAAACGGAATAATGAAAAACGAAAGAGATGTTAGGAGAACTGCGCTCATAAATGCCTTCCTCATGCCGAGCCACTTTGAGTAACGTTGAACTATAAACGTTTGACAGATAAGACCCGTTGTCCCAAATATTGCAAAAAGAATTGTATTTTGAAATGTTGAAAGGCCAAGAACGCGAATTACGTAAGGTTGAAATCCGTAAATAATTGCGCAAGAAAATGCGAGGAAGAAAACGAGTGAAATCATAAATGTTGCACCAACTCCTGGTGCAAAAAGTGTCTTTGCGAGCATTGGGAAATCGAAAAGCTTCCCTTTCTGGTCTTCACCCATATGCTTGTTGGTCTCAGGTAGAAATAGAGCCGTCAGAGTGACGGCAATTGTCGTAATAAGACCTGCTATGATAAATGGCATAGATGCACCCATCCCAAGTGTCAATGCGGCAACAATCGGTCCAAAAACAAACCCAAAGTTGAAGGCAGCGCCAATTTTACCGAAAGCATTAGCACGATCCTCTGGAGCTGTTGAATCAGATATAACTGCAAATGCGACGGGGATATTACCCGCAGTCAAACCGTCAAGTGCGCGGGAGATAAACAAGAATATTGCACCGGGTGCAAATGCCATCATAAAAAAGGATATGGCGGTTCCTGTGATTGAGAAAATAAGCATGGGACGACGACCATATTTATCGGAAAGCCGACCTATGATGGGAGTTGAAATAAACTGGCAGATAGAAAAAATGGCAAATAATAAGCCATTTTGAAAATCCGAAAGTCCGTATTTTTTGGAGTAAGAATAAAGAATAGGAATAATAATCCCATAACCTAGCATGTTGACCATTACGATGAGTGAGATAATAAGAATATTGCGATTTTTGGCAGAGAAAAAACCCATGAAGGTTAATTATAAAGAAAATTTAGTGATAATACCATAAGAGATAATTCTGTATTAAGAGGTACTAAAAAGTGTTAAAATGGTTGCGTGCAAGATATCTTTTCAAAAATATTGGAACTTACAAATTATCAGGGGGACCGTGAAGCATGGGTTGAGGAAGCCTTTATGGCAATCAATCTAAATGCATTTAATGTGCTAATTCAATCACTTCCGTCTGAAAAGCAAACTGAAATACAAGAAAGACTCAAAAAGGACATTCAGAACGCGCCACAAATTTTGTCGGAATTCGTCTCGACTGAACAAATAAAGGAAGCAGTAGAACTGGAATCTGAAGAATTTATGAAAAAATATTTGGAAAAAGTATTCCCCACTCTTCCGCCTGGACAGAAAAAGGCGATAGAAGACTTCTTCAATTCGACATCTAGCGAAAATTAATTGTTAACGAGTTAACGTGTTAAAGGGTTAACGAGTTTGTTTATGCCTAAGTTTTCTTGTAGAATACGCTGATATGCCTGAGGGGCTGACAATTGCTGGAGTTTTTACGGAATTTCCAGATAGACGACTAAGAAGATTTGCTCCTGCTGATTCTGACGGTGTTAATAGACTGTCTCTTGCTTTAACAGCTGATTATGATGGTCATCAGGATAAATGGGTGGAAAATCGCTATGGACGCGATCAGTCCGAAGATTCTGACGGTTTTTTCACAAGAGAAAACGGCCTTGTTGTCATAGGAGAGCCGGGAAAACCAACTGGCATGATTTCTTATGCTCGAAAGCGCGGCGACTCTTTGAAATTCAATACACTTTCTGCTGAAAATCCAAGAATTGGCGCTCTACTCGCTCGAAATTTGGTTGAACTGGCAAAGAGCAATTCGCAACTCAGAACTCTCTATGCAACAGCAAGCAGTAATAATAGAAATGTACTAGGACTCTTAGATCATCTTGGCTTTCAGCCTGAGGCATTACTTCCGGATCAGTACAAAGACGGATCTTGCGAAGTTGTAATGGGAATGGTTTTAAAACCCACTGTCACTACTCCTGCATCTGAAAATATGGCGCACCCAGGATCTGAAAAAACTGCTTCATCACGCGAGTTTAACAATCTACGGGATAACGAAGAACTTGACCGTTTATTTGAGTATCTTTCTGGCTGGCATGATGATGTGGGCCGTGACTTTCTCGAGGCAACCATAAAGGGGGCCGATCGCGGACTTCTGGATGTAGCGCGAAAAGGAAAAGCGATATTTGTCGCAGAAAAAGCAGATAGAAGAACCGAGGCTGTTGCGATACTTGATCCAAAATATGATCTATCGGGCGCAGTTGTACTGACTGCAAAAATGGGAGGAGCTATGAAGATGTATCCCCTAATAGGTGACGAAGTATCACAGAGAGAGCTTACGCGAGTTGCAAAAGAGGTCGCCTTGAGGAATAAATTTAGAGTTATTTATACTTTTTCACCAGTTTCAGACTCAAAAGAAGCTGCAATTCTTGATGAATTAGGTTTTGAAATTCGCGGTGTATTAAGAGAACCCTACAAACCAGGCGTCGACCTCATCCCCTGGTCAGCAAGAACGGAAGAGTTGAGAATGTAGCAGATTTTGAGCAAATAGTTATTAGCTAATAGTAAAAACGCTCTTTAAGCTGCATTACCTGGCAGAAGCTGATACACGCATCGTGGATTATCCAACACTTTATTGCTCACCACATGAAAACTAGTAGGAATCAATTTGGCTCTTAATGACCATGCCGACGTCTGTATTCTGCTTGTAGCCCTAGGAGAGGCCTCTCCAAATATTTGATCTGCTAGTTCATCGGTTAACACCGGTCTCTCAAGATTTTGCCACAAGATATTCAGAACCCTCATTTCATCACTATATAGATCCAGCCCTTCTATTCCTGTACCGTACCCTACTCGTTCAATTGATCGAATTAATTCTGGCTGATTAATCTTGCTTCGAAATCTCTTTGTAAGAGCCAAGATTCTAGCCTTATTCCCAAGCTCGCTATATAGAGCAGCACTCAAGAATTCATAAGGTAGTACATATCCCGTATTATTGTTAAAACAATCTAGGAACTTAGATTCTAAATCGCTAAGCTGCACACCTTCGGATTTATGAATTTTGCTTGGCCTGCCCTTTTTAACCCGTCTTAACAATCTCACTTCATCCTGCGCTAACCAATCTTGAAATTGAAAACTCAGGTGCTCAGGAATAGCTTCTTCAGGGACTAATGGAGATTCATGCGATTCATCATCCAAATAATGAAGTGTAAAATGTGCATCCCCTCCGCCTTTAGAGGGAATCAGGTCGATTCTTGCTCCAGTTTCTGGGAGTACATTAGTTCTTAGATCATACATATGACCTACGACTGTCCTTTTCGTCGAATCTGTCACTTCACCGTAACGCGATCTTGCCATGGAAGAAGAACTAACTTCATTCCACATATTCTGCCATAAGTGATAAACCAAATCTAACTTAGCTGGTGCAAGTTTAAAATTTTCAACCCCAACAGCAAATCCCGTATATGGGACTACTAGAAAATTTTCTGGATGCTCCATTCTTTCCCTCACTTCGCTTGACCATGTTGATGTAGCACTTAGCGTCGCTCTATCTGCTACTCCATATAATATCTCTGCCACATCCTCCCGTGGCACAACATATCCCTCATCCTTCTCAAGTCTATCTAAAAATTTAACAGCTGTCGGACTTAGTGGTATGTTTGGATATTTAGCATGTGGTTTTAAATCAAGGTCCCCTGGCTCAACGGGGCGTCTTTTCATAAGTCCTGTCTCTGCCAGAAAATCCTGGAATTCATGATCGTGAAGTGCTTGTCTTGTCTCAAGGCTCATAGTAAGCGGTATTTTAGCAAAAATTTGAGTTCAACGCGAGCATGATGAACTTGTGCCTAGAGGGTTTTGTAGAAGTGGTAACCGTATTTTTCGTAACCAAGGTCTTCATAAAATTTGTGAGCGGGTTCGTGCTTGTAGGCCGACTCTATGTAAAGGCGGTAACACCCAAGCTCTTTTGCCTTTGACTCAACTGCTTCCATAAGCTGCTTACCCACTCCGTGCTTTCTAAATGCAATTCCAACAAATAGCTCATCCAGCTCTGCTATTGGCTTTGGGTAGCGGACTACATTTCTAACGGAAAAAGTAGAAAATCCAACAAGTCTGCCTTCATCCTCTGCTACAAAAATGAAATTTGTTGGACTTTTAAGAACAATTTTAAATGAATCATTATCGCGTTTTGAATATCTATCCTCACCAACAAAATTGTTATAAAGATTCATAATTTCCTCATAATCTTTCTCCTCCGCTAATCGAATTGTCATAAAAAAATTATATCACCTGTGACTCACAAAAAAGATAATTGATTAATCAATTATCTTTTTACTACATAATACAAGAACAAGGGTATGATCGATCATACTATTCTAAATATATTCGTATTAAGGGTGAGTAAGGTTGTTAAGGGTATGTGCTAAGGGTATTTTAAGGGTTTTGGAAATTAAGGGATGTGCATTTATTTTGTCGAATTGGGCAAAAATGGTATAATTGCAAAGTTATGGTATTCTACATGACAAGGAGGTTCCGCTATGCACAGAAGGCGGCAACCATCCTCACTATTTCAGAGTCCTCTGACGCGGGATGTAGCTAAGTCCCCATATTCTTCTAGTGGCAAAAATCGTTTCAGTTTTAAAGGGTCTATTTTACGTGGCAACAACACGTCTTCAATCATGTATAAAAAGAGAAAGTTATCCCAGAATTTTTTGTGGAATCGAGAGCTTGTCAAAAAGCTTGTCGAATCATCATCTATTGGCAAAAATGACCTAGTCATCGAAATCGGTCCGGGCGATGGAATAATTCTAAATGAACTTGCGGAAAATGCTGGTAAAGTTATAGGTGTTGAGATTGACTACGATATGTTTGCTCGTTTAAAACAAAGGCATACTCATGAAACAAATATAGAATTATTTTTAGGTGATGCGCTTTCATTCCCGGTTCCAAGAGGACCTTATAAAGTATTTTCAAACATTCCATTTGCAATCGAAGGAAAACTCACCAGAAAATTCCTCAATGAACACAATCCACCAACGGACTGTTTTTTAATTGTTCGAAAAGACTTGGCAGAACGCTTGATAAAGAAGAATACACAGTTCCACAGTCAGCATTCACCGTTTTTTGAGTTTTCTATTTTTCACTATTTCAGACACGATGATTTTTCTCCCAAACCAAAAGTTGGAATAGCAATGTTAAGGTTTAAAATTCGACAAAAACCACTACTCCATCTCGAAGAAAGAAAAAAATATCAGGAGTTTATTTCAATGGCTTTTGGAAACGGCGGACCAGTGCATTATAACTTGCGAAAAAGACTTTCAAAGCACACGCTCATAAGGATGCAAATCGGAAGACATACAGGGCCGAAAGAAATCAGCCTGGAGAGATGGATTGATCTTTTCAAACGTAGTGAGTCACAAAAAAAGTTAATGCATTAATGCATTAACTTTTTAATATTGAATGCTTATAATAAGTGTATGATCGATCATACACTTCTACATCGCTCACAGAGCAGTAAGTTCATGGGTTAATGAGTTGGCGAGTTAACGAGTTAGTAGGTTGAAGACTCTGAATAGGGAATAACGAATAAAGAATAATGAGATGAGAGTATTTAGTATGAAGTATAAAGTATTAAGCAAGTTAACGGGTTTAGCGCGTTAGCAAGCTGAAGTGAAAAACTATTTAGTTCGTTTCAGAAAGTCCCAAAAGTCTGGCCCAAAATTTGTTCTACTTTCATAGTCAAAAATTTCTTGTTTTAATTCTTCAAGAGTTTTAGCTCTAGGGCGATTTGGACGGGATGAGTTTGGAATACCTGAATAAGGGGTCGGTTGAAATACCACCATATTTGGATCTTCAATTGGTTCATCTGACATCACAACACCGATTCGCAGTTCGTGCAAAACATTTGCAAATGCTTTCATGTCAAATCCGCGCTCAGGCGTGACCGTCACTCTCATTTGACGAGGTTCATTTCCAGTTGCCACCCAAGTACTAATACCTCTAAGAGCTGTATTCACTGCGTTCTGCTCGCGCTGACCCAACGCTTTGTATCCCTCTGTCTGCATAGGATCAATACCCCATCCTCTTCCTGATTCCATACCTGGAATTATATATCAACCAACCTAAAACTAAAAGATAATTGATTAATCAATTATCTTTTTACTACTCGGCACAATAACAAGATTATGATCGGTCATACAATTCTAATGAGAAATTTAGGATTGAGGTTTGGGATATTTAATGTTGTTTAACATAAAGTAAGATTTCAGCATTGCGTCATAATAGCCTTGGAAATGTCTTTTAGACATATCGTATGAAAAGCACATCGCAACGAGAAGAACGAAATTATTCCCATCTAAAAATAACTGTTTTAAAAAAATTCTTAGTAAAATAATTATCATAATTCCAATCGTGATATTAGCCCAGAATGCAAATCTTGCTGAAAAATGGGTGGGTAAAAATGCTGGATGATCACCCCGTAGAAAATCATCCATGAGATAAAATATTTTCAATACAGAAAAATTGTTTTTTGTAAACAAATCATTTGTGATGTTTAAATGTTTAAGTATTAACTTATATTCCAGCTCGTTCTCTTTTTTTACCGCATTTGCTATTTTTTCATTAAGACAAAGTACGTCACGTGCCCATTTTGTTAATCCCTGAAAAACAAAACCCAACAACAATCCAAAAATAGCTATACCTATTACTGCGGATACGTCGTCGCCTAACGAACCCGCATTGGATAGAAGTTTAAAGAAATCAAAAATCCCATAAATCTTTAACAGAAATAAAAATAGACTTCCAGGAATTATGTTGAAAAAAAATTCCCCAATTGATGCATCCGCTTTCATAAAAAAACTGTCAAAGGACAGTTGCGGACAATATACGCTGATTTTTCTACAATTGCAAGCTTATACTGAATTAATTTTTGAGAGGAGTTGGGGGAATTGTGTATATCCTGCTTTTGTGTTGAAATGACCTGCGCCTTTTATCAAAATTAATTCCGAACCAAGGCCGCCTGCAACTTTTTGAGCATCATCTTGCGAAACATAATAATCATTATCTGAGCCAAAGACGAAGAATCGACCACAGTTTGCCCTGATCCTTTCCCAATTAAATGGATCTCTGTAGAAAGTAATATTTATTGGGTCGACATCATCTTTGCCAAGCGGATTTATAAAACCTGCAACAAAAAAGGCTGCCTTAATTTTTGTGCTTATTCGCTCAAGTACTCGCAGAGAAAAGGCTACTGCAATACTATGAGAAACAATTATCGAATCTTCATTGAGATCTTTTTCGTATGGAGAAAAAACATCCAACCAATTGTCTAGATTTTGCCCCTCAGGTGTTGGGAAAGTAGGCGTCACAACTTTATAGCCATCTGCTTCAAGTTGCGCTTTCAGCCACGGCATCCAATTCTCTTGAGGATTTCCATATGCACCATGGATGAGGAATGCATTCTTCATGGTTTGATTATAACATTGTTTGGCGTGTTAACGGGTTTTGCGTGTTAACGTGTTGAAGACTTTGAATAATGAATAAGGAGAATGAGAGTATTTAGAATTAAGCATATTTGCTTATTGTCTACAGTCCAAAGTCTACTGTAGCAGTAAACGGTAAACTCTAAGCAAAAAGTGAATTTATTTCTAGGGTAGTTTTACGCTAGGCGGCGAGGGGTGGCTCGAGTGCAAGCAGAATGTACTCTTCCGTGCGATTCATCTCAACTTGTCCTTTGAAACGGTTATTTTCACTATCACCATCAATCCAAACTTTTCGACCCCTTGGCGTAGTAATATATGATTTACGTACTTCAAATTGTAAATCTTTTTGTGGCGCGTATTCACCTTTTTTCCATGCTAGTAGAATATCCTTGCCTGATCTGGCCTCTGAAATTCTACTAATATTTGGACTCTGTCCGTGTGCTATATCATCACCGAAGAAATCAAAATCGGGATAAACTGCCACTTCTCCGATTTTTGGTGAGATACTGTAGTTGTCTATAAATTGCTTTCTTCTTGCAACAGCTAGTGGATAAGCAAACGCCCTAGCTAGACTTCTTCTTGTTTTTTGATGCTTTGATAATGTAGTATGCCTTAAGAGCTCATTTAGCCTGGCGTTAATCTCAAAGTAAGTTCCGAAGTCTATATGATTTGCAAATAGTTCTACCAGACCACTCTCATCATGTGCCTCACCGAGTCTCATTTTATACTTTTGCTCAAACTGATAGTCACGAGTCTCTCCATACTGCTCAATGTCCATAACGCGACCATCATCTGACAATCCATTATAAGTTACATTTCCACTTCCACCTTCATAAACTGCTATTGGAATTTTTGAACCAGATTCATAAACCCATTTTATCGCCCGCCTAACTGTCCCCTCTCCACCAATTACTGCGAGTTTCTCTAAGTGACTACCTACTTCAGGGGTCTGACCATAGTACATCTTAATTCCAGGATGTTCTGCAAGTTGATTAGCATAATTTTTTCCTGCTTCGTTAACAGTTGGACCGACGATAACGCCTATTTTGATAATTTCAGACATGGCGAGATTATACAGTATTGAATAAAATATTATTCAATGTTTGCGAGTTAAAGTGTTAACGAGTTGAGGGGGTCGGCTGTATTCTTGATGCTATCTCAAAATATGTCTTAGCTGGATTCGGTACAAAAACTGCTAGTTTTCCTTCAGAATTATTTCTGTCTACCAAAGTAGGACCATAGCACATAAATAACTCATCGGCTTTAGCATAAGACATCAATGCTCCATTTTCTATACCTTTATAAAGGGTAATACATGCAATATCTTTTACATTTAAACTCTCTGGATTCTGTCTTCTCGGATGACCATCAAGATTCAGATACCCTAATTCCTGGAACCTTACGATATGGAATTCAACTGATCCTATATTCCCACGTATTTCATCTGTTCTTGATGATAGATCTCCCCTCACAACCACATCCAGCTCAAGACCTCTTGACTCAACAAGAAGTCCTGAAAAATCTGCTTCGTCTTCAAAATCCATGATTCCTTTCTCAAAAGTATAATCAAGTGCTTTTCTAGCCTGCCTATCTTTGGACATGTGGTATCTACCCATTTCTACGTCCATAGTGTGCCCGGTGGATGAAATTGCCTTTTGAACCATAGCCAACTGCTGATCTACTGCTTTGATCCCTCTCAAATATTCTTGGGTTGCTATACAGAGATTTTGATTTGACACTTTAGCTCTCTGCTCAGCAATCTGCATGATTTCTTGTCTTGTTGCCATATTTATGTTGAATGAGGATTATAGCAAAGCAATCTGTAAGTAGCAAAGAATTAGCGAACTAGATAGTATTTAATATTAAGTAGAAAGTATTAAGCATGCCGCGAAATAATGCGGAACCTAAACACTAAACAACGCTGTTGAGATTGCTTCGCTGCACTCGCTTCATTCGTTTGCTCGCAATGACAATATTAGCTCGTGATACTCTTGATACCCGTGGTACTTTTATAACTTAATCATTACTTTGATCTCGCGGCGGCTATCCATAGCTTCATAGCCTTTTTGGATATCATCTAGTTTTATTGTCTTTGTAAATACGAGTCCTGGATTTACCTTACCTGATAACACAAGAGGTAAAAGCTTGGGAATATATGCGGCTGCCGATGCGCGACCTCCCATAATCCCAATGTTCTGCGGAAACATGCTTGCCATATCAATCAATTCAACCTCATGAGGAACCCCGACCCAACCAATGCGGCCGCCTTTTTTGACTATCGCAAGGGCATCTTGCCACGACGATTTGTTACCCACACACTCTAGAACACAATCTGCTCCTGCATCTTTTGTGAGTTTTCTGACAGCGGCTTTTGCTTTTTCACCTCGAACGGCAACTATTTCTGTTGCGCCAAGTTTTTTACCAATCTTTGCGCGATCTGCATGTGTACTCATAAGTATGATTTTCTTCGCACCGAGAATTTTTGCCGATGCAACAGCACAAAGACCTACTGCGCCGTCACCTATAACTGCGACTGCTTTATTTTTATCTACGCCAGCCGAAATGGCTGCATGATATCCCGTACAAAATACATCAGATAATGTAAGAAGCGACGGTATGAGTGAATCTTTAAGTTTACTTTTTGGAACTACAAACAGCATGTAGTCTGCGTGTGGGACGCGCACTTTTTCACCCTGACAAGCATCTAGGTCTCCACTTCCCCATCCCTGTAAATTACGACAACTTCCGGATGTTCCTGTCATACACTCAGGACAAACACCACAACCGATACTAAAGGGTGAAATAACAAAATCGCCGGGCTTAACTTTTTTAACCTTTTTTCCAACCGACTCAACAATTCCCATGAATTCGTGTCCAATTCTCGAAGGAATATTTCTCGCGGAAAGCCCACGAAATGACCAAAGATCTGATCCACAAATACATGAATGGGTTATCTTGACTATTGCTTCATCCTGGGATTTAATTCTTGGATCTGGTACTTCATCGACTCGGATGTCGCGGGGCCCGTAGAATATGGCGGCTTTCATAGGGAGATTATAACACGGCGATCATTATGTTGGCGAGTTAACGGGTTTGCGTGTTAATGAGTTCAGTATTTATAATTCCCAATTAATAATAACTAATTACTAATCAAGTTTTAAAAATTAAAAAAATTCTCATTTTTTTAGAAATTAAAAATTAGTAATTAGAAATTAAACGTGATACCTGCCTGCCGGCAGGCAGGCCCTTGATACTCTTGATGCCCTAACATATAATAGAATGCTCATGGATTCCTCGGTTTTTAAGAATAGTAAATTTCTCTTCATTTTAGTAACTGCATTTTTATCCGTTATGGGAATTGGAGTTATCATCCCGGTTATTCCATTTATTGTTGGGAAAATTATTGGAGCTGGGAAGGTAAATGAAATCGCTCTGTATGTGGGACTTCTTGTATCAACTTACTCCTTCTTCCAGTTCTTCGCAGCACCAGTACTTGGGGCGTTGAGTGACAAATATGGAAGAAGACCTGTTCTTCTGTTTTGCCAGCTTGGAAGTGCTATTGGATACATAATATTCGGACTTGCCGGAAGCCTCTGGATGTTATTCTTGGGACGAATAATTGATGGAACAACCGGTGGAGATATTAGTACAATTTTTGCCTACATTGCAGATATCACCAAGCCTCAAGACAGAGGTAAATACTACGGCATTGTTGGTGCAACAGTTGGATTTGGTTTTATGCTGGGACCAACTATTGGTGGAATACTGTCAAACATCAGCTTATCTGCTCCACTATTTTTTGCAGCCGGTCTTACGATCCTAAATATGATATTTGGATTTTTTATCCTTCCGGAATCACACGCAAAAGAGGCGCGGAATGCCGACTTTTCAATGCATCATCTAAATCCATTTACTCAATTTGGATTTGTTGCAAAAAACAAGCTTCTCACCTCGCTACTAATAGTTGGATTCTTTTACTTTTTACCGTTTGCACAACTTCAAGTATTAGGATCCGTATATTTTAAAGACATACTGGCCTGGGGACCAACTAATATAGGGTTTTTCTTTTTACTTTTAGGTATCGGTGACATGTTCACTCAAGGATATCTGAATGGAAAGCTATCAGCGCAATATGGACCTCTAAAATTGGTATTTGCGGGTTTTGTCGCAACGGCTGCTGCATACGGCATAAATGCTCTGCTGCCCCTCTTTCCACAAAATGCATTTGCATATTTATTTATAGTCATTTACGCACTTGGTAGTGGACTTTTTGAGCCGTCTTTTGGAGGGCTTATTTCTCAAGCTGCGAACCCTGGCGAGCAAGGACGCGTCATGGGAGTGTCACAGTCAGTACAATCAATAACACGCATTATCGGACCTTTACTTGCTGCTTTTCTGTATCAATTTGGGCATAGCACACCTTTTGTTTTGGCGGTTATACTATCAATTGTTGGAATAATAATTCTCGATCAGCACAAAGAAGAAATCCATAAGCATATTTAGCTTATTAATTTACCGCACCTATTCTTTGCGCCGCACGCCTAGCTGAAACTTTAGTTTTTCTGGTAGTGCTTTTCAATTGCTTATTCTGACCAACGCGCTTCTGTGCATTCTCAACGTAAAGCATCGCAGAAGTTCTAGCTCCAGTTAACACTTTTTTAATTGCTTCGCGATTTTTTTTGTCTTTAAGCGCTGCTGTACCAATAACTGCTGCTCCAGCACCTATTACCGCGCCAGTCGCGGCAGCTGCAAGCGGACTCATAACTTGATTGTTTGATTTTTTTCTCATAAAATATCTCGCCTCCTTTCTTCGCCCTTGCGGGCCCTGCACACTCATTTAAAAGGCAGATGAGTGCACAGGGTAATTCTCACTCTCGTGAACGTGTAGTTTTTGGTTCTCAATTACTTTCACGTCGACCGCGCCACAAGACAGATATATTCTTTTAACCTTATTTAATTGGTCGTTGGCTGATGGTGCAATAACGAGTATTCCACCCTCTTGAATATGCTTTTCGTAGACTTTAACATCATTTTCTGACAACCCGAGTCCTGTTAGCACGCCAAGAATTCCTCCGGCGACAGCCCCTGTTGCCGCACCCGACATAGTTGTAGCGGCAGTTCCTGTAAGACCGAGAGCTGTTGCTACCGGACCAGCAACAAATATTGCTCCAAGCCCTGGTACTGCAAGAACTCCGGTTGCAACTAAAAATCCTGCAACTCCGCCAAGAACAGCACCTGTTACAATTCCAGTTGCACCACCTGATACTACTTTTGCACCAGTACCCTCAGATATTACCTTTGCCTTTCCTTGATTTCGCATGATAACCGATACATCCTGTGGCTCAAGACCAAAGCTTTTTAGGTTTTCAATGGCGTCTTGCGCCTCTTCTGTACTTGCAAAAATTCCTAAAACAATTTTGTTCATATTTTCACCTCCCCCTCACATATATATTGAATTTGTATTAGTATACTAATCTAAATTGATATGGAGCGATTGTGTATTAAGTAACAGGGGTGTAAGAGTACAGAATTCGCTACGGAAGGTATCAAAGGTATCAAGAGTATCAAAGGCTATCAAGTATTGAGTATTTAGTAGAAGATATTAGGCTCTAATTCAAATGCAGAACTTTCGCGCAGGCTCCCCAAGCACCCCAGCCGCGCCTTGCCTGAAGTAGTTTTCCCCGCATAATTTGCTCATCAGAAGATGCATCAGATGGGGTACCGGATCCACCGACAGAATTCCATGCACCCTGGTTAAACTGAAGACCGCCATAATAACCGTTGCCAGTATTGTCTGACCAATTTGAATTTGATTCACATGCTGCAATTTTGTACCATATATCGTTTGAGTTAGGATCTACAGGAATAGGCGTAGGAGTTGGCGTTGGGGTCGGAGTCGGGGTTGGAGTTGGTGTAGGGGTCGGAGTCTCTGTAGGTGTTGGAGTGGGCGGAATAATATTGGTTTTATTATCGGAAGTTACACCATCAATAACAATTTTTGCTTTGACTGATGAGTCGATTGAGGATATCATGCTAATCTCCCCTGCTCCATCGGGAACATCAAATGAAACACCTGTATTCTGCGTCGGATCATTTGCAGATTCAGCTGAAAAAGCCTGAGGAGTTTGGACAAAGTAAAACGTTATTCCGAAGACGAGAAGAAAGATGAGGGCAAGTCGCTCACCAAGCGTGTAGAATGCATCGAGTAAGAAATTTCTTACGGGAATCATTGGGATTATTGTAGCATAGTAGTCAGGAGTAACAAGAGCATGAAGTGTATCACGTGTCGTTTAAAATTAAGTATTCCGTGGTAAGTATTACGCACATGTTGCGAGTTAACGTGTTAAAGTGTTAACGAGTTTTCGCATTATTATTATTCATTCTTCTTTATTCATCCCGATTAAATCGGGATTCATTATTCTTTATTCGCAGATCTCCAGCCATTACTCTATAATTAAACTGTGGAACAATTGCGGAGGCGCGCGCTGAGGCTTGAATACATTACGATTGCTTGGAATGTCGCTGAGGGGATTATCTGTGTGATCGTCGGACTATTGACGGGTTCTGTTTCACTTTTTGCGTATGGTCTTGAATCAAGCGTTGAAATATTTGCTTCAAGCCTCGTCGTATGGGATCTGAGGGGTGCAAATAAAAAACGTGAATCATTAGCACTAAAGCTAATTGGAACTGCCTATATCGTCGTCTCAGCTTACGTATTTTTCGATGCGGCACAAAGTCTGATTGGAAAACACCACGCAGAAAGAACTTTTCAAGGGATCATTATATTGCTCATTACTGCATTAGGTATGGGAACGTTGGGCTTTCTTAAGCGTGACGTTGGTCGAAAACTTAGCAGCCCAACGGTAATTGCGGATGCCAAGTTTACGCTTATAGATGGAAGCCTAGCAGCAACGGTTCTTCTCGGATTACTGCTCAATACCCTTTTTGGCTTTTGGTGGGCAGATCAAGCAATGGCGCTTTTCATATCTGGAGTTGCTTTTCGCGAAGGAATAAAGGAATTCTTCTAAAAACAAAAGCGCCGGGAATTTTCCCAAACGCTTTTGTATTGTTATAGTAGATTTTTTAATTTAACTTTACGATTATCGGCTTTGACCCCTCCCTCCCCTGTCGGGGGAGGGAGACTAATGCTTAAGGTCATTACCAAAAAACTAGGGTGTTGGCGTGGGTGTTGTAGAATTCCAATTTCCACGTCCGCGACCTCTAAATCCTCCAAATTTTCCTCCGAATCCAGGTCGTCCTCCACCCATCATAGGTCCAATAATAGTAGGATCTATGCCTTGACCCTGCGCCCATGTTTTCCAGTCGTTTTGCATATTCTGCATATTGGTCTTGCGCTGATCTTGAGTGAGACTTGAATCAAATGGATACTTTGTGCGAAGCGCTGCTAATTCATTTATGATAGCAGTCTCCTGATCGCTAGTTATCTTTTTCTGCGAAACAAGAGTGTCTAAGTGCTTCTTCTCATTGTCTTGCATTTTTTGCTGCATCGCTTGGACTTGAGTTGGATTTGGCGTTGGTCTTGCCCCTTTATTTTGGTCATGGTACTGTTGAACTGCTGCCTTGACCTGGTTTTGATCAAGTCCAAACTTTTGAGAGATGAATTGGATTAGACCTGAGAAGAAACCCATAGGTCCACTACTTGAACCTGTCGAAGCGTATGCAGGCATTGCTGCAGGAATTACAGAAC
>DASZRG010000015.1:0-20540 GCA_035549295.1 Patescibacteria group bacterium
TAAATAGTCTAAAATCAGTCACGGCAATACCTTTTGTCTCAATAATCGATGAGGTTTCAGAAGAAGTAAGAAAAAGTGGTTTTACAAAAATAGGACTGCTTGGATCCCCAAATATTATTGAGTCTGATCTTTACCAAAAAACCTTATCCAAAGATCGAATAAAGGTCGTTACTCCATCGAAACTGGAACAATTAGTACTCGAAGACGTCATACGGAATATCTTAGCGGGAAAGATACTCGAAAGAGATAAGAAAAATCTAATGGATATCGCTGAATCATTGGCGTTACAAGGTGCTGAGGTAATAATACTGGGGTGCACAGAACTACCGCTTATCTTTCCTGCAAACTTTCCCCTACCTGCTTTTAACACAACAGAGATCTTGGCAAGAAAGCTATTAATAACCATAAATAAATGAAAAGTAACTATATAAATATGAAAGAAGGAAGAGTCGCAATTATTGGCGGGGAGGGGGCCATGGGCAAAATGACTAACAGATTGTTCCAAAATATTGGATATGAAACAGTTGTATCGGATATTAAAAGCGTGGATTCACCTACCCCATTTGAAGCAATACAAGGATCCAACATCGTATTCTTTTCTGTGCTTCCAATAGATGAAATTCCTAAGATAATTAGCGCGGCTTCTAAAGTTCTTTCACCCGCAAACATCATATTGGACAATGCCAGTGTTAAAAAACCAATTGAGGCTGCTTTAAAAAATTTGGACGATCGCGGAATAAGTGCTTGCTCGACTCACCCGCTTTGTGCACCGGGACTTGATTTGACAGGTGAGAAAGTTCTCGTAATGGATGTCGGACCATATAGCATGCGCGCGAGATCACTCGCAGAAAACCTGTACGCTAGTGCAAATATGGATGTTATACCGTTTCAATTCCCAGAACATGATAATAGGATGGCTATTATGCAAATGGTTCCTCATTTTGTAATGCGTGCAGTCGGTGAAGTATTGTCAAACAATAACCTTAACATGAAAGACTTGTGGACAACAGCAACTGCCAATTTTCAACTATTTTTATTAAGTTTGGGACGTGTCACAATTCAAAACCCTCAAATCTCGCAAGCATTGATAAAGGATTTGCTCGAAACTGATTTTGGGAAGCAGTTTGAAATAGACTTCAGTTTGTCTGTTCAAAATTTACTCGATAATAGAAATAATATGGCCGATTCATTTTTAGCATCGTCTGAAACACTACTCGATCAAGAATCAAGACAAGAAACAATCGAACTTACAAATAATGTTATAAAAGGTCTGAAACGCAAAAATCATCATACCTCTTCCGAATCCGGGAGAGGTTTGGTTTGATAATCCATGCATAGACTATAAAGCCAGCTCCCTCCTGAATTCGGAGGGGGTTTTTGCTTGTTCACCCACTTAAAAACATTCACAAAGTAATAGGAGGTGCGAAATGGATATTAGGTTTCAGGAGTTCGCAACAGATGAACAGTCTCTGGCCAAGATTATTTATGGCAATGAGCCACATCTAACGACGAACCAAGGAGTAGTTTTGTCTTCAAAGGTTCGAGAAGAGCTCTGCGCATTCCTTGATGGTTACAACCAATGGGTTAATATCGCTGAGCAACCTTACTATCGAATAGACGCATATTTTGATCATGGAGCTATGTCTATTCTTGAGATCAACGCATGGTTCGTAGACGGATGGGGAACGGCTCTTAACCTTGCGCGAGCTTCCGGCATTTCAATTGATGCTGAGAAACTGATCTTCCCAAACCGATTCGCACTGGAAGCAACGGAGTACTTACCAGAACTCCAACTCTTTTTGTATGAGCTAGGCGCAACGGGAAAATGGGGAAACAGAATTTTGGATGATATAGATAAAGAATTGAAGACATATGTCTATGGAAGAATTGGGACCGGAAACCCAATGGCAATTCCCCATGACGGACAGCGCATAGACAACAAGCTAAATCTGGCCGAATATTGCCAGATCTGGGATGGAGAGTTGGTGCGTCTCCCGAAGCATTACACAAGCATGAATGCAACATGGGACGACATACCGACAAACGCAGTACTTAAATTCTGCGACAAAAGCAGCGAACAATGTAAGCAAGCACGCAGAAGCGTGCTGATCGGCAAACCGAGTGGAAAAGCCCCCTTTCTCAGAAAGTGCTTTGAGGAAGGACAGCTAATCGCGCAAGACTTTGTACAACCCATGGTGCATGAGTCGACAAATTGTCAATTAGTCATCTTGGCAATCGGTAATTCACCGATAACCGGGTATGTTCAATACAGCCCGAGCGCGATCATCAATGACAATTCGGTACACGGTCCGCTGATGATCAAATAAACTTTGGGGAGTATAGCGCTTTCTATACACTGTACTCCCCTACTATTTTATGAAAAAGGGAACAATTCTATTTGATTTCGCAGGAACACTTGTTGAAATGCGACCTGCAAAGCTTTCGATGAAACGGTCTTTACTAAAACGTCTTTCTAAAAAGTATAATTTGGGAATTATTACTGGTGGCTCAAGAACAGAAGTTGAAAACATAATAGGAAAACTTAAGATCCGTAGGTTTTTTAGTGATAAATCGATAATAACCAAACAAGACTCACTTTACAGTAAACCAGAGCCAAAATTAATCCGGCGTTTGGAGAATTCTTTCTCAACAAAAAGAACGCTTTATATTGGCGATCGTTTAATCGATTACAAAATGGCAAATGCTGCAAAAATACCATTTATTTACATCGGCAAAAGAAAGCTCGGAAATGAGCAGATAAAAAACAGCAGAGATCTCAATATAGAAATGATTGAAAAATACTTGTGAAACATAGACTATTAGATAAAATTTGATATGATGAATATATGAATAAGATTGAACCTAGAACATTGAAAGGATTTAGAGACTTTTTGCCGGCTGAGGCAAGGAAGAGGCAATATGTGGCAAATGCTTTGAAAAAAGTGTTTGAATCTTTTGGCTTTGAACCACTCGAAACTCCAGTTCTTGAGTATGAGGAGATTTTGAGCGGAAAGTACGGAGAAGAAGGAGACAAACTCATGTATCGATTTGAGGATAATGGTAAGCGTCGAGTTGCACTGCGATATGATCAAACAGTCCCACTTGCGCGAGTCGCAGCCCAATACAAAAATGACCTTCCACTACCCTTCAAGCGCTATCAAATTTCAAATGTTTTCAGAGGCGAAAACACTCAAGCCGGCCGCTTCCGCGAATTTACGCAATGCGATATAGATACCATAGGATCATCAAGCCTCTTATCAGATGCTCAAACTATCGCCTGCGTAATCGCTGGACTTGAGGAACTTGGATTTGAAAAGTTTAAAGTAATAATAAATGATCGAAATGTATTTTCAGATCTCGTTAAGAAAGAATTATTTTCAGCTGATCAACTCCCGGCCGTTGTCCGGAGCATCGATAAGCTTAAAAAAATTGGAAATGATGGAGTCATCGATGAGCTTGGAAAGCATGGACTCGATAAAAATACAAGAGAAAGAATTCTCCGTGAATTAGAAGAACTTTTGCCATCCGAAAAGTTCATGAAGCTGTTTGAGTATTTAAAAGAACTTGGAATAGATGAAACAAAATACGAATTCGATGCAACACTTGCTCGAGGTCTCGACTACTACACTGGAACTATATTTGAAGTTGAGGTTGAGGGATATGATGTCGGATCTGTTGCTGGAGGCGGACGCTTTGATGAGCTAGTTGGAATGTTCTCAAACCAATCAATTCCAGCAGTAGGCGCTGCATTTGGATTTGATAGGATCATCGAAGCAATGGTAGCGCTGAATCTATTTCCGGACCTCACAAAAGTACCAAATGTCAGAATACTTGTTACAGTTTTTAGCGAAGAACTACTTCCGAAATCTATGAAATTGACAAACTATATTCGCGAAAGCGGTCTGAACGCTGAGCTCTATGATGACCCAACAGTAAAACTTGAGAAGCAAATAAAATATGCAGACCGAAAAGGAATAATGTATGCAGCGATTCTCGGACCTGAGGAGATAAAAGAAAATAAAGTCACGATTAAGAATCTCAGAATACCTGACCAACAGACAATCGCGATGGAGGATTTGTTGAAAGTAATCTAAGTAAGTTAACGGGTTTTGCGAGTTAACGAGTTAAAGGGTTATTAAACACGTTAACACATTAACGCGTTAACTCTTTAACAAGACTTTATTAATGGATAATCGGAATAAACTTCGGGGGGCGGTTATTGCCCTAATTATCGCCAATTTTATTTGGGGTGCTGGCCCGCCTATCTATAAATGGGTACTTGAAGATATTGGCCCATTCACGCTCGCCTTTGCAAGATTTTTCTTTGCAAGCTTTGTTCTACTCCCTTTTGCCTATAAGCATCTAAAAATAGAAAGAGGCGACATAAAAAAGCTTTTTTTGATCGCATTTTTAGGGATCTCAATAAATATTTCTTTTTTCTTTGTGGGGCTTCAAAACGCTCCAAGCATAAACGCAGGTATCATAGGTTCGGCTGCTCCTATATTTATAATTTTTGGGTCAATTATGTTTTTGAAAGAACGGCCCAAGGGAAAGGTCATAATAGGCTCAAACATTGGTCTTATAGGAGTTTTAATAATCATCTTAAGTCCACTTCTTAAACAAGGATTTAATATGTCGACTAGTGTATCTTTTTTTGGCAATATGATGCTTCTTATCTCTATGTTTGGAAATATGTCTATAACAATACTTGGACGAAAACTTGTTGAAAAATATGAACCTATTGCAATAACTTTTTGGAGCTCGCTAATAGGCTCGCTTACTTTCTTCCCTTTTTTCTTCAATGAGCTTGCAAGCAATAATTGGCATCTGAACCTTACGCCCAGAAGCGAAGGCGGCATATTGTTTGGGATAATTTTCTCATCCTCTCTTGCATATTTTCTCTTTTATCATGCACTAAAGTATATGAAAGCATCAGACACCGGTGTCTTCACATATCTTGATCCTATAGCCACAATACTAATTGCAGTCCCCCTCCTTCACGAAATTCCAGGACCATTCTTCATCCTAGGATCAGTTTTTGTTTTTCTCGGAATTTACATAGCTGAAGGAAGGATACACTGGCACCCGATCCACCTTCTGCGAAGGTGAATCCTAGAAGTATCAGAGGTATCAAAAGTATCAAGGGTATCACGGGCTGCAACGGCACGCACAACTCTCACCCCCGCCCTCTCTCAAGGAGAGAGGGAAACATACGTTTCATCGATAATATTAAACACTGTTTTTTTCAGAGGGATGTGAGTGTAAAATACACTCTGTATGACCGAATCAGAATATGGACCAGAGGTCGCAAAATTACTCGGTTTCGACCCTAATATATCTGAGCCACTATCACAAGTACCATCTGAAAATATTGATACAAATCTTAAATATAAATCTATAGCTCAGCTTAGTCTAAAACGTGGATGGGAATTTCTTTCAGATTTAGACGAACAGTTTAATACTGCAAAAAATAGAAGTGGAAGAAAGAAATACGGAAAGATGAGACAAGCAAAAAAAGAGCTGGCTTATTATTTAACGAGAGCAAAAAGAATTGTCTTTTATGAAATGACAATTTATCCAATTACTCGTGTCAGTCTTATTAACAATGAACAATCCAAGAAGGTACAGAAAGCAGAATTTTCCAAAGTAATATCAGTTTCAAACCTATCAGACTCTTACATCTTAAACCTAGCGAATTCTTTACCACACCGTCCTAATAATGGAGAATTTTTCAGACAATTATCAAACGTGCTTGGAATAGAAGTTGAACTGGATTTAGAAGTTGATAGAAAACTAAATGACCCTCCAACTATCTTTTACCCAAAACAGGTAAATATATAATTAGGACTATTTTCCCTTGATTATTGAGGGTAAATCCGCTATAATTAATATCTATGAAGGCGAATATTCACCCACAATATTTTGATGACGCGAAGGTTGTATGCTCCTGTGGAGTCTCATATACCATGGGTTCAACTAAGCAAACGATCCACGTCGAACTCTGCGCGGCTTGCCACCCTTTTTACACTGGTCAGGCACGTTTCGTTGACACAGCTTCCCGAATTGAGCGCTTTAAGATGAAACAGTCAGCTGCTCAAGCTATAACAAAGAAGAAAAAAGAAGCCAGAAAAGATGATACTGGTCCTCAAACTCTCCGCGAAATGCTGCAAGCCATCAAGCGTTAGCTTGATATCACGAATGTATCCGAATTATTAGTCCAAATAACCCGAATAGTTATATGAATCTAAAAACTAACATTGTTTAATAAACTTTATATTTCACTTGTGAATTTGGATTATTTGGAATAAACATTAGGATAAATTAGGGTTAAATATATGGAAAACGATTATTTACAAGAACAGATAAAATTGATTGACGCGCGGATTGCTGAAGCTCGCATGCTTCTTGCTGATCCTGAAATGGCGGCTTTGGCACAAGAGGAAGTTGCAGATCTTGAGCGCCAAAAGGCAGCTCTTGAAGCTGCTGATGCGGGTGTCGTGACATATGAGGCGACTGACAATGGCTCAAAGTCAGCAGAAACCCTGGACCGCCGAAACGTTATACTTGAGGTAAAAGGAGCAGCTGGAGGAGATGAAGCTAAGATCTGGGCAAAAGAACTTCTTCGCATGTATCAACGCTATGCTGAGCTAAAGGGTTATCGCGCTGAGATGTTTGACGAAACAGCCATAAAACTCATGGGACGAGACTCATTTGGGCTATTCAAGTATGAGGCTGGGGTTCATCGCGTGCAGAGAATTCCTGAGACTGAGAAACGCGGCCGAGTCCACACATCAACAGCCGTCGTATCTGCTCTACCCGAGCTAGAAGATATAGATCTTCATATAAGTCCAGATGATATAGAATTTGAGGCATTTCGCGCCGGGGGACATGGGGGACAAAACGTCAACAAAGTCTCAACCGCAGTAAGACTAAAGCACATTCCTTCTGGAATCGTCGTAACCTGTCAAACTGAGCGCCAACAGCACCAAAACCGCGAGAATGCGATGAAACTACTTCGAGCAAAGCTATGGGAACTTGAAATTGAGAAGCAAAACAAGATGATGTCAGAACTTAAACTCACCCAGGTTGGAAAAGGTATGCGCGCAGAAAAGATAAGAACTTACAATTTCCCACAGGACCGCGTAACTGACCACAGAATCGGTCAGTCATACCACAATTTGCCGGCAATAATGGAAGGAGATATTGAGAAAATTCTCGTAGACCTCAAAGCAGCCGAAACCGCGGAGATAAGTGAATAATGATTAAAGATTAAGGATTGATGAGAATTCGAAAACTCGTTAACTCGCGAACACGTTAACCCGTTAACCAACTACTTAATACTTTATACCGGCTAACTCATACTGTATACTTTCATGATGAAGATTATCGTTACACATAAGGCCTCGGATCTTGATGCTATTGGCTCAAGCTGGATGATAAAGCGTTTTTTACCTGGATGGGAAAACGCCGAAGTAAGATTCGTTCCAGCTGGCAATAAACTCGCCGGAAAATATATCATTTTAAACGAGATAATCGAAAAAGTAGCATTTGACGATGGCGAAGAAGCGGAAGTTATTCATGTTGATACCGGGATGCGTTCGCTTGACCACCATCAAATCGCAAGCGATGATGTATGCTCTACTTCAATTGCGCTAAACTATGTTCTTGAGCACAACGAAGATCTCGTAAAAGATAAGACGAAAGTTGCAGCTCTTAAACGAATTTCAGAATATGCAGTAAATGATGACCATTTTCAGGAAGTTTTTCTGCCTGATCCAACGTCTGATATCTACAGTTTTTCTATAGTTTCGCTTATTCATGGCATAAAACTTATCTATCCAAAGGATGATGCTTCAGTGTTTGCATTCGGTTCTGATGCATTAGATTCTGTATACCATTTCTTGGAAAACCAGATTTGGGCCGAGAATGAAATATCCGAAAAAGGAATAAGATTTGATACTAAATGGGGCAAAAGTCTGGCTATTGAGACTCACAATGACTCCGTGATGAAAGTTGGACAGACTCAAGGATATGCTTTAACAGTAAGAAAAGATCCATCAACGGGCAATGTCCGTATTAAGTCCCGTCCTAAAATGCGAAAAGGAAATAGTGAAATGCTTGGAATAAAAACAAAACTTGAGGATATTGACGTTGATCTAACTCCTATTTATGAAAAGCTCAAAAAAATGGATCCTGATGCGACTTGGTTTCTCCATATCTCAAAGAGAATGCTTCTTAATGGAAGCTCCAAGAACCCTACAATGAAGGGCTCCAAACTCACCCTCGAAGAGGTTGTGGAAATGCTTCAGAATACGTAGCGGAAAGTATCAAGGGTATCACGGGTATCATGAGTATCACGAGCTAAATTCCAGCTGGTTAACGAGTTTTGTGTTCTCTTCATTCTTTCTTCATTATTCATTATTCTTTATTCGCTTCGCCCTCGTCTTGACAATTATGGCCGGATTTACCTATCATGGATAGTATGGATCCGAAGAACAAAGCGCTTACTCCTGAGCTAAAACAAATATACGACCGCGTCATGAACACCCAGGTAAATCCGAATCAAGGAGCAAATCCACCCACTCAAAGTGCACCTAGCACGCCAGTCGCACCGCCTGCGCAAGGCGCGCAAGGAACACCAAATATGCAACCCACAGCACCGAATGCCCAAACTCCAACTATGCCTTCCACCCCGCCTCCGGCTGCCACTCCGCCGCAAATGGGCTCAATTGGCACCCCGCCTCCGGCTCCCGTGACTAACCCACCGACACAACCCACATCTGTTCTTTCGTCTGCACAACCAAGGCAGGTACCAAACTCAGGATCGTTTGTATTTAATGGTAATAAAGTTATTACTCCACAAGGTGGCAAGTCTGCCGCCGGTGCCCAAAAAGGCAGTATACCAAAGGCAGTTATCATAGCGCTTGTTGTAATAGTTATTGCCGCTTGGGGAGGACTCTGGGCGAAGATTTTTGGCTTGTTCTAGACTGTAAAAGTATCTAGAAAAGCCTCAAATGTCTCAATTCTACTCTCCTGCTCATTTCTCTTTTTAACTTCAACTGTCCCGCCACCGAGCTTATCAGAAATAACTAATCTAGTTGGAATACCGATCAGGTCAGCATCAGCAAATTTGGTACCGGCTGAAACATCTCGATCATCCCAAAGGACCTCAATTCCTTTTGACCCAAGCTGGCGATACGCTTTTTGTGCATATTCTTCATTTCCTATGTTTATTAAATGCACCTTATAAGGCGCGACTGCCTCTGGCCAAATAATACCTCGATCATCATGAAAAATTTCAACCAATACACCAATCAGTCTTGTTATTCCTATTCCATATGCTCCAAACCAGGCAAATTGTTTTTCACCAGAATTGTCAGTAAACGATACATCCATTTTTTTACTGTAATCTATTCCATATCTGAATATATTACCCACTTCAATTGCTTTTTCCGACTTTATACTCGTGTCATTTAGCTCATCATCTGACATAATCTCTCTGTTTTTCCAATATTCCCATCCTTCTTTGTAATAAATCGTATCTTCGCCGCTCTCTGCAACAACCTGAAATTCATGCGTATGGTCATCCGTAAATACACCTCCAGCTGCCTCAACAACAACTGCATCAAGCCCGAGTCTATCGAAAACCTTTAGGTATGCATCTCGAACCTTCCAGTAATAATCGTTCATCTCGTCTTGTGATGCATGAAGACTGTAGAGGTCTTTCATCAGGAATTCACGCCCACGAAGAATACCGGATTTTGCGCGAAGTTCGCTTCTAAATTTTGTCGAGACATGATAAAGACGGATTGGTAGATCACGATAAGTAGCTAGATGCTTACGAGCCACATCAAGCAATATTTCTTCATGAGTAAATGACAAAGCAAAATCTTTTTCACTTTTTTGCAATTTATACATAACCTCATCAGCTTTTTCCCAGCGACCCGTCTCATTCCAAATTTCTTTCGGATGAAGAAGTGGCATAAGCATTTCCTGTGCTCCGGTTCGATTCATTTCTTCTCGGACGATCTGTTCTATTTTCTGCTCTACGCGACGACCTAAAGGCAGAAGACTATATGAACCCGCCATAAGCTTGTCGATAAATCCGCCTCGCAGTAGATATTTGGCGTTAATTGCTACTTCATCTGCAGGAGCTTCACGAAGAGTCTTTGGGAAAAGTTTTGAGTATCGCATGATGTAAGATCGAGTTTATCATGCGGCTTGCGACATAACAAGGAGTCTCCCTGTGTGCGTCAAACGCACGTGTGGCAGGGAGCGTGCGTGGCAGGGAGACTCCTTGACGTGCGTGTCAAGGAGACTCCTTGATATTCTTGATATTCCGGGGAGATCAAGGTATTAGGCCTATTACTGGGAAAAAGGCCACCCTCATCCGCTCCATACTTCTACCCTCACCTGCCCTGCTTTGCAGGGCACCCTCTCCCCTGAAGGGAGAGGGAAATGCTCTCTACGGTTTCGGCGAGTTACGCGGCCATTTTCTCCATTGTTCTCTCCTCTGCATCTTGACCGTCAAGCACTCCATCTCCTTCTTGTGGCACAAACATCAGTTGCATCATCTTGGCCATCGCTGCAAAAAGTGCTGCAAGAAGCGCTCCTAGGCCCTCTTCTTCCTCGTCATCTTTTTCTTTCTCCCCTACCAATCGACCCATGACTTGAGCCATCTCCAGTACTGATTGAAGCGCTAATTTATTTAGCTCTTCTGACTTTCCAAGCTTTTCTTCTGCCTTTTCTTTTTCCTCAGTTAACGCTTTTACTCGACTTGTTAAGTCTCTTATTTCATCTGCAATTGGACGTGGCTTGCCTTGATCAACCGTTTCGCGAGTTTGAGAGTGAGCCTCAGTCATCTTGTCGCTATCTGTTTTCGAATCAACGATCTCACCCTCTTCGGCTTGATGCTTATCAGGCTTTTCACTTAACTCATCTCCTGCTGCAAATTTCTCAAGTGCTGCGTCAACTCCATCTTCTTTTGCGAGTGTTTCGAGTTTTTGAGATTCAGAAACTGCTGAAACTTCTGCCTCAGGTTGCGCTTGAACCACTTCTGGTTTGACTATAGATATTGGTGCCTCAATCTTGGGGGCTGAAACTTCTGGTGCGACAACTGTTGGTCGCACTGCCTCCAAGCTAACCGGTGCCTTAACGTTGTGAGAAACACCTGCACTCATTGTTGTTGGGATTCCTGGGTTTTCCATTAATTTATCTCACCTCCCTCATCTGACTTGAAATAGATGATGATTTGATTTATTTTCTCTGTCTTCTCGCGCTCATCAAATTCATTGAAGCGCTTGATAATAATATCCAAGATATCTGGCCGACCTTCTGAGAATTTATTAAGCTGTGAAAAAACCATCCTCTGGTCATCAATTTTCAATATCTCAAGTAGTTTGCGCACTAAAGCCTGTGAGTCTGTCTTTGACTCGTATCCATGCTTTAGACTTATCACTATTTTAATAAGTAAGTCGCGCTTGAAATCTTTTTTAAATTGGTTGAAATTATCCATATATTTATTCTCCTTCGTCATTCTGAATTTATTTCAGAATCTCGTCGTTGAGATCCTGAAGCGAGTTCAGGATGACGGATTTAGCCGGCTACCTCCGATATCTTTTCTTGAGTCTCGCCTCCGCGACGCTCTGCATCTTCCTTTCTGGCGGCTGCCGCTTCTGCTTTTAGCAGCTCTATCTCCAAGCTGTTTGCTTCGCTCTCCGCGGCAGCCGCATCAAACTCTACTTTTGCTACTTTCATTTGGGCGTCGGCCAGTCCGACACCTGTCCTTGCTTCACCTTTTATGCTTTGTTCACTCGTTTTCATGATCTATGGGCAGTATAGGAGATAGGTACGGATTACACTTGATATTAGCCTCACAGGAAGATAACAGGAAAGGCATCAAGGGTATCAAGGGTACCACGAGTATCACGAGCTAATTGGGGTTGGCGAGTTAACGTGTTAAAGAGTTAACGGGTTTTGTATTCTCTTTAATCTTTAATCATCAATCTTTATTCGTTCGGCGAGGAGCGAAGCTGCAGAGAGAACCTCCAGCTTGGGGTTTGTAGCTTTAACGGGCACGGAGTCTGTGACGTAAATTTTGCTTATCTTTGTTGCGGCAAGTTTTGCAAGAGCATCTCCGGCAAATATGCCGTGAGTTGCGAATACATATATATTTTTTGCGCCATTATTTGTCAGATATTCCACGGCCTTTAGAATAGTTCCTCCTGTTGAAATGATATCATCGATTATAAAGCAATCTCCTGCAATCTTCCCTTTTGTTTCGGAAATACTGAGCGAACCGCTTTCGTAGTCTCTTTCTTTATTGATAATAAGTTTGTTTACATTTCCATCCAAATAATCGATTAGCGCCTCAATTCGTCTCACACCGCCCATATCAGGCGAGACAAGCGTTACTTCTTTTGATAGTTGCCGGATTTTTTCACCAAACAAATCAGTTGCTGCCAATGCATGCACTTTCTTACTAAAAAGTTCTGGAATTTTTATGGAGTGTGGGTCAAGAATTATAAATTCATTTACTCCAGAGTCTTCGAGAAGCTTTATAACTAAGCTTAAAGGAGATGCCTCACCTGGACGGAATTCGTGGTCTGCGCGGGAGTATGGAATATATGGAATGATACCAGTGATATGGTCTGCTCCACTTCGAACAATCGCATCAATAGTAAAAGCAAATCTTAAAACTGAGGAATCTGCGTTTTCAGACAGGCTAAGAACAACACCAACTTTTTCTCCTTTTATTTTGTCAGAATCAAGTCTAACGCGTTGTTCGGTATCTGCAAATACAGTGATCTCAGGATATGAAACGTCGCAGGAAAGCTCGCGCCCGATGGAATCTGAGAGAGATTTATTATAGAGATCGCCGAGAATGATCATGTTTAATGTATCAGAAGCACCAAAAAACAAGCATCAAGATCCAAATAATATATTAATGTTCAAAACTGCTACTCTAGATTCCCACGTCCATGGGAATGACAACTGCTTAATGTTTGTGAGTTGTTTTTTGATATTTATTTGGAACTTAGAATTTGGATCTTGGTTCTTCAAAATGTCTAGTCAGACTATTGTCCTCCACCCAAGAGGCCTCCGAGTCCGCCCCCCATTTCTTGCATCTTGGCAGCTGCTTTTTTCTGGGCTTTTTCAATAGCATCGTTAAGACAATCTTTCAGATCATTCATTTCCTCTCCGTTTATTTTGACTGAGTGGACTTTCATGTCTGCTGAAAGTTCTACATGTGCTCGACCCTTTTCCTCTGTTATAAGAATTTGTTTGAGTGCAGCCTGAAGAGCCATCGCTTGTTTGCGAAGTTCATTGAGCTCACCCAAATTTTTCAAAGGATTAAACATTATTTATCACCTCAATTCTTAAAATTCTAAATTCGAATGTCGAAATTCGAAACAAGTTTAAAATTTTAAAACTTAAATATTGTTTCGTGTTTCGGATTTAGATTTTCGGATTTCTAAGGTATAGTTTAGCTTAAATAGGCCTCTCTATCAAGTCGAGACGACTGATCGAGATTATGAAACAAATTCGGAATGACAAACGCGAGATTGCTTCGCTTCGCTCACTAGTTCGCTCGCTCGCAATGACAATACGGGCTTGTGATACCCGTGATACCCCTGGTACTTTTGATACCCTTCCCTTCTACTTCTCTATCAAATTCACAACTACGTGCATTGTTTCTTTTAGAAGATCTGTCGCACGGGCGTCGAGAATGCTGCTCGTTTTTGCTTCATTTAACTTGTCTTTGTGGAATTTAAACCTTGTTTCAAAGACGATTTGTCCATCCCCTATGCTCACAATTTTGCAACCTCTTAATATTCCGGCTATTGAATGATTTTCCACTTTTAAACGAACTAAATATGCTGCGAAAAAATCATCAAGCTTGGCATTCTCGCGGAACATATCGCCGCTTGGCATTTGGGAGTTGGGGGGTAGCAGTTGGGTGTTAGGTGTTGGGTGTTGGGGGTTGGGGGTTGGGTGTTGGCTTGCGATTGGCGCGGAAGATGAATGGGTTGAGATTGCTTCCTTGCTCTTCGTCTGTTCGGTTGCAATGACATTTTTTACAGCGGCAGACTGTGGAGTTGGGGTTTGGGGGTTAGGTGTTAGGGGTTGGGTGTTGGCGGTTGGGGATGGGGGTGTGGCGGATTGTGATTGACTGTGGACCGCAGACGGTAGACTATTAGCTTCGTTACCAATGCACCAATCGACTACGACGAGTTCTAGAGGAATCTGTGGTAGGACTGAGAATTTAATATCTGCGTAGCTTTTGTTGATCATATCAAGCAGTTGCCTAGCATCACCTGTATTAAGCTCGGCTATGTCTTGCGCACCTTCAACTTTAACTCCTGCGCGGTTCATGAGTAGGTCGTGGATACTTTTTGCGAGACGCTCCGTAAACGACTTAAAATCCACCCCGCTGACAACAAGATTTTCGACGGATTTCAGACTCACTTTTATATCTTTTTTGGCAAGGGATTTGAGCAATTCGACAACTTCGGTATCAAGACCAGCTGTGCGAAAAGTTTCAGCTAGCTTTTCTTTTGTGACTTTGCCAGAACCATTTGCTATGACAAGATCCTCAAGTAACTTTGCGGCGTCTCTGAATGCTCCATCGGCCAGACGTGCAATCTCCTCAAGTACTCCACTCTCCACATCGAGCTTCTCCCCCACAACTATTCTTCCAAGAGACGCAACGATCTCAGCGGTTCCCGGCTTCTTGAACTGCACTTGAAATGTGCGAGATACGATAGTTGCTGGGACTTTCTCAAGCTCTGTTGTACATAGAATAAACACAGCGTGCGCAGGTGGCTCCTCAAGCGTCTTGAGAAGCGCGTTGAAAGCATCAGTCGTCAACATGTGCACCTCATCTATGATATAGACTTTTTTGGGAAGAGAAGCTGGCGCAAACTTGATCTTTTCGCGGAGGTCGCGAATCTCATCTATTCCACGATTGGAAGCCGCATCGATCTCTAAGACATCAATGTTGGACCCATTGGTGATGGAGATGCAGGCATCACAGTGGTTGCATGGTTCCACATTTGACATTTGACCTTTGACATTTGACTCAGCGGTCACATGTGACTTGTCACTTGTCAATTGTCTCTCTTCACAGTTGATGGCTTTTGCCAAAATTCGGGCGGAGGAGGTTTTGCCGAGGCCCTTGGGGCCGGTGAATAGGAATGCATGAGGCAATTCTTTTGCCGAGAGAATAGCTGAAAGCCTCTCGCGGACAGATGGCAGATCAAGCTCTGAGATAGTTTGAGGACGGTATTTGCGATAGTAAACCATGATATAAGTTAACGCGTTAACGAGTTAACGTGTTAAAGAGTTGGTGGGCTTATACCACCGGATATTAGATATTAGAGAGAATCAGCTTCGAAGTCAAGGCGTATCAGTGAGCATAAAGTATTAAGCAGTTAACGGGTTAACGTGTTCGCGAGTTAACGAGTTAAGTAAGTTGATTGCTAGGAGACGGTGTTTTGGGGTTTACCGGAAAGGAACGATTTCATATTCTCAACAAAAATATCCTGCTTAGCTACGCGTGCCTCGGCAGAAATATACCCTATACATGGATAAGTTGTGCAATTATCGCAAACTTGGAGCGCTTTTAGTTTTTCCTCAGTAATATCTCCCAAATCAGTATGGTCAAAGATAAAGGTTAATTCTCCGTTCTTGACTCTTTTTAGTAAAGCGTCATAGTTAATCAATTCCATAGGTGCAGTATTAACAATTATTGCGCCCTTTTTTATTTTGTTAACACGCTCTTCATTTATGATATCTTCGGTATTTGAATTTAGTGCAAAATGAATGGACAAAATATCTGAGCTAGATAGAACTTCATCTATTTCTGCGTATTTCAAACCATTTTTCTCAACATCTTTCTTACGATTTTGGGACCAATATGATACATCGGCTCCAAAAGCTTGCGCAAGCTCTCCTACTCTTGCACCAATCCTCCCAAGACCTAAAACGCCAAACTTTTTACCTTTGATTTCGGTGCCTGTAAACCCCAGCTCAGATCTATTTCCTTCTTTTGACTCTGACTTGGCTCTTGCTATTTCTCGAAGTTTTTCAAGCAATACGCCAAATACCAATTCCGCGACAGACTCAGTGCTATACCCAGGAACATTTGTGACAATTATATTTTTTGTAGCGGCATAGTCTGAATCTATCTTTCCGGTACCAGTCGCGAGTGCACCGATATATTTCAAATTTGGGGCCACGTCTATCATCTCGCGATCTGCTTTATTGAAATATACCAGCAACGCATCTGCATCCTTAAGTTCATTATTGATATCTTTACTATCCGCTGTGAGCATGACCCTTTTCTCAGCCAATTCATCTATCGCTCCCCATGTAGAATTATCTAGCTGCGACTGATCGATGCCTACAACTAACGCTTTCTTAAACTTCATAAAGCAATCATATGCCTTGAGGATGTAAGAGTCAATATTAAGAAGTTGCGAGGTGAAGTGGTGAAGAGGTGAAGAGTTAACGTGTTGAGATTGCTTCGTCGCTACGCTCCTCGCAATGACAATGATTTTCTAAAACACGTCATGTTGAATCCCGATTTAATCGGGAGAACTTTATTTCAGCATCTCGTTGTCAAGGTCCTGAATCAAGTTCAGAATGACAATTCATGAGATTGCTTCGCTGCGCTCACGTGGTTCGCTTGCTCGCAATGACAATGGGTTTTAGAAACACGTCATGCTGAATTTATTTCAGCATCTCGCTCTCGAGGTCCTGAAGCGAGTCTCAGGACAACGATGGGGCGCTATTTGTGATGAATACCCAACAAATGAGTCACTCCATGCTCCACTAGCTCGGAGACCCAGTCGTCTACCATTTTTTTATACTGAGCGGCTTCATCTATAACAACAGGGTAAGAAATGACAACATCTCCCAAATAAAGCTTGTCTGTCGGAAGATTCATATTCTCACCTTCGCCTTGAGGAAATGATAAAACATTTGTCGTCTTATCTATCTGGCGGTACTTGTTGTTGAGCTCACGCATTTTGCGATCTCCAACTATAGCTATTGATACTTCTGCGGGAGTAACTATGCCATTTTTGGCAAGAGTGTCTACAACAGTCTGGGTGATCCTTTTACGGTCCACTTTGTATCTGCTTTCAACGAATATAGGAACTGTTACCTTTTTGATAGACATGATTTATGTAATTAACCAATTATAAAGCACCAATTTTCAAACCAATATAAAATGATAAATTTAAAATTGAATAAACTTACCGAATTGTTTGATCAATTGGTAAATTGATTAATTGAAAATTTTAATTGTGGTGGCTATTGATCTTGGCAAATTTTCGGGCAAGTTCTTTTCTGTATTTGCGCGCAAGAGATGGCTTGAGGTGAAATTCCCTCTTTTTCATCTCTTGGATAATGCCCTCAGACATTACTTTTCTCGAAAATTTACGTATCATTTGGTCTGGTGAATCACCAGCAGATTTTTTTACAAAAACCATAATATAAAAACACCCCCTCTTTGTTAATTTTCAATATCCAAATTCCAATTTCCAAATAAATTTTAAATGTTCAAGTTTAAAAAATAAGAAACCGGAACAGGACTTGTTATATAGGATATTATAACTGAAAGTACGAAAGGGTTCAAATGTACGCTACAGAACAGGATAGTTAACGGGTTGGCGAGTTTGTGGTAAAATCGTCATTTATGACCGAAGCTACTATAACATTGGGTAATGGACTTGAGGGAGGTTTTCCGGCAAGAACCGAGCTGAATTTCGATCCTAGAACACTTTCCGCGTCTCAAAGAAATACGCTAAAACACCTTTCGCCTCTTATCAGATCTGCCTCAGACAGAATATCTACAAACTTTCAGGAATCATTTTTAGATTATCAAACTTATGATCGCGGAATCACCGACGGAAGAATTGATGGATATCTTGACCGCACTCAGCTTTATAGACCTCAATTTGCAATATACGAAGGACGAGGTGCTGAGGATTTTTTGACAAAAACCCAACAAGATGCAAAAAAGATAAAACCAAGCTCTCTATTGCTAGTATTTAATTTGCCAAAACCTATAGCTGTATATTGGGATAAAGTCAAATTAGATCAATTAAACGAAGAGTATCTTGAAGGGGGTTGCGTTTCACAAAGCATAAAACCAATTGAGTGGGGACGATTTAGATGGGATATGTTGCGAGATATGCGCGACATGATAGCGGATGACACTAGCGGTGTGAGATTTGAAAAGATTAACAACCCACGGACTCATGATGCTAGAAATTTTTATTATATTTGGGAAGTAAAACCGAAGGTTTAATTAAATCTTAATTCTCATTGGCACACACCCCTCACCCCAACCCTCTCCCGTCGGTAGAGGGAGATCAAGGTTTAAGGCAGTACAAAGAAAAGGTGCTTGAATAAATATCTGATTTGTCTTACCTGATAGTTGAAGTTATTAATCGGTACTCTTTATAGGGGCCCTGAGGTGAAAATGAAGGTGATTTATGTCCTGCGCTCCTCCACCGTTGACTACTATTCTATAACCGCGGCCCATGAGCTTGTTATCATCTATTAATTTCTTAATAGCATTGGCGATGGCCATATGAGTCTTCTCATCGACATGGAAAAAGTCCTCAATGTGCTTTTTGGGGATGATAAGTAGGTGAATTGGAGAAAGTGGGTGGATATCTGAAAATACGACTACATCGTCATCCTCATAGGCGAATTCCTTTTCGATCTCACCGCTGACGAACTTGCAGAACAAGCAGTCTTTCATGAGATCAGTATACAGTATCGAGTATAGAGTATCCAGTATATTGCGAGTTAACTAGTTAAAGAGTTAACTGGTTTGGCGGGTTAGATGCGAGTTAGGCTTATTATGGGACTATAAGACCCGCCTGCATCTATATACGCGCGATTTAGATCGTTTTGTGCCTCTATCATGCTATCCCTTCCTGCTTTTATTAGGTCATAAAAATAAGGCCTAGTTGCTCCTCTAAATAGGGTCATAAGCAGTTCTGATGGCAAATTTTCATCAAGAGTGTTATTTACAAACAGAACTTGTCGTCTTGAAATGGTTAAATCTACTCTTTCGGGAACCTCTCCACTAAATCTACGTGCACTATCATCCATCCCCAGGCTTTTCCTGAACTTATTTACTACAACTTTCGATACTCCTTCGGAATGCATATTTACATCTATATCTGGCTCAGATTTTAATTTCTGAATATCTCCCTTTTCTAACCAGGGTCCGGCTAAAGCTACAGCCGTTAAACCCATGACCGTAATTGGTATTTCTCGATCTTCAAGTTCCCCTTCTTCTGAAATAATAAAAGCAGCTTCTCTTAATACGTCATCTTCAAATTCACTCGACATGAGGGGAATTATAACGAAGTTAGCATGAAGTATAAAGTATAGAGTATCCAGTATATTGCGAGCTAACGGGTTTTGCGTGTTAACGAGTTGAGGTAAATTAGGATATTATTCTCGTTTTCCCTGGACAAACCTGACGTATTCAGGATCGGGGGTACCTCCTGCTGTCGTGAATTGACCATTAAATGAAACAAATTCTGCCATTGTTTGTACGTGGATATTGAATAGCAGTGCGTTGGGATTTGGTGAAACAATATAACTAGACATCGATTTATCTTGCGCTAGCAAAGTAAAGAAAACCCTATTAATAAGACTTACTTCACGTGAATTCACAGACAGTTCAGCTTTATTATCTACACGTTTCGCGTTTCTAAGTTTTTTAACAAGGACTGCAGGTAGTTTTTCACTAGAAGGCTCAGATTCTCCTTTGTACATTAGCACGATATATCCACTTAAAAGAGATGAAATTTTATCTGAGATGACAACGCCATATTCCTGGTCAACACCATCAACTGAATCTCTAATAATTCCTTCTGCTGCTTCGATGTGATCTTCGCTTTCACTGGTCATTATTATCTTCCGATCTTGAATTTGCCTTTCTTAAAAATATTATGGCACGCTTAGGAGTCCGCGATAGCGAGACGACGTATAGGGCTAGCGGCCTATCTTGAACTCTATGACGTCGCCGTCGGCAACTATGTAGTCTTTTCCTTCCATTCTAGCTTTTCCTGCGGCGCGAGCGGCTTTCCAGCCACCGAGCGACACAAATTCATCAAATGATACCACCTCTGCTTTTATGAAATTCTTTATAAAGTCTGTGTGGATCTCACCAGCTGCTTCTGGTGCGGAACTACCCTTTTTGACTGTCCAAGCCCTGACCTCTTTCTCACCGCATGTAAGATATGAAATGAGACCCAGCTCGCCATATGCGCGCTTGATGAGACGCGAAAGCCCTGACTCTTCGACTCCAAGGTCATGCAAATACTGGACCTGGTCTTCGTCAGATAGTTCTGCGAGCTCTGACTCAATTTTGGCACAAATCACAACCATACTATCCGCGGCAAATCCGAACTCCTCTGAATATTTTTTGAGAATTTGTGGTATTTTTTCGCCGGAATAGTCCTCTTCTGCAACATTGAGAACGACTATCTGAGGCTTTGCCGACA
>DASZRG010000016.1:0-15531 GCA_035549295.1 Patescibacteria group bacterium
GGAGAATTGAATTGAGATGAGTTGCACTTATGAGTTTTTTAGCTGCTTCTTTTGCATCCGACTCAAATCTATCGGAGAAAATATTTGCCATGTATCCGAGCTCTTTTGCACGTTTTTGCATGGCGGCAAGCGCTGTTTGGTTGCTAAGAACTATAATATTGTGGACATTTTCGAAATATATTTTGTCTTGTGGGGTTTCAACAAATGCCGAGTCTGGTAAATTAAGTTCAGCTTCCAAATTGTATTTTTTGATAATATTTTTTGCATCTGCAATCGTTGTTTTGTCCTCAACTGTCGGACCTGATGCGATAACTGATAGATCATTTCCGGGAACATCCGAAAATATCATGGTTGCAATGGTTGCGGGGTATAATGCAAGCGCAAGTCCGCCGCCTTTGACGTCTGAAAGATGTTTTCGCACAGCGTTCATCTCCGTAATATTTGCACCAGATTTCAAAAGAGCTTTCCCGACATTTATTTTTTGATCAAGTGTTATGGAGTGAGGATGAACAAGCATTGCAGATCCACCGCCGCATACTACGATCAAGACCAAGTCTCGTCTCGAAAGACCTTTTAGTTTGGTTAAAATTTTTTGTGTAAATTCAAAGTTAGTCTGTGAGGGTAAAGGATGAGTTCCTTGTGTGAATTCTATTTTCTTGAATTCATCACCCTCAGTATCTATTACGTAGCCTGCTGTTAGACGCTCCCCAAGCAACGATTCGAGCCTTTTTGCATTTCCTGCAGAACCTTTTCCAAATCCTAGTATAAAAATACGATTAAAATCGGCGAGGTTAAATTCATTTTGGTGTATTTTTAATATATCTTGATGCACCGTAATATCGGCAAAGACTTGGTCAGGTTGAATTGAGTCAAATGCAGCTTCGACAAGTTCTAGAATTATTTTTCGCTCAGGTGATTTTGCAAGCTCATCAAAATTGTTTATGAACATAACAATTACAGCCCGCAAACCGGGCAGGTACTATATAGAGTATATGAAATATTAGCTTTTATTGTCTATGGGTAAGTGATATAATATCTCTTACCAAAAGGTTTGGTTAAAAAGTATGACAAATATTCTTTTTCAACCAGTTAAATTTGCTCCTTTAGCCTAATTTATTTGGGCAAATCTCCTATTGGCAAAAAACTCGTTAACCCGTTAACTCTTTAACCCGTTAACACTTTAATAAACACATGGACGACAAAACAAAATATCACAAAAAACTTGAAGAGATATCTCATATCTCGATGGATGAGGCCAAAAAACTGATCCTTGATGAGGCCCGCAATGAGGCTCGTGCCGATATTGCAAAAATTATTCGTGAAAGTGAAGATGAGGCTCGAGTTACTGCTTCTCAAAAAGCACGCGAAATACTTGCTGATTCACTTCAGCATGGTGCACTCGATATAGTTCCTGAATTTACAGTCTCAGTGATCAAAATTCAGGATGAGGATGTGAAGGGTCGAATAATCGGAAAAGAAGGTCGAAATATTCGTGCATTTGAGACTGCAACTGGTGTTGATGTAGGACTTGATGAAGAGGGGATAATAAGACTTTCATCCTTTGACTCTGTGAGACGTGAAATAGCAAGGCGTTCACTTGAGCTTCTCATAAAAGATACTAGAATTCAGCCGATCCGAATTGAGGAAGTTGTTGCACAACAAAAGAAAGAGATAACAGAGATACTTCTTGAAGAAGGTAAAAATATCGCAGAGGAGGCAGGAGTTCTTAATATTCATCCTGATCTTCTTGCGACACTTGGTCGCTTTAAATTCAGAAGCTCTTTTGGTCAGAATCTAGTTGTTCATTCGCTTGAAGTTTCAAAAATCGCAGCTCATCTGGCAGCAGAAATTGGCGCAAATGTAGAAATAGCACGAGTTGGAGGACTTTTCCATGATATTGGAAAAGTCGTTTCTGACAAAGAGGGCTCACATGTTCAGCTTGGAGTTGAACTTTTGCAAAAATACAAAATGCCTCGGGAAGTTGTGAATGCTGTTTGGGAACACCATGAAGATAAGCCTTTCTCATCAGTTGAATCAATTCTTGTGTATATGGCTGATGCATCAAGTGGAGGGAGACCTGGTGCGCGACATGAGGATGTTGAGGAATATGTCAAAAGAATTCGAGATATGGAGCAGATTGCCAAGGGTTTTGAAGGAGTTCTTGACGCATACGCTTTTGAAGCTGGTCGTGAGCTTCGCGTAGTTATCGATCCAGGTAAAATGGATGATATAGAGACGACAATTATCGCCAAGAAGATTAAAGAAGATATAGATAAAAAGCTTATCGTCCCGGGTGTTGTCCGAGTCACCGCCATCCGCGAATTCCGCACCACAGAACCTAAGGAATAGTATCTTCTTGTGTCATTTGAGGCTTTAGTATCTCCTCCCAATAGGCGGTTGTTGCATCTACGAATGGAAGTGGCAACATTTCTTCAGATATATTTAACTCAGCGATCAGTTGCAGGGCTTTTGGAGCGATAATTCCGGATTCATTCACATACCCATAGCCATTTTCTGCAAGCTGTGTGTCCATCTGAAACCCTCTTACATATCCAAGATCTTTAGCCATTGCGTATTTTTCTGCATTGCTTGTATCAATATGTCCTCGCATAACGCGATAGGCAACAAGCCATGCGTTACTCCTTGCTGTATTAAGATTTTTTTGGTCAATATTTTGATAGGATGGTAAATCTTCATCTTTTGGTTTTTTTAGGGAGACTCTCAAATGTCGTTCAAGCTGATCCTTAAATATGTCATAGAATGATGCGCCATCCTCAGCCATCTTTACAGCAAAAGGGTAGTAGGGGCGAGGTCCTGGATCATTAGCCCCGAGTAATTTTTTCTTCATATCAGCCTCTCTTTTTATTCCATATCCTTCGTAAAGTTGTTCATCATCAATTTTTAATGGTCCTCCTCCAAGCCCTACATAAAGGTCAATTCCATTCATAGCTTGGATTGCGTGGCCTTCTATTTCGTGAGCAATAGCTCCAAGAAGTGTAATTCCGTTCATTTTTCGGTCAGTTGGTATAAAAACAGTTTGTTGTTCGGCTGATTTATCTCTTACGTCAATACCTGAGGCATTGTCATCTATTTTGACTTTAAAGCCACGATTATTGCTTTCGGATCGAAGTATTCCATATCGGTCCAGTACAAATTCGAATGCATCTTTTATATCTTGAGCTTTGAATTCTCTTTCTCTTAAGTATTTCTTTTCGTCTTCTGTCAGAAGACCATTTCCTTCTGCTTCATCTGTCTCTCCACTGTTTGTTTTTTCTTTGTATATTGCTTCTGCAAGATCCATTAGAGATTTGTCTGTCCCTAGATATTTTTGTCTGACAGCTGCTGCAATCTTTTTATCATCTTTAGTTTTAATTCCGTCCACTAAATCACATGTTGCAACATCATCCTTAATTTTGAAATAAAGGGCGGCTCGATAGAGTCTCTCACCTCTATTTTGAGGTTTAAAAGTTCTAACGCCTGATAATCGCTGCAGTAAATATTCTCTTGAATTTGCAAGGTCCAGAGAGTTAGCGTATGAGTATTCAAAAGTCGGATTGTATTCTTCACCGCGATCGAAAGCATCTAGGAATTTCTTCTTTTCCTCTTCACGTTTTGCGCCATCAGCCGTATAAATCTCAACGGGGTTCCAAGTACCCGAAATGTGTGCTACCTGCTCGCTCAAGAATAATAAGTCAGACGAAATGTCACGATTTGGTTGAATATCGAGTTTTTTGACAGTTGCGGTTTTTCCTAAAAAATTATCTACTGCGGGTGCTAATTGTTCTGAACTCATGAATAGCTATAACTTAATAAAGTTTTGTGTGTATTCGGTTAGAAAGATGTACTGTTTTCATCAGATGAATTTGCTGTCAAATGTAATGTACGAGGTTTGTTGTATTGACAAAACACGTTGTAAGAGGTATTGTTGAATCAAGCTAAAGTATGTCTTCAAGATCCAACACACGAGGGGGGGTGAACTAATTTGTCCGTTACAAAAAAAGAGCTTATTGAGCTCGTTGCAAAGAAAGGTAATCTCACAAATAAAGCTTCAAAGGAAGCTATAAAAATTTTCCTTAATGCTATTCGTGATGCACTCAAACGCGACGAAAAAGTTATTCTAACTGGATTTGGTACATTTTCACTTAGATCAAGAAAACAGAGAAAGGGTCGCAATCCAAAAACCGGTGCAACGATTACTATCCCTGCAAGAAATGCGCCTGGTTTCACGCCTGGTAAGAGCCTAAAGAAAGCAGTGAAATAATGCTTTTCTGATTTTTTTTGAACTAACTTTAGGGATGTCATCCTGAACTTGTTTCAGGATCTCAAATCCTACCCATTGCTATTTGAAACAAGTTTTGTTGTCAATTTTAATCGTGAGATTAAGCTCTTGATACTTTTGATACCTCTGATACCTTTGATACCCTTCCGATCTCCGACGCGTTATAATACTACGATGAAACGAGCTTTATTTATCGTCGGTCCTACGGCAGTCGGAAAAACAGATCTTGCATTTTTCTTGTCATCCAAAATCTCATCAATTTTAATCTCGGCGGATTCTGTTCAAGTTTACCGCGGTGCTGATATTATTTCCGGCAAAGACAAAGCGGTTCACACTGAGCTTATTGACGTTTCATCGCCTTATGAGCAGTTTTCAGTGCGAGATTTTGTAATGCAAGTTCAAAAGCTTGTAAATCAAGCAAAAACTGACAACAAAATTCCTATTATTGTCGGTGGGACGGGCTTTTATCTTGATGCATTGTTTGGAAAATATCAGACTGTAAGTATTCCACCAAATGATAAGCTTCGAGAAGAACTAAGTAATAATTCCATTGAGGAACTTCAGGAAAAACTAACTAAATTAAACACTGATCGATTTGAACGAATGAATAATTCTGATAGAAATAATAGTAGAAGACTTGTGCGCGCCATCGAAATCGCGCAAGAAAAAAGTGTGATCGACCTGCCTGCCGGCGAGGCAGGTCATGCACCTTCTGTGTTCTCCGATGATGGAGTATTGATTGTTGGTTTGAAAACATCTATGGATAAGTTGCGCGAGAAAATAGAAGAAAGAGTTGATAAGCGAATCGAAATGGGAGCGCTTGATGAGGCCAAATCATTGTTTGCAAATTACGAAAGATTATCACGCCAGCTAAAAGATGCAAATGGATATCGCGAGATATTTGACTATCTACTTGGTAATATGGATTTTGATGAGGCAAAACAAAGATGGATTAATGCGGATTATCAGCATGCCAAAAACCAAATGACCTGGTTCGCTAGAAATCCAAATATAAAATGGTTCGATCCCAACAAAAATGGCATTTATGAGGAGATTTTGAAGCTAGTTAAGTCAGAAATTAGCCCGTGATACTCGTGGTACCCTTGATACTCTTGGTACCTCTATGCCATCTTATAGTATTCAGGCCCGTCTTGATGTATAATATACTTGCCGGGAAGACGAACTGTTACTACGTTCAGTTACATGAACGTAGAGGAAAGTCCAGACAGGCGTAGTGCCGGGGATGGAGCGTAAGCTCCGACGGGAGATCCGCTGGTTTTTTGAGCCTTTACCTACATGTGGGCGCAAAAACAGGTTTGGAAACGACCAGACTTGAGAGCAACAGAGACGAGTAGGAGTGAAACGTGGCAATCCCACCCGCTGCAACCAAGGTATCGATACAGTGCACTACCAAACGTATCGAGGTTTTTTGGGCATAGATAGATTACAGCTAAAACAGAATCTGGCTTACTATCTTCCCGGCACGTTACAAATCCGGAGAAAAAAAAGAATTTCATTCTATTTTTGAGATATTTCCAGCCCATGCCTGATTTTAAATACTTTTCTCGTGCCCGTGCATCTTTTTGATTTAAAGATATTTCCATATATAATAGCTTCCAGGGCAAGTGTGGTTTAGTAGATTTATTTTTCCCTTCATTGTGGCTTGAAATTCTTTTTTTGTAATTTTTTGTAGAACCAATATACCATTTACCGTTTTTCTTACTCTGTAAAACATAGACATACCACCAAGTTTGGTGCATACAAAAATTATAACTAATTTTTGTACATTCGAATTTGTAACGTGCCCCGGCGAAATTAAATCAATTTTTCGTAGATTACGAAGTTTTTGTGGAAATGATAGTTTTTTAAATCTGCTACTTTTCTGTAACCGAGCGCTTCATAAAATTTTCGCGCTTGCCAATCTTCTCCTGTATTCAAATGGATAATGTGAGCACCTTCTTGCATGCCCCATTTTTCAGCCTCATCCATCAGCATTTTTCCGATTCCATGAAGTCTTCTATCCTCTCGAACGAGCATTGAGCCAATCAGTAAAACACCTGCTTCAAATCTTCCGATTATTGACCCCACAATTTCTCCATCATCAGTTGCTTTAAATGCAAACTCGGCGGTTTTCCATTCCGTTAGTTTTCCATAGTGCTCCATATCAACACTTCGCCAAACAGACTCCTCAAATTCTTTTGTTTCCTCTTTTGTTGTTGGTTCAATTTTGATCATAGCTTATAAACCCCTTAGTTCCTTGAGATCTATTTCTACTCGCTTATCGATATAGTTTCCGTTAATTTCTCCTGTATCATTCAACCACATTTTCTCTGGAACTGCACGGTAAACTCTTCTCGGATAGTCTCCTAAAAATTCATTCTTATCGCGAAGTTTGCTTGAAGGCTTAGCCTTTCTATCTTGAAGAATTTTTCTAGCTGTTTCAATCTCGTCTGGATATGTGATAATTTCAGCCTTTGCTTGGACATAAACTCCTATGTGCGCACCGCTTCCCTCAGGTAGAGTTGAATTGTATATAGCTAGAAATACATGCGGATTTTCTGAGATATTTTTTGAATGTTGGCTTTCTTTCCATGAGTTCCAGTAGAAATTGTAATTTTCATCGAAAGCAGAATAAACAGGAGAGTTCCATGGTTGACCATTTTTATCAGCAGTCGCAATTGTAATGTAGATAATATTTGAAATTATCTCTCTCGCCCTCCTAGCAAGTTCGGTATTCATACTTAATAATATATCACTAACTCTTTAACACTTTAACCCGTTAACTCGTTAACAATTAATTAGGATTACACAGAATTCTATATTCGCAATTTACGCATAATACATTCTTGCTGCATTTGAATTCGCTTTTTTCTATTTCTTCTATTTTTTCAACTAGTTCATCTTCTAGCTTTTCGAGATCTTCTTTTGTAAAGCTCATCGATTTTTTTGTATTTCCCTCAAGAAAATGAAGCGTGAGAGTTATATCGGCTGGATCACGATTGAGAAGCGGATCTTTGACGCGAGTTGCAGCAAGAGCATACATTGCAAGCTGTAGCTCGTGTGCACTTTCTGCTTTTGGATTGTCTTGTCCGGTTTTATAGTCGATAATTTCTATTCCGTTTCCTTTTTTATCAATTCTATCTATCTTTCCAAAGACTTTGACTCCATTTTTTAATGTAAATGAGAATGGGAGCTCAAGTCCAATGGGTACTATTGGTGGATTGCATTCTTCTTTATAAAAAACATCAAGTATACTTTCGGCTTGATTTCGCCTTTCTTCCTCGTGAGCTTTTCCTTCATATCCCTGACTTATCCATTCACGCTTTAAGAGGTTTTGCATATCAGAGAGTGTTGGGTGTCCACCTTCCTGAAGTTGCTTGTAGAAATTATAGAGAGTGTTATGCATTGAAATTCCGAAGGATTGAACAGCTGCAGTTGGAGTTGGGATGTTAAAAATAACCTTTGCTTTATAGTGAAGTGGACAGATATCAAACATTTGAAGATTTGAAAAAGTAATATACGTAACTTTTACTGGCTGCTTGTCTTCTGCTGGGTCAACAGTTTTCTCATACGCAGACAGGACTTCGTTAAGTGATAGTTGCTGTCCTCGTTCCTGTTTTTTTTGATCAATTTCTATATTCGGTAACGACTCAAAAATAAATGGTGACAACTTTTTTGCACGCTTTCCTGTTCCGTAAAAGTCAGCAGCAGTAAAATACAATTTTTGTTTTGCACGTGTAATTCCTACATAAAAAAGCCGTCTCTCTTCCTCAAGGTGAAAATCTGATTCTTCTACGAGTTTTTCTTTTATGATTCCAGCAGGTAGTGGAATTTTTTCGTTTCGTTCTCGAGATGGGAATCTGTCGGAGACAAGGTTAACCAAAAATACGACTTTGAATTCCAATCCCTTTGATGAATGGACTGTTAGAAGGTTAACTGCGTTTCTGTCGCGGGTATCAACATCTGCAGCGGTTGGACTATCACCCATTTGAAGCATGAGAGTCAACCATTCAACTACTATAAAAATATTGCTGTCAGGGCGTTCTGTCTCGAAATTATTTATTCTGTCGAAAAATTTAGCAATATTTTGAACTCGTCTTTCATCTTTTACAGAGTCGGTTATGTTTAATGTATCATAAAGTTTTGAATCAACAAGAAAATAATAAAGAACTTGTCCAGCACTATCAACTTTACTTCGTGACATGTGTCTTTCAACCATTTTTTTAAATTCTGATAGTTTGTCTTGAGTTTCTTGTTTCAGGAATGGTTGATTTTCATCTAGAGCTTCGAATAAAGTTAAATTGCTTCTCTTTGCAAAATTCAATAAATAATTGAGTTCAATGTATGAAATTTTGAAAATATCCATTGATAGGACGCGGAAGAGAGCAGCAGTATCCGAGAGATTTGTTAAGAATGTAAGATATGCTATCAAATCTTTTACTTCTTCTTGTTGAAAAAGATAACCAGGACCCAAAAATTGATATGGAATACGGTGTCTTGCTAGGGCTGCTGTGAAAGGGTGAGCATGATTATTTGCTCGTACAAGAATTGCTATATCGCTGTATTGATATGATTTTCTAGTTAATTCTACTATAGTTTTTGCGACTTCTTCAGCTTCGTCTTCGGCACGTGTTTCATGAATTATTTCAATTCCAGCTTTGCTTGTAGGTTTGGTATGACTTTTTAGCTTTTTATCAATATTTTCAACGACCTCGAGTCGATTAGGATTGTTATTCTGGATAAGTGAGTATGATGCATCCAAAATCTCTTGAGTTGAGCGATAGTTGTCAGCCAGGGTGACAATTTCAGCATTTACAAAATTCTTCTTAAACTGCAAGACATTTGATACAGCTGCACCGCGAAATCTATATATGGATTGGTCATCGTCAGCGACGACTGTTATATTTTTGTCATCTCCGGCCAAGAGTATAGCAAGCTCGTTTTGAGCAAAATTTGTATCCTGAAACTCATCGACAAGCACAAATTTAAATAAACCTTGATATCTTTTTAGAATATTTTTCCTTTCACGAAAGAGTTTTAAAGTGTTTGAAATGAGATCTGAAAAATCCATTAGTGAGTGTTTTATTTTCAAATCCGAATAAGTCTGGTAAGCTGTGGCGAGTTCTTGATATTGCTCAAAATTTTCATCTGGATCATCGCTGCTTGATATTTGTTTTTTTGCCCAATCGAGATATTCAGATGGTGTTACGTCTTCGTCTGAAAGCCTTGAGAAATGGACAAGTAGGCCGTCGAGAAATTTAGTAGGATTACCCAGAGGCTTGAATTGTTTCAGACCCATACTGAAGATATTTTGCCTCATAAGCAGCACTGCTTCTGCTTCGGAAATAAGTTTATAGTTTGAGTCAAGTCCGATTGCGTGCGCTTCGTCTCTCAGGATTCTGTCGCAAAAAGAGTGGAATGTGTGTATCCATAGGTTTGTATACCCGTAGGGTAGAAGAATATCAACTCTTTCTTGCATCTCATATGCTGCCTTTTCGGTAAAAGTTAATGCGAGAATGTTATTAGGCGGAATATCTTTGTCTAGTATCAAGTGTTTTATCCGCTCTGTAATAACGGTTGTCTTTCCTGTGCCAGCACCTGCAATTATTAACAGTGGTCCAGCGGCGTATTCTATAGCTTTTTTTTGCTGAGGATTCAGGACCTGTGTCATGAGGCTTAATTTTATCACTATTTTAGTTTTTTATCATTTAGTGTAATATCAGAAAATGTCAGTATTCAAAATCGAACTACTCCAGAAAGAAAAAGTTGCAGATGACGCATATCTTTTCGTATTTGAAAAGCCTGTTGATTTTAATTTTAGTGCTGGTCAATATCTCGAAATAAAGCTTAACATAGACAATCCCGACGATCGCGGAAGCGCGCGCTACTTCACAATTGCTTCGTCGCCGAGTGAGGAAAATCTAATGATTGTTACCCGCATTCTCGACAGCACATTCAAAAAGAAATTAGTGAATCTTGAGATTGGAGAAGTGGTTGAGATGGATGGGCCATACGGAAATTTTATTTTGGATGAGAAAGAGGGACGAAAAATAATTTTTATCTCAGGTGGGACAGGTATTACTCAGGCGAGATCTATGATAATTTACGCAAAAGCAAAAAAAATTGGTTTTAAGATACAGCTTATTTCGTCATTCAGAAAAAAGGGAGATTATTTTTTTGAAGAAGAAATGGCTGATCTCAATGATAAAAAATTTAGTTCAATATTTTTTCCAGACTATAGTCATGAAGCACTTGCCCAGCAAATAAACAAAAATGTTACCGACATTTATAAAGTTGTCTATTATATCTCAGGATCAGGAGAGTGGGTTTTGGGAGCCGAAGCTTTGCTAAAAGATATGGGGGTGTCGGCAGATAGAATTAAGTTTGAGAATTTAGACAAAAATATTTAGGATAATAATTCCTTTTCTTCATTATCTAGTACTCTTGTATTCTTAATTTTGTCTCCGAGCCTTGAGAATGAGGTCTCCGATTGTTTCATCATATTATACGAGTTCGTTATGTGCTTGTTGAGTGTGTCTAGATTTTCTCCAACTTTTTCATATTCTGTTTGTATTGCCCGCAGACTGGATAATATTTTTTGAGCATGTTGTGTAATCTTCTGACCCTCAAATCCCATAAGTATTGCACGTAGATATGCGTAAAAAGTCATGGGCGAAACTGGTAGAACTCTACATTTCTGGGAATAGTCAAATATAGTTGAGTTATTTACTATTTCATAATAAACAGCTTCAGATGGAACATACATGAGGGCATAGTCTATCGTTCCTTCAGCAGGAAGAATGTATTTTTTAGCAATATCATCAATATGTTTTTTGACATCTGAAATAAAACTTCTTTCAGCGATTTTTTTGTCGGCCTCAGTTTCAGCACTGTTCAACGCTTTAAAATTCTCCATAGGAAATTTAGAATCAACTGGTATGATTCCGGCCTCTGTTTTAATAGCAGCATCAACTATCGAACCATTTTTAAAAGCGTACTGCATGTTGAATGAAGCCTTTGGCAACATTTGAGAAAGCAACTCTTTCAATACTTGTTCGCCGATATTTCCGCGGAGTTTTGGACTTTTGAGAAAGTCGTTAAGGTCCTTCATGGAACGACCTATTTCAGACATTTCACCGATATTTTTTTGGACAGCACCTATTACTTGTGCTGCGCGGTCGAGCCTGTCGTTTAGGGCTTGAGTATTTGATGCAAGTGTGGAGTTGATGGTCCTGTTATTTTGATCAAACGAATTTTGCATAGATTTCATCCATTCAATTATTGAGTCATTTTGGGGAGAATTCTGTTTTCTTGAAACTAAATAAATAACAATTCCGAATCCAACTATAAGAATTGATGATATGACGAGCAGGTCAGAATTCATATGAGCTATATTTTAACACACTCGTTCAAGGCTCCGTTTTCTTCAAAAATCTTATTGACAAACTTTCAGTTTTGATTGATTCTATAGTATATATAAAAAATGAGTGAGATTTACTCTCCGTATCCTGACGTTATTCATCGAGCAACAAATGTGCTGCCTTTGTCAAGGTACGACCAATGGATGTCTAGGTATGATAGTATTCCTGAATACCCTAAGACCCCAAAGTCAAGTCGTGATCCCCTGATTCTTAGGCACCAAGAAAGAAACGTTTTCAACAATCTACTAGAATGGGAAGATACTGACTCAAATGTTCAAGTTGCTGGAGTTCTGGTGAGTACCGCTAGAATATCAAGAGTTAATCCTGCAGTTTTATATGGCATCGCCGCAGATGTTGAATTGTTAGCGGAAGGTGATGGTGAATATGGCGCATTAGGAGTAATGATAGCCGGCGGATTATTAAAAATGCCTGAAGTACATCTTAAAATGATACCAACAGTAAGGGCTCATATGCAGGATCAGTTTGCTCCATTAATTGGACCGGATTTTGGTAATGATGCTGTAGAACTTGCTGTAAAACAAATCCAGTCAGGGATGTCTTTTAATTCTTGGGCAAGAGACTATCTTGCAAGAAGAAAAAGAGAAAATGTTTAACTGTTTTTTTCGAGCGTTTTATAAAGTATGATTGCAAGCGAGACCATGGTATTGATACTTACGTTTACTCCGAGCATAGGCAATTCGACAATTTGATCACAAAGTTTTAGAACATCCTCAGATACTCCATGTGTCTCATTCCCAATAATTATCGCAACAGGATATGAATAATCTGCTTTCGCATAATTAACACTTCGTTCGTCAAGCTCAACTGCAATTACCCTTAATTCTTGATTCATGCTTCTTAATTCTTTAATAGCATCTACTGTGTTGTCAAAATGTTCCCATTCCGTCAAATCAACTGTATTAATCGATGATTTTTTTATTCGACTATTCGGAGGAGTCTCAGTGTATCCGCAAAGAAAGATTTTTTTGACTGCCGTTGCATCAGCAAGTCTAAATACAGCTCCAACATTATAGGTATCAAGAACATTGTCGAGAATTACATATATCTCATTTTTTTCAACCATGGAATTATTTAAATCTCCATTCTTAGTTCTTCTGAGTTCATCCGAATTGAGTTTCATAGTGAGGTTTCTAATATCTAGTTTCTAGTTATTTGGAATTGTCTCGTTACCGATATTATTTGTTGCTGCGACTGCTTGCTTTGCGAGTTGTTCGCGTGTCCAGACTGCAAAATCACATTTTGGATAATTGGCACATCCATAAAATGTTCTTCCTGTCTTTGTTCTTTTCAATATCATTTTTCCACTATCTCGCGGACATAGATAACCTGATTCCTGAATAATAGAATCGCGGAATTTGCATGTTGGAAAATTTGAGCATGCTTTAAATTTTCCAAAACGCCCAACTCTTATTACAACGTCTCCTCCATCAAGTGGACATTTTTCGCCAGTTTTCTCGAGCTTTACTTCTATCTTTTTCTCGCCTTCTGCTTCTTTTAACAATTTTTCAAATGGCGTGTAGAACTCTTTTATAACTGGGACCCATTCTTTTGTTCCGTTTGCAACTTCATCTAGTTCGTCTTCCATAGATGCCGTGAATGGTATGTCATCAATTGTTGAAAAGTTTTTGACGAGAAAGTCATTGACGAGTGTTCCAATTTCAGTTGGCTTAAATCTATTTTCAATTTTTTCAACATAAAACCTTGCTGTAATAGTTGAAATAATAGGTGCGTATGTTGAAGGTCTTCCTATTCCATGTTTTTCAAGTGATCCAATAAGAGATGCCTCATTGTATCTGGGCGGTGGGCTTGTTTTGTGTTCTTTTATATTGATGTCTGAAATGTTTAAAACTTCATCTTTTGAGAGTTCAGGAATTAATTGCTCATCGTCTTCGTAAAACCAAATTTTCAAAAAACCATCAAATTTCATCACTCGTCCATTGGCAACAAAATCATAGTTTTTGCTACCAGCGACTGTTGCATCAACTCTTGTTGATAGAAATATTGCGTCTGACATTTGAGTTGCAAGAGCTCGCTTATATATAAGGTTATATAGCTTTCCAAAATCACGTCCAAGTTTTGCCGTGACTTCAGCTTCTGAAAGACCAAGATTTGTCGGACGAATTGCCTCGTGTGCTTCTTGCGCCATTTTGGATTTAGTGTGGTAGAGTCTTGGCGAGTCAGGTAGATATTTTTTTCCAAAATTACCATCAATATAGGAGCGCGCGGCAGTTATAAAGTCATTTGATAAATTGTACGAGTCGGTTCTGTGATAAGTGATGAATCCTTCCTCATAAAGTCTTTGTGCAAGACTCATTGTACGGCGACTTGGATACCCAAATCGTCGAGATGCCTCAATCTGCAAAAGAGAGGTTGTAAATGGCGGGTAGGGCGACCTTTTTGTTTCTTTTTGAGCAACATCAACTATTCTAAAGTCCTTTTCTGACAGATCGGTATTTATTACTTGAGCATCCGTTTTGGTCAGGCTTGTTTGCGCATATTTGTAGTCGCCATCGTAGAGTTTAAGATTTGTTGTTTTCTCAATCTGCTCACCGTTTATTTTTACAAGTTCAAAAACAATAGAAGTTTTGTCATTTTTTTTATTGGCTGTTACAAAAATCCTGTAAAATTCGCTCGTTTTAAATTTCTCAATTTCTCGCTCGCGTTCAACAACAAGTCTTAGCGCAATTGACTGAACGCGGCCTGCCGATAGGCCCTTTTTTATTTTTGACCACAAAATTGGCGACAATTTGTATCCAACGACTCGATCAAGTATTCTCCGCCCTGTCTGAGCCGCTACGAGATTCATATCTATCTGGCGAGGATTTTCAATTGCTTCATTTATGGCAGTTGGAGTTATTTCATGAAATACAATTCTTGAAAATTTTGTCTTTTTGTTCTCTTTCTCAAGAACTTCTTTCAAATGAAATGAAATAGCTTCTCCTTCGCGATCAGGGTCTGTTGCAAGTATTATTTCATCGGCATCTTTTGCATGATCTTTGAGGTTTTCCATTGTTTTACGCTTATCTTTTGGAATGACATATTTTGGTTCAAAGTTATTTTCGATATCGACACCGAGGTCTCCTTTCGGAAGATCTCTGATGTGTCCCATTGATGCATCTATCGTATATTTGCTGCCCAAAAAACGCGAAAGTGTCTTCGCCTTAGTTGGAGATTCTACTAATATTAGAGTTTTCATATTTACGAATTTATCCAAATTTTTACTTTGAATTGTCCCGAATGCTTTTGATTTAGTTATTTGTAAAACCAAACTTTAAATAGATTAAAAGTATTTGGGTTTATTCGGACTAACCATTCGGAAACATTCGGGTAGCGATGTCCGATTCGTATCAACTAGTATATCAGACAAGAACTTGCCATTGTAGAGTATTAATATCTAAAATTCAAGAATAATGGAAGATCTAATGTTTACGAAAAGTATAATTCCGGGTCGGCTTTTATCTTTTCAAGATCAACAGGATGATGGTTCAGCGCTGCATATGCCCCTATCATAGCTCCGTTATCCGTCGAATATTTTTTCTCAGGTGCTGCGACATCTATTTGATATTTGATATTTGAGATTTGAGATTTGAAGTTATCAAGCAATGCTTGATTCGCAGATACGCCCCCTCCAATTAGAATATTATTACAATTGTACAATTCTGCTGCTCGAATAGTTTTTTTGACCAATACGTCAACTATTGCCTTTTGAGTGGCGTAACAGATCTCATCAACTAAATTCTCATCGAGACCATTGTCATTCCGGGCGCGTGAGCGATCCGGAATCTCGTTTTGAGATTCTGAAACAAGGTT
>DASZRG010000017.1:0-15797 GCA_035549295.1 Patescibacteria group bacterium
GACTTCCTACCATCGCAAGAATAGCACCGGTCTTTGGGTCCATAACAACTGCCGCACCATTTCCTACCTTATAAGACTTAAGGTCTGCGACTTCTTTTTTGACGATTCCCTCGGCTTGCTTTTGAATATTATAGTCAAGCGTCGTTTTGACTGTGAGATTTCCACTTTCAACGACAGCGTCGCCATAGAGCTTTACTAATTGATCGCGAACATACTGGACAAAATGAGGAGCTTTGAGATTGCCTTGTTCTTCGGTGAATGTAAAGCCATTTACCTCCTTTATAGCATCTGCCTCTTGTTTGCTTGAGATTTCACCAACTTCCCGCATACTATCAAGAACAGTCTTTGTTCGGTCAATATATGCCTTGCCGTGACCTGCGAATGGAGAGTATATACTTGGCGCTTGCGGAAGACCCGCAAGGAATGCGCATTGCGCAAAATCAAGTTCGCTAGCATGCTTTCCAAAGTACATATTGGCTGCTGCTTCAACGCCGACCGCCGTACCGCCATAGGGAACGTTGTTAAGATACATTTCTAGAATCTGACTCTTAGTGAATCTTTTATCAACCTCTATTGCTAGAATCAGCTCTTTAATTTTACGCGTAATACTACGCTCAGGCGAAAGCAGCGTATTTTTAACAAGCTGCTGAGTGATAGTTGAACCCCCTGTAAAATTTCTATGAAGAAGTGGATCAAGAATAACACCGCGAACGAAACCCGTGACTGAAAAGCCCTGATTGGTATAAAATGTGCGATCCTCTGTTGCAATTGTTGCTTGCTGTAGATTTTTGGGAATATCAGATAGAGGAACGTATAGTCTGTTGTAATTTTGGAAAATGGAATATAAAACGATGCCATTCTTATCAAGAATTTTTGTTGAGTCTTTTATGCCTGAGTTGGCTAGCTTTCCGGGCGTAGGAAGGTCGCGGGAAACCCAGAGAAAATAAAGAAAAAATACAACTAGTGCTCCAATTACAGCATATAGCGCAAAACGAGATAGCTTACTTAGAACTACTACGTTTGAAAACGGGTTTCTCGTCCTTCTAACGCGATTCAGTCTTGAGGAGCCGGGGGAATAATTACCATACCGAACCATAGAACCATTATAGCAACTTGCAATCTTATTGCAAAACTTCTGGCACAAAAAGTATAATAACTTCATGAATCTTGATGAAATATTATCACGCGGTGTAGCAAACGTTATCCCCAGCAAGGATGAACTTAAAAGAGTGCTTGAGAGCCGAAAACTAAATATATATCTAGGAATTGATGCAACAGCAACAAAAATACATTTAGGACACGCAGTTCCACTTAGAATTATTCAGAAATTCGCAGAACTTGGACACAACGTAACCTTTTTAATAGGAGATTTTACAGCGTTGATAGGCGATACATCTGATAAAGATTCGGAACGCCCAATTCTCACCCATGAACAAATCGAGGAGAATTTTAAAACCTATAAAAATCAGGCAGAAAAGATATTGGATTTTTCAAAGATTCGCGTGGTTCACAATAGCGAATGGTTATCAAAACTAGGCTTTAAAGATGTAGTTGAGCTTACTCAAAAATTCTCACTTGGAGACTTTATAAGCCGAGAATTAATAAAAAGAAGACTTTCAGATGGAGGCAGAATTGGTCTTCATGAAGTCCTATATCCTGTTATGCAAGGGTATGACAGCTATTTTATGGATACCGATCTGCAAGTAGGCGGAACTGACCAAACTTTTAATATGCAGGCCGGGCGTTCTTTGCAAAAAATGCTTCGAGACAAAGATGCTTTCGTCCTATCTACTGCATTTCTGGAAGGGACTGATGGACGCAAAATGAGTAAATCATGGGGAAATGCGATTTGGCTTGATGATGCTCCACGCGACATGTTCGGTAAGGTAATGTCTATTAAAGATGAAATATTAATTGATTACTACACGCTTGGAACGAGTGTTCCGCTTGACGAAATAAAAGCAATCGAAAACCGATTGTCACAAGGAGAGAATCCAATTAAGGTCAAAAAGGAACTGGCTTTTATTATTGTTTCAGAGCTTCACGATGAGCAGGCAGCAGAAGAGGCAAAAGACTTTTTTGAAAAAACAGTCCAAAATCATGAAATCCCAAGCGAGATTCCCGACTTTGAAATGAAGAGCGATGATCACGTAACGATTGCTGATCTTCTTGTAAACGCAAATCTTGCGTCAAGCAAGTCAGAAGCAAAAAGACTAGTTGAGCAGGGCGGAGTCTATATAAATGACGAGGTAGTTGAACAGCCAAATCTAGAAGTCATTCCAGAGGATAATACAATAATTAAAGCTGGAAAAAGAAACTACATAAGAATAAAAGTGAAATAATTTGTTATGCTGAATTTGTTTCAATCTCGAACTGAGATTCTGAATCAAGTTCAGAATGACTAGAAAGCTCTGCTTTCATAAAAAAAATTTGCTATTATATTACTCATGGAAACTTTAAGGCGAAAGAAATGGATTTTTAAAACTGTCATAGTAATCGCGAGTCTTGCGATACTTATCTCTGCACTCATACCATTCCTCTCCGCATTGTAGTAGAGTATTCAGTGCGAGTACCTAGTTAATGTGTTAACGTGTTTGGCGAGCTAACGAGTTCGGTGTTTATAATTCCCAATTTATAATAACTAATTACTAATCAAGTTTTAACAGTTAACAAACTATCAATTTCTCTTTTATTTAGAAATTAAAAACTAGTAATTAGAAATTCCCCCTGATATCCGTGATGCCCGTGGTACATGTGATACCCTTTAGTATTGTGCTGGCCGGCGCTATAATAACTCCATGGATCTCTCGACTCCTCTTGCGGCGCTCGGACCTGTATTTCGTATGAAACGGTCAGCGCTCTCAAAGATAGGTCTTGAAACAGTCGAAGACTTACTCCTTTACACTCCTTTTCGATACGACAATAATTTGATAGTTTCAAAAATTGGACCGACGCAACCAGGCGAGACAGTCACGATTCAAGGAAATGTTATCAAGACATCCAATGTTTTCACCAAAAAAAAACTCACCATCCAAAGAATAATAATTGAGGATGAAACAGGAAGTATAGAAGCCGTCTTTTTTAATCAACGGTTTCTTTTGAAAAATGTCCATGAAGGTGATTTCGTATCCTTTGCAGGTCGAATCGATCGATTTGGAAATAAGAAAACAATTGCCGTTAGGTCCTATGAAGTTCTAAAAAGCGAAAATTCAGAAGCAATACACACAATTGGTCTCGTGCCTATTTACTCTGAAAAAAATGGCCTTACATCCAAATGGTTCCGAAATAGAATAAAGCCATTAATCGATAATTTGCACGTAACCGATTATTTGCCTGAATCAATTATCCACGAAAACCAGCTCATGAGTTTATCCGCGGCAATCTCTTCAATTCATTTTCCAAAAACACTAACAGACGCGGAACGCGCCAGGCTTCGTTTTTCGTTTGATGAACTTCTCATCCGGAATGCTGCAGCGTCAATTCGCAAAAAAAAGCTTCTTGAAAAGGAGCGTGCAGTACCGTTTGAAGTCAAAAAAAATAAACCAAAAATTCAAAAGTTTATAAAATCTTTGCCTTTCGAACTGACCTCCGCACAAAGAAAAGCTATTGATGACATTTTTTCTGACTTGTCAAAGGATACACCTATGAATAGGCTTCTTGAAGGTGATGTGGGATCTGGAAAAACAGTTGTAGCGTCTGTTGCGGCATATCTGGCCTATCTTAACGGCTTTCAAGTTGCATTCATGGCTCCAACTGAAATTCTTGCCAATCAGCACTTTTTAACTCTTTCGAAATTCCTCGAACCACAGGGGTTAAAAATTGAATTGCTTACTGGATCCTCAAAGAAGAAAGATAAAGGATCTAAGATAAAAGAAAAAAACCAACCCCCAACCCCTAAACGCCAATTTGATATTGCGGTTGGGACGCATGCACTCATCCACAAGCGAGCGGAGTTTGAAAAAATGGGACTCGTCATAATAGATGAGCAACAAAGGTTTGGAGTAGAGCAACGAGCGATACTTAAAGAAAAAGGGACAAATCCACATCTTCTGTCTATGACAGCAACTCCTATCCCAAGAACTATCTTTTTAACAATATACGCAGATCTTGCACTGTCAGTTCTCGATGAATTACCAGTAGGCCGAAAACGCGTAAAGACTTGGCTTACACCCGAGGAGAAGCGGGAGAATGGATACAAATGGATAGCTGAGAAAGTAAAAGGCGAAAAAAGCCAAGTATTTATAGTCTGTCCTTTTATTGAACCTTCAGAAACACTGTCGACAGTAAAAGCTGCAAAAGAAGAATTTGAAAAGCTCCAAAAGGAAGTTTTTCCAGATCTAAATCTAGGATTACTTCACGGAAAAATGAAGGCTGCCGAAAAAGACGAAGTAATTAAAAACTTCAGAGAAGGCAAAGTCGATATACTCGTTGCAACACCAGTTATAGAGGTCGGAATCGATATACCGACTGCTGACATTATTGTTATTGAAGCGGCGGATCGCTTTGGACTTGCGCAGCTTCATCAACTACGAGGCCGAGTAGGACGAGGGGACAAAGAGTCGTATTGCCTTCTGTTTTCGGATTCAAAAAGTGATACGACGCGTGAACGACTTACATACCTTCAAACAATCAGCGATGGGGCAAAACTCGCCGAAATTGACCTCAAGCTGCGTGGGCCAGGAGACATGTTCGGCACGGCCCAGCACGGCGCACCAGACTTGAGGATTGCGTCCCTCACAGACCTCACGACTGTTGAAGCCGCGGCGAAGGCCGCAGAGAAAATATTGCCTCAATTAGATCATTATCTAGATTTGAAAGAAAGAATCGAGCAAGCCGACATCCCCAAAGTTTCAAAAGACTAGCCTCAAATAACTCTCAAAATCTTTCTTATTCCCGATGTGTAGGCACATTCCACATCCGATGTGGAATAGGATTGCACATCTGGAAAAATGAGAGTAAGTTGATTATATGCCCACAAGAATTGTTCCACTAGTAAACGGCGAGTATTATCATGTATTTAACCGAGGTGTTGCGAGAATGCCGATATTCTTAACTAATCGCGACTACGAAAGGTTTAAAAATACATTTACTTACTATAAATATCCTCATAAGTTTGCAAAGTTTTCTGTATCGTTTTCCAAAGATGAGTTAATTAAGTCGTCAGAAAATATTATCGAGATAGTTAGCTATTGTCTCATGCCCAACCATTTTCATTTTCTCTTAAAGCAAACTAAAGACAATGGGATAATGAACTTCATAAGAATGACGACAATTAGTTATGCAAAATATTTCAATATTAAAAGGAAAAGAAAGGGGCCACTATTTGAAGGTCAATTTAAGGTCGTTCACGTCGAGTCAAATGAGCAATTACTGCACTTATCTCGATATATACACCTTAATCCAATTGTTTCGCACGTAATAAATGACTTAGATTTATTCAAATGGTCATCATATTTAGAGTATTTACAAAAAACATCTGAAGTAATATGCGCAAATGAAATTATTCTAGATCAGTTTAAATCAATAGACAGCTATGAAAAATTTGTTTTAGATCACAAAGAATATGGAGAAAAATTGGAAAATATAAAGCATTTGATCTTGGAAGAAACTGATTTTCCCGATGTGTAGGCACATTCCACATCCGATGTGGAAGAATAGATGTAGAGGCGAATGACTCAATTTCTTGCCATTTATGCCTATTTCGTTTATAATATGGGGAGTTAGCGTTTGGGTGTTAGGTGTTAGTTAATTACTAAACGCCAAAAGCTAAACGCCAAAAGCTAAAAATATGCCGCACGAACCGAAAAAAAGACATTCAAGAGCAAGACAAGGAAAGCGCCGCGAGAGTATTAGTTTGTCAGAAACTACTGTAACAGTTTGTACAAACTGTGGATCGGCTATTGCACCTCACACAGTATGTCCTGCTTGCGGATACTACAAAAAAGTCAAAGTAGCATAAAAATAGATCATTGTTAAATGGTTAGATTGTTGTATTGGAGAAAAACAATTAAACAATTTGACAATAGAACAATTTAATACCAATGAAGACTTCACTTGATCCTCGACACAAAAAGCGTCAAGAAACAGTTAAAGCCCTTTTTGCCGAAAGTTTTATAGCACAAACCAACCAAGATACGACAGCCAAAGAAGTCCTTGCAAACCTTGAGGGTATTGATGCTAAAATAAAGGAAATTGCACCCGAATTCCCAATCGACAAGATAAATAAAGTAGATTTGGCAATTTTGAGGCTAGGAGCATACGAACTCATGATAGACGGAAGCCAACCCGAAAAGGTTGTAATCGATGAAGCTATAGAGCTTGCAAAAGAGTTTGGAAATGACTCATCAGCACCTTTTATAAATGGCGCTTTGGGAAAGTTAGTAAAAGTACGAAAAAATGACACTACCAACGTTTAAAAATCAGAATCTGCTAAGGCAGGTCTTCATCCACAGGTCTTATCTTAATGAGACAAATGAGGGCTTAAGATCAAATGAGAGGCTTGAATTTTTGGGCGATAGTATTCTTTCATTTATCGTATCCTCCCATATATTTCGCGAATACGACGACCTTGAAGAAGGACAGCTGACAAGCATCAGATCTGTTCTTACAAATACCGAGACACTTTACGAAATCTCAAAAGAACTCGACTTAGGATCACATTTAAAACTGTCAAAAGGCGAAGAGACATCAGGTGGACGCGCTAATAAAACAATTCTTGCAAACACACTTGAAGCTTTGATTGGTGGAATCTATATGGATCAAGGCATCGATGAAGCTCGCCGATTTATAGAAGAGAATATAATCAGCCATGCAAAGACAATTATTGAAAGCCAAGGCTTGAAAGATCCTAAGAGTAGTCTGCAGGAAAAAATACAGGAAAAACACCGCGAATCACCGGTTTACCGCGTTCTTGCAGAACATGGTCCTGACCATGACAAGTCGTATACAATTGGCGTTTTCTTGGGAGAAAAACTGTTAGCTGAGGGTAATGGTAAGTCAAAGCAGGAGGCTGAAAAATCTGCAGCTCGTGCCGCACTTCAAACCTTCGAGGATTAGCTGTCAGCAAACGTTCGTTGACTCTCAGGCTCAAAAATGATAAAATTTCAAATATATGTCACTAGTTATTAGATTTACAAGAATTGGTCGCAAAGGAGAGGCAAAATACAGGCTTGTTGTTAAGGAAAAAAGAAGCAAACGGGATGGTGCTGCAATTGACACCATTGGGTTTTATGAAAAGATGACAGGTGGCCGTTCAATTAAAAATATTGACGAAGAAAAGTTAAAGCTCTGGAGATCGCGCGGAGCACTTCTTTCACCTTCGGCAGAACTCGCCTTGGGTCTATCTACAAAATAAAATGCAAGACTTACTCTCCTACATGCTAGACAACATTGTTGACGGACCAATTGAGGTATCAGAGAGCGAACAAGAAGGGATGACAATATTCAATGTAAACGTTCCAAAAGACCAAGTGGGTATGGTTATTGGAAAAGGTGGAAAAACAATAAACGCACTCAAAAATATTCTCAAAATACGAGCAATCCGAGATAACGTCCGAGTTGATATACAGATCAACGAAGCCTAGTGATACGGACGTCACAGCTTACGCGAATTGACCCGAATATTTTCCGAATCTACCCGAATTATTTCTTAAATACTCCTCATACTTTATGCAATTCACGATTATAACCCTATTCCCAGAAGTTGTGACCCCTATACTTTCATCATCGATCTTGGGTCGTGCCCAAAAAAAGAACAAAATAACTGTTAAGACTCTTAACTTGCGAGAATTTGGAATCGGGCGTCATAGGACTGTTGACGATAAACCTTATGGCGGTGGAGTAGGCATGGTCCTGCGAGTTGATGTTCTTGATCAAGCGATTGCCGCAGCACGAATAAAGGGCAGGCGTGAAGCTGTAATATTGATTGATCCTAAAGGAATCGTATACAAACAAGAGGTTGTTGAGACACTAGCCAAGGGATACGACCATTTGATACTTGTTTGCGGTCACTATGAGGGTTTTGATGAAAGAATTAGGGAATATGTGGATCTTGAGATATCTATCGGAGATTATGTCTTGTCAGGTGGGGAAATAGCAGCCGCAGCAATTGTCGAATCAGTGGCAAGACTTGTTCCGGGAGTTTTGGTTAAAGAGGAAGCACCGATTAAAGAATCGTTTTCGAAAACCTCAGCTGGACGAATCCTTGAAGCACCTTGCTATACCAGACCCGCTGTCTATAAGGGCAAAAAAATACCAAAAGAACTTCTGTCGGGGAATCCAGAATTAGTCGAAGCTTATCGCAAAACACAAGCAGAGAAGTTGACAGCCAAAAGACGACCTGATCTCTTGAGAAAGTAGTACTCACGTTTTGAACATGGAATGCGGAATATAGATAATGCGAAAACTCGTTAACCCCAACAATTTAGTCAGCTTAATACTTACTATTTTATACCCACTTACTGCAGTAAACTAATTGCCTGTGTTGAGTTGATTTATAAAATTAAAATCTTGTTGCGAAACGGGCGCTAGACTATCCACGCTTGTCGAACCTGACGAGTTATATGGCTTAAAAAAGAAACTGATATTGTATACCGCTGAAGACCCCGAAATGTCAATTTTGTTAATTTGAGAAAGTGGTAACTTACTTACTAATGACTTTGCGAATTGAATTGTATTTTTCGGATCTATACCGTCAACTCGGGCAACAACCTCAACAGTAGGCGCACCAATAAGCCCTTCTTGTGTAAAATTTGCAGCTCTGCCGTAAATACCCCCTACATTTATTGAAAAATCCGTTAGAGTTGTATTTGATGAAGACGCGGCTTCCGATAAGCCATTAAAGATAAGCGGTATATTCTTGGCCGTAGGAAGAGCACTGGTTGTAACCTGAACACCATTGTCTAATGCAGAATCATCTGACTGAGTTATTATTGAGTAGCTTTGTCGTAGAGATTCTACCTTTTTTGTCTGCTCTGAAATATCAGACATCTTCTGAGAGATCGAATTAATTTGAGGGAATATCACAAATAAAACAATCACTACACTTGCAATACTTACACCCATCGGCAAAAGAAATCTTTTATATCGTGCAAGTAAAATTTTAAGTTTTTTATCCGTCATTTCGCGGTTCCCCCGTTCATCAAAAAATCTAATCCAAGTGAATAGCCATTTTTGGACTGTGAAAATGCACGAACCTGTACAGTCTTTACGCCTGTTTTATCCTTTGCGGCAAAGCTCGGGATTTTTTGTTCAAGAAAATCTGCAAATTCAGCAAGGCTATTTGATGTAACGGTTATTGACACCTGATTGTCGTCCGCCGTAATACCATCAAGGGAAAAGTCATCCGGTATGATTGACAGAATATTAAAAACTGTTGCGCTTAATGAGCTTCTTTTTGCGATTATACTGCGTATAGCTGCGAGTCTTTCATGGATGATTGTAATTTTGTCTCTTTTAGCAGAAACGGTTGAGATTTGTGCACGTACTGATGTTTCCTGTGAAACTAACGAATCATATTGGGATGAAAGCAAAAAAGAATAGATAACAAGTACTGTTGCAATTACAAATACAACCCCGAAAATTATGAGTGACGGGCCTGATATAAAGTGTTCGACTTTTTGTTCGGCGCGTCGACCTGCAACAAGATTTATTCCCTCATCTTTCATATTAGATTTCGAAGCGCCAAACCAAATACAACATTATATGATGGAACCTCAACTTGTAACTCTGAGGGGGCATTTTGTATGTTATACGCTGCTATCGAATTTCCAAGAACAACCTGAGTTGAAAGTGCGTTTGTTAACATAACATCTATTCCAGGCAGGAGAGCGGAGCCGCCGGATAATATAACTTGCTTGATGCTTTCATTGTTGTATTTTTCGCGAAATGAGAGGATAGCTTTTTTGATATCCCCGACTACAGATCGTAGAACTGGTTCAAGGACCCTTGCGATTTTACCTTCAAATGCATTCGGATTTAACCCATAAGCTTTTTTATAATTCTCTGCCTGAACCATATCTATTCCTAGCTCAATTGAAATTGAGCGAGTCAGAGACACCCCCCCAACATTTATTGAAAATACCATCTTGATAATACCTGCTCGAATTATTGCAATAGTAGTTGCCGTTGCGCCAATATGTACAATCATGTTAGTAAAAGTAGATGCAGTGAGGAGTGGAGAGAGTGATCTATGAACAGCAGTGATTTCGGTTTCTATGGACTCTGCGGTAAGACCAACATAGTCCATCACTTTTTGGTATTTATCGAGAACTGAAGTAGGAGCCGCAATAATCATCACATTCATTGTATGGCGCCCCTCATCATCATTGCTTCCCAATATTTGCCAATCAGTTTTTACTTTTTCAATTGGAAGAGGTATATATTGTTCCATTTCGAATTTTAGAGCTGCCGACAATTCCTGAAGTGAAAGCTGCGGCATCTCAATAACTTTTGTATAGACCAGATTCTCAGGAAGACATAAAGAAACTTCACGGTTTTTAATTCCTGATGAAACGAAAAGCTGCTTAATGACTTCGCCAATTGCTCCGAGGTCTGCAATAGCGTCGGACATCATGCCGCGTGGAGTGGTGGGAGCCTGTGCAATTGATTCAATAAAATAAGACTGACCTGTTTGTTTAAGGCTTGCAATTTTAATTGTATTAGAACCGATGTCGAGACCAACTAGCTTACTTTTCATTGAGACATTATGGAGTAAGGGAAAATTTCAAGTGGAATCTGGGGGTATGACGCGAAATACTCAACTTTTCTCGCAGTTTGACCTGAATTTCCAGTCGAACTTATAACTGTACCTTGCTTTGGTAGGGCAACATCGGAAGTTACAGCAATTTTTGATGAATTGAAGATAGGTATAATTCGCGCAATAAGACCATTCGAAACCTGTATTGTTGCTGAATTATTGAAATGTATCGTTGCAACTGTTCCGCCAGTTCCTGGCGCATTTACAGAATGCGTAATAGGTCTGGGGCTTGCCGTGCAACTCGGCACCTCATAAACATATTTCGTCATAGTAGGCAAAAGCTTATCCCCACTTAGTACAGCTATCTCAAGTGCCGATTTAACTGAGCTTCCCTCGTTGCCCGTTGGATTATCGCAAGAAGTTTGATTGTCGGTTCCCCAATATACAGTCAAATTTGCAGGAGTTGAACTACCAATTTGGCTGCTGTAATCTGGATAATTCGACAGCCAAACATCTAGCCCAACATCTTGATCAACAAGTTCACCCCCATTGAGAATAATACTAGTCCCGGAGGGATAACTGACTGAAGTGGAGAAGGAAGCGTTATTTGTGAGATTATCCGATGAGGAAGTGCCGCCTGACTGGAGTATCTGCTCCACGCCCGCTTCAGCCGCCTGGAACGCCCGCTGCGACTCCTCATTTTGCCTTGAAATACGCAGATTGGTGATTGTTCTTGATGCCAATGATAAACCGACTGTCAATGCAACAATCATAATCAACACTGCCGCGATCAACATTTGACCATTCTCTTTGTGTTTCCCAAAAAGGGAACTGGACCATTGTTGCGATCTTGTTCTCCGCTTTCCCATCTATATCTATAGTAGAAGAACTCAAGCACGCGTGTCAAGCCAAGATGCGTATAGAGTATTAAGCATGAAGTATGGAGTAAAGTTGCGGGTTAACGAGTTACGCATTCTCATTAATCCTTAATCTTTTATCATTATTCATAGATCTCCATCTCGTGATACCTGCCTGCCGGCAGGCAGGCCTTTGATACCTTCCGCTGCAATCACGGCGAGTATACTCGAAGTGATGCGGAAGAAGAGAATGCTGCAGAAGACTGCCTCTCAAACAGAACATTATCACCATATTGCGAAATGCTAAAAGAAAAATTCACTAAGGGGATCGAGTATGGATCCGAAACAGTTTGACTGCATGAAAACACACATGAATTTTTATCCACTTTAACTAGAGCGTTATTAATAAGCGCTGCACTATTTGACGTAATGGTATAATAGCCATTAATTCCTCCAATTTGCTCACAAGCTATAATTGTTCTATCTCCACTAATACGCTTAAGGGTTATAGAAGGAGCCTTACTGTCTGGAGCAGGAGTAATGGTAGCGCTCGAAGGATTTCCTGTACAATCGTCAAAATTTTGACCATTTATTTGCTCTACATTTCGAGAATCGGCGATAATACCCGATATAACCGAGGAGGCATATTCACCATTCTGCGAAACATCTGTTGTTACTCTTGTTTTACTTTGACCACGAAGAGTAGAGTATATTATTGACACCACGATTCCGGAGATAATAACGAGTATTGAGAGAACTGCCATAAGTTCAGCTACCGTGTAGCCTCGATTATCTTTCTTTATTTTTTTTGTTATCATAATGATGTACCCGAAACAGTTGGCAACGAAAAACAAGAAATAAGCTGAGACTTATGACAATATCCGTTTGTTGAACCGCATTTCGATGAGCTCCAATAAGTATTAACTGTCGCGCGCGTACCATTTGAACAGTCAGGCGAAGACGGACTGAAAACAACCTCTCGAATCAGGAGGGTTCCTGAAAAATTGTACGGAGTTCCACATGTGGTACCCGATGATAAAAGAGTATTGTCAGGCTTCATGCAGAATGTGCCAGTATAGCCAAAAAAGGTTGCTGGATCGTTGTTTCGCGTATAACGAAGCACTTCCATACCTTGTAATGAATATTTTGAAGCTATTGACTGACTTTTAATAAATTGAGCATTATTAACACTTTGCGTCACGACAATTGTAACGGCAGTAAGTATTATAACTATAGATGAGAGCGCCACAACCGCCTCTATTATAGTTTGACCTGATTTTTTATTGAAATTTATATGAAACATAGCCCTGCGGCGTAACGACCACAATTGCCTTTAGCGAATAGCCGCTTATACTCATCAAGCATGACGTGTATATACCCGAAGTAATCGCTGTTGTTGCACTAAATGTTAGGTCGGGACAATTTGCATCTGATGCAAACGCTATGTTGTTCGGAAGTTTTTTTGTAGTAACCGGAATTGTTTGAGTTCCACAATTAACGTTGACTAAATAGCCTCCGTTATTTGCCACTCCAGAACCTGTGCAGGCCGGATTGTTGTTGATGCAAAAATTAACAGTGTAACTTTGAAGCTCATCAGTTGACGAACATCCAGTTGGCTTAACATTAGAAAGCGCATTAAAACGTGCTAGTTCGATTGCTTCTTTAAAATCATTAACCGATTGCGCAATAGCCTGTTTGCGACTATAAGAGACGAGGGATGCGAAACCAATTGCACCAATTATCGTGATTATTGAAAATGTTGTAAGAAGCTCAATTAGAGTGAAGCCTCGAGTGCGATAATTACGTCGTTCAGAAAAGTTTCTCATTGATTACCTCAATTGCCTTAAGGATTTTGAAGGACATAATATTTGGTAGTGCAGCTTGCGTTTGCACCAGCAAAAGTTGTAACGTCATTTGAATCGGTATCATTTGTATTTTCAATACAAGCGCCTATCGAATAAGTTACGCCATTATCTGTGCTGCCATAATAATAGTTTCCATTATTGTAAGCTTGATTTGCACCAAGTGGATCGCATGGAATCTTTGTCATATAAGTCGTGGATCCATCAGGTGATTTAATCTGCCCCCCACATGTTAATGTGAATGACGAACTAGGGTAAGTGCCATTATCAGATCTATATAGCTCGAGAGCCTGTTGAATTGCTAATATATTTGATTTTCGCTGCGCATCACGTCCACGTTGCCTCACACCTACAAAATTTGCCATAAGAAGCGTCGCAAGAACCGAGATAATAACTATAACAACGAGAAGCTCGACAAGCGTGAATCCAGATGATGCGCTAGTTCTAACTTTGGGCATACTTAAATAATATATAATCAACAATCAATAATCAATTTCTTACGGTGTTACGTTTTGACTCGAAACACCATAATTACACACGTCACCTGCACCACCACAAGTTGTATCGGCGGGGGCATTAAGACATCGCGTAGTCGCATCGGTATTACAATATTGCTTGTCATCTGTCCGCTCAAGATGAGCATACAGATAGAATGTCGCACCATTTGAAACGTAAACATATTTTTGAGTCGATGTTGGATCGATGGGAAGCGTATTTATATAAGGAGTCCATGGAGTATTCCAGGCATGAGTCGCACCTGTACTATCTTTGATGATATAGCTACCATCATCCGATTTGCTGAGAGGGTAGCTTCCAAAATCATTATAATATTGTTCAAGCGCTCGTTGAATTTGGGCCAAATCACTTTTGCGCTGTGTATCACGTGCTCTTTGTAGCTGTGCGGGGGGGTTTATGTAGGAAATAATTAACACTGCCAATACACCAACTATTGCGATAACAATTACGAGTTCCACTAGAGTAAAGCCTTTATTTTTCATTTGATCTGTTATTTGAATAGCTGCGTGACAATGCTAGCTCCGAAAAAGTATGCAAACCCTGCACCAACTGCAATATATGGTCCGAATGCAATTGTATCTCCTCTAAGCTTTTTCCGACCCGTTAGTATAAGTATTATAGATACAAAAGTTGCTGTCAAGAACGCGAAGTAAAAACAAACGATGGTTTGCGGAAAGCCCAAAAAAAGTCCGATTGCAAATGAAAGCTTGACATCCCCAAACCCCATTCCTCGACCTGAAGTGATAAAAAACAAAACAAAAAAGAAAATAAATGCCCCAATTGCTGACAAAAAGTAGGGCAATAATTGTGACGGATTTAAAATTACCAATAACAACGACGAGGCACCTATGGCAATTGTGAATTCATCTGGAATAATTCCAGTTTCAATATCTGTAAATAAAAGTCCAGCAAGTGAAAAAAATATTATTGAGAGCAGAGCAAACTGCAAAAAACCTATTGAATGAAGAACAGAGTAGTATGAAAATGCAGCAAGCAATACACCTCCTAAAAACTCTATGATAAAAACGTGTGGTGGTATTCTTTTTTTACAATATCGACATTTACCACCAAGCGTAATATATGAGATAACAGGTATGAGATCCAGCGCGCTAAGTTCGTGTTTACATGATTCACATTTTGATCTACCTCGAGTGACAGACACTTCCTGAGGAAGCCTATCAATTAGAACACATAAGAAACTGCCAAAAACACAGCCGAAAATGAAAGCAAATAGGATAATCGGAATTATAAAATCCACTACATATAGTATCGAGTATTGAGTATAGAGTATCAAGTATTAACGTCTGAATGTAGCGTTTAGATATTGGCTGTTAGAAAATAAGTTACTAGGATTATGGTTGGACTACTTAATTCCAGCGAAGAGAATACGCAACCCTTCACTAACACATTCGCTTTGCTCAGTTCAGGCGTTTAGGGTGTTGGTTTAACACTAACCACACATGCTCATTTCTGAACGAAATTCGCAGTATACATGGTTAAAGCGCACTCATCACGCAAGCATGAATCGTACTTTTTAAACCAATAAAAAACTCCCTTTCGGGAGTTTGATAAAAATAACAAGCCTGCTACTATGGTTGGACTGGTCCAACGCTCATTGTGTTGCCTGTTCCTACAGGGCTTGAGCTCGCACCTGTTCCGCCCATACATCCGATTTGTACTTTACCGAGTGAGTACTGGAAGTAGACTATACCATTTCCCGATGCACACGGAGTGCCGGCTGTTCCAATTTTTGCAAGCTCATTACCTGACTCAAGAGTAGTCCAAACAGCAAAGTCTGTAGGAGTAGCGGAATTTGCTTCATAGCAAATGTTGTTTTGCTGGCTACCATTTGTTGCAGTTTTTGGT
>DASZRG010000018.1:0-2091 GCA_035549295.1 Patescibacteria group bacterium
ACCAAAAACTGCAACAAATGGTAGCCAGCAAAACAACATTTGCTATGAAGCAAATTCCGCTACTCCTACAGACTTTGCTGTTTGGACTACTCTTGAGTCAGGTAATGAGCTTGCAAAAATTGGAACAGCCGGCACTCCGTGCGCATCGGGTCGAGGCATAGTATATTTTCAATATACACTCGGTAAAGTACAAATCGGATGTATGGGCGGAACAGGTGCGAGCTCAAGCCCTGTAGGAACAGGCAACACAATGAGTCCTGGTCCTCTGCAGCCATAAAATCTATAGCGCCTCCCTGCTTAATATTTATACATAATACTAGCTATTTAATGCTTCCTGATTGCGTTCTCAATGTTCCATATTCAATATTCTATATTCAAACCTCCAGTCCCCATTTTGCTTATAGTCTACCGACTACAGCGAATTTGACTGTGGACTAAAGACTATGGAACGTGAGCTTGATTCTATTTCTGTTTCGGATATCTAAGTGGTGAGCAAAGTTGACAGGTAACAGAATTCCTTTCAGGAAACTTATAAACAGAATACGACATTGCATGTCTCTCATAGTTATATTGGACTGATTGTCCAATAAGAAAAGGATAATACGTTGCAAAAATAGCAATGTTTAAAAATAATAATGCAAAGATAAATTTATTCTTATAGTCCTTAATCTGAGAAATTGTCTGAATAACAAGTATAATCGGAAGAGGGATTAAGGGCAAAATATAATAGTAATATGTTGGGCGAATTGGTAAAAACCATGGTAAATACATGGAAAAAAACACAGTTATGATCTGAAGATGCAAAATATTAAATCCCTTCTTCTTAAAGATTAAAGAATAAATTGCAAAAACCATGACTATAAGCGTTGCGGCAAAAAATATCGGGTTTTGAAATGCAACTACTGTCTCAACAAAATTCTTGGAAAGATTTCTATAAATTATCATGATTTGAGGTGTAGTGAACCACGATACTGCAGGTGATGTTGAGTCTGCAGCACTCTTAATAAGAGCTTTAAATTCAGGTTCTGTTGCGATTTGGGCATAAGTATACATGAGGAAATTTTGGGAGCTTCTCTTGAAGAAATATATAAAATTTCCAAGAATATAAAAGGAAGTTAGTAGTCCTTCGAATTTTAAAATAGAGTTTATTGTGTTTTTAAAATTGGAAAAGAAATCTTTGTATCGAAGGATTATGAGGGCTGGAATAACAATTATTAACGGTAAGGCAAATAACTTTGTCGCAAGTGATAGGCCAAGTGCGGCAGCGCTTATAAAAAGATATTTTATCCGTCTATCTCTTATAAATTTCAAGTAGAAGTATACGAATATTAATAGGAAAAAAAGTGCTGGAATATCAAGCATAACTATTCTGCTAAAAGCAAAAAACATTGGATCAAATGCTAAAAGCAGCATAGACACAAAGCTGATAATTCGCGAGAAAAAGATTCTTGATATTTTGTAAAAAACAACAAGACAGCCGAGCGAGAATAGCATTGTCCCTACCCTCCAGTAAAAGGCATGATCAGCTCCTGTGAGAATATAGAAGAAGCTAACTACAAAATACCAAACAGTTTTGGCAAGAAGCGGATGATTATTGTTTCCGACTTCCCCTGAAAATAGTGAGTTAACTGATTGCGAATAAGATGCTTCATCTGCGATCATCAGATAAGGACTGTCGGCGTGATTAAAAAGTAGGGAGAAGTAAAAAACGAGAAAAATCACAAAAATCTTAACAAAGTTTTTGTCAAAAAAATTAAGTAGTTTTTTATACATTTCTCAATTATACATACCAATTTATAGAAAAAAACATGTAAAAAATATAGCCTATATCATTTAAAAGTGAATCGACAAAATGAGCAAAATACTTCCTATAAGAATTTACCTCTTGACAGTAATTAAAGGTTATGAGTACGATAGACGAGTCATGAAAACAACTGCCCAAAAAATTCAAAGAGGTTTCACACTCATCGAGCTTCTTGTAGTCATCGCAGTTATCGGAGTTCTCGCAGCTATTGTTCTTCTTGCTGTTAACCCAACTGAGCAACTTGCTCGAGGTCGCGACGCCAATAGAATTTCATCGATTGAAGGTCT
>DASZRG010000019.1:0-7203 GCA_035549295.1 Patescibacteria group bacterium
TCCACGGACTACTAGGTCTGCTATACCGCGTGCTTCATCTACATTACCCAAAGCATATGCGTCTTTTAGAGCAACTTCCGAAGGATAAAATGAGATGATTTTTCTTTTACCAACATCGCTCAGATCTTGAAACGTCATGGATCGCACAAATCCTCCATTTATGTCAACTTTGCTTATCTTGTATTTACCAAGACCTGCCAAATCGTTAAGCAGAAGCGGCTTTGAAACAGATGCAAGAAATGGCGCATATGGCGAATGGAGTATAAAAGAAACGGTATATTTATCAACGACTTTTTTGTTCACGTCTTGAAAAGATATCGGAAGATTGTAACTCGTAAGCTCTTGTCCGTTGTGAAAAAATTGTCCCCGCCTCAAGTAAAAAGTGTAATCTCGACCGTTATCAGTTATGTCCCATTTGTAAGCCGCGGCGGGACTAATAGTTCCATTGGTATTCACTTGAGTTAGACCATAACTCACATCAGAAAGAACTTCAGATGGGACAGTCGCAAGATTGTATATTCCAACATAACCTATTTTTAAAACCTTTTTTTGCAAAATAGGTAAAAGGTAAATATCAAGAAGAAATATAATCCCGAAGAAAATAGCAACGCCAAGAATAAGCGAAGAAATTATTGTTTTATACCAACGTGCAACGTATGCGCGTGCGAGCCAAAAATAGTACCTTCTGCGGACAATACTCATAAAGCCGGCTAAAGAATAATTGAAATTATTGAAACCGAAGCAAAAAGGATAGCCAAGACTATTGTCGCATAGAATAATACCTTCTCAAGCCCCTTTTTACTTCTATAATTTTGCGCTTGTCCCGCAAGTCCCGCAGCGGATGCATCACCTCTTGACTGAAGCATAATAACAGTTATTAAGGCCACGCAAATAATAATTTGAATAATAGCGATCATCACTTAAAAAGCCAGACAAGGAACCTGTCCAGAAAGTATATTGTAGCAGAAATGACCACAAATGACAAAAATAACGAGAAGTGAATATGACCAACAGTTATGCCTAACAAATCAAAACCAGGGAATGTAAATGACGCAACTGTTACATTTTGAAATAGGATTGTAAGAGCGAATAATGATACTAAAGTTGTGAGGAATGAAAGGAGCCCAAGCGTGAGAAGATTGAATGGAAGAGTAATGACTTTTACAATCGGGTCCATAATCGTAGATAGCACCGCGAGAAGTGCGCCCGCAATGACATAATTTACAAATCCTCCTGAGATTTTTATCCCTGACAAAAAAAGAGAAACCAAAAATAAGGAAAGCGCCGAAAGTGCAAATTTGGAGAACAACTGCCTCATGAAGATATGGTATCAAAGAGTTGCGCCGACGGTCAACGAAAGAGGCATCACGAGTATCAAAAGTATCATGAGTATCACGAGCTAATTCGCCTGTGATACCCGTGGCACACGTGATACCCTTGGTACCCTTTTATCTCTACACTCCAATCTCCTTTTTCCTCAACAGCCTATGGTATGTGATGGCGAAGCGGTGTGCTTCATCTCTAATTCTACGCAATAGGTTAACCCCGGGCGTTGAACTCAAAAGCTTTACTTCAAGAAAATCGAGCCCTAGACCTGTCTTAATAGGTATAACTATTGTTTCTTCGCGTTTTGCAAGACCAATCACAGGCACATGATAGTTCATCTCTGCGTGAGCCTGAAGTACTGATGAGACCTGCCCCTTGCCACCATCTATTACCATTAAATTTGGCTTATTCCAATCATCTCGCTTCGCACGTCTTCTTGCAACCTCTCGATGCATCTCAAAGTCGTCAGGCGTTTTTTTGAATTTTATCTTAAACCTCCTATACTGACTTTTATCAATATCCCCATTTGTAAATACCACCATCGAACCCGTTGCATTTTTTCCTGAGAAGTTTGAGATATCGTAGCATTCAATCCGTGATAGGTCACCGACATCAAGACCATATTTTGTGAGAATTTCTGACAATGATGACACTTCGTTTTTTATTCTTTCGAAATATGCATCGGGCTTTTCCTCATAATGAAATGGGTCATAATTTTCCTGCGTAATGTAATTTATTCTGTCAATTTGCTTTTGAATTTGACCAGCTTCTTCAAATTCCTCGCGATCGACAAATTCCTTTTGTTCTTTCAAAAGTGTTTTTATCACATTTTCTTTGTCTCCTTCAAAAAACTTAATTAATCTATTTATATTTTTTTTATACTCAGATAAATTTGCAGGATATGCAGTCGCGCAAGGGCACAATCCTAGATGATAGTAGAGGCACCTTTTGGGCGGATGGTTTTTTACAGAATGATAGGGAAATATTCGACGAAGAAGCCTTAAGACGATTTTCAAGTCTGAAACACTTGTGAAAGGACCAAAATATTCAGAATCTTTATTATCTTGTCGTCTTGCTAAGACTACATACGGCATGGGGCTTTTTGCAATCTCGAGCATAGTGTATGACTTGTCATCCGTCATCAGGATGTTAAAAAAGGGCTTATATTTTTTGATTAGGCTCGACTCCAGAAGAAATGCTTCGACTTCCGATGCCACAACGATGTGCTCCAGTGCAGCTGCTTCGGAAACCATTCTCAAAGTTTTCGCATCAAGTGCTCGATTTGAAAAGTAATTTGATACGCGGCGGCGTAAATCTTTTGCCTTTCCGATGTAGATAACTTTTCCGTCGATATTTTTAAAAAAGTAAACTCCAGGTTTGTTGGGGAGTTTTTTCCAATCAATCTGACTCATTGGATAATTTTATCCTATAATTTACGTTTTTGAAAGTATTTCGACCACGTGCTATAAATAACCTTTGCTAAAATTAGCGAGCCAAAACTAATTAACATCCCTAAAATTATCATGTACTTAATAGGCATCCCTTGCCCTCCTTCTCTTGACGAAACAAGAACGACTTGTTTATTAGACGAAGCCGGAGGCGTGATAGTAATTGTTTCATAGAAAGAGAGGTATATTCCAGAAGTTCCAATACTATTTTTATCAAATACATATGTATTTTTTGACGCTTCGCTTTTGAGCGGAAATATAACTGTCGGCTTACCAAAATCGTCAGAAAAAGCCAGAGTTATATCATAATATTTAAAGCTATCAGGCGACCCAAGACCCGGTATTACGATCTTCCATCCATATTTGCCCTTCTTTGCGATTGAGTTTGTATTGTAATGGATAGTAAAAGCATTGTTTTTACCGAGTCCCATTATCCTCTTGTCAAAATATATTTCGATATTTTTATAACCATCAGGTGTTGTTGAAACTTTCGTTTTAAGATTTTTCTGTGAACTTATTGCAGTGAGGTTTTTGACGTCTGAAATTCCGGTACTTATTGTGTAGGAGGGAGTATAGGTGTATTTAGTTTTATTTACCAGTATTATATTTTGAGTAACGTTTGTGTCTCCATCTCTTGATACGTCGTATTTTGCATCAGTTGAAATATCAAAGGCATTGGCATTGTCAGCATGAACTTTGGGGACTTTTAGAAGTAGACAGAAGAAGATTGCAAAAAACAAAAAAAATCTGCCCCGCATCTATATATAGTACATGAATTTTATAATTCCTTTGCAAGATATTGACCAGTATAGGAAGATTTATTTTTGACTATATCCTCAGGAGTTCCTGCAGCAATTATTTGACCCCCGCCGTCGCCACCTTCGGGACCCAGATCTATTATCCAATCAGCATTTTTGATGATGTCCAGATTATGCTCAATGACGACTACCGTATTGCCCTTTTCGACAAGCTTTCTCAAAACGACAATAAGTTTTTCAAGATCTGCGAAGTGAAGCCCAGTTGTTGGCTCGTCAAGTAAGTATAGACTTCCCCCGCCACCTTTTTTGGACAACTCTGCAGCAAGTTTTATTCTTTGTGCTTCTCCACCCGACAGTGTCGTCGCCGATTGGCCAAGTTTTATGTAAGAAAGACCAACCTCTTTTAAAGTAGCAAGCTTATTGAACAAACCCTCGTGAAACGACAGAAAAGTTAACGCTTCATCAACGCTCATATTTAGAACTTCTGAAATATTTTTCCCATCAAAGTCTATCTCCAAAGTATCCTGCGTATATCGCGTTCCATTACATGTCTCGCATGTGACAAAAACATCCGGCAAAAATTGCATTTCAATTTTAATCTGCCCTTCGCCCTCGCAAGTCTCACAGCGACCGCCCTTAACATTGAACGAAAACCTTCCTGGACCATACCCTCTCATCCTTGCCTCACGAGAATTTGCAAACAACTCGCGTATATATGTAAATGCTCCTGTATAAGTTGCAGGATTTGATCTTGGGGTTCTACCGATTGGCGACTGGTCGATCATAAATACGCGCTTAAGCTGTTCATCACCAAGTATTTCTTTAAATGCCCCTGGCTTTTCTTTATGAAATGGATTTTTACGAACTGCCAAAACATGATACAAGACGTCATTAATAAGAGTCGACTTTCCGCTACCCGACACCCCAGTTATACAAACAAGTGCGCCAAGCGGCACTTTAATATCAACATCCTTTAAGTTATGAGCTGTAACACCCTTGAGCTCAATATAGTTTTCAATTTTGTTGATATTAAAATCTGCGCGTCGGTTTTTGATTGTTTTCTCACCAGATAAATATTTTCCTGTTATAGAATTTTCATCATCTATGATTTGCTGTGCGGTCCCCTGCGATACAATTTTCCCTCCATATTCGCCTGCGGCTGGCCCAATATCAAAAATGTAGTCGCTCTCAAGCATCATTTCGCGGTCATGCTCAACAACGACCACGCTATTGCCCAGATCTCTCAATCGTTTGAGCGTATTTATGAGTTTCGTATTGTCTCTTGGATGAAGTCCAATTGATGGCTCATCCAAAACATAAAGTACACCCGACAGCCCACTTCCAATTTGAGATGCTAGCCGGATTCTCTGCGCTTCTCCACCTGCAAGAGTCGATGCAGTTCTACCAAGCGTCAAATAAGACAAACCGACGTCAACCAAAAATTTCATCCTTGAAGTTATTTCCTTGATGATCATTTTAGCAATTTGCTGTTCCCTGTTTGACAACTTATCAAACAGATCGGAGATTAAACCAAAAGATTTTTCTATTGAGAGGTCGGACAATTCAACTATTGATAAGTTGTCGATTGTGACAGAAAGCGCCTCGGGTTTAAGTCGCTGGCCGTGACAAACTTCGCAAACAAGCTCTGTCATAAACTTTTCTATCTCATGCTTTATGATCTCAGAATCAGACTCTGTGTGTCGCTTTAACAGATAATTAACAACACCAATAAAGGGTTCATAAATTTTTGTCCGCTCGCCAAATCTATTTGTACCCTTTATCTCATACAGCTCGTCTCCTGTTCCATATAGGATGATTCTTTTCTGATCGTCTGATAATTTCTTAATCTCGACTCGCAGTGGTATCTCGTTATGCTCAAGCGCTTGCTTGACTGTTCTTGCAACCCATGTGTCTTGCTCGCCAATATTCGCAAACGCCAAAATACCCCCCTCGTTGATTGAAAGATATGGGTTGAGAACCAAATCTTCATCGACAGACTGGATAACACCAAGACCATTGCAATTGGGGCAAGCACCATAGGGAGAGTTAAATGAGAAGAGACGTGGCTCTATCTCAGATATCGCAAGTCCGCATTTTGGACACGCAAATTTCTCAGAATAAAACGTGTCCTCCATCTCTTTTGGCTTGTCGGGTATAGAAAAACCGCGATCGTTAATCTTTGACACTACAAGCTCCCGACTGCCAAGATTGAGCGCTTGCTCGACAGAATCAACCAGCCTCGACCTTTCAAAATTTTTGTCAATTGTCATTCGATCAACAACTGCCTCTATGGTGTGCTTGTTTGTTTTGATAAGAACCAAATCATCATCCACGCCATAAATTTGCCCATCAATTCTAACCCGCTGGAATCCACGCTTCTTTAGATCTTTAAAAAGATCAGTGTATTCACCCCGTCTACCCTTTACGATTGGAGCAAGAATAAGAAGTCTGACAGGCGATCCTGTTGCAAACTTTGAAATAATATCTTCGACAATTTTTTCTTTTGTTGTTCTAGTTATTTCAGTACCATCATTTGGACAATGAGGATGACCAATTCGCGCGTAAAGAAGCCTGAGATAGTCATATATCTCAGTGACTGTACCAACGGTTGAGCGAGGATTATGAGATGTGGACTTTTGATCAATTGATATTGAAGGAGAGAGACCTTCAATCAGATCGACATCCGGCTTCTTCATCACACCCAAAAATTGTCTAGCGTATGATGATAATGATTCGACATATCTTCTTTGTCCCTCAGCGTATATCGTGTCGAAAGCTAGTGAACTTTTTCCAGAACCTGATAGTCCGGTAAATACGACCAGCTTATACTTTGGTATCTCAAGATCAACATTCTTGAGATTATGCTCTCTTGCGCCCTTAACAATAATTTTGTCTACCATACCTCCGCCTCCTTGAGTGTAATTTTGAAGTGAACCATTATAACCCATATTGCAAGTCCGCGTCAAAGGAGGTGGACATTATCAAACAACAAACGTATAATTGGCAAATACAATGAGCAGAGCAAACAGCGTCTTTGTCCCCGAGAATAAAGTAAATGAATATCTTAGTAAAAATGATATCACGCTCGAAAGAATGCAAAACGGAATTACTTTTGTCGGTGTCTCCCGTCTGGTTGACGACGACAACCAAGCCGAAGTCGTTTTGAAATTTGAATCAGGATCATATAATGATCCAAGTCGCATACAAGGAATCCATCATTTAGTCGAGCACCTGGTTCTCAACCGAATTAACAAAAATCCTCATGCAACCGACGTCTACCACAATGCATACACGAACTATAAAAATGTTTCGATAATTCTAAGCGGAATAGCAAACACCAAAGTTACAAACTATGCCATTTGGCCGATGATAAAACACATGGCGCGCGTAATCAAAGATCCTCTTGCTTCAAAAACTCTCGCAAAAGACCTTGCAAGTGAGGTAAAAGTGGTTCTTAACGAGCTTTACGAAAAACAAGCTGATATGAAATGGCATCATTACAAATTTCTTAACAGATGTATTTATGATCCAAAAAATCCTATTTGCACAGATGGCCTAGGGAATGAAACCACACTTAGCAAGATTAGTAAAGAAGATATCGAACGAATACTTTCTGAACTATTCATTCCAAAGGGCTTAACCGTCGCCGTCTTTACCGAAGGAGACTCAAC
>DASZRG010000020.1:0-13552 GCA_035549295.1 Patescibacteria group bacterium
GATGCTGACCAATGCTCAAGCCGTACAAAACAAAGCCCAAACCTATTAAGAATACGACTAAAACTGCCGGAATATGAACGTTTTTCACAGATATAATATATAGCTCAACTTGAGTAAAATTGCAAAAAAAATCCTTCCTCAACCATATTGGTCTATTGGAAGGATTTTTTAACGATTAGGTTAGATTAGACGCTCGTTTAGTAATTATCACCGCGATTGTCATTTCTGTCGCCGCGATCATTTCTAAAGTGTCCGCCTCCTCCGCCTCTTGATCCACCCTCTTCACGAGGTTTGGCTTCGTTGACGCTGATTTGACGTCCGTCTAAATCTTTTCCGTTAAGCTCGTTTTTTGCGCGCTCTGCTTCATCATCGTTTGTCATTTCGACAAATCCGAATCCACGTGATCGGCCTGTGTATCTATCAGTTATAACCTGAGCAGATGCTACAGTACCAACAGTTGCAAATAGCGCATTGAGTGAGTCATTGGTAGTATTCCAAGACAAATTTCCTACAAATAATTTTTTAGCCATGCTAACTAGTCCTCCTTTCTTTTAAGTATGTATTCATGAAAATGTGTTGCGGGATTGGACATCTGGAAGTTACAAGGTAGGTCGCGGAAATTTCTTTCTTACATTGTTATTATAACACATATTGACTATTTGGCAATGGGAATTAAGACAATGACGCTGCTGCCTCTCTTATGGTACCCATGTACTTTGCGCTTCCTATTTCATGTTCTGTGCGAGCGATAGATATCAAAGACTTTTGAGAAAGATTAATTTGATCAAAAGTCTTCTTGACGCGGGCAACCAGCGCTCGCGCTTCAGAAGCTCCATAAATCATAAGAATTTGCTTAGCTCGTGTTTTTTTCGCAATAGACCCGCTATTAAACTTTGCGAAATCTTCGTATCTTAATCTCGCAAGAGAGCTCAAATTTTTATTTTTCAGATCCTTTAGATCCTCGCTAAAATACGGCGAAAGCGAGCACAAAATAAGCCCTTCGACTTTTACTTCGGCCGCCGCGATAAATGCGATCATGGCACCATATGAGAATCCTAAAATATACTTCTTGGAAGCCGGGGATTTTTTAAATTTTTTCAAAAAATGCTCGACATTTGTCGAAATTGTCGTACCTTTCCAAGAGATATCAACAAGAACTGGATGAAATCCGCTTGTAGCAAACATTTTTGCAATATTTTTATAAGCCACGCTTGACGTACTCTGCCTAAAGCCAGGAACTATGAAAATGGTCTTATGATCGGACATTCGGGGATTATACCAGAATTGAGGCTAATAATCCACTATTATAGGACATTTGATGACTCGTACTGAACTCGCGCTTGCAACTTGTGCGAATCTGCTAAACTTAATTGTATGGGCGTGCATAATGAACCACATGCTAAGAACTCTGATCAGAAGCTTAATTGGCTACGCGCTGGCGTTTTAGGAGCCAACGATGGCATAGTATCTATTGCCGGGCTTGTAATAGGAGTTGCCGGAGCCACAGAATCACAATCCATAATACTGGCCGCAGGTGTCGCTGGGATAATTGCAGGCGCTATTTCTATGGCTGCCGGTGAATATGTATCCGTTAGTTCATCTCGCGATACAGAAAAGGCGCTTCTCGATAAAGAGAAACAGGAATTGAGAGAGTTTCCTGTTGAAGAGCTTGCCGAACTCACCGAAATATATCAAAAAAAGGGACTATCTCACAAAACTGCTAGCCTTGTAGCCAAAGAGCTTACAGAACATGACGCTTTTGCGGCGCACGTTGATGCAGAGTTGAAACTCGACCCAGAAAATCTTACCAATCCATGGCATGCGGCATTTGCTTCTGCGATTTCTTTTCTGATCGGTGCCATAATTCCCCTTGTTGGAATCCTTGTGCCGCCTATTGGCGTTCGCATACCATTTACATTCGCTTTCGTGGTCGTAGCGCTTGCGATAACTGGAATAATAAGTGCATTAATTGGCGGTGCGGGTGTTTTGCGCGCAACAGTTAGGGTAGTTGCCGGTGGCGTACTCGCCATGATTGTCACATATTCTATTGGAAGACTTTTTGGTGTATCAGGACTCTAACTAGATCTGTATTTTTTCAAAAAGGTAGCTACCTATTATAAGAAGTGCAAAAGTCATAACAAAAAGAAGTGCGACGTCAAAACCCATTCCAAAATGCGAGTTCGAAATGAGCGCGCCACGCAACGCATCTACGCCATAAGCCAATGGATCAATTCTAGTCACTATGTCTAGAAATTTGGGAAGTCCGTTGAGGGGAAATAATGCTCCAGACAGAAAAAATGTCGGCATAACAAGAAAATTCATAATAAGCTGAAATCCTTGCATATCCTCAAGAGTACATGCAATAGCTGTTCCAAGTGACGTAAACAGAAGTCCGACAAGTAAAACTATAAAAAACGCCACGGGCAGAAGCGACCAATCATGAGGCCTAAAACCTACTATCAGAGTCAAAATAAAAACAATCACACCTTGAATCGATGCAACAGTTGCACCGCCAAGCGTACGTCCAAGCATGATCATAAACCTGGGGACTGGCGCAACCATCGTCTCTTTCAAAAACCCAAATTGGCGATCCCAAATGACTTCGATTCCAGTGAAAACAGCCGTGAACAAAACGCTCATCAGGATAATTCCAGGTGCTAAAAATTGAATATAATTTCCACCACCTGCGCGCGCATAGATAGGTCCAAAACCAAGCCCAAACGCAACCAAAAAAAGAGTCGGCTGACCAAGAGAGCCTATCATTCTCGATCTAGATCTAAAATATTTTTTAACTTGTCTTAGCCAAAGTATATAAATAGTACTCATATTACCTCCCAAACATTCTTCTTCTGTTTCTCAGTCTGTCAATTCCAGACGCTTCCTCATCTCTGATAGCACTTCCTGTAAGCTTTAGAAACGCATCTTCAAGAGATTTTGTTTTTGTTTGTTTTAATAGTTCTGCAGGTGTGCCGCTCGAAATAATTCGGCCATGGTCAATTATTGCGATTCTATCAGCTATTCTTTCGGCCTCCTCCATATAATGAGTGGTGAAAAACACCGTCATCTTTTCTTTTTTATTAACTTCCTTAATATATGTCCACATGTGGTTGCGCGTCTGGGGATCAAGACCCAATGTCGGCTCATCAAGAAAAAGAATTTTGGGATGATGTAAAAGTCCTCGCGCAATTTCAAGTCTTCGCTTCATGCCGCCTGAGAATGTTTTGACCAAGTCGCCGCGGCGATCCCAGAGTTCGACAAATTCTAAAAGCATTTTGATACGAGCATCTTGAGTTGACGCTGGAACATGATACAAAACTGCGTGAAGTTTCATGTTCTCCTCAGCCGTCAAATCGTCATCAAGACTCGGATCCTGAAATACTATGCCAAATGACTTTCGGACATTATCTTTACTGCGCGAGGGGTCAGCATCGTCAATAATTATTTCGCCAGAAGTCTGGGAAAGAAGTGTCGTCAACATCTTGATAGTCGTTGACTTACCGGCGCCATTTGGACCAAGAAATGCAAAAATTTCGGCCTTCTCTACATTGAAAGAAATATCATCAACCGCTGTAAAATCTTTGAATTTTTTTATGAGGTTTGTAACCTTAATAACATCATTACTCATACTCGAAGAGTATCATTGTAGCATACAAAACCCGAATAAACCTGAGAATTAGCTATAAAGAAGGTAAGCTGTCACTAGCCTTGAGGTTGGTTTTTTTGTAAAATAGACCAACTCACTTGCTTTATTGAAATCAATCTTATGGATCTGAATTGAATATAAAATTCAGACTCATTAGAATAGAATAATGCCATATACCGACATTGCGAAAAGAAGAGAATGTCACAAAAGGTATTACCTTAGAAATAAACTAAAATATAAAGAGAAAAATGAGCGAAGAAGAAAAGAACTAATAGATTTTGTTATTTCTTTAAAACAGAAACCTTGTATGGATTGCGGGGTTCAATATCCACACTATGTTATGGATTTTGACCATAGAGACAGTAAAACAAAACTAGCAAGTATTAATGTGATGATTAACTATCATAGTTATTCTAAGAATAAAATCCTAGAAGAAGTTAAAAAATGCGATTTAGTATGCTCAAACTGTCATAGAGAAAGAACGCATTGCCGGATCGTCTAATGGTAGGACAACGGACTCTGAATCCGTTTATTCTAGGTTCGACTCCTAGTCCGGCAGCAAAAAAATTAACCTTATTTAAATACTGAGTCACAGCTGCAATCAAAAAATTTTAATTTATAACAATTGGCTTGTTTTGGAGGAGTTGGTTGTAGATAGCGTAGCTTTCATCGTCTCGCTTGAGAAGGAAATAATTTTTGGCTGAAAGAAGCTCTTCGTCGCGATTTTTCAGCTTGTACGCGACTATAAATCTGTAATACCAAAGTTTTGCACTTGTGGGGAACATTTGAGTTGCCTGCCGCAGGAATTTTATAGAACTGCTCGGCGGCTCAGTTGACTTTATGAGCAGTCCCAAATTCTCATATGCATTAAAGCTTTTGCTAATTGCTATTGAGTGAAGATAAGCATTCTTTGCATCCTTAATATCACCCTTCTCATAATAAACCGCTCCCAAATTGTCCCATGCAAACCAACTCTCGGGATAAAGTGTCAACGCGCGTCTTACTCTTGGCATCGCCTCATCTGGCTTATTATCTTCAATCAGACTTGTGCTATAGACAAGTTCTATTAAGTAGTCTCCGCCCGACGACTTCTCATCATGCTTTAAAATCGTTAATTGGCTCTGCCAATTCGTATTGCGAATCATGGTTCTTACTCCAAGCGCCACCAAAATAAAAATTGCTATATATAGCCCAACTGACTTTGTCGATTTTGAAACTCTAATGTTTTGCAAAGATAGACCGACAAGTCCTGCAAGTCCGACAAATGGAACAAGAAAGAAATGCTCGGCGACAGTAAAATCCAAGGGAATTATTTGCAAATAAAATGCAAGACCAACAACAAGCCACACAGAGAAAAAAATTAATTCTTTTGAGTTTTTCGATGCTTTATATGCTTTTACAAAAATCGCAGCTAGAAGAGTGAAGAAAATTAAATCCAAAATCAAAGGGACTAAAAAGGAATTTAAATTCATATCCCGAATCACCCAAGAATGGTAGACGGATAGGTCAGCTGGATAAAGAAATGTCTTTATATAGTAGAAAATGATCGCTGGAATGTTTGTTAAACGTTCAGCAAGTGTCAACTTCATAATTGGGATAAGCGGAACTTTTTGAATCGGAATACGAGATGAAAATCTAAGCGCTATATAAAACAGTGCAGTAAAAAAAGATAAAATTGAATAAATCAGTAAATTTTTTCTATTGAGTAAAAATACGTAAACAAAAGCCAAGATTAAAAATAATACTCCCGACTCTTTTGCAAAAAGAGATAGTAGCAAGAAAGCGTTTACCAAAATAAAATCGCGAACCTTGTCTCTGTTGTTCTGCAAGACATAAATCGCAAGCAGCCCGAAGAATAGATATACAGGGTCTTGAAATAGCGATACCCAAGCTACCGCTTCTTCATTGACGGGATGAACCAAGAAAAGTACTGCCAAAAAAAACGAAATTTCTTTTTTAATATACTTTCTGAGAACTAGAAAAACCATGCAAGAACTCGCTATCTCAAACACAAGCTGCATTAAGTGATAGGGAAAAGGAGCAGTTGCAAAAAGCGAGTAAATTAGCGCGTAAATTCCAAACACAAGTGGCCGGTAATATCCAATTGTCTCCTGTCCGCCAACCTGACTAACAAAAAGATTGGGAATATTTTGAATATTCCAAATACTTGGGTTGCGAACTATTTCAACCCTATCCTCGAGCACAAGCCCATTGAAAAGAGAATTGAAATATACAAACAGTCCAATGCAAATTAGAAAGACAATAATTTTTCTTGTTGTAAGAGGGGAAAATAAATCAATAAATCCTCCTGACTCTTCTCTCGCACTCATCCAACAATCGTAGCATCGCAGCATACGCGTTTCAATTATTTAGCCTACATGAACGTTTATTCAAAAAAAACATTAGCTGTTGACATTGTAAGAACAAAGGAGTAGCTTGAAGATATGCTTAAAAGATTCTTAATAATTTTCTTTTTAAGTTTTATTTTCCTCCTAATTCCACGAACCGTCCACGCAGACACTTTTGATTCAAACATACAAATTACACAAGCAACATATGATAGCCATCACCATTTCACAATAGCTGGCACAACTACGCTTGATGACGGACTTGCTGGGGCCTGCATTATCCAGGGAACAAGCTCGCCCCACACACTATACAACGGTCCATGCACAATCTCAGGTGGTACTTTTTCTTTAACATCATCCTATACAGATGATGCCATTGGATCAATACCATGGACATTGAGATTCGAAGAGCATCAATGCAGTGACCGAGGGGACGGTTGCGGAAACTACTACGGCGTTACAGGTGTAGATTTTGTTCATCAACCTATGTCAGCTGCACCTGATCCGATTGAGCAAGGACAAAGACTTTTCGTCGATTGTTCCGATAGCAGTTATACCTTCAGCATATATGATCCATCGGATAACGCAACTTCTGCATTAAATATTCCTTGCTCGTCAAGACTTTACAATGTTCCCGCAGATGCTGCTATTGGCACATATAATATAGTTGAGTGCACTAGTAACACATGCGGCCAAAGCACTTTATCAGATGCTTTAGACACAGACTATGTAAATGACAATATTCAATTTAATGTAATTGCAGCAACAGACAATCCGCCACCTCCTCCAAATGACAATCCTACCATCAGCCAGCTACCTGATATTGCAGTAAATGCAGGATGGAGATTTAGCAAAATTGGAACTTTCAGCGACCCTGACTACTCCGAGAGCTGGACAGGAACAGTCGATTATGGCGATGGAAGTGGCGCAGGACCACTCAAAATATATGGGGGAAATAAATTTTATCTTAACCATGTTTATGATACGGCTGGAGACTATACAATTGCCGTAACTATAAATGATGACCTTGGCGGTCAAAGCACAAGCACTATAAATGCTCATATTTACTCATTATTCCCTAATACCATGCATATTGATAAGCCCCGTCAAAACGACGGAAACCAGTGGTATCTAAGCAACTTCTCCCCTACGCTTGAATCGCTCGGGGATACATCATGCTACAATTCGGCAGGAGCTACTGATCCCTATACCGGTATAGCTCATGCAATAGGTACTGGCATCTATGACACAACCAGCAATACGCATATAATAACCTCCTCTGCATCTTGTACGCTTTACTCGGATCATGGTGTAACAGTTAGCATAGGCATTACTCCACAACAATATAATCAACTTCCTTATGGTACCTATCACTACTTTGGAGTAGGAAACAACACGCATGCCATATGGGTCTCAGATGACTTCACAATAAGCCCTGTTGATAACGAGCCTGTTATTACGAGCCTCCCAAATCCTGATAGTATAATTGCAAATCAAAATTTTTCCGACACCGGAACATTTACTGATCCCGACTCGTCCTCATGGACTGGAAACATAAACTATGGAGACGGCACCGGATTACAGACACTTAACATAACAGGGAATGGTACCTTCGAAGTAAGCCATACATACTCACAGCCCGGTACATATACTTATGTTGTGAATGTTAAAGATGATCTAGGAGTTGTAGGCAATAAAATTCAAACAGTTGTTGTAAATGGACCTACACCCACCCCTACACCTACACCATCTCAAGTTACACTTTCACCTATCGCTGACACTTATATAAAAAATGGATCACAGAATGAGAACGAGGGAAATTCAACTTTTCTAGAGCTACAGTCATCAGGTCACAGAAGAAATCTTGTTAAATTTGACCAATCAAGCATCCAAGCAGCGATTGGAAATTCACAAAACTACACCGCAACACTGAGATTTACTATAACAGATAATGGGAACAACTGGGGAACTACAGGTAGAACAATTGAAGCACACAGACTAACGCAGGATTGGACCGAAGGGAATGGATTTATCGATGGAAATAGCCCAACTTATCGTGGAACTGGGTCTGGTGCGACATGGAATTGTGCGACCGATTCAAACATTGCAAATCAGAATGATGATTGCAGTGGATCAATTGCCTGGAACATGGACAACTCATCGTCATGGCCCTTTGTAACAAATGCTACCTCAACTAAAACTATTCAAAACAATCAAACTGGTACAGTTGATTTTGATGTAACTGCCGATGTTCAGTCTTTTGTGAACGGTTCATCACAAGACTTTGGATGGTTGATTAAAAAAACCGATGAAGGACAAAATGGAAGAATCGACTTTGGCTCAAGACAAACCTCAAGCAGTCCGATACTTATACTAAATTTTAATTAACTCAGTATTGTCCCTCAAAAATCATTTCCAGAAGTTTAAATAAAGTGTGCTTTACATGACTCAAGTTAGAAGTGAACTCACCAACTAACGGTGAATTAAGGTGGATATGGGTCTTCGTTCGCGCTCATCCAACAATCGCAGCATCGCAACATACATGCTTCAATTGCCTAACTGATATGTTTAACAAACCCTAATAATTCAGGCTAAATTCAGCGCATTTGATATACTTAAATTGATGCTTAAAGGTTTTATTTCAAAACACTTATTTGTTTTGCCTTTTTTAATAATATTATTTTTTTTAACATCATATAGCGTCTTATCTATTGTCAGGCATGATAACTACCAATCGTACGGATATGATCTCGGCATTAATGACCAGACTGTATGGCGCTATGCTCATTTTCAACTTCCGATAACAACAATTGACCCTTTTCCAGATAAATCCAAACTAGTCGAACATATTGAACTTGTTTACGCGCTCATCGCTCCTTCCTATTGGATATGGGAAAGCAGAAAAATGCTTTTGTTTGTAGAAGTACTCGCTATTTGTTCGTCTGCCATCCCAGTCTATCTTTTGGCCCGGAAGAAAGGAGTATCTTATATTTTGAGCAATGTTCTGGTCATTGTGTATTTGATGTTTTATGGGGTGCAACAAGTCATGTGGTTTGATACACACTCCTCCACATACGCTGCTGCTTTTCTCATGTGGTTTATATACTTTTTGGAAGAAAAGAAAAAATGGTGGTCGGTTTTGTTTTTCTTTCTTGCAATTACTGCAAAAGAAAATATTGGACTACTAACATTTCTTGTGGCTTTTGTTTTTTTTCTCAAGAGTCGTCGGAAGTTATATCTTTGCTTTATGGCTGCCTCAGTGGCTTACGTAGGTTTTATCTTTCTCGTATATTTCCCAGATATTGTTCATATGAAATACCTTTATGCAAACAGTGGAGGGATATTATCAAATCTAAATCCACTTTCACTATTTGATACAGACGAAAAACGTCAAGTAATTTGGTATTCATTGTTTTCTTTTGGCTTTTTACCCCTACTCTCCCCTTTAACTCTAATCCCCGCCCTCGGGGATCTATCTACATATTTTGTAATAGCCAACCAATTACCCGGAGCTCAAGGGCTTGTTGGACAGTACAGAGTAACACTCACGCCATTTCTCATATGGGGAACTGTACGTACACTTTCAAAATTGAGGCGAATTGATAAATGGTACACTGCGGGATACCTTATTTTTTGCGCAATTTCAGTCCAATATGTCTTACATGAGCCTTTGAGTTATTTGACAAAACAGTGGTTTTGGACAAGGTCACCCGGTGTTGCAAATATAAATACCATGATTAAAAACTATCTTCCAAACACAGCTTCTGTTGTTTCCCAAAACAATATAACCCCACACATAAGTCACCGTGACAAAATTTTTACACTTTACCCTGAAAAAAAATCATTTAATAAAAATTCTGTTTGCGGACAAGCAACGTGCGATTGGTTTAGATGGTACGACCACCCTCAGTATTTAATCGTTGATACTTCGCCTGAGTGGGATGCAAGGCATTATTTAACTGACAGAGAACCATTCTTAAGAGGCCTTCAAAATATTGAAAAGGCTAAAGTCGTCACAAAATATAAACAAATAGGAAGTACTATTTTATACAAAGTAAATGAAAATCCTGATGATGTTAAATAGGCCAAAACCCAATATTAGTTAGATTGATCCATATCATTGACGCCGCGTGCGTGTTTTGAAATACTATTACTATGGATGAAAGTAAGAATGGTGGCATTCTGGCATATGTTAAAAACCATAAAAAATTTGTAATTCCCGCTACCGCAATTGTCGTTTTTCTTCTCCTCAGAACAATCCTTTTGCAAAAACCAAGTCCAGATATTCCATATACTGTAAAACAGGAAGATCTTATTGACACGATCCAAGTAAGTGGAACATATACTACAGCTTCACAAACATCAATAAGCTCACCAACTAACGGTGCATTAAGCGAAATCTTTGTAAACAACGGTGACCATGTAAAGAAGGGTGACCCTCTCTTTCATGTTGAGAGCAGTGCAACAGCAGATCAACAAAAAGCAGCTTATGCCAGCTATATGGCAGCAAATGCCACACTCCAAACAGATCAGGCTGCGCTCTACGCTCTTCAATCAAGTCTTTACAGCAATTGGAAAAAATACACAGATCTGGCCACCAATTCGACCTACCAAAATTCTGATGGCAGCCCAAATAATTCAAATAGAGTTCTACCCGAATTCACAACTTCGCAAGACAACTGGCTGGCTGCTGAGGCAAACTTCAAAAACCAGCAAAATATAATTGCAAAAGATAGCGCAGCCGTCAGTAGCACAAAACTTCTTTATGATGAAACACAAAGCACTACTGTCACTGCTCAGACCGCGGGAACTGTTTTGAACCTTCTCTCTCAGGTTGGTGACCAGGTCAACGCACCACAACTGAATAGTTCACCAGCAAACGTAAATCCTGTTCTAATAATTGCAAATCTAAATAACCCTTACATCTCAACAGACATATCGGAAGATTATGCTGCTCGAATAAATTCCGGTCAAAAAGCAATAATTGTTTTTGATGCACTAAAAAACCAATCGTTCGAAGGACGGGTTGATAATATTGCAACTGTCGGAAATACATCAAGTGGTGTTGTAACTTATGGAGCAAGGATCACAGCCGCAAGCCTTCCACAAAACGTCAGACCAAATATGACTGCTCTTATCACAATCGAGACTCTGCGGAAAAATAATGTAATCGACGTACCAAATAGCGCTATCGTTACAAAAGATGGAATAGATTATGTTCAACAAACAAAAAGTCATCACTTAATACCAGTCCAGGTCGGAACGCACGGAATTGCCAAAACCGAAATTGTTTCAGGGCTCGCGTCCGGAACAACAATAGTCGTAAACCCAAATCTACAAAACTGAGATGATGCAAAAAGACAATTCGCTTTATGTGGGATTTTTCCTCGCAAGCCGAGACATAAAACGAAGCAACCCCTGGACTATTGGACTAATAATTGTAGTCATAAGTCTAACTTTTTTTAACATGCTTTTTTTGGGAGGCATACTTATAGGATTTGCGAAATCATCTATCGGAACGTATCCGCAATATTATTCAGGGGACGTTTTTGTTATTCCAGCGACAAATAGAAACAACATAGAAGATACAAATACTGTTACGAGCGTCGCAAAAAGTCTTCCTACTATTCAGGCGATATCAATTCGCGAAACAGCAGCGGGAATTATGGAATACAACTATCAAAATAAGTTAAGGCCTTCCGATTTATCTGAGTCAGCATCTGGCACGGTTGCCGGAATTGACCCCCTTGCCGAAAACAGCATGAGCAAACTTTCAAACGCAATTGTCGCCGGATCATACCTCTCGCCGTCTGACTCGGATGAAGTAATAATTGGATCAAACTTGATTCAAAAGTATGCAACAGTTCGCGGAGCAGCACTTGCTGTGGGGTCTAAAATTCTTCAGACTGCAGACATCGGATCTCGTGTCAGACTAACTGTAAATGGTGTCCAAAAAGATGTAACTATAAAGGGTGTATTTACGACAAATAGCGTATTCGTCGATTCAAGAATTTATATGACAGAGGCAACATTTCGTGAACTAACTCATAATAATCTGCTGAATGCAAACGAAATAGCAATCAGACTTGTCAAAGATGCCTCTCTCGATCAAGCCAAATCATACATAACCAAAAATTTACCGAGCAATGAAGGTGTGATTGTTGAAACGTCAACAGAGGCATTACCAAGTAGTATTTACAGCATCATTGAGGCGCTTGGAAAGCTTGGAAATCTTGTGGGTGCTATCGCGCTCTTGGTTAGTGCCGTCACAATATTTATAGTTATTTATGTTAATGCTATAACCCGACGTAAGTTTATAGGTATTCTTAAGGGGATTGGAATATCGGCGCGAGCAATCGAAATTTCTTATATCCTTCAGGCGCTTTTTTATGCAATATCAGGAATCACAATTTCAACTATTTTTATTTTAGGCCTGTTAAAACCTTACTTCGATATTCATCCGATCAACTTTGCAAGTATAAATGCCTCACTTGCAATAAGCATGAGCGATGTTATCCCCAATGCGATTGCACTTATAATTACAGCTCTTATTTCAGGCTTTATTCCATCATGGCTTGTAACAAAACAAAATACTCTCGATGCTATTTTAGGAAGATAATATGATAGAGGTAAAAGATTTATTTAGAAAATTTAAAATGGGCGACACAGAGCTCGTCGCCCTGAAGACACTTTCATTCACAGTTCCGACGGGTCAGTTCCTTGCGATAACTGGAAAGTCTGGAGCCGGAAAAAGTACGCTTCTCTACAATATAAGCTTACTTGATAAACCGAGTGGTGGAACTATAGTAACTGACGGCGAAGATATAGGAAATTTTGATGATAAAACGCGAGTAATTTATAGGCGTGATAATTTTGGTTTTATTTTTCAAGAATACGCTTTGCTTCCTACATTATCAGCAATTGAAAACGTGATGCTTCCACTTCTTATGCAAAGTGCCTCAACGAATGAGGCAAAAAAACTTGCTCAAGAAGCACTCGATGCTGTCGATCTATCAGAGAAGCTAGACAATTTGCCAAGTCAACTTTCAGGCGGTCAGCAGCAGAGAGTAAGTATTGCGCGTGCTATAACTCACAAACCAAAAATCCTTTTTGCTGATGAACCAACAGCAAATCTTGATACTGCTTCGTCCAAAAATATTTTGGATACTTTTTTGAAATTAAATAAAAACAGCAATCTGACAATTATCATGGTCACCCACGAGCTTGATTATGCAAAAATAGCAGATCGTAATATAGAGCTCTCTGATGGCGAAATTATCCACGACACTCTCCATAAAAAACACAAATAAATTTTCGCGCTATTGACTTTTTACCAGCTCGGCTCTAAAACTAAATATATGGAAAAGAAAGTAAAGATCGTTAACAAGAATGTCGGTGGTGGTGGCGCTTTCTACGGCATGGGATTTATTGGCGCAATCATTTACTTTATGCAACATGCTGCTTCATTTAGCGACGTTATAATCGGAATAATAAAAGCAATTTTTTGGCCGGCGCTTGTAGTGTATAAGATCCTCGAAATCCTAAAATTTTAATTTAGCAA
>DASZRG010000021.1:0-76151 GCA_035549295.1 Patescibacteria group bacterium
TAAATGCGATGTCGGCTCATCTTAGCGCGGGGGTGAAGAAGCTCCCAAGCGTCTGGCTGTTCGCCAGTTAAAAAGGTACGCGAGCTGGGTTCAGAGCGTCGTAAGACAGCTCGGTCTCTATCCAGGACAACCAATTTGAGATTTGAGAGGAGTCGTCCTTAGTACGAGAGGACTGGGATGAAGGAGTCCCTGGTGTGCCGGTTGTGTGTAAACACGCAGCGCCGGATAGCTATTACTTCTTGCGGATAACCGCTGAAAGCATCTAAGTGGGAAGCCCACCTCAAGATAAGATCTCTTAGAGCCCTAGTAGACCACTAGGTTGATAGGTAGCAAGTGTAAGAACGGTAACGTTTTCAGCTTAGCTATACTAATAGCTCGAGATAGCGTAGATTTTAGAAAATTATACGCTTAGTTGTAATTTGAATAACAGTACATTCAGTCTAAAAATTAGTGGAAAAAATTTCTTGGTGATTGGAGCGATATGGAACCACCTCTTCCCTTTCCGAACAGAGAAGTGAAACTTATCAGTTTAGCACGTTAATTTGTTTTAAAAAATTTCTTGGTGATTGGAGCGATATGGAACCACCTCTTCCCTTTCCGAACAGAGAAGTGAAACTTATCAGCGCTCACGATACTGGGCAGGTCCCGGGACAATAGGTCATCGCCAGGAAATTTTTTCCACTAAAAAAATTTTTATTCTAGACTGAATGATTCCCCGATTGTGAGAGCACGGAGTGCTCGTGAGCATACGAAGTATGCGAAATCCCGATGAAGAATATCATCGGGATACATTTAATGCATAATCATTTTTTTTCCTCAAAAGTCTTTTCAATTTTCTTTTCTGAAATAGAGTAGAAGTCCTATATTTTTTTAAAAATTTGGAGTATTTTTTCTTTCTTGAAAGTAGGCAGATGAGTAAAACCATGTATTTTTAACCCCTGATACTAACTAAATAAATTAGCAAAAAACTTTCGGGGTATTTCATAATGTTGGATATAATAGTTATCCACTTCGATAGATTTATCATATTGATTTTGGATTATCTTCATTGCCAAAATATTGTGAATTTGACGTAAGCCGCGAGTAGACTTCAAAATCTGTTCCAAGGAGTGTTTCTGCTTGCATGAGAAGTTGTACATCATTTAGTTGTCCAATTTTTTGTAATATTTCAGATAATTTTTCTCTTTCTTCATCCGATAGTCCTACAATATATTCTCTTACTTGTGATAATGCATGGTAACTTTCGCGTCTAAAATCACCCCATGCAATATTCCAAGTATTCCCTTTTCCATTCAATAACCCATCGGTAAATGCATTAAGATATGTTAAATTCGCTGCAAGATCACCCCTATTTTGAGTTTCTGTTTCAAAATCGTCTAGAACATGTATTGCTAGTTTTGAGTCATCAAAAGGTGACTCTTTTGCGTAATGGACTAGTCGAATATTTGGTGATAATGTCGGGATCTCATGCCGTGAGGCAAGATTCCCATACAACTTGCGATCCTGCAGATACAAGTCGGTTGTAGCCCGGACTACTGTTTGATGTTGAGCTATAGAATTGCCAAGGGGTAGGAGGCCTCCTGCCTTTGGTCCATCGAAATAGCTATCTGTACCTGGTCCCGCTGCTGTATAAAAAGCAACTTTTAATTTTTCTTGTTCGCTTTCGCGCGTTTCCAGTGTTTCTATCATATTTTTACACCTAGAACCTGTGAAAATGCTTGAAAAATGTCAGAGAATTGTAAGAGCTCCAAAATGTTTTGTAGGAATCCGTTTGTTTTCATGTAAGAACATTTAATCAAAGCAGCCCGTGACTTTCCGTAACTTTTCCTACCGAATTTGTGTGGGGAAGAATACTATTTATTTGTAAGATTGATTACACGCTATAACGGAGGAGAGTAGATTATTCCTTGCTTCGGTCAGGAGTTGGGCCAAGGCGCCTTTTTTCGATTAGTTTGCCTGCTATAACGGCAAAAGCTATTGCAGCTGCTGTCTTTGTGGCCTTGGGATGTTTGTCCATTTGTTCTTTTGCCCCTGTAAGAACTTTTGTAAATGCACTAACTCCTTCTGAATCGCCTTGTACCAAATAGGCACGTGCTCGACCTGCCATTTTGGGTATAAGACCTAGTTTATCGTTATTCTTAGTAAGAGGTGTGAGGCGTACATTTAGTCCCTCAGATTCTAATTCTTGAGCGATTTGTCTTGCACCTGAGTCAAGATGAGTTGGAACAGCTGCGTATTGTGTTTGAGAGGTATTTGCTTCTTGTGAGTTTTGTCTGGGAGATTCGTGTTCTTGCATCGATGCGATGATAGCACAATGTAAATTTTAAATCAATGCTTGTTGTTTTAGTTTTTTGACGTTTGTTATTGTTATTTTTCCACGTTTGTCCTCAAGTATTCCTTCTTTTTTAAGTCTGTTTATAGCAACAGTAACTGTCTCGCGGAATGCTCCGACAAATTCTGAAATTGTCTGGTGAGTAAGCGGGACGGGTAGGGTAGCAGAATTATTTTTGACTGTCCCAAATCGCTCGACAAGATCATATAGAAAGCTAGCAACGCGTGCAGTCGTATCTGTCAAAATAAATCCTTCAAGTTTGCGCTCCGTATAGTTGAGTCTTTCTATGAATACATGAAGCAGATCTACCATATATTCGGGGTTTTTGTTGAGCGCTTCAAAGTAGTCTTTTTCAGAAATTGTGACTATTTCGACATCCGTTATTGCCTCTGCTGTATGCTTGAGTTGTTTATCCTCATTTGTAAGTGCGCGCACGGCAAGGATACTGCCAGGGCCATATAGATAAATGATAGTGCTTCGTCCTTCGGGTGACATGCGGTACATTTTGACGAAACCTTTTTTAATAAAGTATATTTTCCGAGGTTCGTCCCCTTCGTAGAAGACCGTTTTGCCGCTTTTGACGAGGATTGGTTGTTTGCCACCGGAGTATTTTTTAAAAAAAGAAGTAAAATCCGGCGGCAGCCAAATTTTGTCAAGTCTGCTCATGAAAAGGTCAGATATTGGTAGCATTATCGGCGATTATAACACAAAACGTATGTAGTCAAGATTACAAAGCAAAAATAGATATTAGATACTAGAGATTAGATATTAGTAATTGTTGACGGGATGTTAATTTTGAATTTGCGTGAATTCTAATGTCTAGTATCTAGTTTCTAGTATCTCTCTTGGGGTGGGATTGTTCAGCATTCGTAAATGTATCATAATTGTAATTGTTGTCGTGAAATTAAGAAAGAAATTGTCATCATATTTTAATCCTCAAAATCTGAAAAGGATTTTCTACATTTTGATTATAGGTGTTCTTCTTTTTGTTATTTGGTATTTTTTTAACTTAAGTCAATCTGAAAAACAAGTAAAAAATTATGCAAAAAATATTTACAGCAGTTGCCTTGGAAACAAGGATGTAGCGGAGTGCTATGACGACGCATTTTATTCATTTAACAAAAAGCACGTGTTCAGTCTTACTATAAAAGTTCTTGCGGCTTTGCAGGATATAGATAAGAGGGCACTTGGATGTCATCAGATTTCTCACGAAATTGCAGAGGCAGAAGTTGCAAAAGATCCGGTCAATTGGGAAAGAGTTATTAAGAAAATCGATTTCTATGCATGTAATGGTGGATATTTGCATGGAATTTTTGAAGGTCATGCACTCGCAGATCCAAAATTTGTAATAAATCACAATTCAGTCGCGGATTTATGTAGTCAATTTATAAAAGATCAATATCAGGTTAATAATTGCGTTCACGGGATGGGGCATCTCATGCTCGTGCAATATAAAGGAGATCTTAAATCTGCAGTTTCAGAATGCTCCAAGCTAAGTTCAGGTTGGCGTTATCATTGCTACAGTGGGATTTTTATGGAGAATATGGTGCGAGGATTTTTGGAGGATCATGGTATTGCAGCGCCATTTCCTTGGACGGCTCAAAATGCTCTCAAGCTTGAGCAAGCATGCAATTCGTTTTCTGGTCTCCCTCAAAGAGCATGCTGGACAATGATGTCAATAATATATGTATATTTGAATTATGATAATCCGCAAGCTGTTTATAACAACTGTCAAAAAGCACCTGCAGAGGATGATGCGGAAGATTGTTACTTGTATGGAGTGGGGGAGATTGAAATTGTTTCAAATTATGACCGTCAGACTTTTCCTTCATTGTGTTTACTTTACAAGTCTGAAAGCACATTGGGGAAACGATGCATGTTATTTGCCGTTAATACTTTAATATATACTTCGTTCAAAAATATTAGTACGGTACTGAATATATGTTCGAATGTTCAAGATGATGCTAAGAAAAATTGTTATCGTGATTTAGCATCAGCACTAATTGAACGTGTTTTTTAAGCTTATTTATATCTATCAGCTTGAAAGTTGAATAGTTTGGCATATATTCCTCTCTGTTTAATTAGTTTGTTGTGACTGCCTTCTTCGGCTATTTTTCCATTTTCAATTACATATATTTTGTCTGCATTGCGGACTGTTGAGAAGCGGTGAGATATGATGAGGACTGTCTTGTTGCGGCCCAATTTCTCGACCTTATCAAATATTTCCTTTTCTGCCTTTGCGTCAATTGATGCAGTCGGCTCATCAAGCACAAGAACTGGTGCATCTCGCAGGAATGCACGAGCAAGGGCTACTTTTTGCCACTGTCCCACAGAAAGTTCAGCTCCTCCTTTGAAAGTCAGTCCGAGAACTTGATCATATCCGTGATCAAGTTTTTTGGCGATTTCATCTGTTCCCGAGAAGCGAGCAGCCTCTTGGATAGCCTCCAAATTTATCTCCTCGTAAATTTTGCCGAAGTGGATATTTTCAGAAAGAGTGTATTCGTATTTTATGAAGTCTTGAAAAATCACGCCAAGCATTTTGTACCAGGAAGCAAGATCGATTTCTTTTATATTGTGTCCGTTTATTAAAATTTCCCCACTTGTTACGTCATAAAAACGAGCCAGAAGTTTGATAAGCGTTGTTTTTCCTGCGCCATTTTCTCCAACAAATGCGACTTTTTCGCCAGGATTGATAGTAAGCGAAAAGTTTTTGAGAGTTGGCTTTTTGCTATTTGCGTAAATAAATGTAACGTCTCTAAATTCGATTTTTGGTGGATTTTTCGGGTCTATTTTTATTGGGTTTTTAATCTCTATTGTTTTATTTTCAAGATCGAGAACTCTGAAAATATCCCGAACGTATAGACTTTGATCATAATTTCTGCTTACGTTTCCAAATAGGGCGCTAATCCCTCCTTGAAAGTTAAAAACAACAAATGTGTAATAGGAGAGGCTTCCGAGTGTAATCTTGCTCATGATGGTTTGAAGTGCTATGTAACCTTCGATTGCTATGTAAAAAATTGATCCGAGAGAATTGAGAAGTAGTGATGTTCCAAGTCGTTTTTTTCCGACATCGAGATTTTTTTGGGCAAAATTTCTTTGTATATCTAAGATTTCATCCAAAAATTTGTTAGACGTTCCAAATATTCTCATCTCCTTAATCCCTTCTCTGTGTTGAATAAGCTCTGATAAGTACCAGAATTTCTTCCTAAGCGGTGAATTCTTAGACCAGATTTTCCATAGAATTTTTGAATAATAAAGTTGATTTATGAATGCAGGAATTGCCGCGATTATTATAAATAATGCGAGTGGAGCGCTGAGAGTTGCAAGCGCGATAAAGGAGATGACTATTTGTATGATGCTTCCTATTGAGCTAAATATGGTCGCGTAGAGATTGAGCGGCATCCATACGTATCCTTCGCGAACTTTTTGAAGCATGTCTCGAAATTTATCGTTCTCAAAATATTCAATATCAAGAGTTGTCAGCTTTGAGAGAACTACTTGATATAAATTAACGGGAATTTGTACCCAGGTAATAAGATCCATGTAAGTTTGAAGTGAAGACGCTAGATTGCCGGCAATTAGAGTTAGAAGACGAAGCGCGAGTAGAGTATAAAGGTGTGCAAAATTAAATGGCTTGCCAATTGAGTGGACGATAAGATCAAGAATGAGCGCATAGATATAAGCATTTATAAATGGTATTACTATCGGAATTGTTGTTGCTATGAGCTGACCAATAACAATTTTTTTGTCAAATTTCCAGATGAGTGCAAGGAGTCTCCTTGAGGTATAAATAGTCTCTCTCGTCTCAGCTAGTTTGTCCGCAAACATCTTTCTCACAGAAACAATTATAACGAATACTGTCGAATGAATCCGAATTAGTTAGATTATGGGGTAGGAAATTGAACTAAGCGCCAAAAGCTAAAAGCCGAATGCAAAATTGGTGGTGTTCTTTGTTTTTTGTTATACGCGGTTGCGTACGACCGAGCCTAATGCTCGAAGAAGGTAAGAACACCAGAAACCTTCTGTAGTTGCAGAAAAGCGTGCCGAGATGGCGATTTGAGCTATGTAGCCGCTGTGCACTGGCCCATGCGAATGGTGCTGCCGTTTGGCGATTGACCAATCACAGATAGACCACCTAGACCGTTGTCACTTAACGACAGCGTGATATTCCCAACCGTGACGCTCGTCTTGTTGCTGTTGACGACAGCCTGAAGCTTGACCGGCGCGCCGTTAAAGAAGTAGAAAGCGGCCGTGGGGTCGCTAATCGACTTGACGATCAAGATCCCAGTGGGCCCGGTTCCGTCGTCGGTTTTGCCTGGGGCAGCCCAGTGGCCGGTCCAGCCGCCAAGAAACTTGGCCTGGTCAGGGCTAATGCCATATCCAGCGGGTGTACCCGTGCTCATTTCGGGTGTGATAAGACCTTCCGAGATGAGCTCGTTGATCGGACCGCAGGTGTCGCTTGTGACACCGTCGGTCAAAACGTGGGCGCTCGACGTGAGCTGAATCGTCTGTGACTCGGCGTGCGCTGTGGGCGCCTGCTGAGAGATCATGGCGCCTGCAAACAGCAAGGCTGTAATCACAAATAATCCTAAAAGAGTAGTACGAAACATGGTTGCCTCCAATGCTAAATCGCCCGTGCGAGACCTACCGTTTGTGCTCAAATCTGCCTTTCTGCTAATTTAAAATGTGCTGACTTATGGCGAAAAAGTACATGCTTGTCCATCGAATCGACGGACGCACTATCCCTCCGAAAGTCACATAAAGTGTAGCATATTTGAGGTGTCGTGTCAAATACTATAGGACCATAAATATAACAATTTTGAGGCTAATTGTAAGAAGAATATTGGACAAAAATTCTTAAGTATTTGCGCTATTGTAATAGGCGGGATAGTGATCTAATATATTGACGTGGCAACAACAAGCAGAAGAAGTTTTCTTGAAATTATTCTCTCTATTTTATTCGCCTTAGTGGTCTTGTATGTAGCGGTTTATACATTTTTCTATAAGGTAAATACATCGAAGAGTAGTAGTTTTGGCACGTCTCCTATAATTGACGCAAGCAGTGTATATAACGGTTATCTTTTGATATCTCCATACAACAGACTTCTTGCTCAAAAACCAGAATGGAAGGGGAGCGTCTATCTTCTTGATATGAATGGTAAGCCAGTACACACGTGGAGTACCAATATGCAAGTTTTGTATTCACTTCTTGAGCCAGATGGCAAACTGCTTTCCGTTGCTGAACAGGCACGATACTCAAAACTTTATCCGCCAGGTGGCAATACCGGCACTATCCAAGAACGCGATTGGAATTCGAATATCACGTGGGAGTACAAAAATGATGCAATGCATCATGACATAGCACCGCTTCCAAATGGTAATCTGGCAGTAGCACTGTGGGAGCCAACACCACCTGATATTGCCACTCAGGTTGAGGGTGGAGTGAAAGGCACCGAATTGCCTGGCGGGCTTATCTGGTCTGACAAAATTATTGAAATTAATCGAGACAAAAAAATTGTTTGGTCTTGGGATGCCTGGCAGCATCTAGATCCAACGATAGACGTAATAGGGCCAGTTCTTCCTCGGTATGCTTGGACCTATACAAATGGCCTCAAATATATGGCCAAAAATCCTATTGACGGAACGCCCGCATATCTTGTCAGTATGAGGTCGCTAAGTGAAGTTTTAATCGTTCGAAAGTCAGATGGCGAGATAATATGGCGTTCACCAAAAGATCTTTTTAATCTGCAGCATGACCCAACTTATCTTGATAATGGGGATATTATGGTTTTTGACAATGGTCTAGATCGTATCCCTGCGCCATTTGCTGTTTATGGCTCGCGAGCAATAGAGATAAATCCAAAGACAAGCAAAGTTGTTTGGACACTAGATGGTGGAGCAGGGGCAATTGATAAGGTTCGTCTTTTTGCCGCAATAGTTGGCGGGGCACAGAGACTGCCAAATGGTAATACATTGATAACTGATGGTCCCAAGGGTCACATATTTGAAGTGACGCCCGGCGGAAAGTTAGTGTGGGATATGATAAGCCCGTACAACACAGAGCAAACTGGACTTTTCCCAAACAATTTTTTGTTTAAAGCCCGAATTTATGGAGAAAACGAGATAAAGTGGCCTGCGAAAATTGCCCCAGCATTTGATAGTGTTGCGTTTAATCTCCACAACCTTTTATCAAAGATTTACCCAAACTAATAGGATTCCAGTGAATCAGTAAAGCAGTCCAGCGGTTTAACAATAAAACAATATTTCAATAAAGCAGTAAACAACCTTTGTTATTGCATTGTAATAAGGTTGTTTACATTTACTTTGCTTGATAATAATATAGACAGAATTATGACGGCGATGCAGATAGGCGAATTGATAGAAAATTTAGATCAGATAAAACTTGCACCTGAAATATATAAATACGATTCTTTTAACGATGAACCTCACTTTTACGGTTACAAGACGTACCTGGCACTTTCTAAAAAAATGACAGACGGCATTATGCAGCGCGGTATAGCTGGCGTGGGTACTTCTTTTCTCTCACCAGAAGATGCGCTTTCAAAGTCAATTTACGAGGCAATGGAGAGGCTTAATAATTTTACATATAAAAAAGCCGACCTAAAATATAGTTCATACGATAAAAATCAAGACAAATTCATAGACCCAGTTGCCTTTTTGTGTGATGTGAGCACTCGAGAGAAAAGACTAGGCTGGGTTGAAGGGGTAGAGTTGCTATCTGGAAAAAAGAAGTTTTTCCCCGCTCAGCTAACATATCTAAATTATACACTGCAAAAGAACGAGACATACCTTTCTTACCCTCATAACAGCAATGGCTCAGCAGGCGGCTCAACTCCCACGCAGGCAACTCTGCATGGCATCTATGAGCTAGTCGAGCGTGACTGTTTGATCACAGCATATTTGAATAAGATTTCGCTTCCAAGAGTTGATCTTGTATCTCTTCACGACAAGAAAATTGATGAAATTATGCTGCTTTGTCAAAAATACAGATTGGATTTTTTTGTGTTGGATATGACCAATGATTTAGGTATTCCATCATACATTTCTTTCATGAATGACCATTTTGGTGGTCCGCCGATTGCCTTTGGGTGTAAGTCAAGTCTTCGTAGTCGAGATGCGATTTTTGGTGCAATTCTTGAGTCTCTCATGATAAGGATGTCTATAAAGCGCATGATTCGTGAGGGGACAATTTTTGGCGAACACGCCAAAAGTGGCGATTTGTTTGCCGATCGCGCGCGATACTGGTTGTTTCCTGGAATGGCAAGTAAGCTTGATTTTTGGACGAAGAATTCAGGCTTTGCTAAAAGCCGCGATAATTTCAAAGGAAATCTGGATCATGAGCTTGAAGAAGTTGCCAGAAGACTCACAAGTCGCGGATTTAATATCTATGTTGTTGATTGCACAATCCCCGAATTTCGCAAATTAAATTTTTTTGTTCACAAAACTTTTATACCTGGTACTCAGACGCTTTACTTGCTTGAAAGTGAGAGGAGCTCGGCTATGGACTTAGGTCGCCTGAAGCAAGTTGCAAGCTTTTTTGGTAAAAAGTTTGTTAAGCCGAATAGTGTACCGCACCCCTTCTTATGAAAAGTATCAAAAGTACCAAAGGTATCAAAGGTATCAAAAGTCGGCAGACGCTGAGATTGGAGCAGATTTTGGGAAAGCCTATTTTTGAATTTCAAAAGTTTCATCAAATAACGAAAATTAAAAAACTCGGGCTACCAATAACAGTTAAATCTCTGGAAGAGGAGTCCAAGTATTATCCTGATGAGTGGAAAACTGTCTTTTTCAAAGGTTACTCACGATTTGAGGAGGTAAAATTACCAAAACCACAACTCAAGAATTCAGTATCTTTAAAAAAAGTTTTGTTTGAACGACGTTCACGTCGCGAATTTTCAAAAAATCCATTATCCCGGAAGGATTTAAGTACGCTTTTTTATTATAGTGTGGGAGTGAAGTCACCGGATTCAGGTCTGATAAGTAGATTCTATCCATCTGGGGGTGGACGGTTTCCTCTTGAAATATATTTTCTTCCTGTAAATTCTGAATTACCGAAATTTTTTTATCACTATTATGTCAAAAATAATAGTCTTGAGAAAATGTTTGAGTTCAAAAAGCGCGATATGCAAAAGATAACTAACATTGATTGGGTAAAAAATGCAGGAGGAATAATATTTATTACGGCAGTTTTTAATCGCACTACAATCAAATATGGTGAGCGTGGTTATCGACATGTTATGACAGAAGTTGGCTTTGTTACGCAGAATTTCTGTCTCCTTGCATCGGCTCTCAACTTAGCTATTTGTCCGATAGGCGCATACGCAGATGACACTATTAACAAGTTTTTGGAACTTGACCCACTCTTGGAATCGGTTGTTGGAGTTTTAGTAGTTGGGAAAAATCGGTAGGATTTGACAGCTTGGTCGCAGGACTCTAAACTGTAATTGTAATGGACAAGATTTTAAAAATTAGCATAGTGGTTTTGATCGCGTGTCTTGCGTTTGAAGTATATTATTTATATATCTATAAAACAGATAGCGGCACTCGCTACGCTACACAGAAGCCTTCTATTAAAAAGCCCCAAAGTAATTCTGCGGTTAGTACGGGAATCACGAATTATATTGCAAGCTTCGATAAGAATATTCTTAAAAAATCGGAAATATCAAATGAGATTGAGGGGAAAATCGCCAAGGTACTCGATGCTCCTGGTGTGATGAATCAATTCCAATATGAAAAGGGGCTGGCGATCGCGCGTTCCAATGGCCAGAGTGTAGTCAACTACTATTTTTTGAGAAAATCAGACATCCCTAAGCTGAAGGTGGTTCAGAATGGGCAAAATATTCAATTTTCAGATCTAAAAATAGGTGATACAATAAAAATCGAAGAAACAATGGATCTGCTTGCAGCACCAGGTAGTAATCGCGAGTCTGTTGAAATAGATAAATTATGAAGTACCAAAAACCAAAAATTATAAGTAAGAGAGTAAAGCTCAATATGTTTATATCCGATCGTTCCCGAAATTCACTTGCCTTCAATTTAGTTGGTCCAGTGTTTGCCCAAAGTACCGGAGGGGGCGGAGGAGTTGGTGGTGGCGGTGCGTCTTGTACCGGTGCAGCAGATAGTGGGTGCGGATTTTGTAATTGCGCTACCGCTTTTGGCTGTGGCGAGGGAGGTCAGGGAAGTGGCATTCATGGTGGTTGTGATGGCTCAGGCTGTGGGGGTGCTCCCACTTGTGATGGAAGTAATACTTGCGGTAGTGCGGGTGCACCTTCCTAAATTTACTCATAGCGTACTCGTTTCCATGGATCTGCTTGCAGCACCAGGTAGTAATCGCGAGTCTGTCGAGATAGATAAATTATGAAGTATCAAAAACCAAAAATTATAAGTAAGAGAGTAAAGCTGAATATGTTCATATCCGATCGCTCACGCGACTCACTTGCCTTCAATTTAGTTGGTCCAGTATTTGCGCAGAGTGCTGGCGGCGGCGGTGGTGGAGGCGGCGGAACCACTGGATCTTGCACCGGGGCTGCTGCTGGTGGGTGCGGATTTTGTAATTGTGCAACTGCCTTTGGTTGCGGACCAGGAGGCTCAGGAAGTGGTGTTCACGGTGGTTGTCAGGGATCAACCTGTGGTGGTGCCCCCACTTGTGATGGAAGTACTACTTGCGGTACATGTTTGGGCGGTCCCGGAAGCTAATTTGCTTTCTAAATTCGCGATTTGAGATCATTATCTCCCGATCTTTTTTTTGCAAGACTTCGAGGCTAAATAGCCTCAATATTCATCTTATAGTAATTGACTTCTATTGCATCTGGGTGTATAATTAGGGGGGCTGATTTTCAGCCAACTGGTTAAGCAAATCTTTAAAGGCGGACTATCAGAGCACTTTAAATTACTGATCGAAGGAAAGGGTTTCTAGGGCAATTAACTGGCGGGTTTACATAATCGTACCTAGGGGGTATTTTCGTGAAAAAAATCTTTGTTGTATTTCTGGCAGGCGTCGCAGTTCTGGCCGTTGGCGTTGGAGCAGCTGTTGCATTCAACTCGAAGTCGAGTGAATACGTCGCAGTCTGCGATCAGATTCCCAACATGATGGTCAACCTGGATCCGGACGGCGTGGTGAAGCCACTCCAGAAGGACATTGCGTTCGTTCCGGCTCCTGCAAACGCGGGTAAGCTTGCCAAGTTCCTCGGACCCTGGCAGGGTAGCTACGGCACGGACCTTACTCCGGACGCAAACGTTGTCTCAGCCGTCATAGTGACATCAGTCACTTCGGATACGGTCAACGTCACTGACGTTTTCGGAACCGTGGTTCACACGCAACAGTTTTCTCTTGACGACGGAAAGCTGGTCTTTACGAACAATCTCCTAGGAGGGATTGTCCAGACGAAGACCCTGAGTCTTTCCCCTGATGGGAAAACAATATCGGAGACTTGGGATACCAAGTATCCGAACGGAGTTAAGTCCAAGGAGGGTGCGTTTCATCTGACAGCAGCTCGCTGCAAGATGCCCGCCCTTACCTCGGACCACACGGACCAATAACCAAACAACCTTCGATCATTTCGGGTGCGGCGATACGCTGTTGTGCTGCTTTATGCAGTTTTGTCGAAAGACACACAACAACGCCGCCGCACCCATTCCTTTTTAATTACCTCTAAAAATTAATGGTAGAATAGCCATTATGGATTACACTAGAATCTCCGTTCACAAGTCTTTTGGGCAGAGTATGATGCCGCTTTTACACGATGGGGATATAGTTCATCTAAAGAAAAAAGATTTCTCAAAGATTTCAATTAACGATATTATTTGTGTGAGAATGACACGAGGAATTCGGACTGCTTCTGGACCTCATCCCAACCTTCTCCTACAAGGAGAAGGGGAGTTCTTCACTCACAGAGTCATTTATAAAACTCAAAAATACATTATAACTCGCGGTGACAACAATCTATTATCTGATGGTAAAATTTATCCAAAAAATATAATAGGGACTGTTAATAAAATACAAAGAGAATCGAATATTTTTGATATAAATGATTTATATTTGATGCAATCGACGCTCTATTTCAGAGAAATAGTAAAGGTGAAAAAAGCACTCGAAAAAGAGAAAATTGACTATGTTATTCTAAAAGGACTTCCTATTCACTTGTTTTACGAAGGAGAACACCCGAAGAGACTATACGCGGACTGCGACCTACTCATTTCAAAAAGCAAATATCAAAAAGCAAAAAAGATATTAAATGATTTGGGTTATTTGGAATACGATACTTCTTATTCGGTGGTTCAAAAAAAGCTAAAAAAAGGCGAGACGGAAGTGTCTTTCTTTAAGAATATTAATGGGGCAGTAGTTACCTTTGATATTCATCTTGAAGCTGTTTTTTTAATGACTCAGATTTCAAATACAAATGCGCTATATCCAAGGCGGTTAGTAGATAAGTTTTCGGAGATGCTTATTGGGGATGTTAGGAGTGTTAGGATATTTGAAGAAAGAGTGAATATATTGTCGGCTGAATATTTGTTTGTTTACCTTTGTCTCCATCTGTATCACCACAATTTTCAGGGGACATATCGGTATGATTTGATAGTAAAAATCATAAAAATAGAAAAACTTGATTATAAAAAAATAGCCTCGATTATCAACGAATTTAAACTCAATAATCTTGTTTATCCCGTTCTATTATTGTTTATTAAATATTATGATGTTAAATTTGATAAAGCCTTCCTTAGCTCCATAAAACCATCAAGCGAAATTATGTCAATTTTCAAAGGTCATGCGTCAAATGTTAATATTTTCAATAACGAGAGCAGAGTTGCATCAGGCATAACTCGCTTCAGAATGCTCTTTCAGATCTCACCGAATAGGTTGAGACGCTATGGTATATTTATAAATCCGCAAGTCATTTTTTTTGTGATTTGGATAACAGTAAATAGGTTGGGATTGCTTCGTCGTCCCGCTTCGCGGGACTTCTCGCAATGACATATCTCTTGTATACTAAATAAGTGAAGAATAGTTTAATTATTTTTAATTCTCTCCTTCTTTTAGTAGTACTATTTTTTGGATTTAAGGTTTTCAATCTTCATTCAGAGAAACATCTAAATGTTATTTTAATTTCTATAGATGCGCTTCGCGCTGATGAGATGAGTCTTTATGGATATTCCAAAAAGACAACTCCCAATATAGATAATTGGGCGCAAAATGCGTCTGTTTTCACAAATGTTCGAACTGTTGTCCCTATGACTCAGCCGTCTTTTAGCGCACTTTTCACTGGTATTGAACCATTCAATACAGGCATTATCTCCAATGGCTCTCCCTTTATAGATTTCAATACTCCAACTCTAATGACTGTTTTAGCAAATCACGGTTATACAACTACCGCCTTTACAGCAAATTTTGCTGGGCTCAAAAATCAATTTCAAAACTTTAATTACTATGCGTATAAGGATCATTACAACGATGAGGCTGGAGTAGAGAGATACATCATGGATGCTTCTCAGGGTAGCACGAAGATGATTCGAGATGCTGCTGGGTGGCTTAATAGAAATTCGTCTAAGCAGTTTTTTATGTGGCTGCACTTAATGGATGTTCATGCGCCTTATTACCCTGCTGATAAATACAGATGCGAATTTGATACAAAGTATTGTCCAGAGCTTTTGGGGAAACGCTTGGATCAAATCGATGCCGATCGAGCGCAATATCAGATGTGTCAGGAAAAACCTGTGCCTCAGGATAGAATCGACGAGATGAGAACAGTCTATGATGGTGGAGTAGCGCAGGCTGATGACTATGTGGGACAAATTCTTGCCAAGATAAAGAGTCTCGGTCTCGATAAAAACTCAATAATAGTTCTTTATGCGGATCATGGAGAGGGACTCGATCACGATTATCTTTTCAACCACCGCGCGGTTCTTTATGACTCAGCCGTTCATATTCCGCTAGTTATCTATGATCCCTTGGTAAGCTCATATAATAAAAGATCTGATATGGTGATCGAAAATACTGATATCATGCCAACCATTCTGAGTTTAGTTGGAATTTCGAGTTCAGGCCTTAATATTGATGGTCATAGCTTTGCGAATATAATAGATGGTGACTTAGTTCCGAATCTTAATTATCAGCCTCGAAAATACGTTTATTCTGTAAATTCCAACTGGACAAAGTTTTCAATTTTTGATGGAAGATATAAATATATTTATTCTTTGCCAGAGTCATGCGTTGATCACGGCCAAACAGAGGAGTTGTATGACACAAGACAAGACCCAAAGGAGTTAAAGAATTTAGTTAAATCAAATTCGCAAAAAACCAAAGATCTTAAGAAACAGCTTTTCTATTACCTTTCGAAGTACAATTTGCCAGCGAGTGGTACATTACCTGCCGAGATGCAGGATGGAGATGATGCTGGCAGCAATGCGCAGGACCAGAAGCTACAGGACGAGATAAGGTCAATGGGGTATTAATAACTAGTAACTAGAGATTAGATACTAGATATTAGGAAACTCGCACAAATAGGACATCGTGACCAGATGGTACTCTAAATTTCTATTTACTAATATCTAGTTTCTAGTATCTAGTCTATAATGCCTTTCGACTTTAGGTCTTTTAGGAATTCGGAGAGGTCGGAGTGCGCTTCTTTTTCCGAAATTTTGTACTTCTCAACGAGGTTTTTTAGTATTTCGTGCTCTTCTTGGCCATGTTTTAGTTGATTAAAGATAAACGTCGCTGTGTCATTGAATGTATGAAATACCGATTTTTCGCTATCAAAAATCTTGAGTTTTTGGCCTAATTTATCGCTAATTATTCCCTTTTTAATCTTGTGTTTTGCCATTTTGTTGTAATTGCCTTGAATGATTCTACTATTATAGATTTGTCTTTGGGAAAGTACAACGAGTTAACATTTCTAAATGTGTCGGATAAGGCTAATAGATTTTTTACAATTTCCGAATCAGTGATGGTCAGTTGCTTGAGAAGTTTTCCAAACGTATCTTCCTTGTTTGACTTTTTCTCAAGTCTAAATTGTTTTGATTTGTGAATAAAATAAATTCCTTTAAGTTTATATCGCTTGTTGGATTTATAAATTCGATTTTTTTCAACAAATGGGTGTTGATAAAGAAAATACTCTCTGTCGATTCGTCTTACTATCGAAGTATCATCTGATAGAGCAGTGAAGTCCTGAGATAATAGTTCGGCAATCGTTGATTTGCCAGCGCCAGATGGTCCCGTAAACAAATAAGCATCATTTTTGTATGCGACCGCCGAGGAGTGGATTATCATACCGTTATGTGCGGAGCATAGTAAATAGATCACATTCTCAAGTATTATTTTATAGGTTAAATAGTCTTGATAGTAGACAGTAACTTTATTTTTTAACTTCTTATCAAATGCAAGAAGCAGTCTTTTGTCTGATGCAACATTATATGGTTGATCCTCAAATTCTATATAAAAATCACACGTCCCCGTATTGCGTCTTACGATGAACTCACTGACGTAATTTGAAAAATCTACTTTGTATTGTTTGTATAGATCTTTTTGACGAGAATTTTTGAATGTTGCTTTTATTATGAAGTCTGCGATTTTTATGTAAATAAATTCCATAGGGAAATATTAACATAACGCTCATTCTTGACAAGTAGAGGTTTATTTTTCTAACATAGGCTATGGAGTCTCCTAAGCCAAAATCGTCACTTCTGACAGCGCTAGGAATTGAAGTAGTTGTAATAGTGGTTTTAACAATTCTTATAGTCAGTGCACTTAATTATTTCAACGTAATTTCGCTTCCACAAGCATCAATATTGCCGCACGAGAATGCAAATAAGGCTCCAGCTGTAACTGCTATCAATCAGTGTGCTCCTCTTCCGAAAGGAGCTGTTACAAAAGTTATTTCGCCAACATCAAGTGTTTCTGCGGCACTAGCAGCCTATTCTGGTACATGGAAAGGGTCATGGAATCCTCAATATAGATCTGTTCTAATTATTCGTGATATAACTCCTAAGTACGCAACTGTTGGCTATTTTGTAAACGGAGTACGAGTTTTAGCAGCAATGCAGTTTTCAATAGACGAGAGTAATAGGCTTATTGCGCCTAACAATCTCATGACTTATGAGATGAAGCAAGACGGAATCCACGGATCTATACTTTATAGATCTGGTGCTGTTGCCTCAACTGTTGTAATGACCCGCTGCACGCCGTAGGGTATTCAGTAGCGAGTTAAAGTGTTAACGGGTTTTGCGAGTTAACTAGTTTTGTATTCTCATTATTCCTTATTCTTTAATCATTATTCTATTATTTGCGAGGGCGAGTAGCACGAAGAAGAGTATGAGCATGGGGAATATCCGGTATGTATAATCGACTTGGAAGTTAAAAAGCATAGCGAGCGCAAGATAAAAATAGAGATTTTTTTTTGCCCCCCTAAGCATTTCGAAAATAATCAGTATAAAAATGACTCCAGCAGGAATTCCATTTTCAACTAGAATATCTAAAAATATGTTGTGAGCCGTTTCAGTCCATATTCCTCGTATTGATTCGTATTCTTTTGACGCTACTATAAAGTTACCGGGTCCTACCCCTAGAAGCGGGTGGTCTATTGTTGACAGAATAGACTCCCGAACATACTCCCCGCGACCGCCGTATGGAGACTTATAGTGCAAACTATTATTTGCGACAAGATAATGGTTTATATCTTTAAGAAACTGTTCAGAGCCTGAATTAATCGATAGAGAAAAGGTAAAAATAATAGATATAAAGACTATAAATAGTGCAAATATAATGTTCAAATTTATTTTTTGTATTTTTGATTTGTAAAAGTTATATAGCATAATAATTATTGTTAAAACCAGTCCTATATATGCACTTCTTGAATAAGAAAGAATGAAGAAGGGAAGTAGTATAAGAGTTAATAGTAAATAGTTAATAGTTAATAGGTAAGGTAAGAATTGAGATGTGATAAGTGAGATGGATTTCTTTTTTGAAGTTAGAAAATAGAGCAAGGTTATGAGGGGGAGGAGTAGGAAGTCGCCTAGGTGGTTGTGGGAACCGAAGCGAGAAAATACAAATTGGTATCCCGTCAGCGGAGCACTCAAAATTCCATTTTCTATTAAGATTGATGCGAGAATAAATATAAAAGTTGCGATAAAAATAAATGGAACGATAAATTTTGATACTAATTTTTGGTTCCTTTGGGTAAAAATGTATGCCGAAAATGACGCTATGTAGAGAAGATAAAAGATTAAAGATTTAAGATTAACGCTCGCGAGTAAAGATACAAATGAAACGCCAATAAATAGAATGAAAAGTGTTCTAAGTCTTTCGGGAATATCTTTGTTTTTTAAATAGAAGATCAACATTGTACATGGGATTGCGAGAAATATGACAGTCAATAATGAGAATGTTATGGGAAATCCCAATCCCTGGATAATAAAGATAATTAAAAATAGCAAAAAATACGCCTGCGACATATATATAGAGTAGCAGAGTTGTGGTACTGATTGACATTCTTTTTTCGAAGTTGTTAGTATTAATCATGAGGTCATTTCTGACTCGGTTGAGTCCTGCTCTCTTAATTGTTCTTCTGCTTGTATCAACTGTTGTTCCCAATGTCCAGGCCCAATATGGCGGCTCGTGTCAGCCTACTTATACTGGTGCTTGTAGTACTGATTCCGATTGTTGTTCGGGTTGGTGTAGTTTTGGAACATGTGCTGATCCGGGTGGTGGAGGAGGATCATTTAATATAACAGGAACAGTTTTTGTAGATACTAATAGAAATAAAGTTTGGGACTCAGGTGAGACAGCATATACGGGTGCGAATGCAGTTTTGAATTTTGTCGGATATTCAAATACTACAACAACGGCGGCAAATGGGACCTATTCATTTAATGGTATTACCGGGGGAAATTATCAGATTCAGTTAGTTCCGCCGACTGGGTATGGTGTTACAACGCTCAATCCATATACAGTTAGTCCAACATCGTCTGTTGCTAATTTTGGAATCGCTGAATCGTATACAATTTCTGGCCATGCATATTATGACGATAACGGTAATCAGCAGCAGGATTGTGTGGGATCTTGTAACAACGGAACGGGAGATGAAAAAAATTTCCAAGGGATAACCTTTAAAAGGACTGGAACGGCTGCAAATAGCATAGCGACCTCGTCGGCAAATGGTAACTTCACTTTTTATGATCTTTTGCCAAGAAGCTATACTGTTACGATGACTGTCCCCCCCAATTATTCTGTAACAACAGCAAATAATCCTAAGACAGTGACGCTTGGTCCAAATGCAACTATTAATTATGGTCTTCGTCAGACTTCGTGTATACCAGGTGGGGCAACTCTTTCGGGTACCGTTTATGTAGATGGTAGTAATGGGGCTTGCGGTAGCTCTTTAACTACGATAGGGTCAGGTGCGACAGTCACCGTTAGAACGAGCTCCGGGGGGGCTGTTACTGCAACTGGCTCAACTAACTCGAGTGGGCAGTATACAATAAATGATAATACTGCTTGTGGTCAAAAAAGTGTGTCGTTATCAAATGTTGCCCTCAATTATACATCTGCAAAGTGTGTGAGGCTTGATGGTGGAGCGTGGACCTCAACAGGTCTCACTGGATTTACATACAACCCTCTCAATTTCTCGTCCAATCATACACTTGATTGGTATCTATCATCGTCGGTTCCGTGGTTTCAGACCGGTGACGGAGACGTCCGATTTGGTAATTTGGTTGATTCTCTTCCGTCCGCTTCCGCCGTGTCATCAAATGCAAATTCAGCTTTCTTTTCATCAGCATTCATCCCGACATTTGGAGCGGGAAATCCTGTAGGCTTTGTGATCAGCAACGAATATTCATATAATGCGGATCCTGAGACTAAAAACGGTCTTTTCTCGTACTCATTCTTTATTAATCGTGCAAAAGTCAAATCAGTTACAGTCACTAACTTAGTTGGAACTCCCGGAGTAACAAATTGTACTGGCGCAACTTGTGACATAAGTAATTTGCCAACCGGTATATACAAATATGATGGTGATCTGACTCTTACTTCCTATACTCATCTTGACGGCGCACACGTACTACTTCTTGTCAATGGAAATCTACTTATTAAAACGACCGGAAATATTAAAGTTGCCGCTGGAAGAAAAAATCTGTTTATTATTGCTGCCAAAAAAGACATAAACATAGATCCATCAGTTGGTGCAGCAGCGCCAGCCGCTCCTTGTGGAACAAATGCCTGTACAAATCTCGAGGGTATATACACAGCAGAAGGTAGCATCAATCTTCAGGGCACCAAGTGCTCTGACAATGTTACGCCAGACAAGCAATTTACTCTCGCGGGAAGCTTTGTCACAAATGCTCTAAAGCCACTCAAAGTTGGTGGAGCAGGAATATTTAACAATAATAGATCACTCTGTGGCGGAGACCAGACATATCCTGTGTTTGTTACTCAATCAAGGTATGACTTTGTTCCTCAGCTAACAGACTTCTACAAGATCCCCGCCGTGAGATGGAAAGAGGTCAATCCTTAAGCTAGATATTAGTAACTAGATATTAGGATTTTCGCTGCGGAGTGGTCATTTTATTTAGCATTCTCATTACTTCATCAAGTAATCTGTCAGCTTTTTCAAAATCTCGAACTTCGTCGAAAGATAATTTTTTGGATATTAAAATTTGGGTTTCAAGTTCACAACCAGAACCAAAAGATATTAAATAGAATTGATCCTTTTCTTTATGAGTTTTTCTCCCAAAACCTTCTGCTATATTAGAAGGGATAGAAACTACTGCCCGTCTCATTTGCATTACAATTCCGAATAATTCCGATTTAGGAAAATTACTTGTTATTCTATAAATTTCAACTACAAGTTCAATAGATTTTTGCCAGACAATTAATTCCTTATATGACTTCATGTTAATCCTAGTATCTAATATCTAGTATCTAGTTTCTAGTGTTATAATATCTCTGTGAAGGTCATAGTTGGACTAGGCAATCCAGGAGAGAAGTATGAGAAAACTCGCCATAATTTGGGTTTTCTTGCGACAGAAGCGTTACTTGAGAAATGGGAAAGACTCGATAAAACATTTTGGGATGATAATCACAACCTCAAATCACATATCAAAAAGATCAGAATCAAGAATCATGAATCAGGAATCAAGGATCAGGACATTCTACTCGTTAAGCCGGCGACTTTTATGAATAACTCAGGTTTTGCGGTTTCAAAAGTGTTGAATTATTTCAAAGTTGAACCCGCTGACTTATTCGTAATTCATGATGATCTAGATCTTCCGTTTGGCAAGATACGAGTGAGGTTTGGTGGTGGGGCAGGGGGCCATCACGGGGTCGAGTCGATCATCGAACAGCTTTCAACCGATAAATTCTTGCGTATTAGACTAGGAATTGGTAGTCCAAAACATATCGAAGGAAAAGAAGTGAAGAGTAAAAATCATCAAAATGTTGACGATTATGTGCTTGGGAATATCACAGGTGCTTCTCGTGGGAAAGTAAAAACAATGCTTCACGAGGCCGTCAAAATAGTCGATCAGCTCCTTGAACACGGCATAGATACGTATATGAGTAAGTACAATAAGTAGATACTAGTGACTAGATACTAGATATTAGTTGTTTAAGATGTGTATTTGCTAGTAGCTAGTATCTAATATCTAGTTTCTAACTAGACTTTTCCAGCTAGGGGATTTTTACCGCGGATTTCTTTGTTTGTTATCTTTCCATCTGAGTCTATTTGATAGACATACGCTTCGCCTGTACCTATTTCAAGTCCAGAGATTTTGTCCTCTGGTATATTTTCGAGATATTTAACTAGTGCTCGAAGTGCATTGCCACTTGATGCAATAATAATGTTTTTACCATTTTTAAGTTGTGGTTCAATTTCTTTTTGATAATATGGAAGTGCTCTTTCGTAAACTTCTTTAAGAGATTCTCCTGATGGGATAGGGTAGTCCCAACTGCGTCTGATTTGTTGGAAGACTTCTTCGCCGACCTCTTCCTTTACCTGCCATTTATTTTTGTTGCTAAAGTCTCCGTAGTTTCTTTCATTAAGTTCCCAGGCAACAGTTGTTGGGATGTCGGTTTGACCAATTGTTTTTTTAACTTCATCGAGTGTCTCTTTGGCTCGCCTTAAGATAGAGGTAAATGAAAGGTCAAACTCAATATCTTTTAGTTCTTCGCCAGTTTTTTGAGCTTGTTCAACTCCTTCGGGGACAAGGCTGGGGTCAATCCAACCACACCAAAGACCCTTTTTGTTGTATTCGGATAATCCATGTCGGACGAGTACGAGATAAGCCATAGTATGTATAGGGATATTAGTAACTATAGACTAGTAACTAGCAATTTCTAATATCTAGTATCTAATATCTAGTTTCTTAAGTCTAGATGCCTGCTTCGATTTCAAGAAGGCGATTGTATTTTGAAAGTCTTTCGGAACGTGACATTGAGCCTGTTTTTATAAATTCAGATCCGCATGCATAGGCTAGATCGGCTATAAAATTGTCCTCAGTCTCCCCACTTCTGTGAGAAATTGCAGTTGCCCAGCCGGCTGCATGTGTCATGTTGATGGCTTCAGCAGTCTCTTTGATAGAGCCAATTTGATTTACCTTTACTAGAACTGCAGTTGCAGCACCCTCGTCAATTCCTTTTTGAATTCTTTTAGGATTTGTGACAAAAAGATCGTCACCGATAGTTGTAAATTGGAATTTGCGCGCCATATCACCAAATATTTTGTGGTGTTCCCAGTCGTCTTCTGCAAAAGCATCCTCAAAGGAGAGTATTTTGTATTTCTGGCCAATTTCTTGGTAATATTTGGTGAGTTCTTCACCAGTTAATGATTTACCGATCTTGTGCATTTCGTACTTACCATCTTTAAAGAATTCAGTTGATGCAACATCAAGTGATAGACGATAATCTTTAACATTTTCATATCCAGCATTCTTTGCAGCTTCTATTATTGTATCAAGTACTTCTTCGTCGCTTGATAGAGCAGGTGAGTAGCCTCCCTCATCTCCGACGAGTGTTGAGAGACCCTTTTTCTTGAGAGTTTTTCCTAGATTATGGAAAATTTCAGCTGCAATTCTAATTGATTCAGAGGGGGTTTTTGTATTTGGGACAACCATAAATTCCTGGATATCGAAATTCCAGTCAGCGTGTTTACCACCATTTACTATATTAACGAGTAGATTGGGGAAGTTGGGCTTAGTGTCTTTGAAGTAGTATTCATTCATGAATTTCCAGAGCGGCTTGCCTGCTGCGTGTGCTGCTGCGCGGACTACGGCTTGTGATATTGCGAGGATCGCATTTGCGCCAAGATTGGCTTTATTTTCGGTCCCATCAAGCTCAAGCATGATTTCATCTATCGTGTTGGGATCAGGCTCAAGACCTGTGATTTTTGGAGCTATTTTAGTGTTTACGTTGTCAACCGCTTTGGTGACGCCCTTACCAAGGTATTTTGACTTATCTTCATCGCGTAGCTCTACTGCTTCGTGAGATCCAGTTGATGCTCCTGATGGCACAGATGACTGGTGAGTTGAGTCATCATCAAGTGTGACGTATGCGCGGACAGTAGGATTGCCGCGAGAGTCTAGTATCTGAATGGCGCGAACGGACTTTATATTCATATTAATGCCTAAATAAGCAAGGATCCTAATAAGCAAATGAATGATTTAAATATTAAATGATTAAAGCATTCAAAATTGAATTTGCTTATTTGTCATTTGCATATTTGCTTATTATATTCCAAGTAAATGGAGTGTAAATATTATCAAATTATTGACCAATTGTCCAAGGGATAAACCGCCTATTGGGAAGAAGAATAAAAAGAACAAAATATATATACCATATCGCTCGATTGCCATATAAGAACGGAGTAAATCATTTGGCAAAAAAGCGGCCAAAACGCGCGATCCATCGAGTGGTGGTATGGGAATAAGGTTAACAAACCCTAACATCAAATTTATCTGTACAACCAGAAAAATGATGCTTTGGTTGATGTCAGATAGTGGTACAAACCTCAAAATTTCGGCTGCAACTATCGCAATCGCAAAATTTGTGAGCGGTCCGGCGAGTCCTGTGAGTGCCATGTCTTTCATTGGTTCATGAAAATGTCGAGGATTGATAGGTACTGGCTTCGCTGCTGCAAAAAAGAAAGTTCCACCGCTTGATAAATATAATAGAGTCGGGACAATAATGCTTGTTACAGGATCAAGATGTGGTATGGGGTTGAGTGTGAGACGGCCCATGATGCGCGCAGTTGGATCGCCTAGGCGATCTGCAACTACGCCGTGCATGACTTCATGAAGAATTGCAGAAAAAAGAAGTATAGCAAGAGGAATTAAGATTTCCATGAGTAATAATATTAGCAAAAACAGATATTAATTCACAGTGGGGCTATTTTTTGTCGTAGTGTTTGAGAAATTCTAAAAATGAAGCGATTCTATCCTCCTCGCTCATACTCTCAAGGCTTTTTCCATGCGTTGCGCGCCATATGCCAACTGCGCGAATTCTAGACCTTAAGTCAACTTTTCTTTTTTTATCAGCGTCAGAAAACTGAGCAACTCCCGATAAAATAACTTTCTCATGAGTTACTGGAAGAGAACTATTTGCAAGGTCACCGAATAGATACTCGTCTTCTTCAGTATCGACAATAGGAGCATATCGGCTATATCGTGACCTTTGAGGAATATGATTGTTATCAAGTGTAACTTCTTCCCCATAGGGTAGAATAGTGCTGGATGAAAATTCTGGATACTGTGAATCTGTGTCATCGTCACTTTTTGAATTATCCTCGGGTGGTATAGATGGCGAGTCTTCTGCGGAGTTTCTGTCTATATTTCGTGCAGCCCAGGGAATATGTATATCTCCCAATTCTCCAGCCAAAATCTCTTCTGCAACTTGCCTAAATAACGCAATAGGAGCTGCGACTTTATAGTCTTTTTTATTTCCTGCTCCAAGTTCCACAAATCTTTCTCGGACAATACCCCTCAATGGAGGGTTTAGACCTTTTTCGAAAAGATCAAGCATGTGTTGCGAGTCGAGCGTCAGACCTTTTTCAGCAACAAGCCTCTTTAATCGAATATTTAGTTGGGTTAGATCTGGTGTTGTTCCTTCATCAGGTGCGGTCTCGAGATAATCGTCAATTTCTTGCTGTTGTTGAAGGACAGCCGCTTGTCGTTGTGAAAAATCCTCAAGGATCGTTGCACGGAATTGAGATTCGTTCGCGCTTATACTTCTCATATCTCGTACGCCTTGCGCTAGGAATCTTGTTCTTAGCGATGCTTTTGCAGCTTTAATTTCTGTGGAATAAGCGAGGACTTTCATAGCGTCGTCGATACCATAGGTAACACCTTCGCCATTTTTCTCGGCAATATATTCATCTAGTCTTTTTTTGAGAGCATCCATTGGCGATGGAGCATCACTTGGAGCGTGTGTTTTTGCTGGGGCTGTGGCCTCTATGACTGCTGTTGGTGCGCCTGAATATTCAGTTCTTTCCATAGTGGCTCGATTATAAACTCAAAATATTAAGAATCAATATCTAATTGTTGATTTTATAGCTTTTTTCCGCCATGCGAAGGTTGCCTTTCTCTTATTTTGACTTCTGTGGGTTGAAGCAGTAAATCAGATTTACCTGCTGGGTTCTGGTATTCTTCAGGCACGTCTTGGTAATAGTTGAGATACATAAATCTCAATATTCCATCAAGACTGACTCCGGCACTTTTTATAATTTCAATGTTTGTTTTGAGTCTTGCGCCGGGCCCTTCATCGAATGGGTTTGATGGTGAATCCCACATAGGTTGAGCAACGGTTTTGAGAAATTCCATGACCAAATTTACTGCTTTAGAACTATCCTTTTTAAGCAAAAGCAGGTATTCATCCGGGGCACCACAAGCCTTAAGAAAGTCAATAGGGGAGCGGGCTATGCGTATTTCATAACCTTTTAAATCTGCTGCGCTAGCGACAGCTGTCATGACTGCCTCAGTTGCCTTTGTGCCAAGTACTTTTTCAATATTCATTATTCTTTCATCCGTTAGACGCAATTTGACTTCAAGCGCTGCTTCTCGGTCCGCTTTTGTTCTTGGTGCTTTTCGTTTTTCATTAGCCCATACAAACTCTACTTTCCGAGTGGTTGGAGTATCCAGTGGAGCAACCCCTACTTTATAAATCAGGAGAGTATTTCCATCGTCTTTTCCTTTTTTGCTGGGTTCAGTGGTCGGCTCAGTGAATTTGCGATACCCGAGTTCAAGAACTAGAGGGTGGGGTGAAAAGAGACCTATTGGGATAGGAATATTCATCATGGGATCGACTTTTACTTCTTCTTGAACTGGCGGTTTTAAGTCATATAGCCTCTCAAGAGTTGTACCAATTGCTAGAAATTGCTCTTGAGTTAGACGGTCCATTGCATCGGGTGATACACCTGCCATGCGTGCTGCAAGTATCATGCGACCTTCAAACGTTTTATCAACATTTAATTGAGTTCTAAAATATGAATTGATATCTGAAGTTGCCGAATATGTCTCTTGCGGATGTCGCGACTGCCAAAGCCGAATACCTGTAAGTTCTGGAGTGAGTCGCGGACGTGATTCAGTGGGTGTGTTGAAAGCTTGCTGTGCAGGAATACCTCCTTCTGGTCTAGGAGATCGTACTCTTGGGATGGAAGATGGTCTTTCGGATCTTGGTCGAGCAACTCGCGGTGCTCTTGGTTGCGCTTCAGGTTTTGATCTCTCTCGCACTTTATTTGAATTTTGTGTTCTTAATAATTCAACCGGTGCACCGATTGCGCGCATAAGAAGCGGTATTTGGTCTTTGTAGTATCGACGAGTTCCTGGAAGCCCCAATTTGGTAGCCGCTGTATCTATTATGTCTAGAAATCGATAAGGTGGCATACCAAGACCACCATAGTGTTTCCATATGTCTTGCGGTCCAAACATGCGAGGCGATGCGCTTTCTGTAACTTTGTTGATCAATCTATTAAGCGCTACATCTTCGGCCTGATTTTCTGGAACTCTGAGGGTTTCAATAATATTTAACTCTTGTCTATTTTCTCGTCTTGGTCCAGCAGGTGGAAGAACTACGCGAGTAAAACCGGTTGCGTCGACTCCTGGACCCATTTTGAGAGGTCCTCGAGAATCGTTCAATATAAAATCCACTTTTTCGAGTTTAACTTCCTGAGACTCAGATGGAATAATGGGACTTTCAGCTATTTCGGGAAGAGTAGAGGGTGCGAGCACTTGATCTGGTTGAGTAATTATTGTTGCTTCTGGTTGCAATACCACTTCTGGAGGTAGCGCAGGTTGAGGCGTGATAGCTTCCTCAGCAATGAATGGTATCGCTACTACTAGTGGTTCAGGTTGGGGTATAAATGTTGCAGGATCTGAGGGGGTGGCCGCCGCAGCTTGTATTGGATCAGGTGTTAGTACTTCTTCGTCAGTTTCGATAATTACATTCGTTGCCTTCTTTCTGCTGCCACCTACATATCCCATGTTGTATGATCTTCTTCTGTCCTTTTTGTGTCTTCCGGCCAAAATTGCACCTAAAACACCTCTCGTATTAGAACCTTCCGTTTGATCAGGCTTAGAATCATCATCAAGTTGTTTTAGTGGTGCATCAGCCGGTCTTATGCTGCGATTTGCCGCCGAAGGTGCGATCAAGTGTGTTTGTCGATCTAGTGGTTTTTTCTTTCTAATTTTAGTGTTGATTTCAGGTGGGTGAGTTGGCTTTTCTACTTCTTCTATTTCAGGAATTTCCGGCTCGTACCAACTTACCATCAGTGGAGATTTCGAGTTGCCGCGTACTAAATTATCTGTAAGTATATTACCAGGAAATTTAGCTCTTAATCCCTCAAGTGCTTGATGCGCGATTGGGGTAGTAAACACTCTAGACCTCTTTCCATATAGAGATGGTAGACGGCTGTATAGGATTCCAGCACCATCTGAATTGTGAAGTGCATCGAACATGATGCGTTCATCGTCTGTGAGAAGAAGTTTTTTTTCGGCTTTTTCTTCCTGCGGGATAACTGTTGGAGTAGATATATCGGTTGTAGGAAGACTATGTGCTTTGAAAACCTGAACTATCTCTGAGGGAGATAAATATCCGTCACGTGCAAGGTTATATGTGCTGTCGAGTAGGGGATGGGCGGCGTTTAGTTCTGTATCTGTCAGATAGCCTTGGCCTCTAAGTTCAAAAATCCGAGTTAGAGTAGGCGGGCGAGCGTCATTTGAATTGGTATTTTTTTGTTCAACTACCATCACTACTTAAGATAATCGGATACTATATCTGGTCCTATAAATGACGCTTCTTCCTCTGTTAAATTTGGGAAGAGACTTAGGAAAAACCATCTGACATTCGCATCTTCGTTCAATCTTATAAATTCCTTGGGATCTCTGGCGTATTGGTAGAATCTATCTTCAAATCTGTTTGCAGCTTCATCTTTCGGAGGCAGAGTGATGCCGCGAGATTGCATAACATCACGTTCGAGTTCGATCCAAGAATTCATTTTTTTAAGTGCGTCGGGACTTATAGGAATTTTATGATGTTTAACTGCACCGTTGCGAACATTAACGGATCTCATAACATGTGGTAGGGAGTATCTGTCTTCAATATCGCATTTTGCGCGAGCGTTCTCATCTTCCAGCTCCTCAGTTGGTGCTGGTTTGGGTTGGATCTCAGTATCAGGAGTTGCCGCGGCAGCTGGTGGGCGATTTTCATCAGATATCCTGCCGTGGTCGCGATATTCGACTAAATGCAATATCAAATCACTAGGTTTGTTACCTCTCCAAAAAGTGAGTAGCGGAGAAAGTATCTGGCCATCCAAATTCTGAGAGGTGAAACCGTCTCTCGAGATGGCATCTCCTAATAGTATGTCCCATTTCTCAGCCGCAAGAAGTATTGCCTCTTCGGGGTTAGATGCATCTACTTCATCTTGGCTTCTTAGAATTACACCGTCAAGGACTTTCATAGAATCTTCGTCAATTACCAGTCCCAGTCGTGCTAGTTCGTCTTTATTTGTTTTAAGCAAAGCAGCGGTAAAAAAATAATCATTGGCATTGGGTAGCTCGTCGGCGGTTAATTCGGCGCTCGCTAGAGGAGGAGACTCCTCAAGACTCGCCGCTGCGTGGGTTCCATTGGTCGCAAGAGGTGATTGATCATCCACTTCTTCTAAGTGACCAGGTGACAGAAATGACGATATTAGGCCCATTGCTGTGTATGGCTCTTCTTCGCCTGTATCGTGACGATTTTCGCTTAAAAGGAGCTGACCATCATCATCTCGTGCAGATTCCGAATAACGTATAATCAGTGGTGTTGACCCATCTTCCGGTTCAATCTTAGGCTCGGTTGATTCGGCGGGTTTTATGCCTTGATCAACTCTCTTGAAATGTGATGAACCTTTCATTAAATTCGCCATCTCTTCATCATACGGTCTTACTCTTGCCAGAACGTAGATAGCAATGTCTGCGGGAATTTTTTCAGATCTACTAAGGTCGTGACCTATAACGGTGCCCGTTATATCTCTTATTTTTTTAGCAAAGTTTAAATCACCACTTCTTCCCATTGAACCTGCCAATTCAGATCCCGAATATTCATCCTTTTGGTTATCAGCGAGCCATTTTTTAATAGCGCCCATATCTGCTCCAAACAGTCCAGTCATCAGAGCAGTTTCTGCTATATCTCTGAACATCTTTTGCCCGATTGTCTCAGTATCTGAATAAATGCGTAATGAGTTTCTCATTTCAGCAAATAGCGCTCTGGTATGGGCGCTAAGCCTCCTTACACTTAGAGCTCTTGGTAAATCTTTCATGGTGAGTGGCCTATCGCCATTTTCTGCCAAAAATCTTGTGACAACCGGGTCATAAGCCTTCTTATCTTGTTCCGCTTCAGGATGAGTTTCGTCTACTTCTGGGGCATGTCCATTTGAGTGGGGAAGTGGCGTTGCGGGAGTGGTTTCTTGATGGTTGGTAGATGAACCATTTGAAAGAAGTGCCATTTCGTTAGGCGAGATGTAGCCTTCGTTTGCGAGTGCGTCAACTCTTGTGAGGAGTGATATTTGAGTATCAAGTGCCATGATCTTCTCACTGATTTTAGTTGCCCATTTTTTTTCAGTTAGAACCTCAACTGCGGTCTTTCGCTTTTCTCCTACACTGACCAGCGCTTCAAACCTTTGTTCTAAGGGAAGTTCTGCAATTCCTGCGGCCCTTGTGGTTAACAGATTAAGTCCGTGGGTATCGATGGTAGTCTGCACATGAGCTTTGCTTCTGTCAAAACCTGCTCGCTGTTCTTGGAGCAGTCCTAAGGGAGTAGTTGGTCTTACTTTTTCTTGTTCGACAACCATATTTTTGATAAATTCCTACCTGATTATAGCAACTAAAAATATTTGTACAATGTTCAATTTATCAATTAAATTGGCCCAATTCTGTAATTTTTATTACCGTTTCGGGAAGGTATTACCACGAGGTTTCAAGGTCGCGGGCTAGATCGGCAACTTGCTTGTCAGAAACTGAACTAAAGAAGCCAAATATTAATAAAGAGTTATCGGGATTTTTTCCATCTCGGTTGACATTGATAAAATCTCGCCTATTTTCTGCCAGTTGTTTGAGTCTGGTAACGGTTCTTATGACCATTTCATCGTGTTTTGGTAAGTTTTCTCCGTATGTATCCCGAGCGGCTTTTGCAATTGCATCTAGTCGCATTTTTCGTACACTATTAACCTCAATCTGATATCTATTGCGACTTGCTCTTAGATTATTGTCAGTGAACATTCTTGCAAAAGAATAATAATCACGAAGATTCATCTCAAAAGATGAGTTAAGTTCTTCCATAAGTTTTGAGTTGTCTCCTTCAAGTTCTATATCTATGCCTTGATTCTCTTTGGCAAGTCTCTTCACCAGGCGAGCAGGATCCTCCTGTGTTGCGAGTAATACTCTCGTCAACGCATTATGTTCTGGATCAATGCCTTGATATATGTTGCGCGTTGCCTCATTTGGGAAAATAACTAGCAGTTTGTTTGCGGCAGTCTGAAGTAGAGCTTGCATATCCTCAGGTTGAGCCTGACCTATTAGTTTGTCAAAGAGTCCATCTATCATTATTTTCAAATTGCCACTTGGATCATTTAGTTGAGTTCCAGAAATTTTTAGGAGTGCGACTGTGGCAAACATTTCATTAACATCTGTGTCAATATTGCGGGGTAGAGTTGGTACGGGTGCCTCAGGTACTCTTGGAGGTCTCAAATTGATTGGTTCACCGGCTGGAAGGTCGGTATCACTCTGTGCCTGACCTGCTGGTTCGGCTGCTGGTGGAGGCGGAGTTTCGACTGGAACATATCTTCCGGTTCTTATTTCGTCATACCGAATACATACCTGTTCTAGTACTTCTGCGCTAAATCGACCAGGAGGGATTCCTAATGATTCAGCTGCAAGATTCATATCCCTTGATTCTTCACGACTGGGCTGTCCTGTTCCGCCCCAAGCTTTATATACATCAGCTGTAACATATCCTGCACGCTCGTGGTCTTTAATCCAGTCGAGGTAAAGTGGGGGACGAAGAGGTGGTAGTTCATCCTGTATGTCGTCAGAGTCATCGGTCGGTTGGGGTGGAACAGCTTCGCCGCCAACTGCTGCACCAATTGGGTTTTCTTGTTCATCCTGAACTTCGGTCGACATTTGTTCATAGATTTTTCGTCTTGCAAGAAATGATGCGACAATGCGAGCATCTTTCGGCTCAAGTGCCATTCTTCCCCTATTCTGGTCAAGTGCAATTCCATTTAGATGCGCAACAGCTCTGATGAGTCGAGCATCTGACTTGTCATCATACCCTGCAACATCCCATATATCTTGTGTTCCAAATCTTGCTCTTGAAGTGAACGAGCCATCTATTCGCTGTATTTCAATAAAAGGTAGAGGTGTTGCATCGATGCCTTCTTTTTGTTCTGCAAGAATCTCAGAAATGCTTTTTTCGGGAACTTTAACTGCGGGAATTTGTTGTTCATTCGTTGGTTTTTGTGTAGTTCTTGTTTTGGAGGATGTGAGATCTTGTAATTGTAATGATATTTGATCAAGCCGTGAAAGTATAAGAAGTTGGGTTTGATGAACTAAATTTACTCGTTGATCGATAGGTAGTTCGTTAAAAGCTGCTACTTCGTGAGGTGATTGAGAACCATTTAATCCAGGATCTACTTCAGATGCCATATAAATTCAAATAAACAATATTTGCGATTTTAGTCTTTTAAAATTGCAACTTCAATAACTATTTTATTTTGATTTTCAAAATAGTTCTGTAACTTTTATTACTACTTAAGAGTAATGAAGAGTACTTTTTCCTAAAAGCGAGTGGAGTTGTGGGGTTTTGGCGCCTGGGGAAGATATGTATGTTGTTTGTCGCCATAAGTTTGGGGAGTTTTGCCTGAGCCGGGTTTTGCTCGGTCCCAGGTTCTGTCCGCAATTGTGCGATTGTCGGGAGTTTTGTTTGCTGCATTAAATTTTTCAAGAATTGAGTCTTCTTCTCCCGCGTGACAGATAGCATACGTTGTTCCTATAGGAACTACTGAAACACCAATTTTTGCAAGCTCTGCAGTGGCGCGTTGAGCTGTAGTTTTGAGAGTTTTACGAGTATCGGGATTTATTTTTCCGGAAAGCGCTAATATTAGCTCATCTTGTGTGGGTGGAGTAACTTGAGAAATTAATTTCCAAAATTCAAAACCCTTATTTGAGAGTCTTGCTGCGTTTGTGCCAGACCTAACTATCACGATCTCTGATATTTCTTTTCTCTCTGTTGCAAAGTGATCGGGTTTAAGTTCACTCAGATCAAATTGTCCATGCTCCTGTGTCATATTTAGCTACCTCCCGCAGCTTCTGCAATAGATTCTATAGTATGTGTTTGACGCTTCTGCATTCTTTTACTCCTAATGCTTCTGATATCTAAGGTATCATCCCTCCAAGCTGCGCTTGCAATCTTTACAGTTTCAGTTAAGGAAGTTTGAGGGATAGTAGGGGTGGCGTATTCTTCTGCGATGTCCATGGTTACCTCGCTACCTTGTGTAGTTTTATTTCGGGCGGCTCTCCATTTGGCCAATTCTTGTTGGTGAGTCGATCTCCATCTTTCTAATCTTGCTTTTTCTTCTTCGGCGAGTCTTCTTGCCTCATCAGCCGTAACTTTTTGATATATGTCTTTTTTGTTAATTTTGCTTTTTACTAAAGAAAAACCTGCTAATTCTAGAAGAGGATTAACTCCTCGAACAATTGCCGCTCTCGAATTATTGGTTGAGAGATAATTGGGGTTTGTTATGCTTGCCATCCAGTCGAGTTGTTCTGGTGTAACCTCATCTATTGTTTCGAGCGCCCTTGCTATATTTGTATACATTACATATTGTAGGTTTTTCTTTGGGGTACGTTTTCTTTCAGATTTTTTTGAAATAAGATTTTCATTTTTTTGATGTTTTTTTTCTGCCCTCAACATACCGGGTATTTTGTTTGCATATTCGGCTGTTGCATGGAGATAGATAGGTTGATCTGAATCAGCTTCGGAAATATCGACAAAAATTTCTCCATTTGCTTTGAGTCGTTTATTTATTCGAGACAATGCGACTCTTCTATTTGTTACTTTCAAATCGGTGAGGTCAGGAAAAACACGCTCATCAAAAGCGCTTGCATCTACAGCATCCCATAAAGGTATTTTTTCTAAAATATTTTCTCCTCTAGTTCTTTTTCGATCATCAAGCTTGTATATTGATGCATGCTGATCACGAAGTTGATACATGGGTACGTCTCCAAAAACAGCTCCATCGCGGCTGGTGCTTTCAATGCTCACGCCAAGTGGTTTCAATTTTGCTCTTATCTTAACTGCTATATTATTTACATCAGTGTTGCTTATACGTCTACCTTGCCATATCTCAAGCATAAATTCTCGAGTTGCTCCACCCGCAGCATGCATAAAAAAGTCACGTTCCTTAGGTGACATTTTGGCTCTTTTAGTAATTTCATCTAGTTCGTCGGATGTAATACTCCTAATAGTCGACTTAGGTGATTCGGGTTGGGTTGTTATAGGCTCGACTACAGATTGGGGCCTTTCGGATGGTTTGACTGAGCCGTGAGATTGTATACTAAACATGGGTACAAATGTTACCGCAGTTTCAAATGATGTTATATTATTCTCTAGACTCATAGTATTGTGAGCGAAGGCACTATTATAGCAGTTTTGTGCCTATAATGCAAGTTTATCAATCACGAGGTGGCAGCTTAGAAGAAGCTGAAATTGGGTTAAGTTCGTGCTTGCTTTTTATTCTTAAGTCTTTCATCTTTAATCTTTCTTGGGGGTCCAGAAGTCCTCGCCAAGCGAGTCCCAAGGTACGCGGCGCTCATCAGGATGCTCAGCATTAAACTGTCCACTTACAAAATAAAAGAGGTCGATTGGCTCACCGGATAGATTGACCATACCATGAGCAACACCTCGCGGTATATATAATAGGGAAGACTGGCCTGCACCTAGTGTGATTTTCATCGACACTCCATTTGTACTCGATTCACGTCTCAGATCCCAAAGCCCTACAAGAAGTGAGTCAGATGGTGGAAGGTAGAATATATCTTCTTGCTCAAAATGAAGATGCCAACCTTTGATAGCACCGGGTAAAAGTCTTGATCGATTGACTTGGGCGACATTCATATCTTCAATTCCTTCTATCTTGCCGTTATCAAGTCTAATAATTTCTGAAAAATCGCCGTCTTCACCAACAAAATTCTTAATAGGTATAATTTTTACACCGTCAATTGTTGGACGGGCGGAGTAGTCCTGAATATATAGCTTGCCGCGGCTTTTCTCGTCAATATCCTCGTTTGTAAGCGTTTTGCTCATCGGTCTAATTATATCAAAATGTACGGATTTGCAATAGTGAGGGACCGATAATAATTGTTTAATGTAATTCATTGTGATAGAATATATATAACTTAAAACTCAAAGCGCAAAGTCTTGAGTTTACAAAGGGGGTAAAATGCGTGTCAGATTCTTCAAATTCAAACAAATCTAATTCTCCAGCTCGCTCGATGGCTGAGCTTATGGCTCGGTCTGGTAACAACTTGCAAGTTCTCACAAAGGGCCAAGCAATAACTGGTACTATCAAAAAACTTACTCCTGAGGAAATTCTCATGGATATTGGTGGTAAGGGAGATGCATTAGTTATCGAGTTTGATCGCCAAAATCTTGAAAATCTCCTTTCAATTCTAAAAGTAGGGGATAAAGTTACCGCAACAGTTATTTCACCAGAGTCTGAAGAAGGATTTCCAGTTCTATCTCTTCGCCGCATGCTTGATGATGTCATTTTCAAGAAATTTGAGGATCTTTCAAAGTCTGACAAGCCATTTGAGGTAACACTTGGTGAGGCTACTCGTGGAGGCTATTTCGCAGAGACTTCTGAGGGGGTACGCGGATTTTTGCCATCATCTCAGCTTCTCGATACAACCGATATGACTGGTAAAAAAATAGAAGTAAAGATTATTGAGCTCGATCGCTCAAAAAAGAGAGTAGTATTCTCTCAAAAAGCAGTCTCAATGCTAATGAATATAGATGAGCTTAAAAAGCTCTTTAAGACCGGTGACCGAGTCACAGCCGTAGTTGTAAACGTTACGCCATATGGACTTTTTGTAAGTGTTGCGAAGGACGGAAATACAGCTGAAGGTTTTATACATATCTCTGAGATAGCTTATGAAAGAGTTGAAAATTTAGCCTCAAAATTCAATGTCGGTGACAAACTGGATGTCGAAGTTGTTGAGGTTGATGCGTCAAACAAGCGAGTTAATCTCTCTGTAAAGCGCACCCAAAAGGATAAATTTGCAGAAGTTGAAGAGAAATACAAGCCAGAGACGAAAGTTAAGGGTCGTGTTATCGAGACAAAGACTCGTGGTGTTACTGTCGAGCTTGAAGAGGGTGTTAATGGATTTATTCCCGCTGACAAAATACCATCAGGTACAACTTATGAAGCAGGACAAATGGTAAATGCTGAAGTTGTCGAGATCGACCGCCGCCGCCGCCTCGTTGTAGTATCACCAGTGCTGAAAGCCGTACCAATCGGGTATAGGTAGAATCATGAATCATGAATTAAGAATCATGATTTTTGGGTAATTCCCATAATTCTTGCTTCGTGCTTCTTGATTCAATTTTATGGCTTCAAAAACTCACTTCGTTTGTTCAAATTGTGGTTATGAGTCTTCAAAATGGCTTGGCCGATGCCCAGACTGTTCTTCTTGGAATACTTTTACTGAGGTTGCAGCACCGGTTGCCGAAAAAGCGACAACTCGCGCGAAGGCACTCATAAAAATTGCATCTTCAAGCTCTCCCCAAGCTATTTCTAAGGTAGTTAGCGTACAACAGAGTAGAATATCTACTGGTTTTGTCGAATTTGATCGGGTTCTTGGTGGAGGAATAGTGGCAGGATCTGTAGTATTGCTGTCTGGTGATCCTGGAATAGGTAAGTCAACAATACTTTTGGAGCTGGCAATCAATGTAGCGGTTGGGGGTTGGAGGTTAGGGGTTGGTGAAGAAGCCAAAAGCCAAAAGCCAAAAGCCAAGAGTCAGACGCGAACTGTTCTGTACATTACTGGTGAGGAGTCTGAGAGTCAGGTGAAAATGCGCGCTGAACGCATCAATCAGGGAAAAGCAGATCCTGAATCTCTATTTGTCTTCTCAACTGCCGATATTGAGGCAGCAATTGCAGCTTGTGAGGTCTCAAAGCCGGATCTTGTAATAGTCGATTCGATTCAGACAATGGCAACTGAGGAGTTTCCTGGATATCCAGGATCTTTGCCCCAAATAAGACATGCGACGAGTAGGCTTGTCTCATATGCCAAAACGCATTCTGTGCCCGTTTTTCTAATAGGGCATGTGACAAAGGAGGGAGTTGTGGCCGGGCCCATGTTGCTTTCACACATGGTTGATACGGTTCTTTATCTTGAAGGTGAAAAACTAACGGGGACCAAGATATTGCGTGCATTCAAAAATAGGTTTGGCGATACGACAGAAGTTGGAATTTTTACGATGGAAGAGTATGGACTAGCCGAAATTACAAATACATCAAAATACTTTATGAATAGCGCAACCGAAGCCGTGCCCGGTTCGTGTCTAACAGTCGTTATGGAGGGTAGTAGGCCGCTTCCTGTTGAGGTGCAGGCACTTGTTGTCCCGACAAATATGTCTTTTGCAAGACGAGTCGCAAATGGAATCGCTGAAAAACGCGTGGAGTTGTTACTTGCTGTTATTCAGAAGCATTTAAGAATTCCTATTGATAGGCATGATGTATTCGTAAATGTAGTGGGCGGACTTAAAATAACAGAAAATGCATCGGATTTGGCGGTATGTCTTGCAGTATTGTCGTCTTTTAAGAATAAGCCTCTCAAATCAACTGTCGCGATTGCTGAAATTGGTCTTCTGTCAGAGCTTAAAAGCGTTATGAATGAGGCTGCACGTGTGAAAGAGGCAAAGAAGTTAGGATTTACAAATGTAATTACTCACGGGAATATGAAATACCTGGGTGATATAATGAAATCGCTATGACGGAGAGAAATCAAAAATCAAAAATCAAAAATCAAAAAAATTTAAGCGCAAAAAAGAGCGTTGCTAAACCGGTTGCTCGGGTTGAGAAGGCTGCGACAAAAAGAGGGGATGCGGCTCGATCTTTATCATCTGAGGTATTGCAAAACATTATGCTGCCTCCTCGGGTTATTCGACAAATTGCCGATGAAGTAGGAAAAGCGGTCAGTAAAAGAGTCAATGTCAGACGTCGAAAAAGTACAAAGTCGAACAAAAAAATTGATAACTGTGTATTCCTCGATACATCGGCAATTATCGACATGAGAGTCTTTGATTTGGCAAAAATTGGAGCACTTTATGGTAATTTCATAGTTCTTGATAGCGTCCTAACGGAGCTCAAAAACATTGCCGATTCAAAAGATCTTGTCAAAAAAGCTCGTGGCCGGAGGGCTATGGATGCTCTTGATGATTTCAAAAAATCCCGCGGGATAAAGGTTAAAATTCTGGCTGATGAGTCAAATAAACCAGTTGATGAAAGTATAGTTGACCACGCCAAAGCATATAAAGGACGTGTTATAACGTGCGACTTTAACCTCGCAAAGAAAGCAAAATTATCAAATGTTGTTGCGATTGATTTGTATGAGCTTGCAAATATTCTTAAGACGCAGGCACTTCCTGGTGAGGAATTTTTTGTCAAAATAGTTCAGGAGGGGAAGGGTATCGGCCAGGGAGTTGGATATTTGCCTGATGGGACCATGCTTGTTGTGGAGCAGGGTAAAGCATATCTTGGAAGCACAATACAAGTGCAGGTATCTCGAATCATCCAGACCGACGCAGGCAAGATACTCTTCTCGAAGATAAAGGCCCCAATCAACTAGTGAGGAGTTAGCGTTTAGCGTTTAGGGGTTAGTAAAAAAATGCACATTGTCGTCCTGAATTTATTTCAGGACCTCGATTTGAGATGCTGAAACAAGTTCAGCATGACAATCGTCTTGATTAATCATTAATTACTTTAGTCTTAAGGTTTTAACGACCAAATTGCTCTGGTTCCCCTTAATACTTTATATCTTATACTTAATACTGGTCAGCTCGTGATACCCGTGATACCTTTTCCATCGTTCTCTTGTATTCCAGGTTCATTTTGTGTACAATAAATTCTTCGGCTTATATATCCGTGTTGATCGGCTCTTTAATCCGCGAAAATCTTTTTAATGAAAAAATTAACAAAAATAACTGCAACAATTGGACCTGCGAGCGACAGCCCTGAAATGATCGCTAAATTGATGGATGCAGGAGTCAATATTTTCCGTTTTAACCTAAAGCATAATGAGCTTCCTTGGCACGAAGAAAAAATCAATCTAGTTAAAAAAGTTGCAAAAGAAAAAGGTGTAGCAATAGGTACTCTTATTGACCTTCAAGGTCCTGAGATCCGAACCTTAGTGCCAGGGGATGTAATATCTCTTAAAAAAGGCGATGAAGTTATGGTGGGGGACGGTAAACACAAAAATCAGTTTAATATTTCCCATCCAGCAGTAATTAAATATCTTATACCTGGCCAAAAAATTGTCGCAGAGGACGGTCGTGTACGATTTGAAGTAAAAAGCACCGACAAAAAAAGCGCAATCCTCATTGCCGAGCAAGATCAAGACCTCAAAACAAGGAAAACATTCAATCTTCCCGGGGCAGATTATCCGATGCCAGTTCTCACAGAAAAAGATAAAGATGCGATTAAAATGGCGGCAAAAAATCCAGTTGATTTCGTTGCTCTATCATTTGTGAGATCCGCAAAAGACATAATGGATCTCAAAGCTGAAATGAAAAAAGCAGGACTTGTGGCCCGTGTCATTCCAAAGATTGAGACTCAAATGGCGCTTGATAATCTTGACGATATCGTCGCCGATTCTGAGGGGCTTATGGTTGCACGTGGTGACCTAGGAATAGAAATTCCATTTGCGCAAGTTCCATATTTCCAAAAACTCATGATCAAGAAGTGTCTCGAGCGGGGTATTCCTGTTATCACAGCAACTCAAATGCTTCTTTCGATGTTCCAAAATCCATATCCTACACGCGCTGAGGTGTCCGATATTGCAAATGCTGCTTATGATTTCACTGACTCTGTTATGTTGTCAGAGGAGTCAGCGGCAGGAAAATTCCCAGAGCAGACTGTCAGAACTATGGCTGATACTGTCGAGTTTTCAGAAAAGCAGGATATGCTTCGTGATATTAGAAGTATGTTTGACTATGACATTCTCGATCCTGAAGAAATGCTTTGTGACACCGCATACAACCTTTATCTTTCATTTGAGCGAGAAGAGGAGCCTATCGGTGGATTTATAGTATTTTCAGAGTCGGGTCGCACAGGACGAAAACTCTCGCGATATAGGCCAAAAGTACCAATATTTGTATTTACACCAAACGAAAAAGTTCGAGATGGCCTCACGATGAGTTTTGGTGTCGAGCCAATCTTGCAGCCAAAAGGTATGTCGGCAAGTGCTCAAGTGAGACTTGAAGACATGAAGGAGGCATTCTCGTATCTTGTTCGCAATAAGCATGTTGATCCAGATAGCCGTTATATCCTCCTTTACGGTGATAACTGGGGAATAGAGGGTGGAGTATCCACTATCAAAATAGTATATCCCAAGAATTTAGAATAGGCCCAGTCCTACCAGAAAAACCTCGAGTAATTACTATCGGTTACAAATTAGCCTCAATTTTGTTATAATCTTTCTATGTTAGAGACCAGTTCTAATAGCAATGAAAGTTTTGCGGTTGAACGATTGTCAGACGAACAAATGGGTAATCTGTTGGCTGCTGTCGGAAATCACGAAGCAAAAGCAATTACACTAGGTATCATGGAGCCGGGTCGTGTCTATAGGCAAAAAGGACTTCGAAATGCAGTGCTTCGTGCACAAGGAAAAAATCCTGGTTGGAGAATAAATATACAAGGACCCATTCAGTATTGTTTCAACTCGTTTGAGCCGATTGGGCTTGTTGCAAAAGAAGCTCTAAGAGCTGATTTTTCGACAGATGGTTACTTCAAAACTCCAAAAGGCGAAGCTCAGGGTGAAGCCTTGGCTGGACTGGTTCTTGATTTTTCCCTAAGGTACCCGAATTTTTCCCTACAAGATTTTTTTAGTGTTCCCAGCTCTTCATCTGCAGGTGAGAAGATAGGGGAAGGAGAGGAGTACAAGGAGAGAGCGCCTTTAGTTCGCCTAAAAATTCTACAAAGACTTTTGTCAATGGATAAACCCATCCGAATATCTGATGTAGTAAATAATTTGGGGGAAGATTACGAGCGTATAAGAGTGCACCTTGAATCTATGAGAGACTGGAAAATAATTGATTATGATTCAATAAGTTATGGAAAAAACTTTTCCTTCTATAAGCTATCAGATGAAGCACCACAGGAAGATCCTGATTTAATATATAACACAGAAAGAATTTATCCCCAATTTGTGTACAGGTTGTTAAAGGATCATCCTAACAGAGTTTGGACTAGAGAAGAGATTGGAGAAGAGTATATAAAAAGTGGAATTAGTAAGAAGTCTTTAAAGAATGCTACTATGATAGCTGCTGGAATTTTAAACTTGTTGAAAGAGCGTGGATATGCTGAAAGAAGCAAATTTGGGTCTGGCTTGCAATCTGAAATCTCGCTTCAAGATGATCAAAGAATTATGATTCGTGACCTGGTGACTACGCTCAGCAGATTTCAGAACCAAAATGTGGGTGCACTAGAATTTGGCCGAAGACGTTTAAGAGATATTTTAGTTGATGGACCCGCTGTGTCAAGACTTATTGCGAAAGCAAAAGAACATTCTATTTATGCAAATAGACAATCAAAAGCAGACACGGCAGATGTAATTTATGCCATAGTCTTGGATAATAGCGGGTGTGCAATTCGCGACATTCAGAAGAAATTAAAAGATGCCGGTAAAAAACTGCAAGTTCCATCTATTAGGACAATTATGCAGCTTTTAGTTGCAGATGGTAGAGTTGGTTTTAAAGTCGAAAAGGGTATCCACTATTACCATCCTCAATAGGAGCATGAGAATCATATCTCTTTATATTTAATCTGATTCCCCCACAAAACAATCGACGATCGGCTAGTGTTTTGTTGTTTTACAATGGGGGATTTGATAACCTTTTTATAGGAGGTTATATGAGAGTTAATAAGGGAAGTATTGCGAATGCTTTATTATTTGCACTTGAGAAGTCAGCGGAAGGATTGATCATTCTTGATAGTTTCTCTTACTCATCTCAGATGAGATCGATACGAGGCTTACCGGCACATAAGGATCCTACAATTCTTGAGACAATAAGAAGACTCAGACGAAGAGGATTTATTGAACGCGAAACAAATCAAGATGGCAAAGTGATTTTAAGACTTACGGAGATAGGAAGAGATTATTTGGGTCATGAAGAAGAGTGGGATGGAGTGTTTAGGATTGTAATTTGGGATGTCCCTGAGAGCAAAAGAAGAATAAGAAATCTTTTCAGAAGAAGGCTGAGAGAGTGGGATTTTAAAATTTGGCAGAAGAGCGTATGGATTTCGAAGAGAAATGTTACAAATCAAATGAGAAACCTAATTGCTGAACTCGAGATGGGAAAATACATTGCGATAATTGAGTCAAATGATCCATATATTTCCCACATAATGATGGACGATCGTTCAAGATAATGTTGTTTTTGATATCAAATAGTATCACGAGCTGAGCAGTATCAGGTATTTGGTTAAGGTATCAGGGGAATCAGCGAATAAGGAATAATGAGAATACGAAAACTCGTCAACCGCAATTCTTTTATTACTTAAAGCATCTTTCTGCTTAGAGTCTACTGTCTATCGACTACAGTAGACGGTGGTCTGTAGACTATAAATAAATTTACTTAATTCTTTCTACTAACTACTTAATACTTTTTTTGCGGCGTAGATGCCACTAGAAGAGTTTTTCACCTAACAAACCGTATCTTTGTATACCTCATGTGAAAAATTGGATCGTCGAAGGGATGGAAAGTGGGGGACAAGCAACTTACAAAAAAAGATCCACAGAATTACTGCTTTAAAAGGGAATAAGAAAGCCTGCCTCCCTCACAGTGCTTACTTGCTCCCGAGGTCTACATCCTCGCGTCGCAAGAGCGCATGTGCGGGACTTCGATAGATACTGAGTGTATCTATCTTCGCAACTCCAATAAAAAAAGACCTTCAGTTACTAATTTAAAAGGAAGTAAGAAAGCCTGCCCAACTCTCCTACCTCCATTCAAATCAGCAACAAAAGATCTTTTCATGCGTGAAAAAATTGGTGAAAAAATCAATGTTTAGTAATCCAAACTATCAATTTTTGCCTCACCAATTTTTCTTGACAAGATATCTACGCTTCTGGTAATTTAACTACCAAGCATAGTCTTTTCCTGCCTAAAGACTAAAGCTTACTTTTTAAAAGAGCATTGCTTTTCGTACTTAAGGATTTATTTTACAGTAGCGAAAGCGATGCTCTTTTTTTACTTTTTAACGATCGTTTAAATTCAAAGAAGAAAGACCGGTAGACTTAGTCCCCGATCGACCATCTTTTGAATTTGGTCTCTTCCTGCTTTCTCAATTTGATCTTGATAGAAGTCCACGATTCTTTTCGCTTCCTTCTTTTGATTCGCCTTTAATAATTTTGGAAATTTCATAACTTAAAAGTAGTATAGCATAACTTGCGAAGACTCGCAACCTATAGCAAAAATAGTGAAAAATTGATACTTTATGATATAGACCCAGAGTAATTAATTATTCATTTTAGACTTATATATCAATGTAAATAAAAATGTTATAAAAAAATGTGGATAACTTTGGGAAAATTAATTTGCCTATTGACAAGTGAGTAAAGTAGCAGAAAAGTAGGGTTTTGTATTACAAAAGGTATCACTCGGGCGAAATACTACCAATACATACCAATACTACCAATAAACAAATCAATTCAAAGTCAATCAGGATCAATAAAAGAAATTTATTTGTTAAATAGATGATTTAAGGATTTAAAAAATTGATTGGGTTATTGTTATATTTGTATATTGGGTTATTTATTAACGTTTCTTCGCTTCAGGAGCTTGATTACTACTGCTACCGTGGCTGCAAAGAGCAGTAAGAATCCAGCATATTCTAAATATTGCGGCATGTAGACAATTAGTATCTGGGTGTTAGCGCTTAGGGGTTGGGTGTTAGAATTTATTTCCCAGGCGTTCTCCCACGAATTGAGCTCGACATGTGTTTTAATTTCACTCCCGAATATAAAGGGAAATGCCGCCGCGAGATTCTTCATTATTCCTTCTTCATTATTCTTTATTCGGTATGCATGCCATCCCGCATCATATGACTGCGCGAGTACCAAAATGCCGTTTGGATTGGGATTTTCGGCAAGATTTACGATATAAAGACTCTCATTTGGATGTGAGATATTATCTATTTTAAGATTGTTTTGAGTCGAGCTTGCTTTTGGAAGCCCGAGCGAGATATTTGTCAAGAAATTGTATGGAATAGGGTGGACCTCGAGCTTTTTGAGCGTATTTTGATTGATATCATGACCTATCGAGCCATTGTCAAAATGGAATGAGTAGCCAAGGCCACCAGCTGCCGCTGGCGGCAAAACAAAGCTTTCAAGCCCAGCACCCGACAGGTATGTATCTATTGGAGATGTTTTTTCGTCTTCGTTGAGTATCCAGAAATGAAATGGTCGACCCGCTATTTTGTCGGAATTAACAAAGACCGCATAGCCTTGATCTGAGAAAAGACTACCTAGATAAAATGACAAACATTCGGTTGTGTTTGCGGATCTTACCATTATTGCACCAGTGTTGTCAGTTGAGAGCGTATTTTGGCCATTTCTGAAGTTATTGCAGGCACTTGTTGTGGCATTTGATCCCTTCGTGTTAAGTGCGAAATAAGGGTCGTTTACGCGCGGTAGAACTACTGTAATTGTATGGGGGCCAGAGCTTATGGGCAATACAACGCTTTGATTTATACTTGTAGAAAGTGACTCAGGTGTTAGGTTTATCTCGTTTAAAATGTTTTTTGATGAAGCGACAATTTGGTTGTTTTGCGCAAGTGATAGGACGGAGTCGCCTAGTAAGTCGCCTTGATTTTTGTCTTTTACAACAACTTGAGATACACCGTTAACATTTATCACGACAGGGTATACTGCTTCGCGTGGCAAAGTTACAACAGGAACATTCAAGTCATGCTCGAGAATTGTTTTCCCATCAATCGTAATTTTTGGTACGGAGATCGAAGCTGTAAGTAGAATATTGCCTTTACTATCAATGCTTTTATAAAAAGTGACAGGAATATTTTTTTCGAGATTTTGGTAGTTTGGTATCACGATTTGCGAGGCATTTTTTAGGATAAGGTTTGTTGAAACTGTTATATTCTTGTCGTTTTCCGTGACCTTAAAATCATTGTCTGTTTGTTTTTCAGAAAATAGCGACCCGAATGGATATACTAGGCAGTCTTGAGTTTTTGCACAGTCCGAATTTATATAATTACCAAGAGTTGAGTAGGCCGGATCTATTGTTTTCCAAAAAGGAATATCAACATTTTGCAGGTCAGTTGTGGTAGATGAGACAAAAGATTTTGGATTACTTTTGAGAGCATATCTGTATATTTTTATTTTTCCAAACTGTGCTGCAAGTCTGATACCGGGAATTTCAGAGATCAATTTTTCAGTCTCAGGATACATTAGGCTTTTGGCGGAGGCTGGGTATATGACGTTTTCATCAAGAAGTAACCAAGTTGCCTGGTATTTATCAAGGATATTTTGAAGCCGTATTGGATCCCTTGAGTATAGGGCGCTTGATGCCTCCCAGTAGTAATTTTCAGAAGTAGCAGACCAGACATCAAAAGCGCGGTCAAGAATAGGCTGTTTTATTCCATACCAAATAAAACCAGATCCACCCATTCCGTATCCGTAGTTGGTCCATCCCCAAAATGTAGGTTGTGGTAGGTTGGCAATACGCGTTGCCTGGTCTTGATGCTTGAAGAAGTCAAATGTTCTGAAATACTCATTGGGTATTGCTAGTCGCTCTTTGTTGTAGAAAAGATTGCCGGTGAAGATGGGCCAGGAGATAAAGATGATTAATGAATAAAGAATAATGAAGAACGAATAATGATATCTCTTCTTGATTCTTGATTCCTGATTCTTGATTCCTTGATATATCTCCTGTGATCCTATTGCGAGCATCAGTGAATATGCGAGGCCTGCCATAAGCGAGAATTTGGTGAATGGGAAGCGGAAGACTTGGGAAAATAGGGGTATTTTTTGAAACAGTGCAAAAACTATTGAGAATGGAAACGCATCGGTTGCGAGCATAGTAAATCCGAAAGTAAACAAGGAAATAGTAAATAGTAAATAGTCACTAGTTTTCTTCCGTTCGCGCTTTCTGAACAAATTCCAAATGGGAATTAACATTATGATAAATAAAAGATAACCGGAGAGGGTTACGAGGGGATTTGCGAAGTGGGAACGCCATGGGGCGAGCATAAACATGTTATTTCCATTGATGTCAGGATCGACGTTGTTGAACCAAAATCCTTTAAGAAGTGGAGTATCAAGCAAGTTGCCAAACTCTTTATTTTGCTCAAAAATATTGGCGGTTGCCATCTGATTGATCTTAGCGTTGACGTTGACCCGAGAGTTTTGAAGGGTAAAAAGAGCAAATGGCGCGAGCCAATATGCGTTTACCACAAGAAGCGTCAGGAGAATAATAAGCGATCTTTTAAATATTTCGATGCGATTTTTGTTTGTCAATAGTTTGACGAAACATAAGAGCGCGATAACCATGCAAGTTACGACAAAAATAGTTGGTACATAAAATGATGGGATTGAGAGCACGAAAACGACAAACATGAAGGCAAAAGTCTTTTTTTCAGGCTTTTGCATGTATTTTGCAACGGATAAAATGATCCATGGAAGCGCGGCAAAGTGAGCACTAAAAGTCTCAAAAATTACAAAATATGACTGGGCGGTTGATATATTTAGCGTATAGAAGAGGGAAGCGATAAGGGCGGGGATCTGATAACTGACTACTGATCCCCCTTCGCCAAGGCTTCGGGGGACTGGCATATTTTTATCTTGTTTGAGTAAAAAATATGCCAGAAAATATGCGCCCACGCCGCCTATGAAGAGTGTTAAAAATGTCCAGAAATAGCGTAAAGTTGAGTTTGGAAGAATGAATGCTGCTGTGAGAAGTACCACTTGATGAAGCAGATCTGTTGCGTGCCCCATGCCGCCAAGAAGTCCCAAAGATTGATACTCTTGCCACACGGCAAAAATAGAACGGCCAATATTAGCGCTGAAATTTAATTCCGGCATGAGGTTGTCCCACCCCGTGAGATATGTGTTAGGTTTGTAATTGGTTGCGACGATTGCGATGTTGAGCGCGAGAATGACCGCGATAGGCCAGTATCTGCGAAATAACTTCATGATACTTTATTTTATCCCGAATAGGCTGCCGGAAGCAAAGAGGTCTAGGAGTAAGGTCTAATAAGCAAATATGCAAATGATAAAGTTCAAATGAATTCCAAATTGTTAAATCTATAAATTATAAATATACACTTATTCATTATTCATTCTTAAATTCATTTGCTTATTTGAACTTTGCTTATTTGTAGTATTAGACAAGGTATACCCTTCGGCTTATAGGCTTTTCGAGAACTGGTATGCGAGGCGGCGGTATGAGCGTTCCTGTGAAGTCGATTTTTCTGCTTCTTCTTTTATGAATTTATATATTTTTGTATTGAGCTCTTGTGGAAGAAGCGAGACAGCAACAGTTTGTGCAAGAGTATATGCTATGCCGACTGGACTTGGCTTGTATTCATGAAATACTACACCGCGAACACGTGATAGAAGAGTTAGGAAAAATGATCTTCTATAGTTTTTGAGCGATGAATTATTCCCATGTATGCGGTAGAGCAGTAGATAGTCTGGTAGATTCTCCACGCGACCATATTTGAAGAGTTTAAATAGAAATTCAACGTCTTCAACTGGGGATAAATCATGGTCATAATACTCAAGATTGTGCGGAAGGCGTTTTCTTGCAATCATAAATGTCGGCTGTTGTGCAGGACAGAATTTGAAGATGTATGAATAAACATCGTCAAACGCTGTAGGGAATTTTTTCTCACCTGTTATTTTTCCTTTAGCATCTATGATGAGACACTGGGCACCTACAGCAACTGTTTTAGGATGAGTTCTGAGATACTCAATTTGCTTTTCAAATCTATTTGGAAGTGAGACATCGTCAGCATCCATACGGGCTATAAAGTCACCACGAGCCATTTTAATTGCTCGATTCACAGTCTTTGCTTGTTTTACGTTGCGCTCATTTTGAAATGCACGAATCTTGTTAGGGTATTTTTTTGCAAATTTTTGGACTATTTCCCATGAGTTATCAGTTGATGCATCATCAATAATGATGAATTCAAAGTCTTTGAATGTTTGTTTGAGAATCGAATTAATAGATTGTTTGAGAAACGGCGCAGCGTTGTATACGGGCATAACAACAGAGAGAGTAGGTGGGCGATTTTCTTTTTCCTTCTCAAGTCTCTTTTGGAGTCTTGAGAGCTTTGTGTCGAGGTCTGAAAGATCTGACTTGACGATAATATTTAGCTTTGAAGTGGAGTATTTGAGACCGACTGCGCCTGCTTTTTTGTGGCCAAGCTTGTTTTTGTAAGACACAAAAGAGACTGGAAGGCTCGACTCACCTGAAAGATTGGAGAGTGTTTCAAATGTCCTATCAGGCGATCCATCGTCAACAAATATGATCTGTGCGAGCTTTAGGCCACGACCTATCTTCACCTTTTCAAGGCTTGCAAATGTATCTTTTAATGTTTTCTCACCCCTGTAAATTGGGATAATGATTGATAAATTCTTCATATTATTCGGAAAACTCAGAAAACTCAGAAAGTCAGATTTATCAGACTTTCATATCTTCTGAGTACTCTAAAACCGACAAGATTGCTCTTACAAGCTTTAGGGTTGGTATACAGCGGTGTTAGTCTCATGAGTGAGAGGCTTGTCGAATCGACAAACTTAACTCAAAAATGAGAAACACCTGACAGGCACTTAATCGTAATCGATCACTCTTGTTCCACAGCGAATGTGGCGTAGAATGATGAAAACTCATAAGTTTTCTGCAATAGACAAATTTGCCTAACCAACCCCAATCAGTCATTACGTGACTAGCGTCCAATTAATGGCCCTACCTTGTATGGCTGACAAATGTCAGACATAGCCTATGTGCAAGCAATTTCAGCTTCAAGGTCATAGGTTTGAAGTACGTCCCCGCGACGTGTTGGTTATGTAAAGTAGCTCTGAACGGCGCTCCCTATTTGCCGTAGAAATGATGCATAGCATCATTGTTTGCCGAAAGTACCGCAACCGCGATAATGATAACCGCGAAAATTGCGATGACGCCGATCATGATGAGACCGAAGTACAAAGTACCGTTCTCCTCATCGTGTCGCTTGACGTTTTCCAAACGCTCGGCAATGCGCTGGAAAATATCGATGGCGAGGTGGAGGTGCATGATTGTCACCCCTTATAGCTATCGCACCAGGCGATGGCTCCGTTGACTCCGAGTGAGACGCCAGGCGGAAGGCCAGGGTTGTGCTCATACGGAGCTTGAGTGTTGATCGTCCACGTGGGGTCACCATGAATGGTGGCCGGACCGGTGAGTTTCCACTCGCTTTGGTTTCCAGTTGCCTGCCAATTGCCACCCAAAATACCATTCGGATTGCAATTGCCGCTCGGTGGAGCTGGCGGCTGATATGCCGGCGGAGGCGGTGGTGCAGCGGGTGCCCCACCTTGGGCGACGCAAACTGCGTGACCCTTGTCGACACTCTCTCCCCTGGAGGGGAAGAAAACGCCGGGATTTCGAATCTCTACGTTACCGTTGAGACCCGTGATATAGCAGGGCTGACCGACCGACGGTGCGTTGTAAACAACACCGTTCACGACGATCGTTGTGCCATCGGCACAGCCGTTCGTCATGTAGATCGGTGCGCCGTTGTTGAGCGCTCGGGTCCCTCCGCAGAGTGAATCGTCAGTTGACGGTGCTGCGGCAGCCTGTGGCTGACAGCGGTCTCGACCGGCTTCTCCCCAGGCTGGGAAGAAGACGCCGGCGTTGACGATCACGGTGCTACCGGTGATGCCCGTGAGTAAACACGAGGCTCCACCTGCACCGTATGTTACGCCGTCAACGACGATCTGGGTGCCGTTGGCGCAACCGTTTGTTAGGTAGATAGGTCCGCCGCCGTTCGGTACCCGGTTGGGGGTTCCGCCGCAGACAGACGAATCGTTAATGGCGCTACTGGTTGACTGCGAGCTGCTCGATCCGCCACCAACAGGTGACTTAAAGATGCAGTTCGCAAGGAACCATGACCGCTCGCCCGGCGATCGGTAGTCTGTACCTCGGATGGAGGCGCAGTCCGTTCGATCAGGTGGAGGCGGTGGTGCCGGCGGTGGAGGCGGTGGCGGTGCTGGCGCTTGTACGACTTGTGCCGCAGGCGGCTGTTGAACCGACTGTGACTGGGTCGAGCGACCAGAATCACCACATTTGCTCATCGCCTTGATGAGAAAGTCCTGCGGGGCCCAGTGATTGTCGAGCGCTTGCTGCAAGCGGAAGCACTCTTGATCATGAGCCATTGAGCTTGGGACAATCTCGGCGAATCCGTCGAGGATGTCCACCTTGTAGGTCTTGCCGGCCTTGTAGAACCGGTAAGGATCCTTTGTGCTCCCGCCTACCTTGTAGGCGCCGACGATGCCGACTTCACCAGGACGAACCTGAAGAAGCCAACAGCGTTCATTGCCTTTGCCCGTCTGGGCATAGTCGTGGTTGTTGCCGTCTACATCGAGCGTGCTTTCCCACTTGGGGAAAGTGTACGTGCAGTCGGCGTGCGCTATCGTTGTGATACCTGAAGGCTGTACGCCCAGGAACACCGCAACGACAATCGCGATGAGCAGTGAGCTAATGAGTTGCCTCACAGCTCCCCCTTTCTCTAGGCTTATTAGCCTGTGAATTTTAGGGGAGGGGAAGTTTTGCACTTACGTGCGCATCTTCCCGCTCCCGCAGAATCGGTCCGGTTCACAGCACCAGGAGGAGATGATGTTCTCCGGACCAGGTGTTGGCTAAGTGCCGCAGTTTGGGTCCTTGCCGTCGGGCGCAACGAGGTTGCGTGACGCCCAGTGGTTGTTAGGGTCCCGGTGCTGACGCAGACGCGTGCAGTACTCGTCGTAGGCGCGGTCATTCGCGACGATCTTGTAAAAGCCGTCGACGACCGTGCCCTTGAAGTGACCACGGTACGAGAAGATGAAGCCATCGTTCCGGTTGTTGCTCGGGTTGAGGTCGTCGATCAGCGTAACGCCGCCGACGATCATGGTGTATCCGGGCTTGATCTCAATGTCCCAAGACTTCGGCTGGCCGATGCCAGTGTCGTCGTATCCAGGGACGCCGAGGTTCGGGTCGACAGCCTGAGTGCGAGAGTCGAACGAGCGCCCGTCGAGCAAGGAGTCGGTGATCGGGCCAGCAAGGCCAGTACCGGTCGCTGCTGATGCGGGTGCACTACGTGACGTGTTGACGGAACCGTTGTTGGACTGGCTACCAGGCGACGTGCGGCCGTTGTCGACGGCTGTCGTGTAATCAGTACTAGGACCTGACTGGTTGCCAGGCGAGTTAGTATTGATTGTCGTGCCGCCGCCGGGGTTAGCCGGAGGCTGCTGGACGACCGTGGTGACCGGCTGGCAGACGTTGTTCACGTTCTGCGTACCGGCACCACAGTGCAGCTTGGACGACGACGAGTTACCGTTACCGCACCCGACCAAGAAGATCGAGAGCAGCAGAGCGGCGATAGGGAGGATGAACTTCCTCATCTTGCGACTCCTACATTAAATAGATGCCAGGAAATGGTTCCTGCAACCGCTAAGTGCGCATTTCGCGCGATGTTGTTAGGGGTGTGCCGGAGCCGGGTTGAGCCGATTGTGAGCGCTCTGGCCGACGAGTACGAATGCTACGAGAGCAAGTACGAACTCGATCCAGATGACCACGTCGGACAACCCTGCGTTGAAGTCCGCCGAGTTGAGAACGGGCGGGTTCAGCTGCGATACGACGCAGAAGACTACAAACACGATATTGAGAGTCAGAAGACCTGCAACGTAGTGCCTCAGGCTCTCCTGATGGGGAGCCCTGATGATCTGGTGCGTAACGACCAACAGAAAGAGCAGGATCGCCGAGAAGACGATCGCAACGATGAGCGCCTGAAGGGCGCCGATCAGCTGGATGTTATCGTCGTGCATGACGGTCATAATGCCGCCGAAGCACTCGGACACTGCCGCCAGCATGGCGATAACGCCAAGCATGCTCATGAGGATGTCCCCCATGTGGCGGATGAAACCGTTGTGGTGCTGGGCCGGGGCCTGTGCGGGCTGCGCCTGCTGGTTGTTGCCAGCGGCCTGCTGAGCGGGCTGGTTGACGATGGTCAAGATGGCCGGGTCGATGGGTCCGTTCAGATTGCGCGTCTGCCGCAAAGTGTTGTCGATTTCGTTCCGCATCTGAGCGATGCTCATAGTTGCGGGCGGGTTGATGCCGATCAGCTGGTAGATCAACATGATCTGACCATCCGTCAGGCCGTTCAGACCGTGGATGAGGTCCAATACGGTGTTCAAAGTTTCTCCTCCAAGAGCTAACTGGTGGGTTCCATGGCGAGTGCCTTGGGTGCCCGGTACTGTTTGAAACCTCGTTCGATCAACGCGGTGGACTCTGGGATCGCTGTTCCAAAGCTTGTTTCTTCTCCTGTTGTAAAAGTAAATGATTCCGAAGATTGCAATCATGATGACTACAATTCTTTTAAAATTCACCTACGCCTCCTTTCTATGACGTGGAGATCGCGCACTGTGTGCAGTTTCATACAACAGTACGCGGTGCCCACGCCATAGTAGAGTAGGAAAAAATCCCAATTCGCACGCTGGCGAATCGAGTTGCCCTCCTTCACGTAAAGTTTCGGAGGATTGCAACCCCGCTAAGCGGGGTTTTGTCTATTAGAATTTTGTTATCCTTCGTCGTTTTAATATAGTTATTCACTATATATAAGTAAGCCGACTACGCAGATAAATAAATTCGCTGTATACCTTTGTTAAAGAACAAACTAGAGACTAGATATTAGAAACTAGATACTAGATCTGCTTATTGATCTGTTTAAGTCCAGAGTACCTAACTCTAGGGACCGTCCTTAATTAAGGCCGGAGATAGTGGTTTCAGGGATCTAAAGATTGGTTAGAGGATTTGTTGTGGAGATTTTTGAAACTGCCTGAAACTGCTTTCTCCTTACTTAATTCCTGCTCAGCAGGACTTTATTTTAATTTGTTTTTCGTCTTAGGAAGTATCCAAGTGAACCGCTTCCAATGAGTCCGAAAAGGATATCAGTCTCAGGACCGGTTGATGGAATTGTAGTAATAGTTGGTTTTGACAAAATAGGTGTGTTATTTGTCGTTGTTGTAGTTGTTGTTGTGCCAGGAATTGATTTTTCAATACAAAGCTGTGCATTATCAGATGCTTGTGTACCATCGTTTGCAGTTGCAACAACGTTGTTAGTAACACAAGTTATAGCTTGGTTGTTTGGAAGGTTACCTGCATCTGCTGTCTTTGCAGTTATAAGGAAATCGAGTGTTTGACCAGCTGTAATTTTACCAATTGTGAAATTGATTTGTGATGCACCAACATTAGTGTTGCCAACACCAGCAACGAAAGTAAGGTATTGTGGGAAATTATCAACAACGTTAAGATTGTCAATTTCTGTGTTACCAGTATTAGTAATAGAAATTTTAAATGTAACGTTTGTTGATGGGTTATAACGTGGGTCGTTGATAGTAAGGTTATCAACGTAGTTATTTGTTCCAGGTTTTTGGACTAATTTGTTGATAGTAAATTTGAGGTTGTTTTGACAAACTTGTCCGCCACCGTAAATTGGTTGACAATTTGATTCACCAGAAGCAAATGCAGAAGTTGCAACGCTTCCGAAAAGAACTACTGAAAGTAACACTGCAATAATTTTATTCATGTATCTTTCGGCATTAAAAATGCCAATTCAGGATTCTATCATACTATTGATGGTTTGTCAAGCCCATAGTATATCTTGATAAGTATCAAGAGTATCAAAAGTACCAAGGGTATCAAGAGTATGTAAAAGAAGTGAAAGAATTTGTGGAATCCTGTAAGATATTAGTATGGACCGTGCGTCAAAAAGCTACAGGATGCTAATATTATGGGAAAAGCTGTGTAACTTGGTCAAATTCACATATAAATTGGTGGATTTGTTGCCTAGATCAGAAGATTTAGGCTTAAAGTCTCAGATGCGAAGGGCAGTAGTGTCTGTAATATCCAATTTTGTAGAAGGTTATTTGAAGTCAAGCACGAAGGAAAAACTGCACTTTCTAGAGATTGCGCAAACGTCACTACTTGAACTTGAGGCTCAGGCTGAAGTATGTCTGATGCTTAGCTACTGGTCTGAGGCTAATTATGAAGAATTCGAGCGTATCAGAGCTGAAGCTGGCTATTTCCTACATAGATATAAGGCTAAAATCGCTTCTTAGCGCATTAGCCCTTGATACTTGTGGTACCCATGATACCCCTTGATACCTTCCGAAGCGTACCTGCAAAAAGCTGCCTACAAATTTATACGGGCCTGTCTTCCTATATAAATATGTTTATAGACAGCTTTTTGCAGCTAAGGTGTGGTCCTGGAGGGGTAGTGCGTAGCTTGAGGCTAGCGCTGCCCCTCCAGGGGTATTCTTTGACAAATGTCCTTGCGGTAGGGTTATTACGCCCTTTTTTGGCCTATTTTAGACCAAAAGACTCCGCACAGCCTTGATCAGGTCTGTCAGGCACGAGATTGTGCCTGATCAGTTGGAGGTGAAGGTCCCGAAGCCGCTGGTCCTCGTGTAGATGGGTACAAGCGGGCATTGTGCCTGGCAAAAGTCCAGGTATGCCTGATGTATCAACGTCTCAGTGCGAGGATCGGTCCTGAGGCCGTCCGGGCCCGTGTCGTAGATGAAGCGTTTGCTCCAGTTGGCCTTGAGGTCAACCTGAGGCTGCGCGCCTTGGCTGTCACGGTCCATGACGATCCTGGCGACCACGAAGTCCCCGGGATTGAAAGATGCCTGAGTGACGCCGTCCGAGAAGCCCGTAGGCATCACGAAGACGTACACCTCATAAGACGGGGTGTCGGACGCGAGCGCCTCAGGCTGCTGCTGAAGCTGGATCGAGCCTCCAGGCTTGGGCGTAGGAGTCGCATCGCTTTTGCCTTTACTGCCACCACCGCTAAGTGTGGCTAGGATGGCGATGGCGGCGATGGCCAGGAGTGCGACGATGAGGCCGTACTCCACGAGTGTCTGGCCACCTTCGTCACTGTTGAAAATTTTGAGAAGCTTCATTTCTCCTCCGGAGAAGTCTTGTCTCGCACGATGCGAGGGCTAGCCTAAAGCTATCTTCGTGCCTATTTGTGCCTGAATCCTCCTTAAACTCAGTGAAAGTAGAGTGCGGGACGCGCGTCCGGCTACACGTTGGGGTTAGGAGGTAGATCGTCGCCTTCGTCGTTGGGCGGTATCACTGGGAACTCTTCGTTCCAGGCGCTCATGATGTCGACGATGAGCTTGGTATTGCTTCCTCTAAGCTTTAGCCCTAGAACGTCGACCACTGAGAAGATGGCGCTTTTGACTATGAAGGCGTTGAGGCCGGTTGGACGCTGAGCGCTCCTGGTCTCGATGCCGTGGTCGTATGCCATCACGTGATGCGTTCGGAGATACTCCCGGGCATCTGGAAGTCGGTCCGCGCTTCGCTTCTGAAGCTTCGTTTCGAGAACCTTGATTACCAGATACGCAGGGTAGGCTGGTTCTCCCAGCTTAACTTCCCACTGATTCAAAATCTCTTGTGGAGTTTGCATGTCTCTCCTTCTTAGGCGGCGTGGGTGTCTAACTTTTTAGGCTGACGCCACTTGATGCCGTTCAGAATGGCGAAGACGCCACTCCTGTAGCCGAGTCTTTGCCTGAGTGCAGCGCGGTTAACGCGATGCGCCTTCTCAGGCTTTTGTTCGGACTCGCCCTGTTCGATCTCGTCCATTTTCGTCTCCTGCGCTTGTTATGCGCAAACTATCGAGCCGACGATCGGCTCGGTTGTTTAACCAGTTGGTTAACCTTTTCCGGCTACCTTACGGCACCAGAATTGGTTCCAGGCGTTGCGTTATCCTTCCGTTTTGAATGGCTCGATCGAGCCAGGCGTTGTCGTCTATCTCAGAGCTCGGGTCGATGTACGAAACCGGCATCACCGAGCTTGGCGTGTTTGGCTTGTTGAGGTCGAACACGTAGACAGGGTAGAGTACTATGGCCCCATCTTCCAGTGTGGACGGCGTTGCGCTTGGAGCGTTCTCATCCGCAGGCCGAAGATCCTTGGGGTCAAAGATCCCAAGGGAAATCTCCAGAACTGCAAAGAGAGCTACGATGAGGAGTAAACCGATTGCCAAGGGGCTGAACGGGACGCGATTCTTGAGCATTTCAATTTCCTCTCTTCAGGTCGTAGATCTAGTCGTCTGAAACGATAAAGTGTTTTGCCTTGACAATCAGGCGGACCTGATTGCAGTAGCTTTTGGGACAGAACGCATGGTAGTAGAACTCCAGAAGCTCATCGTCGTCGATCGGAACTTGAAAAACGTGCGAGAAAAATGGTTTGAGTTCCACCTCAGCCACGTTTTGCGAAGCTTCTGTAATCTGCGCCGTCACGATTATGTAGTCCTGTTCGTTGAGAATCTCCTGTGATATGTAGTCATTCGGAAGATACACGCGTTCAGGATTTACGATGATGTAGTACATCTCGTGGACGGGTAGTGGCGCTTCTGAGACCAGAGTCAGTTGAACGCTGGGCTCGTAGTTGGCCGATATATCGGCTGCGGCTGCAATAAGCAGAGCAACTGATATGAGCACCAATAAACGTATGTGGTGCATAGCGGGGTGTGTCTCGTCCTTTCTACTAAAAACTGGATAGATGTGTTGTTGGATCGTATTTTACGCGACCACCTTACCTTCGTTATATACCTCCATGATTATATTTCTGCCTGACAAACGGACAGCCGAATGGAGTTAATTGAATAAGCAAATAAGCAAAGTTCAAATAAGCAAATGAATGCAAAATAAAGTAAATGTTAAATATTTAGAATTAAAACATTCAAACATTTAAACATTCATTTGAGCTTTATCATTTGCATATTTGCTTATTAACCCCGTTAGGCTGCCCATTTAGTACTGGCAGATTTCGGACATTTGTCAAATTATTAATGTGCTAATTAGTAACTAGAAACTAGATATTAGAGACTAGTTTATGCAAATAAAACTAGCACTAAATACCGAGCTAAATTACTAAATTCGTTGAATATTATTAATCAACGAATAGATGTCTAGAAATAAGAATTTCTAAGCATTTATCTATTGACTAAAGATTCGTTTTCTTCGTTTTATTATTCCTTATCATCCTGAAACGTTAGTGAATGATCTTTTTAAAGATTCTTCATTTCACTCAGAATGACATTATTTCTTAAGTTCTTCGTTGAACGGTAACGATTCCCGTTTCGTTGCTTGGTTACGTTTGTCGTAAAACTTAACCGATACGGGTTTCGTAACCTTTTAACAATTAACGAAAATTATTTTGATCCCGGAAAGAGTAGTGCGCAGCATAGCTGGCATTTCCCAATCCGGGATCGTGTTTCTGTTGGCCTCAATCGCCAAGAACTTGCACCAGAGGCGCAATCTTGGCTTAAAAAGCCTATTCTATTTCGAGACGTTAGGTTGGCGGCAGGTACTTTTCGATGTCCTCGATCCGGGCGTGCCAGATGGAGACTTCCGTCTTTGGGTCGAATTCCTTGTGACGAACCGCCATGTGTAGATCCAGAAGCAGGTCGGCAAAGTTCGTGGCGTACCAGAACTCACGGTGAATGTCGTCTCCGACGTATCTTGCTAGGAATGCAAGATACGCGAAACCGCTGTACAGACGTACAGGCTTCGTTGGCATTCGATCGAGCACTAGTGCAGTGCACTTAATGAGCTCGATGACCGCTTGTGAGTCCGTGATTTTGATGGTCACGTTTTGAGTTGTCATGGTGCCTCCTTAGTGGCAGGGTTCTAGATTCGCGATATCGTTCTCGTATGCAACCTCAGGCGTGATACCGCCAGGCGCGCGGACGATGCCCTGACGGACAGTGCCGCCGATTTGGGCGCCTCTCATAAGGCAAGGGGTCGGGAAAGTCTTCCCGTCCTCAAGCGTTATGAAGCCCCAGGCATCTTGCAGGGGTCTGAAATGAATCACTCCCCAGCCGCTGACACCTCCACCGTCCTCGCTTGCCAGCGGGATGGGTTTAAAGGAGGTGACTTTGCAGGTCGTCATAGACGACCTTTCGGTGGGCGATGGGTTCACTCGCCTATCGGTATTGTCCGAAATGGGTAAGTGAACAATGCCACCACTCGGCGCCTTCACGAGAAGACAAGCGCCCGATGTTGGGTCGAGCTCAAGTCCTGTGAACAGGATGATGTCGTCTCCAAAGACTGAGTCATTCTGCTTGAAGATCCTGTAGGGGCCGTTATTTCCGACTATTTCAGTCGGGGTCAGCGTCGGTTTGACTGTGACTTCGACCCCCTTGGGTGTACCCAGTATTGCGAACGCCGATACGGCGACCGCGAACAAAAGGGCGCCTATTCCAAGATGCACGAGATTTTTATTCATGGCGGGGCCTCCTAGGGCCTTGAACTCCGATTGGGTCGCGGTTGGAAGCGACGCTTACTACGTTGGATGCTTCGTCATGCAGATCTCAAACGGGACTTCGCTTTTGTACCAGCCAACAATCGTAACGCTGTTCGGGCCGAAAATGAACATCGGTGTGCCGGTCGTGTCTGAAAATCCACGAGTGGTAGAACTGTATTTGATCTCCATCGTGGGTTGGTGACCTCGTCGTCGAACGATTGAAGCGGAATGCAGCTTCTGGTTGGAGATCCAGTCGTAGTTTGGCGTTTTGTCTAAGGAGTACCAACGGTATTCCTCGACGTCAAACTCGCCCTCACCAAATAGCGACAAGAGGTCGCTCCTGATAGTCGGTGCGTTTTCGGATGTTAGCCAGACAATTTTGGAATCCATTTTTCAGTCCTCCTCAGACTGTCTAAATACTGCGCTTAAGATGAGGCTTTCTGATCGCGGATGTCTGCTTTATTGAGAATTACTGTGAAGTAGCTCTCAAATCGCGCATCCAAAACCCTTTTCAACCTACTTGTGAGACGACGTTGTCCTTCATTCGTCAACCTGTTGTGGAGACGATTGTCGATCGTAACTTCGGCGAGCATGACGCCCATGTTCTCGGGGCTCACGCTGTCATACGGAAGCCAAAAGATACTTATGTTCACGATCTGTTCTGGAAAATCCAGAATTTGTGACAAAGCCATTGAAAGATCCTGACGCGTGATTCTCCTTGTATCTGAACTTAGTCTCTCGTATTTTTCGCGAGAGGGATAGATCTTAAAGATTGCATCGAATGCCATTTTTTTCAGTCCTCCTAAGACTGTTTGAACTTAGACCATGCCAATGAAGCGGAATTGAACCGTTTGTTTTCCTGAAAAGGAACAGCATAGCAACAATTAGTGAATCAGGAAGCAAGAATCATGAATCAAGGAATTAGCTTTTGATACCCTTGATACCTTTGATACTTCTGATACTTTTCTAAATTGCGACCACGATGTTCCTCTCCAGGTGTCTCGAAATAGATTTTCAAGGTGCGAAGCACCGCAGACCCTGAGCGACTTCGCCAAAGGCGAGGAGTCGAACGGGTCAAAGTGCTTATCTAGTAACCAGCGTCTAGAAGCTAGCTTTTAGCGTCTAGTTAACTGATTAACTAAATTTATCGTTGAATAATCAACGAATAGATGAGTAGAAGAGATTCTGAAACTAGTTCAGAATGACAAGCTTTCTACACATTCATTTATTGATTTATATTTGTTCCGGAAGGTAGTTTTCAGCATAGTGCTGAGCTTTCCTTCCGGAACGGTTCCTCCTTTCAGAGGGTCTTCCACCTCAAATGGTCTGGTTCGCGGCTTATGCGAACTGTTCCACTTTTGGTGGTGGCTCCGCATTGACTTGCGTCATGCGGAGTAAACGAGATAGTCCTTCGGCAGGCTCAGGATCTGCGATCAGTGGGGGCTGACGATGATGTACCAGCCGAGAATGACTACAGCGCCGACGGTGATCGTCAGCACAATGCGTCCCCAGAGGGACATATTTATGAGAGATCGCTTGACGAACTTGATGCCGAGCAGTGTATGCCAGGCGACGACCGCGACGACCACCACGACTATGAACAAAAGTCCACAGGTGATGAAAGCGATGCTAAATAGTGTGTTGCCGAGAGCTCCCACGATATCGTGTCGAATCTCGTTGAGAAGGCCGACGAAGATTTCTTCCGGTGACTGTTGGGTCTCCTGCCCGTCGTATCTCGCAGCTACAGATACGATAACGAACGCCAACAGGCCGCCGCTGAAACCAACGGGGAGCGCTATGACAAAGGGTAGTTCATGGATGCTGGTTGCGACCACCAGCACACCGAAAAACCCAGCCATGAATTTGGGCAATATTGAGTGCATCGAGTTCCAAACTCGCATGATACCTCCTTTAGTCCGATTTGCGACCACGCATGAGCGTGAACATCACTGCGAAGACCAGGGCAAAGTTTATGAAATTCTCAGCCCTTTCTTCGAATTCTGACTTGTGCGGGTTGAGTTGAGCTTGGAGTTGAGCTTGAAGCTTCTCCTCTGTCTCACCAAGCCAAGTCAGACCACGGCAGATGTTTTTGACGAGTTTGATCACGTGTTACATCCTCCTTGCGTGGGTTAGATGTGTGACGTAGCCCAGACGATTGCGAGTGTGCCTAGGGCGATCAAGACGATGGCCGATATGGAAATGAGCCCTACGGCAACTGCTACTGCGCGGTCGCCGAAAGTCTCGAGGAGCGCTAGTCGAGCCTCGTTGATAAGGCCGGAAAAGCTCTCGTTTACACGATCTGAGTCGAACGATCGGCCAGCACCGATCAGGAAATCCCGAATCAGGCTGGTCACAATGAAGGATGCGACTAGGCACGCCCAAACTGGTAGGCCACTTGTGAGGGTAACGACAAATATCGTAACCCAACATAGGATGGCGATGAAGTTCTCCAAGAGCTCGTTTGCCAAACTGTTGACTATGCGCTGTAAAAGGTTGAGCACGTGGTGCCTCCTAGGTGCGCGGGAACATGGTTCCAGGATGGCTTTCGAACGTAGTTCGTACCATCTGGGTTAGTTCCTGCGGCTCTCCGACGAAGGCGTTTGCGTCGACGAAAACTCCGTCGATGCTTGTTCCGACGATGAACGGGAAGAGGTTATAGTTGCTGATGCTCTCCCGTCCGCGGTGGTAGATGATCCGGATCTTGCTGGCTACCCCAGGTTGGACTTCTTCGATCTTCTCCCTGATAAAGCGAGCTAGGTATATTGCTCTGAGCACTTTCCACCGGCTTGAACCGAGGAGCACGAATGTCGTGTTCTCTGGGATCGTGACGCCGTCAAGCACCATTTTCAGCTGTGAGCTGATGATTTGATCATCATCAGTGAGAAACGAGTTTTCACCCGGTCCTACGCAGATGATGGGCGCGACGCCGTAGTCCTGGGCTTGGAGAGTTAGCTTCTGCAAGCTAGTGCTGTCGAAGCTTGGGCGAAGACGCGCCTGGGGCGAACCGAGAATGGCTCGTGCGTTGTATTCGCGCATCATCTCTCCAGGCACACCTGTGATAGGACCCGATGTCCAGTGGTCGGTGATGTTGACGGCGATGCCAGGCAACAATCCGCCGATCGTCGTCTGTGCGATCAGCTGACTTGTGTCGCGGATCAAGTACTGCGGGACGCAGAAGAGAAGTTCCACTGCGAGTTCGTGCGCATCCCGAACGACTGGCGAGACGTTTTGCAAAAGCGTTCTCTCGCTGCAGTCATCGGGTAGATTCGCGATGATCAAGGGCATGCGGTTTACGATATTAGCTGTCATTTCGGTTCTCCTGAGACCCTAATTTAAGGGATGTTGTGTTTGGGTTGTTGGTCCACGAGGCCGTATCTTGCCTCGAGCAAGATTCTGACAAGCCATTCAGGCTTGTCGAATTGCTTCGCGGCATGCTGGACGAGGTGTTCAAACCTCTCCTCAAACGTTTCGTTGTTCGTCGCTGCCTCGGTAGGCTTCACGGGTGCTGTGCTACAGTTTGTCATCTTGCTGCCTCTCTGTACTGGGATTCGAAACCCCAGCGGATTACTTTCCGGCCTTCAACTTCGAGAACGAGTTTCTCGTCAGTGTCAGGTGGTCCAACAGACATTTCTGTCCAGGCCAGTCCGTTTTCTCCAGATCCGAAAAGTTTGCCTAATTTTGGATCGAAGCAGAGGCTTTCGAGTGTAAAGTCGAGTTTGACAATTCCAGTTTCCCGTGAGATCCAAGTTACTGTGCCATGTTTGAGATTTGACATCATGATAAATTGATCACCCTTTCAGCGCTATACGCTTGAACTAAAGTGCCAGCTTCCAGATGAGAAGCGTTGTACTCCGAACCTGTCATTCGAAGCACAAAGCTTCCCACCGGAAGACTGTGATTCCTTTATCTTTATAACTATCTCGAATTGTCAAAGAGCAAATGGTTCTTAGCTTTTAGCTCTTGGCAGTTAGTTTATGCAAAACAAACTAAAGCCAAATGCTTATGACTAAAAACCTCGTGTAATATCATTCTGAAAAAAGCGATAGAGTAAGATTCTTCACTTCGTTCAGAATGACATTAGTGTTTTTTTGATCCCGGAAAGAGTAGTGCACAGCATAGCTGGCAGTAATCCATCCGGGATCGATATTTTCTTCCACCTTCGCGTGAAGCTTCGGTGGATAAGCCACAGAGTGGGTATTGACCGCGGCTTTCGCGAACTGTACCACAGAGTGGGCTAGTGTCTATTTCGAGAAGTATGGCTTAGAAAGCGTTCAGCATTGCTTCGAGTAGCGAAAAACCTCCTCCCATTATTGCTAAGGTGCCGATGACGGCCAGTAGGACTCCATGCTTGCTGCGCTTCAGCTGGACCCAGCAGTATACTGAAAGTGCCAGCAGAAATAGTCCTGCAACAAGCAGAGAGATGACAGTTAAGTTCATGTCGATTCGCTGCCGGACTAGTGCTCGACGGCGAAGGTGACCTCAAAGTAGTGGTCATCGCCGTCCATGTCACGGATGGTAACCTTGTCACCATCAAACACGAACGAAGGCACGAGGCCTTCGCGGTAGTAGTCAGTGTCCTGGAAGCAGTACATGCCCTCTGTATATCGAATGCAGAGGGTCGCGTAGTCCTGCAAGTTGCGGGCTTCGGCAGTAATGCCGGATCCGATGAGGCGTTGGCCGTTGAGAACGGTCGTCAAAGTCGGCTCATCGGTTTGATCGTTGAACCACTTGCGCTCGCGGACGCTAAAGGTGACTTTGTTGCCACCCAGTAACGCGCGCATTTCGCTGCAGAGGTCCAAAGCCGAATTACGCCAAAGACCGATTCCGTTTTGAGTTGTCATTTCAGTCCTCCTCAGGCTGTTGAACTAGTTAGATGTCGAGTTTGGTCATCGGTTCACCAAGGATTTCGAAGTCCTTGGCGGGGACGGGGTCAAAGCTTTCGTCCCACTTTCTGTTCCTGAATCTGACCCGCGTGCCAATTGGTATATTGGTTGCGAGTGTCGAGTCAGTCTTGTATCGATGTTTGTCACCGGTTATCGTGAAGATATTCTCAAGCCAGACGTTGTCCGGCTCAGATAAGATCGATGCGATTATCCCGGTTTTCGTGGTCGTGGGTGGTTTTAGGAGTTTGCTTATGACGCCAATCACGAAGCATACTCCAATCGCCGGCCAAATGATCACATTGAAGATTTTAAAGGGTATGATCCCAAAAATATCTAGAATTATGATTATCCAGAACGGCAGTGTGAACCAGAAGCCGCGAACCGTGCGGAATATTTTGTTAGCCATTTTGACCTCAGTCCTCCTGCGTTGTGCTGGCTAGTCTTCGATTGCGAAGATGGCCTGCGCGAGATATCCGTGCTCGAAGTATTGAACTGTGACACGGTCGTCCTCGAAGATAAAACGAGGAAGGCCGTTTCCTCTCCACTTGTCGTTGATTTCCCAGTCGCCTTCGTTGAAATGAACCGTGATTTGTTCGCCGCCCGCGACGTCAGTCTCGGATGCCGATCGATATGTGACTTTTGGTTCGGTCAAATACCTTTTGACCTGCAGCGTGAGGGTCGACCTAAAGTTTGCGATTTGTACTTGCTTCGCGTACGTGAACTTGTGGTCCGTTAGTAGATCTATGAGATCTTTGACGATCTCAGGCGTCGTGTCGTGCGTGAATTCGATTGTCTTCATTCCAGTTACTCCTTGCTAGTTTGCCTGCCAATAAAAACGGAATTGAACCGTTTGTTTTCCTGAAAAGGAACCTGCCGGGGGCAACAGTTAACAAGTTAACAAAGTAACAAATTAACCTTACCCACGAGAAGTTCCTCTTCAGGATTCCAACCCCACCTCAGTCCTCCCCTAAAATAGGAGAAGAAGACCAAGGTTTTTGGTTATATATATTGTCTCGAAATAGATTTTCAAAGAGCAAATGGCTTTTAGCTTTTAGCTCTTGGCACTTAGTTTATGCAAAACAAACTAAAACCAATACTTTGGCTAAAAACCTCTCATGTAATATCATTCTGAAAAAAGCAAAGATTCTTCACTTCGTTCAGAATGACATTATTTCTTTAGTTTTTCGTTGAACGGTAACGATGCCCGTTTCGTCATTCGGTTACGTTTACCGTAAAACTTAAAACGATACTGGCTTCATAACCTTTTAACGATTAACGAAAAAGTATATTTGATCCCGGAAAGAGTAGTGCACAGCAGAGCTGGCATGTTCCCAATCCGGGATCTGTTGTTCCTCCTTTCAGAGGGGTTTCCACCTAGTGGATCCACTCACGCTGTGTGAGGTTCACCATTTTGGTGGTCCCGCCTTCATCCCACAAAGGGATTTCGGCGAGGTAAACTATTTCGAGACGGTTAGGCGACGGGAGTCGGGACTGCGGCAGCAGCAGCTTTGGCCTGCGCCTCTGCTTCTGCTTCGTAGACCTCCTCGACGTCGATGAGCCAGAGACCGGTCTCCCGGATCTCGACTACGTCGAACTCATGCCGAGCGAACCGGATCCTGGCTACCAAGTCCTCGTAGGACTCGGAGCCAATGTAATACCAGATCTCGTCATGAGTCATCCAGCGTTCGATGCCAGGAGCCTTGTCATCACTCTTGGAATGAACCCAGGCGATGTAGACGCAGTTCTCCGACGGGGGAGGGAGTTCCTCTGTCGGTAGACCGGTGGCTACATGTCGACTCGAGTGAAGCATGCTGAGAACATACACTGGAGTTTTAACTGTGTGTTGGGTGGTCATGGAGCTAGCCCTTTCTGGCCTGAAATTCCGCGCGGCGGGATCAAATTGAAGTCCGACTTCTCAAAGAGAGAAGTCAACGAGCATTAGTTGTCCTCCTGTCTGCTGCGCAGGTGGTTCTCGCTTGCGTGCGAGTTAGCGCTTCATGAAATGTCGCCGAATGGCGCGATTGTAGATGCGCTCATCGCGTGCTTGCCTGTCCTCAAACTTTTGTGCAGTTGCCGTGGGCTGATTTTGATTTCTTGCGAAACCCCAAACAGCACAGACAATGACGAGAAAAAGCAATCCAAAAATGATGTACACTTTGCCTCCTCGCGGCCGAAATGATCCGAACCTGTGGGATTCCTTAAAGCCGTTCGGTATGCACCTCGACTTTTAGAATCCTCTCGTAGTGAGAGAAGGTGAAAGTCGTCCTGTCTTCTCCTGTCGCAACGTGCCGGTCCATCACGGCTCGAATGAGCGGAACTGTTATCCCGCCTGGTTTGAAGTAATCGGCGATGAGTGTGAGCGGCAAAACCGCTTCCAGCACATCCGCCGAATGCTCGGCTATGAGCTCTTGAATGCGGGCCGCCGTAGGGACGTTCTCGGAAATCTGGATGATCTCGATGTCACCATAGATGCGGTGAAGCTCGTTGATTTGAGCTTCCGTTACCTTGTGGCGAGTGAGTCGCAATATTTTCATCTCAGTCCTCCAGACTGTTGTTAAAGCGCTAGTCGTTGACCCGTTTTGGATCTGAGCCTTAGCGGCTTTGCTCCCAGGATGGGAAGGGGTTGCTGCACTCCTCCCACTCGTCGTCTGGGTCGTCCTGACCTTTTTTCTCAAACCATTGTCGGTGAGAGAAGATGTCGTCACTGTCGTGGAAAGGTAGTCCATTGATGTGCCGGAAGGAAGGTATCCTGTATCGGTTGAACGCGTCGTCCAGGTTGGTTCCCTCCCAGAGAGTCGTGGGCTCATTCATGTTGCCCGCGGCGTCTCCCCGAGAGTCTCGCACCCTGTAAACGGGGCGACTTGCAATGTGCTCAGCGGCTTTGTCCCAGTGGGATTTGTAGATCCATGGGAAAGCCTTGGGGCGGCCATCACTGTCTTCGCCAAGTTCGTAGGCGACTTCGTCGCCAATCTCGAGCGTGACTCTGAACTTGGACATTCTTTGTCCTCGATCAAACTTGGGCTCATCGCCGTTTCTGTTTACCTGAAATGCGTCTCCGTAGTAACAAAAAAGGTCCTTTTGACCAGGTCGCTCTAGAAAAGCGAAATAGCGATCCGGAACGACACTCTTTACTTTTGCGAAAATAGGCACGAATGTACTCCTTTGCCTAACTAAAATCTTGCTTCCAGATGAGAAGCGTTGTACCTCGAACCTGTCATTCGAAGCACAAAGCTCCCCACCGGAAGATTATTCGTGCATTGTCATTCCGGGCTAGACCCGGAATCTCGAAAAAAGAGATCCTGAAGCTAATTCAGGATGACATACGTTTTTGTCTCGAAATAGATTTTTAAAGAGCGATTAGCGTTTAAGGGTTAGCGTTTAGTCAATGCAAATTAGACTATATTAACCACCCAAAAGCATTACTCGTGTAATATCATTCTCTGAAAAACGTTATATTGAGATTCTTTCCTGAACAATCTTCGATTTTCAGGATAAACGTTTCACTCAGAATGACATTAGTATTTATATTTGTTCCGGAAGGTAGTTTTCAGCATACGCTGAGCTTTCCTTCCGGAACGGTTCCTCCTTTCAGAGGGGTCTCCACCTAGTGGATTCACTCACGCTGTGTGAGGTTCACCATTTTGGTGGGCTATAGTTATCTATTCGAGATGTGTCAGAGTCGCTGACGCGATGCAGTATTGCCGAAGCAACATTTCAGATTCTGCAAAATCTGACTAGCTACTTGCCGAGTAGCTCTTGGGCTGCTTCCTCACCGTCGGGAATTCCAGGGAGCCTGGTGAAGCTAGATAAGTCCAGACTCTGCAAACCGCCGTAGAGGACCCATTCCGGGTTTTCGGCAGAGCCGATGTTCCGGATGGTGAGGTCAACGTTACCTTCAGGCCCTTCAAAGGTAAGCATGATCTTGGTGGTAGAAATTTCCACCACCCGTTTCATAGCTTCCTCGAGGTCATCGAAGGTAGGGGTATCTCCACTTCTTAAGCGGAGTTGAACCTCCCTCAGTCTAGGCAACTTGCCAACGGCATTCGATGTCACGATGTCCTCCGGACTTGAACTATCCGCGCGTGCGGGGCTCAGTTACGTTTCTGCTTCTAGAGCAAGGATAATGTTTACAGGAAATCCTTCCTCATTCCAGAAGTGGATGTGGACCTGGTCCTCATTGAATGTAAAGCGAGGAGTGCAGTTTCCTCTCCAGAGCTCGTCGGAGACTTCAAGAACTTCGTTGTTGTAATGAATACTGATGAGTTCCACATCTCCCAAGACGTCGGTCTGAGAAAGTGACAGTAAGTTGATTCCCGGTTCTGTTAAGTACCGACTTGTCACAACCGTGAGCGTTGGGAGTAGGTTCTCATCTTGTACGAGTTTAGTTATGCCGAATCTGCGATTTCTTAGTAGATCAAAAAGATTCTGTGCAATAGTTCGCGTGTGTGTATTCGTGAGTTCCATAGCTTCCATTTTCTTTTTATCTCCATGACTAAAGTTGCCGGCCAATAAAAACGGAATTCGTCCGTTTGTTTCCTGAAAAGGAACAGAGTAGTAATAACTGACCACTGATGAATGACAACTGACAGTTATAACCACTATGTTCCCTCTCAGGTTATTCTCGAATAGAATTTTCAAAGAGCGAAATCTAGTAACTAGAGACTAGATATTAGATACTAGTCATGCGAAACGACTAGAGCTAAACTTCTAATGCTAATTAACTAAATTTACGTTGATGTTTAGTCAACGAAAGAGTGAGTAGAGTATGAGATTCTGAAACAAGTTCAGAATGACAAGTCTACCCAAACTCTCTCGGTGACTAACTTTTGGCTTCAAAAATCAAATTATTGACAGCCTTTGACCACTTTTGTTATAGTCCACGTTTGAGCCTGTAATGCCAATAATCTACGAATATAAATATTGCGAATATCCACAAATAAAATCCGTTGTTTATTTGTATAAATTCGGAGTAAACATTCGGATAAATTCGTCATGTTGGTTAAAAATTTTATTTTTAACCAACAAAAAACCAGCTTCTGTCAAATGGGTGCTCGCGCGAAAAATTGCACGTGCTTATTTGATCACCGACAGGTAGTGTCAAACCCACAGCTTTAGCTGGTTTGTCCTCCGTAGCTCGAAGAGCGAAGGAGGATTGTTAGTATTCCGTCTGTATCCTACGACTCAGATCGAAGATCAGAGCGGTAATTATAGGATACAATATATCAAAGAACGGGTAGAATTATATTATACTATAAGACTTTTGTCAAGTCATTTTAGGCGTATAAATTGGACAAAATTGCTTGTTAAATCGCGATAAAATGAAGTGGAGTGGTACGAGATATTTGATATATTAGTTAAACTATAATATACATTACTATATACTTAAGATCAATCATTAACCATCAAAGTACTGCTTAATATATAAATAGGCACCTTTAGCCATATATGCTCAATTCAAGTCAATTTGGGAAGGTATTGACAAAGACAGGGTGTAATGGGATAATATCTTTGCTTCGAGATCTTTCTCTGAAAGCTACGTCTTCTAGCAAGACCAGTAGTTCCCAAACGTAATTTGTCCGTATTATTTACTTTTTGATACTTAATCTATAATTCCATGCCTACTACAAAAAAAGTCGTTCGTAAGACAAAAGTGAAGGAGGTTCCAGCCTCAGAGGAGGTCGTGCTTGCAGCCGTACCAGAGCCTGCTTCAGCACCGACTGAACCTGTCATGCAGGATACACAGCCTTCACGAGATGATATTCGCGAATCAGCAGCTTCTGAGCCTCAAATAGAAGATCGCCCTTCATACGGCAGACCACAGTCTCGCTACAGCCGTGATAATTATGGCTCAGACATGCGTGAGGACCGATATGAGGAAAATACGGTACCTGTCTCGGGGATCCTTGATATTCAGCATGAGGGGCACGGCTTTTTGAGGCCAAAATTCAGAGCTTCAGACCGTGATATATATATCTCAGCTTCACAAATCAGACGCTTCTGGCTCAGATCTGGTGACTTAGTCGAAGGATCGGGCCGCCCACCAAAGGACAATGAGCGTTATTTTGGGCTTCTCAAGATCGAAAAAGTAAATGGAGATGACCCAGAGACATCTATGAGAAGACCTCATTTTGACGACCTTACGCCTATCTATCCAAAAGAGCAGGTGATGCTCGCAACAGGTAAGACTCCGCTTTCAACACGCATGATCGACCTCGTATCGCCAATCGGTTTTGGTCAGCGTGGTATGATCGTCTCGCCTCCAAAAGCAGGTAAAACAACTATCATAAAAGATATCGCGGCTGGAATTTCAGCAAATTATGCTGACGTTCATCTTATGGCAGTTCTTATTGGTGAGCGTCCTGAGGAAGTAACAGATATCTCGCGCTCAGTCCGAGGTGAGGTAGTCGCATCAAATTTTGACGAGTCGCCAGAGACTCAGACTCGAATCGCAGAAATCGCTATGGAGCGTGCCAAGAGGCTTGTTGAGCGCGGAGTACGCGTCGTCGTGCTTCTTGATTCGATTACAAGACTCGCTCGTGCATACAATCTCTCAATCGACCCATCGGGTAGAACGCTTACTGGAGGATTTGACCCAGCAGCTTTGTATCCTGCAAAAAAGTTCTTTGGAGCAGCACGTAATTGTGAAGAAGGAGGCTCGCTTACTATTATAGGGACAGCACTTGTTGACACGGGGTCTCGTATGGACGATCTTATATTTGAAGAGTTCAAGGGTACTGGTAACATGGAGGTCCATCTTGATCGCCGACTCGCCGAGCGTCGCATCTATCCTGCCATAAATATAGAAAGATCAGGTACACGAGCTGAAGAGCTCATACTTTCTGAAGATACTCTCAAAAAGGTTGTTTTACTTCGTCGCATGATTGATGTTCTAAATCCTGACGAGCGTACCGAAGTTATGATAGAGCGCCTTCAAAAGACTGACGACAACAAAGAATTCCTCGCAAGCCTTGCTGTACCAAAGGATTAGAAATTATATTTCTAATCAATGACCAATTGATCAAGCACCAATTGACCCCGATTGAATCGGGGTTGATCAAACCAATTTAAAATTATCAAAAGTTTAATTTTTAAACATTCAACGTTTGTTAATTGGAATTTGGTTCTTGGTTATTGCTTAGATTAAAGAGTATATTAGAGTATTCTATGATTAAATTCCTTGATGACGTTCGGTCTTCTTTTAAAAAACTCTTCGACCGCGATTTTTATATCTCTATTTTTACTCAGTTCAAAGGTTTTTTCTCTTTTTTGAGCATATATCTCAAAGATAAGATATTTTTCGTTTCAGGACACTTTGAGGGGTCAAAAGGTAGTCTTGTTCGCAACGTACTCATCAAGCGCGGAAAGCGAAATAGAATATTTCTTCATGTCTCGGCGATGGCGGTTTTAACCGTCGGAGTTGTCGTCTCGCCATTTATCTCAGACACCAATATATTTGGAGCAAACAAAAATCTTTCTTTTGCGCAGGGTGGGGGGGATGCATCACTTACTACTCCTGACGTTTTCAACACTCAAGCGTCCGAGAAACCTCGCGATAAAGTTATAACTTATAATGTTCAAAATGGAGATACTATTTCCACGATCGCTAAAAAATTTGGCATATCAACTGACACTATCAAATGGGAGAATGATTTGACAGATGACTCCATAACAACAGGCGATACGCTTCGAATCCTTCCTGTCACTGGAGTATCCCACAAAGTCGCAGCTGGAGATACAATTTATACAATTGCAAAAAAGTATAAAGCCAACGCCCAGGCTATAGTCGATTTTCCATTTAACGACTTTGCCAACCCTCAAACATTTTCTCTTATTGAAGGTGAGATACTTATCGTTCCTGACGGAGTACCGCCAGCTGCCGCACCTGTATATGTGAAGCAGACTTATATCGCGACTGGTCCTGTCACGATAACGGGTGGAGGATTTACTTGGCCGATTCATGGAACTATTAATCAGACTTTTTCGTGGTACCACAAAGCGGTTGATCTGGGGGCGCCGATCGGTACACCCGTTGCCGCTGCGACAAACGGAGTTGTATCTCAAGTCTTCACTAGCGGATGGAATGATGGATATGGAATACACGTACTTATCGCAGGTAGCAATGGATACACGACACTGTATGCTCACATGATGGCGGTTAATGTATCAGTTGGACAGACTGTTGAGGCAGGGAAGAGTATAGTCGGATGGGTCGGACTGACAGGTCGTACAACTGGTCCCCATCTACATTTTGAAGTCCGCTCCGGCGGCAACTTCTATGACCCCCTATCAGTCCTAAACTGATCACGAATGTATCCAAATGTTTACTCCTAATGATCCGAATGCTCCGTTGAAGAAAGAACTTAGATTTAAACAATTAGTCTTTAAAATTAATAAGTATATTTGGGTTATTCGGACTAATCATTCGGATAAATTAGGGTAGTGAAGTCCACTGTGTTTTCCGCCAATTTGTCCAAGTTTCAGGGGTTGACAACATATTAAAATGTATGTAAAGTTTTACCTATGGCTCGATCTGAAATTATCAAATATATTGATGCTATCTCCAATATTGTTATATCATTAACGCTATTTTTACTACCTGTTTTCTTCCTCACATCGACAACTGATTTCTTCATTATTCCAAAACAAATTCTTGTAACTTTATCTGTTGCTTTGCTATTGGTTCTTTGGGGTATAAAGACAGTTGCAGAGCGAAAAATTGTTGTTACCGTTTCTCCGCTCAATTTACCCCTTGTTATATTTGGCTTAGTTATTCTTGTTTCGTCATTTGTATCACCAAACAGATATGACTCACTTATGCAAAGCGTTCCGCTTATCGCACTCGTCCTTTTTGCGCTACTTATCATCAATACCGTACGCTCAAAGAAGGAGTTTTCAACTGCGATCTCTTCATACATGCTTGGCGCAGCGGTGTCTGCTATCGTCACGTTTGCATACTTTTTGAAACTCTACATCATTCCAATCTCAGCAATTCAGGGTCAATACTTTAATACGGCAGGATCAGCATTGCAGCAATTTATCTACATTCTTCCAGCGCTCGTTATTTGTGTAGTTTACCTTTCAAAGAAATTTAATTTTCCAAAGATGACCATGCCGACTGGTGCCTCAAGCGACTATTCGCTCTACATTCACTTGATCTCACTCGTCGCGCTTACTATTGCTGGGCTTATGCTTCTTTATGAAATGTTCTTCCTGAGCAACAAGCCGGTATTGCTTCCTTATATATATGGATTCCAGACAGCATTTGCAGCTGTAAGCCAAGACGCAGGCCGCTTCTTCCTGGCACTATTGTTCGGATCAGGTTACGGTACTTTCTTGACAGACTTTACTCGCTACAAGCTTTTGTCATTCAATCTTGAGCCAAACATTTGGAACTTGTCATTCTCATTCTCATCATCATACCTTCTTGAACTAGTTGCAACGACAGGTATATTGGGACTTTTGTCATACATTGGTCTCATCTTCTCATTTATTAGAGTAAAGGCTGGTCGAAATCCATTCTTCGTCGCAATATTTATAGCATTCGTATTATCTATAATTCTGCCTTTCTCATACATTTCAGTTGCAGGGCTCTTTGCTCTTCTTGGACTTTATGTTGCAGACTTGAATGCCGAAAACAATAAGAAAGTATATGAAGTTATCTTATCTCTCGTTATGACAAAGAGTGGTATGTTGTCTTTTGAGACAATGCCGGAGCAAGAACACACACCAAAAAGCGCTGAAAGCCCAATTTTCTCAGCTCTTATACTTATTATAGTAATAGTCATTTCGGGATTTGTATCATACTACACATTCATGTTTGTCTCATCTGATATTGCTTTTGCTGACTCACTTCGTGCAGCACAGGCTAACAACGGTCAAGCCACCTACCAGCTCCAGACGAAGGCTATTAATGACTTCCCTTATAGATCTGATTACCACAGAATCTTCTCGCAGGTAAATCTAGCGCTCGCAAACTCAATAGCAGCAAGTGTAAAGCCAGGAACTCAGCCGTCAAAAGACGTACAGCAGAATATTGTTTCACTTCTTCAGCAGAGTATTAATTCTGGTCGAAATGCAGTAGTCCTATCACCTCGTACTTCACTAAATTGGCAGAATTTGGGAGTAGTGTATCGAAGCCTTATAAATGTAGGTCAGAATGCTGATCAGTTCTCTGTCGCATCAGTCAATCAGGCTATAGCGCTTGATCCATACAACCCAGATCTCTACATCATGCTCGGTGGCATCTACTACCAGCTTCAGCAGTGGGATCAGGCTGCCAACCAGTTCCAGGTTGCGATCAACCTAAAACGTGACTACCCGAACGCATACTACAACTTGGGTCACGCGTTTGAGTCAAAGGGTGACCTCCAAAACGCACTAGCAGCATACCAGGTAGTACACCAATTGTCTGCTAACAACAAAGATAACTTGGCTCGAATCGACGCTGAGATAAAGACACTTCAGGACAAGATTGGTGCTAAAAACAGCGCTACAACCAACGGTGTTCCACCATCAACTGAGCAAACACCTCTCTCAATCTCACAGCCTTCAACAGCGCTTCCTGAGCAGAAGCCACCGATCAAAATCTCACCGCCTCCAACGACAACCCCAACCCCCTCTGAGGGTGCAGGAAAACCAACCCCAAGTGTGAGTCCGGAAGTATCACCAGCCCAGCAGTAATAGAAAGGGTATCAAGAGTATCACAAGTATCATGAGTACCACGAGCTGACCATTATCAAGTATTAGGTATAAAGTATTAAGCAATCTAATTTTTGAAGAATGATTAAAGATTAATGATTAATGAGAATGCTAAAAACTCGTTAACTCGCTACCCAGCCAGTAGCGTCTAGCTTCTAGCGTTTAGTTAAAATGCTAAATGGCAAGCGCCAATTACAAGCTCCAGAGCTTACCTAATACCAGATACTTGATGCCCTCGATACTGAATACTCGATACTCTATACTGGATACTCGCAGCGGACTGTGCTAGCATGAATATATGGCTGCCCGAGTTAAAATCGGTTCTTTTCCTTTGGAGATAAAGAAGGCAGGTTTTACTCTAATCGAACTCTTGATCGCAATCTCAATATTGAGTACGCTTGCATCTGGCGCACTGGTTCTTCTTTCAAGTCAGACCGATAAGGCGCGTGATGCCCAGCGTCTGTCTGATATTGATCAGCTTAAAAATGCTGCCGAAACTTATTACCACGATAACAGTTGTTACCCGAAGCAGAATGATACTGCACTTAACAATGCTTTAAATGGTACGGGTGGGGCAACCTCATGGCAGGTAGGAGGTACAACTTATCTCGCAAAAGTCCCGCATGATCCTAAAACTAATTCTGCATATACATACATTACTGATGCCACAAATTGTCCTCAATGGATAGTGTTTTTCTCAAAGCTATCAAGAGCTCAACCTAGTTCGACTTGTGCGCTGCCTTCGTATGCGAAGACATCTTTTTCAGGTCCGACGTGCGTTCCAAGTGACTTCACTGATACCACATATGGCTGCTCAATTTCAGGAAACGTGACGTGTAATGCGCCAACGCAGCAGAGTACTTGTCAAGATATTGCGGCTAATAACTTTGGTGGTCCAGCACCCTGTACTTACCAGTCGATAGGTGGTGGAGGCGGAGGAGGCTCAACTGCATTTGTCGTGTCGAAGACTCCAGGTACTGCTCGCAATAATTTTTCAGGCTGGGCAGGTATGAAAATAACTGTTGGAGCGAGTCCAATTAGTGTCACAGCGCTCGGAAGACTAGTTGTTGCAGGAAATACTCAAACTCACAATGTGAAGATCGTAAATGCTGCAACAGGCTCAGACGTACCTATAAGTAATGTTGCAGTTAATACGGCAAATGGCACTGGAGGAAGCTTTTTATATGCATCGTATAACTCGCCAATTATTCTCTCTCCAAGCGCTTCTTATTATATCTTGAGCTCAGAAACTTCGGGTGGAGATCAATTCTATGATTCAGATACGGCCATTACAACAACAAACGTTGCTACAGTTAACTCGGCAGCATCGGGTACTGCAAGTCCATTTGTGGCAGCCGGTGGTGTTAACAACACATTTGGACCAGTGGATTTCAAATACAATGTTGCGGCTGGTAGTACAGCGCCGAGTGTTACAACAACTGCCGCAACTAACACCACGATAACAGGCGCAACGCTTAATGGAACTGTCAATACCAATGGATCCGCAACGAACTATTGGTGGCGATATGGCACAACCAATTCTAGTTGTTCAACGCTATCAAATGTTTCAAGCCCAGGAGCTTTAAATACAGGTTCATCGAGCCCAAGCTTACAGGTTAACAATCTTACCTCGGGCGTTACATACTACTTTTGTATGGCAGCTCAAAATTCAGGTGGAACCACTTATGGAAACGTTTTGTCGTTTAATACGTACTTTGCGCCTATTCCAACAACAGTTGCAGCAGATACAATTACCGCAACAACTGCAAACCTTAACTCAACTATCGATCCTCAAGGATCATCGACTACTTACTCTTGGAGATATGGGACTACAAATACTGGTTGTTCATCTCTCTCAACTGTCACAACGACCAGCAATTTGTCGGGCACAGCTGGGTTGACCTCAGAAAGTATTGGAATAACGGGTCTT
>DASZRG010000022.1:0-40903 GCA_035549295.1 Patescibacteria group bacterium
TACGGCCGCAAGGCTAAAACTCAAAGGAATTGACGGGGACCCGCACAACCAGTGGAGCGTGTGGTTCAATTTGAGACGAAGCAAAAAACCTCACCAGGGATTGACATGTATTCGTTTAGTCCTGATGAAAGTCGGGATGATCTTACGAAAGTAAGATGATTACACAGGTGTTGCATGGCTGTCGTCAGCTCGTGCCGTGAGGTGTTCCCTTAAGTGGGGAAACGAGTGCAACCCCCATCCAATGTTAAATATTCATTGGAGACCGCCCCCCATCCAAGCATAGAATGCTTGGAATGAGCAAATAACCCAATAAGCAAATATGCAAATGAATTATTAATTTTAAATTTAATAATTTCAAAATTGATTTGCTTATTTGAAATTTGTATATTTGTTTATTTCCAAAAATTTCTATTTTTGGGTGGGGGGAGGAAGGAGGGGCGGACGTCAAGTCAGCACGACCCTTATACCCTGGGCTACACACACCCTACAATCCCCGCTACAATGAGTCGCAAAGCAGCAATGCCAAGCCAATCTCACAAAAGCGGGGTCAGTTCAGATTGGGGTCTGAAACCCGACCCCATGAAGTCGGAATTGGTAGTAATCGCGGATCAGCAGGCCGCGGTGAATACGTTCTCGGGTCTTGTACACACCGCCCGTCAAGGCAGCAAAGTCGGTAGCTATCGAATCTCGCTTAGCGGGAGAGATAGAGATCGGTGATGAAGCTTAAGTCGTAACAAGGTATCCTTAGCCGAAGCTGAGGATGGATCACCTCCTTTCTAAAAAACACCCAACTTTTTTCGTTTCAGGAAGAATTTCCTGTTTTATGAAGCTGGAAATCTTCCTACCACTGTCAGAGCTTTAATGCTTAGGAACAAGTATTAATAATATGCTTTACGAATCATCCTCCGTAGCCCTTTTTGGGTGAAGGGGGATTTTTTGTGGTAAAATTTTCACCACATGGAACAACCACGACCAGCTGATATTTCAATTGCTCAGGAAAGATTGTTGATTGCAGCCAGAATTGGCCGGGTATATGAGGCAGTAGTAGCCAATCGATTTGATCCTGAAGTGCATATAGAAGATCTGAGACAAGTAGCCATAACGCTCGATCCAGTAATAATTCCTATTGGAAAAAATAAGGATGTTTTTATAACAGCAGATTTTAATACGAATAGAACGGGTCGAATTGCTGCAGCTACTGAGCACGGAACAGTTAACTTTCAGGATCAAGACCAAGAGCCTTTAATCAAAACTGAAAACCTTAATGAATTTAATATAGGGGATTATAGTATCGCAAAGGATATTGTCGGGCCAGGAGTTAATCAAATGGATATAGTAAGAGGTGGAGATCCCGCTTCCTTGCAAGCAGTGATGAAAAGGTATTCTGACAGAATTTCATTCACTTATTCAGATGAATTTGAAATTTTTCACGTAGTTAAGTTCCGATACATGGGAACGGTCGACAATTATAAATGGCGTTTTAGTGGATTGTTTCCCAGGAGAGTTAAATATTTTAAGCCAAATTATGAGCTAGAGACTCTGTATCCAGTCACGCATGTTTAGCAAAGTAGTCTAATCAACTCAATCTATCTTCCGGGTTTTGTAGTGTAGTCGTGGGACACCACCGTTATATAGTAAGTATAATGATTGAAAAGAGAATAATTAGGCCTAGCTTGCTAGGTGTGAGATTTATTCACCCGAGGAGTTTGTGGCACTTCCATCTTGTGACTGATTTGGAGCAAAGGCATGACTTACATTTACATTTTGCTGGTTTTGTCTATTCATGAAGAAGTCCCAAATGCTACCACTTTGATCGTCGTTCATAGGGATAGTGTCAGGACAGATATAGCTATTCGCACATTCAGATCCTACTGATGCATCTTCATTTTCGCCAAATGGAATTGGAATAACGGGTGAGTCACATTGTGGGGGTGGTGTAGCAATGCATGATGGGGGTGGTGTTGGCACTGCAAATCCATCGCCTGTTGGACACCAGCCTGTAGCGGGTTCGGCGATCTCACATGCTGGATTTTGATCAAGACATGACGGTCTTGGAATACATGTTGGAGTAACGGATGGAGATGCGATCGGTGGAGTACCTGAGGCTCGAGGATTTCTAGGTGTACCACTTGGGAATACGTGCCCAAATGAATACTGTTTAAGACCAAAATCTACTGTATTGTTGAGGTTGTTAACCCTTACAAATCTAGAGCCAGATACTGTATATCCTTTTGGCACTTCAACTCGGACAATATACATATCTGCAAGTTCTGGCTTGTAAGTATAGACTCCATTTGCGTCTGTTGCGACACTTGCTGTTTTAAAGCGAGGACCCCCGAACATCCCAAATCCTTGATTTTGACCACGACCTCTATTAGGTATTTGTTTAAAGAATATATTTCTTCCCCCAAAGCGTCCTGGGTCTCCAGTTGTCGAGGGTGGTATCGAGGGAGATACAGAGGGCGATACAGTTGCACTGTCCGAAGCAAAGTAATAGATGTCTACCTTCGCATTTGGTATTCCAGTTTCACCATTATCCATTGTTTTATTATTATTTGCGTCGTTATATACAGTTCCGGTTATTACATCTCCCGCTGCATGTTGACGAAGATCCATCTCGCGGCTCATTAGAAACATCGTAACGGGTAACGCTATTACAGCCATGAGGAAGAACATTATGGTAGGGACACCAAATATGTGTTTCTGCTTTTTCGCGGCCATGAAAAATGTTACACACTTTTCACAGTCCCTGTCAAGCGAGATAACAAATTAACAAAATAACCAATTAACAAATTAACAGGGAGAATTAGCTTCCGTTGTGGTTGGTTTTATGGTAAACTTTAACCCATTCGATCCACTTGGCGCGATGGTGAAGTGGTAACACGGCGGTCTGCAAAACCGCTATGCACGGGTTCGAACCCCGTTCGCGCCTCACTTATTTTTGGAGTTGGTTAAGTGCGTATTGTGCGGCGCCTATTACCGTATAGTCATCGTCGTTTAATACAGAAATTGGAATGTCTCCATGTCCTTGGTCCTCAAGGGCCGAGATTAACGTCTCTATGAATAAGTCTGATGCTTTTGAAATATTTCCACCAATTGCAATTCTGGTTGGTTTAAAGTCTGAGAGTACTTCCTGAAGTCCGTATCCCAGATCTCGACCAAATTTTCTAAAAACAGATCTGGCTTCAAGTCCATCGGGCGTTCTTCCGGCTGCTGCAATTTCAACTACTTCTGCTGATATACCTGTTAAGTCTCGAAATCCGCGCTCAATTGCGCGCTTTGAAACTGCTTCTTCAAAATTTTGCCCTTGATATTTTATATTCCAAATTCCGTCAGGCGGGATTTGTGACTGGGTAACCTCGGGCAGCTCTTCGCGAATTTTTCCGTCTACTATGAAAGCCCCTCCTAGTCCTGTTCCTATTGGTATAGCAAGGAGTCGCGCTTCGTTTGGAAATTCTTTTGCAATTACACCTAGTCCGTATGCTTCAGCATCACCCACAAAAAAGACCGGAAGTCCTGACATCTCTTGGAATGGCGTCTTGAAATCTTGATCATACGCTGCGGCAAACTTTGCGTTTTCTCCAGTCATTTTTGAAATTCCATTTTTATAATCAAACGGTCCTGGCATGCCTATGCCACAGACTTCCACTTGAAGGCCATTTTGTTCTGCCGAATTCTTTACTCTTACGATCAGATTTCCTATCTCTTGAATAATCTCAAGGCTGCTTTTTTGAGAGGGACTTGGAATGGATCGCGCCTCACCATTTACCTGAGTACTGTTTCCATCTGTGACGACGGCACCAGCCTGGACATGAGTTCCTCCAACATCTAGACCAATGGCAGCGCTTCTAATAACTTCCCCACTCATAGCCGAAATTATACTTTGTTAAGTTCCTTCCCGCAATAATAAGCTCGTGATACCCGTGGTACACGTGATACCTATTTTGTTACGTTTCTGTGAAGCAGGGTAGCTAGCTATAGGCTAAAATGCTCACATTATGGAACGCGAGAGCGGAGTACCAAGGGATTTAAAACTTGAGGCCTATATTAGGTCTCCATTTCGTGGCTTACTTTGCATTATTTGGCTAAAAGATTTTTTAAGTTGGGCTGTACCGGCGGCCCTTTCAGCTGGTATTGCACTTGATAATAAGGTCGCTTCAGTGATATAATATAGGATACTATGTCAAGAGTTGAGACATTTATCAGGCACGCGGGTACTGAGATTGTGAACACAGCCAAAGATGTTTGGAAAATACTAAGTCACTTAGCCTCAACCCATCCAATTCCTGCGGCTATAATTGTTGGTGCTCTTCTTTATAAATTCCGCCCAACTAAAAAGGCTGCCGCTCATTAGCTCATAAGTCGATTCGATCGGTTTTTCCTTCGGCAAGAAACAATATAACGGCTTCAGCAATTACCGCCACAATTATTATTCCAACAATTATCATCAGTGGAGTCACGGCAATATTAGTCAGTCCAGGGTTGGGCAAACTGTTTGTAGTCGCTCCATCTTTAATTGAAAAAGACACAACCGGATTACTTCCTGAAAGTGATATAATTTCGGAGACGTTTTTGTTGTTTTTTTGAACATTGAGAGTGTTTACACCTGATTGAATTCCAGCTAAGACGGCATGACCATTGTAGTCTGTGGTGCCAGTTGCCGGACTGTTTGCGATGCTTACTTTTGCGCCATAAATAGGATGTTCATTTGCGTCAAGATAAGTCACAAGTAGTGTGTATTCGTTTAGCTCTGTTTGAATTGGTCCATTTGTAACTGAATTAGTGGATTTTGAGCTTGGTGAAACAGCAATTACTGGAAGGGGAGTAAGATTTACTGCGTGTTGCTGGTTTTTCTGGGCTTGATAAATCCCTCCTTGCATGACAGAAATTAATTGCGAGTGATCGCTTGACGCAACAATAGACCCATCCGATACTGTGACTGTTCCGGTGTTTGCATCTTTTAACTTTAGCTTTAGAGTAAAAGCAGTACAACTATCTATTCCGCCTCCCAGTACCGCTCCAACAAAAGACGGATTCGATGTTGTTGGGGTAACTACAAATGAAAATCCACAGTTTCCAAGTATTAAGTCCCGCACTTCAAGATTTGATGCTACTGTTATACTTGCTTTTGCAGTATTGAAGGCAACGCCACCGCCATTGACCACTATATCTACGTCAAATGACTCACCGGATGTAGGATTTAGAACAGATGGCACAGCGCGTATAGACCCACCCGCCGCAAAAACATCGTTCAAGCCAGCCAACACAAACAGCACGAGAACTAATAATAATTGTTTCAATATTTTGCTCCGCATATATTTGCTATTTGATATTTGATTTTTGATATATCCTTAGAACCATCGAGTTCCCCAATATTTGGCAAATATTGAAAAATCAGATAGATCTACTGTGCCATCACAATTTATATCAGATGCAGTGATAGTCAGGTTAGTATTGACTTGCTTCCAATCGGATGACAGCACGCTTAGATCAAATTCATCGACGATGCCATCGTTGTTAATATCTCCAAATCTGTGATTTGCTGCCAGACAAACGCTTGCCAAAGTTGGTGATGGTGCGATAGGAGTTGGTGTATCTGTCGTACCCGATGGCGGTGTCGGGCTGGAGGTGGGACTTAAAATGATTATTTGTGTAGGGGTGGGGATTGATGTCGGAATTGGCGCTTCAGTGTCAGTTAGAATCGGTGTGATAGACGGCTGAGGTGTAATACCACTTGATATCGCATATGTTCCATCAGCAGATGACGCAAACATCTGAGAGCTACTGGAGAAAGAGGTCATTCCTCCATTTGAAATTGTAATAGTTCCGATTCCGGCGGATGTGGGTGCAAGTGTCATTGTGTATGCAGTACATGAATTTGAGGAGGAGTTTAGAATGGCACCGACAAATGATGGATCGACAGTCGATGGTGATTTTCCAGATAAATATGCAAAATTACAAGAATTTGCTGCGGCAGGCTGTACAGATACTATACGGAGATTATTTGAAACAGAAATGTCTGCCTGAACCGCGTTAAATGCGACGCCATTTCCGTTTACATCAATATTGACCGTAAAATTATTTCCAATCGTAACATTGTTTGTCTGTGGGTTTACTACAATTGTCCCTGTTGCAACTTGAGTGGTGGCAGGGGTGGGAGATACACTCGTCTGGGCGTTGACGAGAACTATATTTACGTTAGTAGTTGAAATTTCCTGGTCGGCAGTTTGGAATGTGCAGGAGTTTGAAATTGTTGAGGATGCTTCCTGTTTTATATTCTGCTGTTTTTTAAGAAGTAAGTTGATCGTGACAACTGACGTTAAAAGTATGATTATGGTAGCAAAACCAGCAAAAAGGCGGCGATTAAAAGCTAGCGACTTTTTTGCTTCAGAGGTGTTAAAGCTCTCGTGTATCGGGTCTGATTTTTTGCTTTTTACACTCATTCTAGCGTAAGGGACTTCTTTACTTGGTGTCAATAGATTTTAGCTTTGTAAGGGCCAATTCTTACAATAACTGACTTTTATTGAGCTTAAGGAGATTTATAATCATATTCTTGTTTCGAAATGCACGAATTGGTAAAATATATAGTTCACGGGTGCGTAGTTCAGCGGTAGAACGCTTTCCTGATAAGAAAGAGGTGCATGGTCCGACTCCATGCGCACCCACCGCGAAATACTTCAGCGCTCGTCCTGCAGAGACCACACCTCTGGAGGACGCCACAGAGAAATCACGAACTGCTTGTCTATATAGTTTATCTAATAGTTAAAACAATTGGTCTAAAGGTGTACTCTACAATCCGCTTGATTGCGCGGGAGTGGATGGTTTGTTGGGGGCAACTACTTTTGTCGCTGCGCCTTTTCCAAAAGTAATCGTGAGTGGGGTTGTTGTGTTAAGAACTGATGAGTTTACATTAAGCATCGTGACAAGTGTTTTATCGAGAAAAGTTACTGTTGTTGAAAGAGCAGTTGCACCCGGCGCCCTCTCGAATACTAGTGATCCGATTTTTCCAACACCACTTTTACCTGACTGTCCAGCCGGAATTGCTATAACGTAGGAGACGCGTCCTGTTGTCGCCTTAACATCGTTAAACAATATAGTTGAATTCGTCCCAAAAAAGCTAGTTGCATCTACGGCTGGGACAACTTTTACAGCAGAAAGTACATTTGGATCATATTGAAGTTCAGCCTGAACACCTGCAATCGGTGAGCCACCGGTATCAACCATCATATCGACGCTAACTGGCGCTGCGCCGCCTTCAACAGTCGTAGGGTTAAAGTAGACTTTCGCTGTTTTCTTAACTGGCGTAGGCGTTGGGGTTGTTGCTTGATTGTTGTTTGCAAACTTCAAGTTTTGGTTCGTAAGCGCAAGAAAAATAAGAACCCCAGTTACAACCGCAAGAATTACTATTAAAATCGTAGTTTGTTTGGGCATATGTCTATTTATCTATAATATCCAATATATTATATATAATCTATATCTTCCTCATTGTAATCAAGTTTATTTTCCTATGTCAACCCCACTTAGCTCGTGATACACCTGATACACCTGATACACTTGATACACTTTATTATCTTTAGTCTCCGTCTCGTACTCCGAACGAAGAATACAAGATATTTAGATCCAGCTCATCTACATGTCCATCTTCATTTAGGTCAAAAAGCTTTGAGTCTACTGCCGCTAAGGTACCTGTTGGGGTAGGAGAAGCAGTCGTTGACGCCGCCGCGACCGTAGGCGTAGTGCCAGCCTGTGAGACAGGTGCAATAGCCGTGAACTGAATTGAATTACTTGAACCATTACTATTGATTACAACTATTGTATGGGCGCCAGATGTTAGGGGTACTTGTGTGACAGCATTACATGAGACTGCAGGTGTGACAGCGTCTGGTTGTGGTACACATCCGCCCACGAGATCTGTTGGCAGAGTAAAGCTAATCGATGTTCCGTCGGTGGAGGTTACGCCATTGCCTGAATCTGTATCTGCGACGCCATCAAAATTAATAACGTTACCAGTGGGCATAAAATTGGTTCCAGTTATAGTTACTTGGGTTCCAACTGCAGCGGTAACTGGGGCAATAGACACTATTGTTGGTCTATTTCCTTCGGATGCATGTTGTCTGATGTCTTGCTGTTGACCAAGAAGCAGTGCAGTTATGGGAATTGCGAGAAGTAGTATTGCTGTGAAGGCGATACCCGCAGTTCTTTTGTATGTAGAGAAAAGGAATGTAAAAGTATTGTTTCTGGGATAATCCATATTAATCTATTTTAAAACTATTCTTAATAATTGCGATCAGATTGTTTGTATTGCCCATTGAAGTGACATCAGCGCATGAGCCCTGATGATTTATGCAAGCAATCAATAGATTGTAGTCAAGAAGATCTATTCTGTTATCGCCATTGAAATCTCCGGATACGAGAGTTGTGGTAGGAGAGACATTGTTTGTATCGACAACGACAGGAATTATACCAGGGAGTCTTTTCCAGAGTGTATTTTTAAGCCTTGTTTTAACTGTATAGTTTCCCGCGGCAAGTGTTCCAAGTGGAATACTTCCCTTGAAGAATCCCGAAATGGGATCATAATTCACTGTTCCAGTTGTTGAAAGTATCAAGTTATTTTGTGCGTCATATACATTCACATCTGCGCTTTGCGTAGCATTGACTGGGTTGTTATTAAGGATGTTTGGTGACCCAGCGCCAATTCCAGTCAGCGCCAAAGTTAGTTGAAGGGTCGTTGCTCCAGATGACTGAACTCCAGTTGGAATAGCTGTTGGTGAGATGTCAGTTGTAGGTGTTGTAGTTGGAGTTGTTCCGCCAGCGTTACCAACAACGGTATAGCTTCCGGTTACTGTATTTGTTGTGTCGACGGGTACAGCACCTGTGACTCCCGATGCATTCACATGAATATTAGAAAACCCTATTGTAGCAGTGCCAGATCCTTGTGCAATAAATTTAAATGTTCCAAGGCTTACCGTTCCTGTAATTGGGTTTGTGCCTACATTCACTCCGACATAGTGAATTTTCCCAGTGCTAGAACTCATACTATTTGAGATAGTCGTAAAGGTTGAAGCAGGCACAAAGCTGTTGGGTATATTAGAAGGTATAGCAAGTGTAGTAGACGAGTAGTCAAAAGTTATATCTACAGCTGACATATTATTTTGTCCGCCAGAGATTTTTACATCGACGTCAAGTTCGTCGCCTGCATTAAGAGTTTTGGTTGTGGGAGTAAGAATTATAGCGACCGGCTCACCCGATGCATGAGAGCGACTCTCTTGAAGCTTGTTAATTTGGGATACGGTGAGAGGAATAATAACAGCTAGTACAAGTATCGCAGCAAATCCCGCTACAAATTTAAATCTTACTAATTTTTCTTTCATCAAATTCTATTATATATAAACATTATTATATTTTTCATGGTGTAGGGGTTGGGCTGGCGGTTGGAATAACTTCGATAGTCGGCGTTGGAGTATCGCTCGGTGTAACTGAAGCGTCTGTTATGTTGAATGATCCATTTGTGCCTGCATTGAATATCTCGGAACTATCTAAATACGAAGTAATTGATTCGCCTGAAAAAGTTAGTGTTCCAGTGCCCGCACTCAGAGCTTTAAGTGTCAAGGTGTATGCTGTGCAGGAAGTTGCGGAAGTGTTTAGAATAGCTCCTATAAAGGAAGGATTTTGTGTTGTTGGGGCTTGGCCGGCAAGATATGTGAAGCCGCAGGAGTTATTTGTTGCTGGTTGAAGGTCAACAATTTGTAGATTGGACGAAACTGCTACATTTGCTTGAGCCGCATTAAATGCTGTTCCGTTTCCTTTTATAACTACATCAACGGTAAATGTGGTGTTAGTTGTTACGTTTTCACTTGCGGGGGATGCAAGAATCGTTCCGGCATGACTTGATTCAACTGGAGTCGGAGTTATGGTCGTTGCTGGAGTTGGCGTATTGGTAGGTGGTGTTTGCGTCGCTGTCGGGTTGAGTGACAGATATCCATCGCGCCAGATATTGAAGTCATCTGTGTCGATTTTGTTATCGCGGTTAAAGTCAGCAGAATATGCAGATTGAGCATAGCTTTGTTCTACGAAATGATATGAGGAATTGTTGTTGGCAACAAATTGGTCGCGCCAGATATTGAAATCGTCTGTATCCACTTTTCCGTCGCAATTCGCATCGCCCTGGTTGTGAAGAGGACAGTCCGGTATTGGTGTTGCAGAAATATTCGGAGTTGGTGTTAGACTTGGTACAAATCCGCCGTCACTTACTTTTCCAAATACGACTACCCAATAATATGTTCCATCAGCTGTTTTGTACTGTGCAATTCCGTCAGATTGCCAAGGAAGCGGAATATTCCCTGAGGCATGGTCTAGTAGTGTTGAGTTTTGGGTCGGGGCAGTTTTCCAGTTCGCCAACATTTGGTCAGGACTTGAAGCATTTCCCGAACCGATAATTTCACTTGAAAAATCAGCATAGCCACATTGCGGTATGCGAGTAGATGAATTTCTTCCTAAAGAATCGGTATGGGCAAAGTAATTGTGGTCACCCATGTCGCGGGCTAGCCAGGCGGCAGCGCGAGTAAGATTTAGAGAAGGGGTAAGCGCCGTCAAGCCATTTTGTTGTCTGTATTGGTTGATGAGTACCGACATCTGAACTTCATCGCTATTCATTCCAATATTTGAATCATCGACTGTACAGTTCGTAATTGAAACGTTGCCGGGAGTAGGTGTTGGACTTCCTTGACAAACACTGGTTGGTGTAATTGTGTGGGATCCGATGAAGGGTTTGCAAACTGAGCCTGACACATAGTATCCAAAAGGGCACTTGTAGCTGCAAACTTGTCCTGAAAGCCCTGGGGTCGGAGTTGGTGGAGGAGTAGTGCCGGGGCAAGCTGGCATTGTACAGTTAGATCCTTGCGGACTGATAGTCGATCCATCAGGGCAGACTTGTGCAAGTTGTGGGCAAGCAATTGGTGGTGCAGTTGGGGTGGGGCCTGTTGGTATCCATCCAGCTGGAAGACATGAGTTGGGGAACTGTTTTATTTCATGCGTCGTTGTATTTTCTCCGTATGTTATAACCTCGGCGCATACTATGCCGCCGCCTGGCGGTGTTGGGGTTGGGCTCGCTCCAATGTCACACCACCCACCGGGAGGGTTGACGAAAAATTGGCAAATGTTTTGCCCATTCACTATACAGCTCGGTGGATAAGGCGTACATGAAGGTGGGGCTGATGTGATCTGAGTTCCAGATGGTGCTGGCGAAATGCTCGGTACAGGACAGCTGTATTTTGACAAGAAGCTTTGTATTTGAGTACAAAAGCTGGGTGATGCTGTACAAAGTCTGGTTGACAAAAGTCGACCAAAATCAACACAACGAGTCTGTTGTATGTTAATTGAGCTACTTGATGAACAGTCTTGGGGGCAAGTCACCTGATTTTCGATTGTAGAAGTACAATTTGATCCTATGCACACATTCTTATTTTGACAAACTCCATCTCCGCAAGTTGAGCCGGATGTTTGTACTGGTATTGGGGTTGACGTTGGGGCAAAGGTCGGTGAGGGAGTTGGAGCCGATGGAATCGGTGTAGGAGTAGTTGTGCAATAGTTAGATCCCGTGCAAAATCCTCCAAGTCCCGGAATTAGACAATAATAAGGCTTTGGTTGGCATGTGGGTGTGGGAGTTAATTTTGACAATGTTTTCCAGGCAGTCAACCAAGCTGCTACTTTCGCGGGGAGCATGAACTCTCCGATTTGTTGTCCGCTGCTGTCGTATGCAAATTGTTGCCAGAATTGGTTGCCTTGGCTTGTGTCGGGTATAACTGTTGGTGGTTTTACAGCGCCACTTACGAGCGACCTAATATAGAGTGGTGTAGTTGAATCAAAATTAGTAGTAGTTCCATTTACTCCTGTTAACCTTACGTAGCTCTGAGCCGTAGGATCGTATTTATAGATCGCAGGAGTAGAACTGGGTGGTGGGGTGGGAGCCGTTTCTTCAAGCGTTTGAAATGAGGAGTCAAGTACAACAAATCCTGTTTCCGCAGTCCCTTGAGTGTTGAAAAGAGAGATTTTAGGTTGTGTTGCAAGATCTGGTGGCGGAGTTACTCCTGGATTGAAAAGATGCCCGATGAGCTCGCCTTTTTGGCTGTAGATAAGCTTGCCAGTAGTCGCAGAATTTCCAGAGTCTATTTCAGATGCGCGTTGTCTTATATCCTGCTGTTGTCCCAAGAATCCAAGAGTTACAGGCAGTATAAGAAGTATGGCGACGACAACAAAAAGAGCAGCAACCCTTTTGTATGACGAAGTAATAAAACCAAATCCAGCGCGAACACGCTCCATAAAACTCCTTCTTATAGAATAGGCAATTTGTGAAATGGTGTCAATAAATAAAGAGGTACCACGGGTATCAAGAGTATCACAAGTATCACGGGAAATTTCTAATTTCTAATTACTAATTACTGATTTCTAAAAAAAGGAAACTAATAATTTCTTTTTTTTTAAAACTTGATTAGTAATTTGTTATTAATAATTGGGAATTATAAATACTTAACTCTTTAACTCTTTAACTCGTTAACTCGTTAACTTACTTACTCAATACTTAATACTTTATACTTTCTACTTAATACTTTATACTAACGCTATGATTCTCTCAGATCGTGATATTAGGGCAGCTATAAAGGCAAAAAGAATAGTTGTTAAGCCTACTCCTGATTTTACAACTCAACTAGGTTCAAATTCACTTGACTTAAGACTTGGAAATACTTTTAGAATCTTTGATCATTCAAAATACGCTTTTATAGATCCGTTCCAGAAGAAAATTGGAGAAGAGATAACGCGCGAAGTCAAAAAGGGTCCAAAAGAATCGTTTATCATTCAACCTGGCGATTTTGTTCTTGGTACAACAGTGGAATACGTTGAGTTGCCTGACGATTTGGTAGGAAGCCTTGAGGGGCGATCAAGTCTAGGTCGTCTTGGTATAATAGTTCACTCAACAGCAGCATCGATTGAATGTGGTTTCCAGGGTAAAATCACGCTTGAGCTTGCCAATATGGGTAAAATGCCAGTTGCACTGTATCCAGGCATGAGAATATGTGCACTTTCATTCATGCAAATGACGTCTCCAGCTGATGTGCCTTATTATAAAAAGAAAGGCGCGAAGTATGTTGGTCAAATGGATCCTGAAGAGTCGAAGTTTGATCAGGAGAAGTAAGCCGCAGGAAGGGTACGGGTATCAAACGTACCACGAGTACCACGGGGAAAAAGCTTGTCATCACGGACTTGATCCGGGATCTCGAGACAGAGATTCTGAAACAAGTTCAAAATGACGTATCTCATCGTTCTCATGAATTCGCACTATTTAAATTCGCATAAATTAGCATGAAACATCATATCTCATTCGATCTAGAACTTAGAAAAAATCCTTATCCTGGTCTTTATATTGCTCTTGAGGGGATTGATGGGTCAGGAAAGACAACTCAAGCGCAAGAACTTGCGAAATATTACGAAAGTAAAGGATATGCAACTATCGTAACAGCTGAACCAACTCGCGACGGAGAGGTAGGAGGACTTGTGCATCGAATATTAACAGGTGAAGTCAAAATTCCAAGAAAATTTAACCAATATATTTTTTCAGCAGATCGCGGTATTCATCAGGAGAAATTAATAATCCCTTCACTTAAAGATGGGAAAGTTGTGATTTCTGACAGAAGTTTTTGGTCTACGCTTGCTTATGGAATCTTAGATCAGGAGTCAGTGGATGGAAAAATAGAAAATCGAGATCAACTGCTTGTCGCATACTCAATATTATCTTTGTATCATCAATTTATAACACCAGATGTATCTGTCGTTCTCAAGCTTGATGTTGATACAGCTGTTGAACGCCTTCAAGCAATGTCGCGAAAAAAAGAACTTTACGAGAATCGTGAAATGCTTGTCGAGGTGGAAAGTATCTATGAATGGATGCTCAACAAATTCAGTGAGGATTTAATATCCGTTGATGGTAGACGTCACATTGATGAGGTAACAGTAGATATTGTCCGCCACGCCAACAAGTTCAAAAAAAAACCATATTGAAAATATAAGTTAGTGCGTGCATAATAGTTTAAAACCAAAAGCTAAGAGCTAACCGCTAAAAGCCAAAATATGATTCTTGGACCCAAAAAACTCCTTGCACTTGTCAAAAAGATAAAACTCGTTGATGGACTCTCCGAACGCGAGCTTACCAATCCAGAAGGGGCCGGTTTCGATCTGCGAGTAGGTGAGATATATTCTATTTCAGGAGACGCATTTCTAGGTGAGACTCACAGGAAAACTGCTGATGTGAAGCTAGTCGCAGAATATAAAGAGGGTAAGAGCACAAGTTTCAAAATAAAACCCGGAGACTTTTATTTGGTAAAAACAATTGAGTCAGTTAATATGCCGCAGAATTTGACTGCCAACATGAAGCCTCGCTCAACAACTTTCAGAAGTGGGATTTTTATAAGGACCGGAAATATCCCGCCAGGATATTGTGGCGGACTTACATTTGGACTCAAAAATGAGGGGCCAATAACCGTTGAGATAGAGCTTGGAGCAAGAATTATTCACGTACAGTTTGAAGAAGTCGATGGCGGTGGAAATATGTATCGTGGCCAATGGCAAGGCGGCCGAGTCAACGCCAAGAAACTAGAGAAACAAGTCTAGCAACGGGCTTGTAACTTTTAGCTCGTAGCATGTAGTAACAATACGAAACTTTAACACGAGCTACGTGTCAAATGCCACTTGCCCATTGAAATCACCACGGAATAGTTGTAACTTAGACCAGTAAATCAACACGTTAACGCTTTAACTCGTTAACACGTTAACTTTAAATGAAACAAAAGCATCAAGAGTATCAATATCTAGATTTAGCCAAAGAAATTCTGGAGTATGGCGAGCGGAAGGTTGATCGCGGAACTGATGTAGTTTTGTATAGCTTATTCGGTCGACAATCACGATACGATTTATCTGATGGTACTATTCCGCTTCTTACTACAAAAAAAGTCTACTGGAAGGGTGTCATAGAAGAGCTTTATTGGTTTTTTTCAGGGCAGACGAATATCAAATATCTAGTTGACCACAACGTCCACATATGGGATGACTACCCCTACAAGATTTTTCTTGCGAAAAATCAGAATAAAGAATCAAGAATAAAGAATAAAGAATTAAGCAAGGAGGAGTTTATCCAGAAGATTGCGACGGATGCGAAATTTGCCAAAACTTGGGGTGAATTGCCGAGAATATATGGAGAAATGTGGAGGCACTGGCCGACAAGAAAGAAAAATAGAACTATCGACCAGCTTGCATGGGTAGTGAAGGAATTGACGGAAGATCCTGATGCAAAAAATGCAATAGTTACCTCATGGAATCCTGAATATCTGTATACGATGGCAGAGAAAGAAGACGCATCACGTTTTCCAATTTGTCACAATATGTACCAAGTCTCAAGAAGAGGAGACAAATTGTCACTCCAGCTATATCAAAGAAGCTGTGACCTTTTCTTGGGAGTTCCATTTAACATCGCAAGTTATGCTTTGCTCACAATAGTTCTTGCAAAGATTATGGGTCTTAAGCCAGGAGAATTTGTCCATACATACGGAGATGTACATATATACGAGAACCACATTCCACAATTTAAAGAGCAGCTTAAAAGAAAGCCAAGACCATTTCCAAAAATAAAATTCAATGGAAAGATGTCAAAACTTTCCGATTTTACCCCCGACAAAATTGAACTCGTCGGATATGACCCATACCCACCTATCAAAGCAGAGCTCACAGTCGCCGGCGGCCTTTATGAGGGAAAAAAGCGCAAGTCCAAATAGAGATTATTCCTTCTCCTAATAGGAGAAGGCTAGGATGAGGTTGGTATTGGGCGAAGTACTATAAAGGGTTTACAAACACAAATATGGATAACATAACACCTTCCGCTGCGGCTCTAGTAATTGATGGAGACCAGGTTTTACTCGTTAGGACCGAGGAGGGCGCAGAGCATATCACGGGTATGTATGGGTTACCATCTGGAAGAGTTGATGAAGGGGAGACAGAAAAAGAAGCTGCCCGTCGCGAGCTGGAAGAAGAGTCAGGAATAGTAGCCGATCTTTCCGATTTATCAGAATTTGAAGGTAATTATTATCAGGCAAAAATCCCAAGAAAAGACGGAAGTATAAAGAATTTTGGATGGAGAGTCTTTAGGGTTTCAAAATGGAGCGGAGAACTTGGAAGTGATGGTAATACGACACCAGAGTGGGTTTCTATCGCAGGACTTGAAGAGTTTGATAAAGCCGGAAAACTCCTACCCAATACAATAAACGCCATCAACGCCGCCCTAAGAAATAAGAATAATGATTAAAGATTAATGAATAATGAAAACGCGAAAACTCGTTAACACGCAAACCCGTTAACTCGATAACTTGCATACTCAATACTGAATACTCAATACCAAATACTATATAATATCTTCATGTACAACCACGCACCAGCCGACTACGATTGTCCACTATGCAAGCTTGCTGAGGGCGGAGGTAACCCTATTACAGATCAGGATGATGTCGTGTTTCATGACGACCTGATAACGGTTTTTATTGCTGGTAAATGGAGGATAAGTAATCCAGGGCATGTCATAATTATTCCCAACAAACATATCGAAAACCTTTATGATATGGAAAATAAATATCTTCACAGAATAGCCGAATTCTCAAAAGACGTTGCAATAGCTTTAAAAGAAGTTTACAAATGTGATGGCGTTTCAACTCGTCAGCATAACGAACCTGCCGGCAATCAAGATGTCTGGCATTATCATTTACACGTTGCGCCAAGATACGCTGGCGACAATATGTATATAAATGACCATGAAATAGAATGGCCCTCAAAAGAAAGGCGTCTTCCTTATGCGCAAAAACTCAGGAAATACTTTGCTAATATAAAAAAATGATTTCAATGATTGCTGCAATCGGAAATAAAAGAGAGCTAGGTGAAGGCAATGGTCTTATCTGGAAAATACCCGATGATCTTCAGAGACTAAAAAGCTTAACTTCTGGTCATTCTATAATTATGGGGAGAAAAACATTTGAAAGCATCGGTAGACCCCTTCCTAACAGAACAAATATTATTGTAACTCGTGATGCAAACTCGTATGTCTCAAGTCATCCTGAACTTGTTTCAGGATCTCATGTTGAGACTCCGGATCTAGTCCGGGGTGACAAGGGGATTGTAGTTAATTCAATTGAAGATGCTATAGAGATTGCAAAACGTTCGCCTGGTGCGGAAGAAATTTTTATTTTCGGTGGATCACAAATATATACTCAAGCAATAAAGTTAGCTGACAAACTTTATTTAACTCGTATAAATTCTGAGGCGCCAATGGCCGATGCATTCTTTCCTGATTATTCAGAGTTTACGAATGTAATTTTGTCCGAACCACATGAGTACGATAGTCTCCAGTACGAATTCGTAGAGCTTACAAAACCCCAAAAATAACCCAATAAACAAATACTACCAATAACCCAATCAAACAAATACAATCAAGGAAACGAGCGATAAACCCTATGATATTCACGAGCGAATTTATCAATTTGTTATTGAGGTATTGAAATTTCTAAAACAAATTCCTAGAACACCAGAAAATTTGATAATCATTCAGCAAATAACTAAATCAGTTACCTCTATGGGTGTTAACGATCAGGAGGCTGATGGAACCGACAGTGTAAAAGATTTTATCGCGAAATACTCAATAGTAAGGAAAGAAGGTAAAGAAACTAACTATTGGTTAAGGATTATTTACGATACAAATGAAAATCTACAATTTTCAATGAATGATCTAAGACAAGAAGGAAAAGAAATTGTAAAGATAGTTTCTACTATTATTGTTAAGTCCAAGAAGTAATTATTGCTTCTTTTTTCTGAATTGATTGGATTATTTGTTTATTGGTAGTATTGGGTTATTATCTTGATCCGCTGAGCTTGCGGTATACATATGCTTCCGCCATCATTGTGAGCGGAATGGTGACAAAGAGGCCAACAATAAGGCAGAGTAGACCTGCAATATTTATGAACGCTAGGACAAATTTGAACCAAAATAGCTTCCATTTAACTCCCTCAGTTATTTTCCCACTCATCTTTATTGCATCAATTGGTCCCATGCCGCGGTCCACCATCAAATATGAATAATACTGGTATTTTATTCCCCAATATATTCCAGGAATTATGATTAGGATAAATCCCGCAATTACAATTAGCGTATATACAACAGTCGCCAAAAAGTAGGGAATTATTAGATAAAAGTTTTTCCAAAGATGTGAGTACTCTGTTTTCTTTTTATCATATAGTCTTAGTGTAATATTTATAGCTCCAAGTCCAACAGCCATTTGGATAACCCAAGCGACAAGTTGAATCAAAAAACTTGTTGGAGTTCCATTGCCATTATCGGTCATCATTGAGGTTAGAAGTGAGGGGATGAAGCTTGATGCGGCAATGGTCAGTATAATTTTTGCAAAAAATCCGATTCGTTTTTTTGATTCACCAAAGCCATACGAAATGGCTTCACCAATTGAAAAATTTCGATTTGAGCGAGATACTGATTTAGTTTTTTTCTTTGCCATGAATTTATTTAATACTGAAGCGGGGATAAATGTCAATTATATGTTAAGGTATCAAGAGTACCACTGGTTAATCTCAAGTACATAGGAATTAGAGCATAGTTCATAGTTAATTTTTTTTGCATTTTAACTGAGCACTAAGTACTAGGTTTAATGAATAATGAGAATACAAAAAATCGTTATTATATTGACTGATCACTAATTCTTTTAATCCTAATCACTAAGAGAAATTCCTAATATCTAATATCTAGTTACTAGTTTCTATCTGTTTCACTGCCACGACGTTTAGCCAGTCGCTCTCAAGGGGTTTAAATGGTTTTCTAAATAGATAGTCCCAATGCTTTCCGTCGAATGATCCTCCGAAAGTCGTAATTTTTTTAAACCCTTCATTTTTAAGAATAGATTTGATTCTTGCTTCGTCAGTATATGCCATCATGCTATTTTTTATTCCAGACCACTTCCAGCGTTTTCCATCAGATGCGAGAATTGCAAAGGTTTTTAGAATTTCGCGATTCTTGATAGGGTTGTCGTAAAATTCTACAAAAGCATATTCTTTGACTGCTTGGTCAGGTGGAGTAGCAAAGTTAAAATTCAGAAGTCTTTTTTTCGTCTTTATAACTTTTTCAAAATTAGTGATTTGAAAAATAAGGATGCCATTTTTTGATAAACAATTCGCTGCGCACTTTATGAGCTTTCGATAGTTTTCATGATTGTGAGAGATAGTATTTCCCATGATCATGATCGCGTCAAATTTTACATCGAGTTCATAAAGCAGATCCTCTGTGTCTTTGTGCCAGAAGTGGACATTTTCATATTGTTTTGTTGTAAGCCCTATTTTATTTCTATTCGCGCGACTTATCATAGCGCCGCTTCTATCGCTTCCAATAACCGAAAATCCTTTCTTTGCAAGTTCTATCGAATGCTCTCCCGTTCCGCATCCAACATCAAGAACTGTTTTGACTTTGTGTTCGGTAAATAATTTAAGTAGATCAGGCATTTCGTATTTGAGTCTGTTATCCCAGTCGACTGTTGAATAATAAGTCTTTGAAAGAAAATCGTTATAGTCTTCATTTTCAGACGCAGTTATTTTCTCGCCTATCAAGGATCTGAAAACATCACCTTTTGAAATTATTCCAATCAGCCTTCCGTCCTCATCAACAACAGGTAGTCTTCCGATTCCTCTTGTATTCATGATAGATTGCGCGCGGAGTAGCGGTGTATCTTCATGTACAGTTGTCGGGTTTGCCTTCATAATTTTTGAGACTGGAAGTGACATGATTGTGGATGCTTTTTCTTCCATCTCCTCGAAATTAGTTGATTTAACATTGTCTTCTATGAGTTCTGAGACTGATGGAAAGAAGCGAGAAAGAATATCATTTTCAGTAACAAGGCCAACCAATTTTTTGCCTTCAACTACTGGGATGCCATTGATATTTCGGCCGAAGATAAGGAGAGCGACTTTTTCAACTTTATCGCTTGCTCGAACGTAGTCTACTTGCTTGGACATTACGTCGCGAACTCTCATATATTTCTTAGGTATTTTTTATAAAAACCGCCCATACTGTACCATGCAAGTTGCCAAATAGCAATAGGCATGATAGAATATGCGAGCGTAAATCCACCCTCTGAATGAAGGGAATTTTTTCGTATAAAAATATGGCAAACAATAGTTTAGAGGCAACAGACGGTAGACAAGATCCTGTATTATCTACTAGGGAAATATATAGTAGAACGAGGGATATACTCACAAATTATGGTGAGATAGCAGTTCAGAATATCGGCGGACCCATGAGATACGGAGAGGGGAAACGTGCCGTTGCAGAGGTGCGTAATCGACCAGGTGAAGAGTTGATTGGAATAGATTCTTACGGGGAACCTCTCCTTGCTTCAGAGATAAGAAAAGTTGGATTAGCATCTCGAGTGACAGGTGAAAATGATACTAATATACCTATTCCAGTAGCTGATTCTTCGCAAATATTAGTCGATTTTGTTATTGACCCATTTGATAACAGTAGCCCTTACTCTAGAGATCTCGACACGCCCGCATGGTCCGTTACCAGTGGATACAATCACAAGACCCAAGCACCCATAGGTGGTGTTGCTGTTGACCTGTCAAATAGAAATATTTATCGCGCCTCAAATACAGGCATAACAGTTAAAAATGTTGATACTGGAGTAGTTAAAGATGGATTAAAGAAATCAACAAGAACTGATATATCAGACCCGAAAATCACAATAGCCTCTTTTCTCAGCGAAAAGGCGTATTCAATTCAATTTCTCGAGGAGTTTAAGCCTTTGCTTGAAGCGATGCATGATAAAGGCTATCTATATCCTGGGGGAGGAGCTTTTATTTACGCCCTTATGGCAGCTGGTGCGGTTGACGCATACGTTATGAAAGACGAGCCAAGATCTGAAATAGATCCCGGTCTTGCGATGCTTCTTCTGGCAGGAGGTAAAGCATATGAGGTAGATCCTGAAACTGGCAAAAAAAACCTGTATAAATTTGATCCAGAATTAACCGCTGCACCTGCCAGCGAGGGGGGTACAGTTCCCTTCTTCATTGCAGTTGCTCAAGAGACTATTGCAGATCAAATCATCGAAAAGTATATGGAAGGAAAAGCTCGTATTGCCGAACAAAAAGCAGCGCTTGCCTTATACCGTGAATTGAATATGCAACCAGGAGAGGAATACCACGTATCAGATTATGTTCGACAAATGCGTCAAGCCTCACTTGAATCAGCAACCCAGGGTTAACTAACAGTACGGGTCAGTTAAATTAACTCATTGATCTTTAGTCTTTTATCTTACTTTCTATTTTCCTGCTAGTTCGAATGAGGATAGTACTCCTTCAAAAACACTCTCAATTGATTGGTCGACGCCTGGGGAGTCATAAGAGAGTTGGATTTTATATACTATCCCGTTTACCTCCAATATAACTGCATCATCTTGAATCGTTTGATTTGAAACCGTCACAGATCCCTTAAATTCATTAGCTGAGAGGCCGGAAACGGTGGTTTGGGAATTTTGATACCTCATCGCTGAAAAAAGTTTGCTCATTCTATCTTTTGCACCAGATGCCGAGTCATATGTTGCAATGTTAATTTTTGTGTTTTTTGATCCCGATGAAAGTACTAGAGATTCGTATCCTCCGTCAAGTGTCCCTTGCTGAGGCGCATAATTGGGAGGGTAGGAGAGACTGAAAGATTTTCCGCTAAATTTGCTCCAGCCCGATGTGCTAGCTGGTGCGGGACTTGATCCAATTTTAGGAAGAGAGGAGCCACCCGTATTTGAGTTTGTACTCGTTTGGTCTTGTGAGCTTGAGTCAATTTGTTGGGTTTGGGTGTCTTGTGAGGGGATAGATTGTTTCGGCGTTGCAAAAACTATAAAGAGAATAATGATAATGCCGATAACGACAAGTCCAGCAGCAAGTTTTTTCCAGTCAAGCTTTGCAATAAACTCCTCCACGAATCCAGTATAGAGTATCCAGTATTGAGTATAAAGTAGAAACCTGCCCGCAATGCTACGCATAAGCGTTGCAGGCGGGGTATTAAGGGGGCAGGTGGCGAGTGGTTTGCGAGTTAACGTGTTAAAGAGTTAACGACTTATCGCATTCTCATTATTCGTTAATCATTAATCATTATTCATGTTATTGACCTTGGTCAATAACACCACCCCATTCAACCATCGTAAAGCCGTGGCGTTCAGGTCGAGCCGGCAAGACTAAAGGATCAATAGCGATTGGGAGGTCTAAAGGCTTGAAGTATGCAATGAATTCGATCCTCGTATCAGGCTGTGGTGTTGCATCCACATGGTCATAAGCTTCTTTGGATTCATGGTCAAGTATTGAGAACAGGATGTAAGGAGAATTTAATGCATTTAAGCGTGGGACCCACCAATCGAGAAATTCTTGCTTTTCCGGATTAGTTAAACCTAATTGGTAAACAAGCTCTGAAAGTTGATTTTTTAAATCAGAAGTAGAAATTATAATGCCATTCAATGGTTTAAAACCTAACTTAACTCTAGATTCATAGAACAACTCTTTGTAATTTTTATTTTGGTAAACAAGATTTCCATTGGGGTTTGCTAATACGTTTTTCCATCCTCCATTAGGATACTGTGGGTCAGATACAACTATTTTTCCGCTAGTTTTAACTGATACATTCATGCTAGTTGGTTTAGTGGGATATAGATAGATAACGGGTTTACCAACGCAAGTGTAACCATCTAGGTCGCCACATGCTCCTTCGCAAAATGAATCTAAAATATATCTATTTCCTCCAACACCATCTAGGGTTCCAAGCGAATCGCATGGAGCAAACTGATTTGTGCCATAATATTGGCCATTTGCAGGTGTAACTGAAGGGTTTAAGCATTTTCTTTGAGAACACATGACGTTCATGTCTGTGCAGCAAGCTGCAAGCGTCATCGGATGACAAGAGCCATCGTCAATTCCACAAACATTTGAATATGTTGTGCTTGGAGTGGGTGTTTCCTTGTTAAAATCAAATGACTTAAGCTGTAAATTTTTTCTTTGAGGATCGTTTGTTGGTGTGATAGGTATTCCAACTGCAGGGTTTTGATTATCGGTTATCTCTTTTGGTTTCTTAACACCGCCTGTGAGCATGATAGAGCCAACAATTATTATCCCAATTATCAAAAAGATGAGTCCCTGTCCCCGCCGCCCGTAATCCGCCATAGTAAAAGGGTATCACGAGTATCACAAGTATCACAAGTATCACGGGAAATTTCTAATTACTAATTTCTAATTTCTAAAAAAAGGAAATTAATAATTTGTTAATTATTAAAACTTGATTAGTAATTTGTTATTAATAATTGGGAATTATAAATACTTAACTCGTTAACTCTTTAACTCATTAACTCGCAAAACATACTTACTACTTTCTACTTAATACTTTATACTGGATTCGTGGAAGAATTATTCTTGTCGTTCGGGTGGAAGAAGATTGCAGTAATTTCAATTATCTTTCTTATTATTCTTGTTTCGATCATCTTTTTTGGAAGTGGGATAAGCCCAAAAACCACTTCGAATAACGCAATATCTCCGACTTCTGTGCCGCGCAGTACTGATATTTCAAATCCAAAACCAACGACTATTCCACCTGCTCGCGCAACATATCAATCACAGACATATTCTGTTTCATACCCATCGGTATGGCAGCCACAAACAGCTCAAGTCTTGGGTGGTGGTACATTCTCACACTTTATTGGCGGACAGATCTCAAAAGGCGAGATATTTCCTCGAGTTGACATAAAAGCTACTCCAATAACTTCCGCAACTAAATCAATTCAAGATGCAATTAGTGATTTATCGATTCTAAATTTGATGCTCGATACGACGGTTCTTGACGGTCAAGAGGTTACGAGGTTGAGTGGAGTAATGCCCTTTAATTTTTCAACAACGGCAGGAAACAAAAAAGTTTTTAAAGCATTTCTTTTTCTAGATAAAGACAATACGCGCTACACAATAGACTATGCATACTACGCTGATGAGAATCAAGATATTTCAAAACAAATCGTATACCAAATCATCGACAGCTATCAGTTTAAATAAGCACTAAAAATAACCCAGTACTAAGAAGTTTAATAAGGAGTATTGAGTATAAAGTAGAAACCTGCCCTCAACGCTACGCATAAGCGTTGCAGGCGGGGTATTAAGGGGAGTTAGCACTTGGGGGTTGGCTGTTGGTTTTTTAACTAACCGCTAAAAGCTAAATGCTAACCCCTAAGCTCTAGCGGTCTACCACGCCTCCCCATTCAACAGCGGTGAAGCCCGAACGTTTGGGAACTTTGGTGAATGTCAGCGGTTCGATTTCTATCGGTTTATCTATTCCTCTAAAATACATAATAAATTGAATGAGGGTGTCGGGCGCTGGACTAATATTCACTCTATCAATGAGCTGTTTTTGTTCTGGAGTGAAATACGAGACAAGAATATATGATTTTTCAATTGAATTGAGCCGTGGAAGCCAATAGCCCAAAAATTCCCGTTGTTCGTTTGCGTCAAGTCCGAGCTGTGTAGTTATGCCCGTAAGTTGATGTCTCAAGTCTTTTTTCAGCACAACTACGCCAGTTATTGGGGTAGGAGCTTTTTTCTGTACGGTTTCGTAGAAAAGTTCGTGATAAGTTTTCCCATCTGAAATTATTGATCCGTCGGGTTTGGCGATAACATTCCAACCATTTTTATACTCAGGAATGCTTACGCTTATTCTACCCGGGATAACTACGTTAACAGATACCTTCATTTCTTGTTGAGGGTAGAGATATATAACGGGTTTTGCATCACACCAATATGGGTACGTTCTGCCGCATTCTCTAAAACGGTCTGAATTTGGACAACAATTACTAGGATCAGCCGCAGCACCGTCTGTAATGCAGCATTTACCGGCAGTTGCATCAGGTATTATGTTGTTATTTATTCCGTCGCCGCAGGAGACGTCAGTAATAGACTTGATATTGCCAAGGATTTCATTTTTACATGTAGGATCTTCAGTTGGAAGCGGTGGAGAGTCCATCGGGGTAGGCGTAACAACTGATTCAAACCCAAAAGTTTGCAGTTGAAGATTGTACGTCTTGTTGGATGATGATGGAGGCTTTGGTATTCCTGCTTGGGTACCTGCTGTATTATTAAGTACGGTAGGCTTTTCTATTCCGCCCGTCATAAGTATTGACCCTGCAACTATTACGGCAAAGAGCAGTACTATTAGCGCCTGTCCCCGCCGCCCATAGTCAATCCGCATGAATCTAGTATAAAGTATTAAGTAGAAAGTAGTAAGTATGTTTTGCGAGTTAATGAGTTAAAGAGTTAACGAGTTAAGTATTTATAATTCCCAATTATTAATAACAAATTACTAATCAAGTTTTAATAATTAACAAATTATCAATTTCCTTTTTTTAGAAATTAGAAATTAGGTCAATTAGAAATTCCCCTGGATACTTGTGATACTCGTGATACCCTTGATACCTTCCGCTAGTTATCAATAACCCCTCCCCACTCAACCATAGTGAAGCCTGAGCGGCGCGGTGGTGAGTCAGGAAGGATAAGTGGTTTGATATCAGTCTGTTCATTTACTGGCTTGAAGTAAGCAATAAATTCTATTCTTGTATTGGGTTCTGGGTTGATATTTAATTTGTCAATTTTATTTTTTGCTGTAGGTTTAATTTGAGAGAATAAAATATATTTTGAGTTTAATCTGTCTAGTCTAGGTATCCAAAAATCCAAAAACTCTTTCGATTCCGCGGAATTTAGACCAATTAAGCCAATATACTTTGCGAGATTGTCTGAGAGTTCTGATTTCTTGATTAGGATTCCATCGTCAGGTTTTGTGAAGTCATTAACCTCTGATTCATAGAATAGCTCAGTATAGCTTTTATTATTGTAAAGAAGGCTTCCATCTGGATTTGCCAATACATTTTTCCACCCGCCATCAGGGTAGTGTGGGTCAGATACAACAATTTTTCCTGGTGTATCGACTTGAACGTCCACTGACGTTGGCGCCTCAGGATAGAGATAGACAACTGGTTTTGCAACGCAGTAAGTCCTACCATCTGCCAATAGATTCTTAAGCCAGCCACAATCCAAATTAAATACTGTATTCTGTAGCTGTTTCCCAGAGAGAGTTGTAAGTGTATGTACGCCTTCCCAATTGCTAGCGGAACATATCTGATCGAGCTCGCAATTATTTGTTTTGCTGCACTGAATTTCATCGATATCAGGATTGTATGGGATGTGGTCGCATGTGCAATTTGCCATAGCGCTTTCAAGCGCACATTTTTGCTGAGGCGCCTGTTGGAATCCGAAAGTATGCAGCTGCAAATCTTTTTTTGCTTCGTTTGGCGGTGGAGTAATGGGATTGCCCGCGGAAGGATTGGCGTTTGGTTTGAATTGAACTTTATTAAATCCGCCAACCATAAACGAAGATCCAACTATGAGAAGGGCGATTATTAGAGCGATCAACATTTGTCCCGCACGAGGATTCTGATGAGACATATAGATAAGAGTACCATAAGTATCAGATGTATCAAAAGTATCAAAGGCATAACAGGCTTAATTTCTAATTATTCTAATTGGTCTAATTGATCTAAATAATAACCAAGATCCAAATTCCAATTTTCAAACCAATTAACAAATGTTAAATGCTTAAAAATTTAACCTTGATAATTTAAAATTGGTTTGATCAACCCCGATTCAATCGGGGTCAATTGGTGCTTGGTTAATTGGTTATTGATTAGAAATTAGGTTAATTAGGTTAATTAGAAATTTAAACGCTTCGGTGCAGGTTATATTCCACGAGTTCTGAGAGGATAGTCTTGAATTCTTCAGATATATCAATCGTTGCAAGTATATTTCGGGCGTCACGAGCATTGTCTTCTACCATTTTCTCAATGTCATCTTTTATACCCATTTTTGTTATAAGGTCTTTGACGATTTCAATTTCTGGCAAATATATTTCCGTCTTTCCAAAAATATTATCAGCTATTTGTTTCTGTTCAGGTGTTACCTTTTGGTAGAGGAGTGCACGAAAAATAGTTTTCTTATTCTGCTTTATGTCTCCTCCTATCGGTTTTCCTATCTTCTCCTCATCTCCAAATAGTCCTATCTCATCATCTTTTATTTGAAAGACTATGCCGAGTTTTTCACCAAATGCGTCAAGTCTCGATATTGTTTCACCCGATGCGCCGCCAATAGTCGCACCAAGAATAAACGGCAACGAAAAAGTATATCTGGCGCTTTTATATTTGTAGATTGTCAAAACATCATCAATTGTTGGTTCATCATTGGCGACGCCAAAATGAGTATCAGCCATTTCAGCCGCGCCAACTTTTTGTATTTCTCGTGTAAAGATCTTTGCAACTTCTAACTTTTTACCATCATCTATTGACGCATTTGTGGCAATCAGTTCATAAGACATAAAGTAGGCTATATCCGCAACGCAAATAGCCATTGAATGACCATAAAAAGTTTGATCCTTTATTTTTTTTGCCTCAGCCTCAGTTTCGTATTGTGCAAATATTGTTTTATTGCCTCGTCTCACGCGATCGTTGTCGATGATGTCGTCGTGTATGAGTAGTCCAGAGTGTGATAGTTCAACAGCCGCGGCGATGTCAGATATTTTTTCGGGTTCTATGCCAAAAGAGTTAGCAGTTAGAAGCAGCAAGCTTCCGCGAATTAATTTGCCAGTTGTTGCAAAAGTTGATAGGCGGTTGATGGCGTCCTCAAAAAAGGGGATTGATGACTCTTCGGATCTTTTATCATTCAAAGTCGAAATAATCCGATTTTCAAGAATGGGACGGTATTTTTTGAGTACCTCGAACAAATTATTCATCATTTTCCAAATCTACGTTTTCTATTTTTATATTCTTCAAGCGCCTGGTCAATATCTTGCTCTGAGAGGTCGGGAAAGTATTTTTCAAAAAAATAGTATTCTGAATAGACAGATTGCCAAGGCAACAGTCCTGACATACGCATCTCTCCGCTTGTTCGAATTATCAGATCAGGATCTGGATATTTCTGCCCCCCCGTATCCAAATACTTGCCAAACTCCTCTTCATTCATTATTCTCTCTTCTTTATTCATTATTCTAGATACAGCTCTCAAAATCTCATCTCTCCCCCCGTAGTCCAATGCGATATTTAGGGTGTAGTCAGTGAATTCTCGCGTTTTCTCTTCAAGTGAAACAATTTTTTTCAAAAGACTTTCTGGGAGTCTATCGCGACGGCCAAGATGTACTAGTCTGACATTGTCTTCAAGTGCATCTTTGACAAGTCTGTCAAAATATTGCTCAAAAAGCCTCATGAGATTTTTGACCTCAGCAGCATCACGCGATGCATTTTCAGTCGAAAAGACCCATAGAGTGAGGGTGTGAATTCCTAATTTGCGAAGGTACTTTGCAAGTCTTACAGCAGTCTCAGCGCCGCGTCTGTGACCTTCAAGTTTGGGCAAATTATTTTCCTTCGCCCACCGCCTATTTCCATCAGGAATTATTGCAATGTGATTGGGTAGTCCGGAGCCATCCATGTATGAGATTATACAGTATTCTTCAATTTCTAATTATTCTAATTAGTTTAATTGATCTAAATAATAACCAAGATCCAAATTCCAATTTTCAAACCAATTAACGAATTTTAAATGTTTAAAAATTAAACTTTGATAGTTTAAAATTGGTTTGATCAACCCCGATTCAATCGGGGTCAATTGGTGCTTGGTTAATTGGTTATTGATTAGAAATTAGGTTAATTAGGTCAATTAGAAATTAGTTTTGATGGCCTTTCTTCGGCTTACATAATGCACGAGAAATTCTCCCCCGGGTGCTTCTTAAATATCCCTCCCCATTCGACGACTGTAAAACCAGCGCGAGTAGGGGTACTTATTTCAGGAACATCAACATTCTGCTTTTCCTTAAGTGTTTCAAAGTAGAGTGAAACGCGAATTTCCGTCTTTGGCTTTGGATTTATATTAAGCGCAGCAAGACTATTTAGATTTGACTGCGGCACAATTCCAACAAAATAATAAGGTGAGTCAGGTAGGGCCTTAAGCCAATATTCGCTGAATTGTTGAGATTCTGTAGTGTTCAGTCCAAGCTTGGGAAGTATATTTGAGAAAAGCGAATTAAGTTCGCTCTTTTTTACTACATACCCGGAGGTTGGTTTTTGTATATCGCGATCAGCCGCTTTCGTTTCATAGTAAAGATAGTCAAATGTTTTGTTTTGATAGATTATTTGGCCCGACGGAGCGGCGAGGACATTCCAGCCGCCAGTAGGATATGCAGGGTCAGTGTAGGTGAGTGACTGCTTTGAATTTACCTTTACTGAGACGTACGAAGTTTTTTCAGGGTACAGATATACTGCTGGCTTACACCATGGCGAAAGCCATGTGATGATAGTTTGAGCGGGTGTCGGAATTGCAAATCCAAATGTCTCAAGTTGAAGGTTTTGTTTTCCAGTAAATTTATCAACTACAATTTGTGGTCCAGTTTGTTGAACTGTTGAGTTGTCGCCTCCTGCTGGTTTTACGCAATTTTTCACAGCAGCAGGTATTCCAGGACTATCAACATCAGAAAGTCTGAAGTATGCGTCATATAGTGAGTCAAGAGTTCCAAAGCACGAAGTCTGTGGTAATGCACAAGCTTGAGCGAATAAGTCTCCACCTGCATTTACATTGGTTGTACACTTATCGCGACAGACATATACTATTTCATCATTTGGGATGGTTTGGCACTGATTGTCTATTCCATATATTGTTTCACCTTGGCATTGCGTGAGATCTGGATGGTGGATGGGATTAAAAGTATCAGATGTGTTTATGATGATGGGATCGCCATTGAATTTTTGACCGGTATCTTCAAGATGCACGATAGGCTCTTTTAATACTATGCTAGATTTCAGAAGTCCATATTCTGCGCCATTGTAAGTAAATGTATGTCCAGAAGACGTAATCGGCTTACAGGCATCTCCGTCCCCAGAATCGCAGCATGTAAGTCCAGTGCTACCTCCAGGTACCACACCATTTCTGGCAAATTTCTGGTCATTAAAGGCACCAGTCAGAAGAATAGCCATGAGAATGATGAGCGTGATGAGCATGATGTTGACAAATCCAAGTCGAGAGGGCCGTTTTATCCTGGGCATAGTATCAGTATAGCAGTTGGCACTTAGCAATTGGCAGTTAGCCGTTAACTGAAAACTAAACGCTAACCCCTAAAGCTAAAGGCTAAGCATTCTTGCTTTCTGCCTCGTTTTGTGCTATAATAAACAGATCTTAACACGTCAGACAAAACGTTCTGGCCCAAAAGGCTAAGTCGACGGAGGATAAAAGAACATAACATGAGAGACATTACTCTAGAAGAATTATTGGTCGCAGGATGCCATTTTGGTCATCAGGTTAATCGCCGCAATCCTCGTGCGGACGAATATATTTACGAAGCACGCTCAAATATTCATATCATCGATCTCGAAAAGACTCGGGATGGTCTCATTGCAGCTGGCGACTATCTTAAGCAACTCGCCTCAAATGGCGGTCAGGTCATATTTGTTGGAACAAAGAGACAAGCAAAAGATATCGTAAAGGACGAGCTTAAAAGAGCAGCCTCAGAGAATGCGCCTGGAGCATTTTACGTTACATCTCGCTGGATCGGTGGAATTCTCACCAATTTTCCAGAGGTCTCTAAGAATTTCAAAAAGCTCAAAGAGCTACGCGAATTTTTGTCATCTGACAAGAAGGGAGACTACACAAAGCGCGAGGTTATTTTGTTTGAAAGACAAAAAGACAAGCTAACTGATCTTTATGAGGGGGTAGTCGATATGGCTCGCATCCCTGATGCATTAGTCATAATTGGTACACAGCTTGAAGCAACAGCAGTTCGTGAAGCTATTTCAAATAGGGTAGCGACAGTTGGAATCGTCGATACAAATGCGGATCCAACTATCATTGACTATCCAATTCCTGCAAATGATGATGCAGTTGGCTCTATCAAGCTTATTACTTCATATCTTGTTGATGCTTGGATTGAGGGTTCTAAGGTCAAGGTTAAAAATGACGAAGAGCAGAGAATCAAAAACGAAAAAATCAAAAAAGAGCGAGAAGCAGCAGAGGCAAAGGCAGCCGAAGCGAAACTAGCAGAAGCAAAGAAGGAAGAGAAGGCAGCGATAGCACGTGCCCACAGCTCGTAAGAGTTGAAACCAAAAGCCTGCAACCACTGAAGACACTGGTAAAGTTATACGTATCACATTAAAATAAACATGTGACCGTAAACAACAATTACCTATTCAGTGATATAACAGAAAAGGTGATTAGAGCTTCAACGAAAGTACATCGGGAATTAGGTCCTGGACTTGTTGAAAAACTATATCAGAGGGCCTTAAAGATAGAATTGACTAAAATGGGAATTGTGGCAGAGAGAGAAAAGCGCATAGACATGCGTTACGAAGGAGTCAATATCGGATTTGATAAAGTTGATTTCGATATCGAAAATAAAGTCTTGATAGAATTAAAAGCAGTTACTGAACTTAATAAAATTCATCAGGCGCAAATGATATCATATCTAAAATCATCAGGTAGACGAGTTGGGCTCTTAATAAATTTCGCAAACATTAATTTAGAAATAAAGCGTATCATTGTTTAGTTCAGTGTTAAACAGTGGTTGCAAGAAAAACCATGGCCATCGACATCAAAATCATCAAAGAACTCAGGGACAAAACCTCAGCAGGTGTAAGTGACGTTCGTGCGGCACTCGAAGAGGCGGATGGAGATATAAAAGCCGCAGAAAAGATACTTAAGGAAAAGGGAATAGCTAACGCAGCCAAAAAGGCAGATCGCGAGACTGGAGAGGGGCTAGTTGAGTCATATGTTCACCAGGGACGCGTTGGAGCAATGGTCGAGGTTCTTTGTGAGACAGATTTCGTTGCAAGAACTGACGAATTCAAAACTCTCGCCCACGAAATAGCAATGCAGGTTGCGTCAATGAACCCCAAAGATACAGCTGCACTTCTCAAGCAAGAATATATCCGTGATCCACAAAAGACGATAGGAGATCTGGTAAAAGAGTCAATCGCAAAAGTTGGAGAAAACATCACCGTAGGCCGCATCACCCGCTTCGAACTCGGTAAGTAATCCGCAGGCATTCATTGTCTAATTTACCAATTTTCAAATTCCAATTCTCAAACCAATTAACAAATGTTCAAGTTTAAATTGTTTAAACAATGATAATTTTAAATTGGTTTGATCAACCCCGATTCAATCGGGGTCAATTGGTGCTTGGTTAATTGCTTGCACTGAACGTAGTGAAGTGGTCATTGATTAGAAATTAGGAATTAAACTAACCAGAAATTCCCAACTACTGGATACTCAATACTGGATACTGTATACTCAATACCATGCCTATCATAGATACGCTTGTTAACTACATTCTTCCGTTCATAGTTCTTCTTACAATTCTAGTTCTCGTCCACGAGCTTGGCCACTTTATAATGGCAAAGAAATTTGGAATAAAAGTAGAGGAATTTGGGTTTGGATTCCCCCCTCGAGCTTTTGGTTTTAAACATGGCGAGACTGTTTATTCTATCAACTGGCTTCCAATTGGAGGATTTGTAAAGCTTTACGGTGAGGATGATGCCGGCGGCGGAAGCGTGAAGGGTAAATCTGGTCAGGCTGGTATAAAAGACAGAAGACGAGCTTTTTTTGCAAGATCTGCTGCTCAGCGAGCAATTGTTGTGGTCGCTGGAGTCGTTATGAATTTTCTTCTTGCTATAACCATTATTTCCTATCTTTTCTCAAGCCGAGGCATCATGCTCCCCTCAGACTACGTGACTATTACTGAATTTTCGAAGACTTCACCAGCCCCCGCTGCAGGATTTAAAATCGGAGACAAAGTGCTATCTGTTAATGGTACAAATATTAAAACTCCTGATGACTTCATAAGAATCGCGCATGCAAATGTTGGTAAGCAGATTACGGTTGATGTGAGGCGAAATAGTGGTGATGTTGAGCTCAAAGTTACTCCGCGCAAAACATATCCAAAAGGAGACGGGCCAATTGGAGTTGGTATCACCAATGAAGAATTCAAAAAATATCCTTGGTACCAAGCACCGTTCTATGGGACTATTGAGGCAGTTAAATTTTCATGGACCATTCTCTCAGGTCTCGGGGGCATGGTCAGTCAACTCGTCATCGAGCGAAAGGCTCCAGCAGGAGTCGGAGGACCTGTTGCGGTTGCTGAGCTGACAGGTGAGGTCGCGAAGCAAGGAGCAATACCTTTTATTTGGCTTGCAGCTGTTTTGTCGCTAAATCTTGGGGTTGTTAACATTCTACCGATTCCAGCGCTTGACGGTGGACGTTTCTTTTTCATTCTTATAGAACTTATAATCGGGCGAAAAATAAGCTCAAAATATGAGACCATGGCACACGCAGTCGGCCTTGCAATTCTTCTCTCATTCATGCTATTTATAACAGTCCTTGATGTTCTCCACCTCCTCTCCGGTCAATCCCTGATACCGAAAATGTAGTATAGCTTTTTGCAGTTAGCACTTGGCAATTAGTTTTTAAAGCTGAAAACCAAACGCTAACTCCTAAACGCCAACCGCCTCTTTATACTCAATACTCAATACTGTATACTCAATCTCTATGGAGCCAATCCTTTCTGAGGTAAGAATTAAGATGACTCGGGCGATTGCCGCGGTGCACGAAGACTTTGCTACTATTCGCACTGGAAAAGCGTCACCGTCGCTCGTTGAAAACATCGTTATTTCAGCGTATGGTGGTACACAGCCACTCAAAGTGCTTGAGCTTGCGACAATTCACGCACAGGACAATAACACGCTTGTCATTGCGCCATTTGATAGGTCCATCATTGCTGAAATTGAAAAAGGAATATCAAATTCAAACGTTGGCCTCAACCCAATAGTTGATGGCGAGATTTTGAGAATCAATTTACCGCCACTTACTGAAGAGCGTCGCCGTGAACTCATAAAACTAGTTAAACAAAAAGGTGAGCAGGGTAAAGTGTCGGTTCGCCAAATTAGACACGAAGGGATAAATGACGTTAAGAAGAGCTCTGATGATGAGGGAGTATCTGAGGATGAAGTTGAGCGAATAGAAAAAGAAATCCAAAAGTTAACCGACGACACGACAAAAAAGATCGACGAGATAATCGCCGAGAAAGAAAAAGAACTCCTCACCCTCTAGTCGTTAACCCGCAAGCGAGCTATTAGCGTATAGCTTCTAGAGCTTAGTTAAAATCACCAACCCCCAACCCGTTAACTCGCAACCCGTTAACACGTTAACTCGCAAAGCATACTTTCTACTCTCTACTCAATACTGGATACTCAATACTGAATACTCTATACTACTTTAATGAAATTACCTCGTGCGATAGAACGCGTTGTCGAAAACTTTGAGAGTCTACCTGGTATTGGTCCAAAGTCAGCGCAGCGTCTCGCATTTTATCTTCTTCACGTGCCTCAGTCAGAGCTTGATTCATTTGCCCGCAATTTTTCAAACCTCAAGCGCGAGACAACTCTTTGCTCGATTTGCTTTAACATCGGCGAGTCAGATCCTTGCTGGATTTGTGCTGATCCAGATCGAGATACAAGTGTCGTCTGCATAGTTGAAGATGCGCTAGATCTTCTCGCTATTGAACGATCCGGCAAATACAAAGGCGTTTATCATGTATTGCATGGAGTTATTGATCCACTCAATAGTATTGGGCCTGATGATATTTATATCCCGCAGCTTTTAAAAAGAATCAGGAATCAGGAATCAAGTATCAAGGAGTTGATACTTGCGACCAATCCCACTATGGAAGGGGAGGCGACGGCACTTTATTTGACCAAAGAAATTGGAAGTGGGCAAGATGTTCCAAGGATTACTCGCATCGGTCGGGGTCTTCCAATTGGTGCCGATTTAGAATATGCTGATGATGTGACCATCGAAAGAGCGCTAGAAGGCAGACGAGAATACTAATTAGAAGCATCAAAAATCAAATTACAAGTTCCAAATAAATCTCAAAATATCAAAGTATTAGTTTAAAGTTTGAAAATTATAAGATTATTTGGATCTTGGCATTTGGAATTTGAATTTTATTCTAATGAAAATTAAAGAATTTATTCCTCTTATCGCAGTATTTCTTGTGGCGCTTGCGCTTCGCGTCATCTGGCTTGATAGTGTTCCAACAGCTCTTGCGGGGGACGAGTTGTATTATATTTTGGCCATAAAATCAGCTGCTATTTCAGGGCACGATTTGGCAGGTAACTGGAATATCTTGTCGTCTCTTTTGTTTCAGTATCCACATGGATTCCCTCAGGCCGAATTATCTTTTTTATTTTTGTATCCTGTTGTTAGCCTTCTGCCGCTTTCTATTTTTGCATCAAAAATAACGTATGTAATCCTTTCAGCTTTGACAGTTATTCCTATGTATCTCTTGTCCAAAAAACTGTTTGACGAGAGGACGGCTCTTGCAGCCGCCGCGCTTACGGCCATAAATCCTTGGCAGATTTTCAATGGACGCACAACCTACGAGATGATTCCGGCAGCTTTCTTTTATGTGTTTGCTATTTATCTTCTTTTGCAAGCAAAAGGGTGGAAAATACTATGGGTATTTCCTGTTTTTCTTCTTGCCTTTTATTCCTATATCGCCACAAAAATAATTTTGTTTCCTATAATTTTGGCTGTTTCGATTTTCGCTTATTTTCATAACAAAAAAAAGTATGGCAAACAATATTTAATACTTAATATTTTATCTTTGATATTGATTATGGTGTTTACGCTCATAGTATCTCACTCTGGCGGCAACCGAGTAGGCGAGATATTCACGCCGGCCAATCCCGAAGTCATCAAGCAAGTGAATAATATACGTCAAAATTCTATATCGGATGGTGCAGTGAGTTCTCTTCTAGATAACAAATTCACTGTTTACATAAGAATCCTTATTGCAAAAGCGATAAATGTGTTTTCATTTAATTATCTTTTTATCTCAACAGATCCATTTGTTGCGCTCTACAATCATGGGCTCTTCTATTATGTGGATCTCATCTTTTTATTTCTTGGGTGTCTATATATGTTTGCCGAAAAGAAAAAGGTATTTCTTCTTGTAATGGCTTTGATAGTTATTTCTATTTTCCCGCATATCTTGCACCTTGCAGCGCTTGAACTTTTTACGCCGCATCTTGCTTTGTTTCTGACTTTTCTTCTAATTCCAATTGCCTATGGTGTTTCAAAAATGTTTGATATTCGACACAAAGTGGTTCCGATTGCTGTTGTTGGGGTTTATGTTCTGTCCTTTCTCAATTTCTTCAATATATATTTCTTCCAGTATCCACTTCTTGGTCATTTTGATTTTGCAGCTCGAGAGCTTGCCAACTACACACGCCTTGCCTCTGCAAATGGTCCGATCACTGACTATGTCATGCTTCCTGAGGATAGTTTCAAGAGATACATCTATTATGAGAATGAGTTAAACAGCAGTAATTTTAATGAGATAAATACTGCATTTGCGACGCATAAATATAAGTTGGGCAATGTCACATTTGATGAGTGTGGGAAGATGCCCAAAAAGCTTGGTTCAACCACCGCTATTTATCAAACCGGGGAATGTGCGACGTATGAAAATCCTATTCTATATACGAAAATTGCAATTCTAACAGACGGAGGACCAATTTACAGAATTTACAACGATCATACTTGTGCCGATTACAATCTGAAAGGTTTTCCGAAGGGAATCAAAATCTCAGACTTTTCAGTTGAAAATTTGACCCCCCAACGCTTCTGCGAAACCTTTGTAACCAGGTAACTTATAAGAGCATTTGGCTCGTGGCTTGTAGCATTTGGTAAGTTTGCATCAGCTCGTGATACCCGTGGTACTCATGATACCCTTGATACCTTCCGCTATGAAGTCCGGTGGTCTTCATGATTCGTATAATTCCTCAGAGTTGGTACTAATACCGTCGTCGCACCTACAACAACAAGTGTTCCGACTCCACCAAGTACAACTGAAAGCGGTCCACCGACAGCTGCTGCGACAAGCCCTGCTTCAAATTCTCCAAGTTGCGGTCCACCCATAAAAAATATCATATTGATTGACGTCATGCGTCCCCGTATATAGTCAGGTGTCTCAATATTTCTTATGACATTTCTGATAACCGTTGAGACAGAGTCACCAGCGCCCACAAAAGACAAGAATAAAAGCGAAAGCATGAAATTCTTAGAAAGACCAAACGCTATAGTGGCAAGACCAAATATGGCAACAGATGTAAGCAGAACAACTCCTTGCTTTTTGATAGTTCCAGTGTGAGCCATATACATTCCTGCAAGAACCGCTCCAACAGATGGCGCAGCATAAAGAAATCCTAGTCCTTGCGGTCCGACTTTTAACACCTCTTTTGCAAAAATAGGCATGATGACTGTTGCTGCCGCAAAAACTCCAGCGAAAAAGTCGAGCAGCATTGTCGACCAAATAAGAGTTTTTGATCGTACAAACTTAAGACCTTCTACAATCGCCGCCCAGGAGACAGTTGATTTCTCGCCTTCTGGCTCTCCATCGTTTTTCAAAAGAAGAATCGAAATAATAACTGAAATAAATGAGATAGCATTGAGAAGATAGATCAAGCCGACCCCAGATCCACCGATCAGAAATCCTGCAAGAGCAGGCCCCAGTATGATAGAGGTCTGAAACATTATAAAATTGAGGCTCATGGCGCTTGGTAGATGTTGTTTATCAACCAGATTTGGGATGAGTGCTTGTCGAGCAGGAAGATCAAATGAAGTTATGACGGCCATAAGAACTGTGACTGTATAAATAATGAAAGGCGAGACAGTATGCATGAAGGTTGTTGCTGCAAGCACAAAGGAGAGTAGCGCCATGAGGGTTTGGGTTACAAGCTGAAGGTGTTTGCGGTTATGTACGTCGGCAAAGCTACCGCCAATTGTGGCAAAGATGGCAACGGGTATAAATCGCGATAGACCTATAATTCCAAGTGCTATCGCTGATCCTGTCATGACATAAATATGCCAGTTGAGTGCTACGATCTGCATCTGAGTACCTATGTTTGAGACAAATTGCCCAAACCAAAAATACCTAAAATCAAGAGATTTCAGCGCTGGATATCTGCCGTCTTTCTTTGAAATAACTTCACTCATGAAGAGTATAAAGTTTAGCACAATTCTTTGTTTTTGTTGAGAACTTATAGTATAATTCAAAAATTATGGCAAACGAAGAAAGAATGTTGGATTTTGCATCTGGTAAGATCCCACAAGAATACGCTCAAAGAGTTTGGGTTAAGCCTAGTTCCGGGCCTAATATAGGTCGGGATTACGAGAAAGGAACAGAGGTAATTTGGGCTAGTAGATGTAGGTTAGTAGACCGATTTATTGTTGACGTATTTTCGCAAAACGATATACTAACGCCTGAACAAGGCGGAGAAATAATTCTTGATCGTTTTGATGTTTGGAAATCCGGAATGAAGGACTATATGTACCGTGAGGACACCGAGCCTTTTCCCGAGATAGATTTTGCAACAATAAATGATTTATCGCTAGACCATGTTGCTGTGCGTTCTGAGCGTGCTTATAAAACATTTAGAGACCTTCTTGAGAAGGGTGATAGCACGGAGAGTTATGATCATTCAGAGCTTGAAGAACAGCATGACAATTGGAAGCTTGTTTATGAGAGCGCTCGTTTCGCGCAGCAAGTGCGCGAACCAAACGCTCAAATGCATGAAGATATTGCGTCTTATTTAAAAGGGGACTATAAAACTCAAGAGGAGGCTGGTGAAGAAAGAAAAGAAGGCGAACCGTTCAAAATCTCAGAAATAAAACGCGCATTACTTTCGACTTTCGTAAGCATACATATTAAACGTGAGTTTCTTACTGGGATTACACCCGAAGTCTTACTTGAGAAGTTTCCAGAGTTTACAAAAGAAAAAACGGATTTCGCTGAACGTTATGGTGCTTATGATATATATGCTGCCGCGCAAACATTAAACCTTGGAGATCTGGAAAATTATGCAGGTAAAAATGTCAAATATTTACAAGATAAGACACCTGGTGAAACTCGCGAAATTGGTTTGTATAAAAAACTCAGGGAAAGTGCAATTATTGCAATCCACAAAAGCAATTGGGATGTAGATATTGACGATTTGGAAGTTGATATTGATTAATTATTCGATTACCTCTTCATCGTCGTCTGGTGAGTCTTCGATTATTTCTTCTTCTTTTTGCGCGGTGACCACTGGATTGATATAAAATCCCTTTAGGTCGCGTCTACCTATTATTATCGGAAACCTTAGATGCGTTCTTTTGGCTACAGTCGCAACTGTCGTGATTTTGCGGCCACCGATATAAAAGGTCAGATTAACAGCTGGTCGTTCTTGTCTACCATTTGCTGATATTGCCCAGAATTTTTTGGCATGGGCCTTGAGTAAAAGTTCTTCAACGACAGAATGGTCAAGAGAAGTTCTATACGCGCCTGTATCAAGTTTTGCCTGGTATTCTTTTGTATTATCGCCTTCAACTATTTTTATAGTTTCAATAATTGATAGGACTTTGGGTTCACTTTTAACGCGCTCTGAGAAATGTTCTGCGTATATTGATTTCGATATTTCAACTCCGCGAGTAACACTAGTGACGGGTAGCTCCTCGATGCGTTCAAGTCGCTCGCGCAAAGATGCTTGATTGGCAATTTGTATTGATAGTCCTGGCCTTGCATTTATCTCAAGGACAACCGGTCCAAGATTTTTATCGACGACTATATCGACACCGGCATACCCAAGCCCACTTATATCCTGCGCGCGCGCCGCAAGAAGAACTATATTATCCCAGTCAGGTATTTTTATTCCACTAGTTTTAATTTTGGTAAAGGGGATTGTTGCAAGAGGTCTGTCTTTCATAACAGCAAAATTTGTGATACCAGTTCTCATTCCTATTCCGACTCCTATTGCGCCTTGGTGAAGATTTGCTTTTCCACCAGATAGATCTGTTGGAAGTCGCATCATCGCCATAACAGGAACCTTGTTAAATACAATTATTCTTACATCGGGTAGACCAATGGGCGCAAGTTTGCGAAAAAAGGGAATTGGTGAGATTCTTTCTTCAAAGTACGCTTTATCAGGCAACGACTGGAGCGAGTAAATACCTTCGAAGATATCAAATATATGGGACTTTAATTGTTTCTTTGTATATTTTTTTCCTGAGACTGTTGTTGCGATTTCCCCATCCCACTTATTTATAACGAGTATTCCTTCGCCGCCGAAGCCGCGAGCAGGTTTTATGACAAAACCTATTGAAGGTAATTCCCAATTAAAACTATTAAGTGACTTATGTGTTGAGAAAGCCTTTAGAATTTTTGGGGTAGGAATGTGGTGCTGAATGAGAAGTCTTTTTGTCTCAAGCTTATCATCAGCGCGTCTTTTGGCAGCGCCTTTGTTAAAACGGGTAATATACAAAAAATTTCGGGCGTTCATCCCGAGAACTTCTTTACTGATTGACATAACGACGAAATGCGGCGAATCTGTGGTACTCGGTTAGTCTCAGACCAAAATACCTACCAATGACTATATTAATTGGTATTAAGATGAGTATGGTTTCCGGATAGAGTAATATGAATGATCTTATTGGTTGATAAGCAAGTAAGACAAAACCCAAAGCTGAAATTACGAGCGTAAAAAAAGTTATAACGATGGCTGGTTTGTTACCTCGAGTCAGTTGAAGAGCGACGATTTTGTCAGACATAAGAACAAATAATATAACTGGTAGGAACGAGAGGCCACTTACGTCAAACAGTCCGAGAGATGCCGCACCGATAAGAATTCCA
>DASZRG010000023.1:0-33854 GCA_035549295.1 Patescibacteria group bacterium
AACCTGGATGACAATATACGTAATATTTCTACTGTCTGTTTATGTCTGGAGATCAAGAAATTCTGGCGTATAGCCTTGGCATGTAGTGTGTAGGTGTTTAGCGGGTTTTACTTCTGCCTTATTGATTTGTTTCTCTTTGCCAAAATGGGAATTCTTACAAAAAGTGTTTGTCTGTCGGTGGTACAATATACTTGTGAACAATAAATTATTGTTATTTGCTCTGTTCGGGATCCTACTATTCCTGGATTTTTTGAGTTTTCATGATTTGTTTGAGCAACATACTATAAAAGATTGGTTGCTACTTTTTGCCACATTCCTTTCCTTCATTTATATAGCAAAAACACAGATTGTCAAAGCAAAATAGTTCATTATTTTATAAGCTTGCTAAATACTACTAAGCGCTTGGAATAGCTTTTGACGTCTTTGTTCCAGATACCGTCGCATGTTATGAGGTTGAGATACGAGCTGTCTGATGAGCCGAAAACTCGTTGCAGTGGAAAATTATTTGTATCAAATGCTTCGAGCGATGTAACTCTAAACATGTGAGTGATGTTTCCTTCGACAACGGTAATTGTGTCGCCTTCTTTTAGCTCGCTAAGTCTTGCAAATACCGCAGGTGCTCCTGTTGTCGTATCAACGTGGCCGTCTATAACAGAGTTGCCGGCAGCACCAGGATGTGGACCTAGATTGTACCATGCAACATTATCCCAATTTTTTGGGATATCCATTCGGTTTTGCGCATCAAGGCCTACAGACTCAACATTTGCGTGAACATCAATACTTGGAATATCTAGAATTTCAGGTCGGTTAGTCGCGATATTTAGTTTTGGAGTAGGAGAAGACAAGGATATTCGGTGAGAGTATGGCTTCTTATATATAAGCGCACCTGCAACACCTACGAGGCAAATAAAAAGGATTATTAATACTTTTTTGATCATTTAGAATAAGGAAACACAAAACCCTTCCAGGAATTGTATTTCCGTTTAGTAATTTCCCTAATTACGGTTGGAAGCCAGTATTTGGTGCTCCTTGAGGAACTGTTGTCGAATTGTTCGTTGAAGTTCCAGTGACCGTTGGAGTTAGGGTTGGGCTTGATGTAACAGTCTGTGCGTGTACTGTTGTTGCCACATCAATTGCTGCAACTATTACTAAAAACGATAATACTATTGCGGCAAAGATACCCATTGTGATTGTTTTCATTTCCTCACCCCCTTTCTTTGCATCAAGCATAGTATATGAGCACGAAATAAAAAACTATAGCGCGTATTGTAAGGGATAAGTAATGTTTTGGAATTTTAGTGGAATTCGGCTATTAGTTTTTTGGAAACTGGGGCAAACTCTGGGTAAAATGGCTCAAGATATTTAGAAGAATTAATTGTTAAATCTTTTAACTCCTCTTCGCTCATACCTCCGAATATGGAGTATTCTACGCGCGAGTAGAGCAGCTCTGTTTTTTTACTATCTAAATCTGCGCAAGCCACATTTATTATTTTAAGTAGCGCTTTTGGGTCGAAATTTTTCTTAACTCCGTTGCTACCTGTTATCGCGATCTCTTGCGCACGGGGATTAATCAAAGTTTTCATTCCGAGGGCTGATACACACATGCATATTAGTATAGAGTATTCAGAATAGAGTATAAAGTAGTAAGTATGTTGCGGTTAACGGGTTTATTCGGGAAAGTATCACAAGCTATGGTTTTGAATAATGAACAATGAATAACGAATAATGAGATTGTGGTTAGATTTGTTTGAAGCGGAGGGCGGACCAGGTGTCATCGATCGAAATAATAGAAACTGCCTCTAAGCTGTATTTTGCGAGTCCTTCCCTCAAAATATCACGGTTTAGGTTAGTATCTTTTTGTTTTGCTTTAGGGTAGGCTATCCAAAGAATTGCATGATCGTTTAAAGAGCTTCTAACTTCTTTTATCTCTTTCTCAAGGTTTTCTAAGTTTTCATAAAATGCTAATACAAAATCGTATTTGCCGCTTGGATTGTTGTTTATTTCTATTGTAACGTCTAGGGGTTTGTGGAGAAGTAAGCTACTACTCTTTTCTTTGAAATATAGTTTATCTAGTATAGATTTCATAAGATTCTTCGGGTGCCCTTTGCACCCCTCAGAATGACATATTTTATAGAAAAAGAAAAGCCCTGCGTAAAATACGCGGGGCTTTTGCTTGACAAAGTCCTTTAGTAGGATAGGTAATTTGCCGGTGCGAGGTTTGTCATAGACAAAGTTGTACCTGCGTTACCACTTTCTGAAAAGCTTGTGGAAGGATCAAGGTATGACATAAAGTCATTCCCGCCTGTTCCAAAAGCACTTCCATTATCTCCTGTATTGTTCTTGGACAGAATATTGTTCAAAATGGATGCAGCTGCATTCTGATCAACTTGTGTTACATTATTCTGGGAATTTGATACATTATTATTTGAGAACGCACCGTTTCCAAAAATACTCGTGCTGTTGATAGCGTTTCCAAAGCCACCCATCATCGATAGATAGGCGGAATTTGCGCTTGGCGTATTGAATAGAGAAACAAACGAGTTGGCGCTTCCGGATGTGGTGTACACATTTGTACCGGTGTTAAAACTTGCGTTATTGCCACCCGTGTTGTTCATTGATTCAATGTAGTTTGCAACATTTGTCAGACTATTTTGGGTTAGATTTGTTCTGATAGTATTTCTTGTCGACACACTATTATCAGAGAGCGCACCATTACCGCTTAAATAGGTTGGAAGCCAGTCATTTCCCGTGAAGTCTGTGATGGATGCCATATTACCTCCTGTAAGGTTAGTAATGCCGACTTGAGAATTTGCATTACCTGTTAGGATGTTAACGTTACCACCCGTATTGAAGCTTGCACCGTTATTGCCTGTGTTGTTATCTATCGCAACGTGATTGGCAATTTGTGTTATATCTGACTGTGACAAGTTGGTCGAATTGCGAGATGATGAATCAACATTATTTGCTGAAAACGCACCATTGCCTGCAACAATTGGCAAGCTTTCACTATTTCCATCGTTACCTGTCACGTTTGCAGTATTGCTTCCGGTTGAATTTAAAATACCTACGGTATTATTTGCATTTCCTGTTTGAACCGAAACATTACTACCAGTATTGAAATTAGCTGCATTATTTGCAGTGTTTGATTGGGCACTTATAGTATTGGAAATGTGGGCGTTACTGTTTTGGCTGACAGATGTGTTGTTCGACGTGTTTGTATTTATACTACTCTGAGAGAAAGCACCATTTCCTGCGGAAATTGCTCCAGATGGAGTATTGCTATCTGCAGCGCTACTCATAACGGTCGCAGTGTTGCCGTTTGTAAGGTTGGCAACGCTAACATTCGTATTTGCATCGCCACTTGTTACGTTGACTGTACTGCCAGTATTAAAGCTGGCAGAATTGTGTCCTGTATCAGCGACTGCTACTATATTATTTTGAATGTTATTGGTACTATTTTGTGTAGCATTTGTGGTGTTAGTCGAGTTAGTATTTACACTTGTGTTTGAGAACGCTCCGTTTCCAGCTGCTTGTATCTCGCTAGCGTGTGCTTGGAAAAAAATTGCAGAGCCTAAAAATGCAATTGTTGCAAGAACGTATGTTATCTTTTGTTTTATCAATAGTTTTCACCTCCTTTCGGAAAATCTATCACGCATATAACTTCTGAAGTAAATAATTAGGTTTTAATAAATGTATGAAGTAATTGGTTTTGATAAATTCGTGTATAGCTATCTGACTATACACTGGTGCTTTTCCTATTTATCGAGTGTAATTTCTGTTCTGTTTCTGTCCCCAAAAGCACTCTTCTTTCTATTTTGGTCTGATTTCTTTCTGCCATTTGCAAGCATTTTTTCACCTGATCCTTGAGGTGTTGGGTCAGGTGGCGTCGGTCTTTTCCCAACGTCTCCTATATCTTCCTCATCCGCCGCCATTTCGCGTATCGATGCCATATCGTTCATGTACTCTTCACCCCCTTTCATACATGAACATACTAAATTGACGTGTTAAATCTAAAGTAGATTATTTGTAAGGAAGTAATGTGAAAGTTGACGTATAATATATGAAGTAATATGCAAGTTAAAGTCCGCTGCGAGTGGGCGACAGATGAATTGAATATCAAGTACCACGATAATGAGTGGGGTGTACCCGTACATAACGATCGAAAGTTGTTTGAAATGCTCGTGCTTGAAGGTGCACAAGCCGGACTATCCTGGACTACTATTTTAAAAAAGCGGGAAAGCTATAGGCTTGCATTTGACGGATTTAACCCCGAGAAAATTGCCACTTACGACCGGAAGAAAATAGATTCTCTGCTCACCAACGAGGGAATCATTAGAAACAAATTAAAAATTGCCGCTACTATAGCAAATGCTAAAGCGTACTTAAAAATACTCGAAGAATTTGGGAGTTTTGACAAATATATTTGGGGATTTGTAGGTGATAAAACAATCGATAATAAAATAAGAAATCACGATGACTACAAGCCTAAGACAAAAGAATCTGAGGACATGAGTCGAGATCTTCTTGCGCGAGGTTTTAAATTCGTCGGTCCCACCATTTGCTACGCATTTATGGAAGCTGTAGGAATGGTAAACGACCATCAGATAACTTGCTTCAGATATAAACAATTGACCACCGACAATTGACATTTAAAGAGTATAGAAGTAGAAATTTTTTACTCTCACCTTCGTCCTAACCTTCTCCTCTTAAAAGAGAAGGAAATCAAGGTTTTGTTTATTGAGGACATAGAAGAAAAGAAGTATTCTCAATTTACTTTCGGCGTACACCCCTCACCCCAACCCTCTCCCGTCGGTAGAGGGAGACCAAAGTTTAAGGCAGTTCAATTAGAGTACGAGAGCGGGAAGCATGTCGAAACGGCTATTGCGTTATAGGAAAAATGGGTGTTAGATAAATTTATGGCACACCACGCGCATTCTCTCACTACAATAAGAAATCCTCGATATGGTTGGCTTCCAGATCTTCCCGATCATCGCGACAAGCTCTATCTTCATGTAATGAAGCTCATTGAAAAACTTCCGAAAACGATCGACCTTCGCAAGAACGACTCGCCAATCCAAGATCAAGGTCAGCTTGGAAGTTGTACTGCAAATGCCCTTGCAGGAAACCTTGATTACATAAAGAAACAAAAGATAAACGAGACTGAAACTTTTAGTCGTCTTTTTATTTATTATAATGAGCGAGTTATTGAGCATACAGTTGGAACAGATAGCGGTGCGATGCTTCGCGACGGAATCAAGACGCTGGTTAATCTTGGCGCGTGTTTTGAGAATGAATGGCCGTATGATATTGATAAATTCACTGACAAACCGAGCGAGAAAGCATTTAAAGATGCTCTCGATTATCAAATAACGTCTTATTATCGCCTGGGTAGTCTTGACGAAATGAAGAATACTTTGGCACTCGGCTTTCCATTTGTCTTTGGATTCTCAGTCTATGAAAGTTTTGAATCAGAGGATGTGGCAAAGACCGGTATAGTGCCTATGCCCGGGAAGTCGGAAAGACTTCTGGGCGGTCATGCCGTAATGGCAATAGGATATGATGACGAAAAGAAGAGGTTTATAATTCGAAATAGTTGGGGTAGCTCTTGGGGAGACAGGGGTTATTGCTACATGCCCTATGATTACCTTTCTGACGACAATCTTGCATCGGACTTTTGGACGGTAAGAGATATGGAGTAAGCTATCACGAATGTATCCGAATGTTTACACCGAATGATCCAAATGCAGAGTGGTTAGTATGAGGTTTTTTCTTACATAAGGTTGATAATTTATTAATGGTTTCAGATGAAGTTTTGATATAATAAATTTATGGATGTGCAGAATGCGTTTTATATTTTGGGCATAGTATTTATGGCTGTTATGCTGATTCTACTAATCGGCATTATCGCATTTTTGTTTTACATAAAAGCTAAAATAAACCAATTCCACAAACAGGTTAATGAAAAAATTGATCTCATAAACAATGTAGCAGGGTATACTGGTACTCTCGCGGGTGGAGTTGGCGGTAGAGTTATAGCTGCTGCAGCGGAGAAAGTGGGCGAAATTCTCTCTGAAAAATCTTCAAAAAAATCCAAAAGGAACTAGTTGTTTCATTCATGATTAAAGCTCTCATATTTGATTTTGATGGCGTTTTGGGATCAAGTGATATTCCGCGATTTAGGTCACTTAAATATGCTGCGGCTGATGTTGGAATCGATTTACCAAACGATTCAATCCAGATTATGCGAGGAAGGACAACGCTTGAGTTTCTCGAGATCGTTTTAAGCAAAACGCAAAAGAAAAAAATGGATCAAATAATAAATATACATACCCGAAATTTTAGGAATAAAATTGATGATCTCGTTGAGCCAATAGATACTACCGTTTCATTCATAAAACACTACTCGGGAAGTAAAAAATTGGCACTTGCAACTATGAGTGGGCGAGAGCCTATTGATAAATTACTAACAAAATTTGGAATACAGGATAAATTTAGAACTATAGTATGCAAGGAGGATGTTGCAAAAAGAAAACCTGACCCTGAGGTTTATCTAAAAGCAATTGATGAACTGGGAATTCAAGCAAAAGACAGTATTGTTATTGAAGATACGCGTCTTGGGGCGGAAGCTGCGATTCTGTCTGGTGCAAAATGCTACATACTTCTCAATGGACTGAATGATAAAAGCGATTTTAATCGAATGAATATTTCAGGCTTTATATCTTCCCAAAAAGACCTTGAATTGATAGGCTAATTCGCAGTTTACACCCCAAACTTCTCTGCTATAATCCTTGGTATGAAACTTCAAAAGAGTTTTATTGACGTTATTAAAAATCATACTGACATATTCTTTTTTTTCCTCTCGATTCTAATAATTATTGCATTCAAATTTGTACAGTTTCCCTCTTTAACTTATCACGCTGAAGTATTTGCTGAATCTGGAACAAACTATTTTGCGAACGCATACAGCAAATCATTTTTTCAAAATATTTTTTTGACTGACGCAGGATATCTAACGCTAGTTCAGAGAATAATTGCGGTAACAGTAGTTAAGTATTTTGGCGCTGTATCTGCTTATCCATATTTTACGCAGGCTTTCGCAGTTATTTTTATAGCAGCTGTATCTTCACTTCCAAACTTAAATTTTTTCAAGCAACATATTAACTCAAAACTATTTAGATTTATTCTTGGTATATCAATAGGTCTTATATCAGATTACGAGCTTAATGCGTTTATAAATTTCATGTACTACGGAATAGTTGTTCTCTTTTTTTTGTTTTTTGTGAATTTAGAAAAACAAAGTAGGAAAAAAATAATTTGCTTAATAATTATTTCGGCTCTGATTATATTGTCCAAGGGACAATACATTGCAATCATGCCTGCATATATTTTATTTTTGATTTACCATATTTTTAAAAAAAATTGGAATTCTACTATTTATTATTTATCTGTTGTTGTAGCTAGTCTAGTACAGTTTGTAGTTCTTATATCTAACTCTCAATCAACTGGTCATAATTTCTTTTATTTCCCTTTTTATTTTGTAAAAACTGCATACTATTTACTCCTTACTTATAGGCATGTATTTTTCGGATATGTTGAGAAGGAAAATGTGAATCTTTTGGTGTTTGGGGTTTTATTTTTTATGTTTTTGTTTGCATTTCTGCGCGCTGTCATTCGAGGGAAAAATAAAGCGATTTACCCACTGCTTTTGGCAAACTTGATTGCGTTTTGTTCGCTTTTTCTGAATGTCGCTCTAAGCTATTCGACAAACGTCCAAATTCAAAAAATGACATCTTCTGCTACTTCTACCAAATCAATTAGCCAATCCGTAAAAGCCGTTACTGGAACAGTTATTGAAGAGAGTAGAAATGATAAGGGGCTTTTTGAAGTCAAGCATTTTGCAAATCTCAGGTCAAACTTTTTCTCAAATGTACTTATTTTTATGACTGGAATTATTCTACTCTTATATCTATTCCCAAAAAGAAACGACCAATTTCTTCTACTAATTTTTCTTATATATACCTCTGGAGCATTCGGACAAATAAAGGTTGAGGAGGCATATCCTGCGAAAAGCTTATCTTATTCTCAGTGGGGCACATATAGTAAATTGCTTACAAATCGTCAGTATTGTATTCCGCTAAATAACTATCCTGATTTGTTAGGGAAAAACTGCGATGTTCTTGTTTTCAAGAACCAAGATGACTTAATACCATCTGAGCCACCAGGTCGTGAAATAGATGTTTCAAAATTTAGTAAATCTTATGTGCATTGGAGTATAACTGCTGTAGTTTTAATTACCAAAACTTTGCGTTACTCAGACAGTGCAAAATTCGAATTATATGCTTACGATGATAAAAACATGCCGCTTGGAGTCGCAAAGCAACTTGTCCCAAGCGACTACGATTTTGTTTACTACTTGTTTGACAGACCAGTCAAGTCTGCGGCAACTCTTGTTTGGAAAAACGAGAAGGGGAAAGCAATAAATGTTCCACAAAGCGTTGTGCTTTTAGGAACTTCAAGTGAAAAGACGTTCCAAAAAATAAAATACTGATGAGGTCTTTTTATCGAGTCAAATTCTATATGGCAGAAAGAAGTAAGTTAACTAGTTTTAGAAATTTTTTAATTGTTGGAAGTATATCAACTATAGCCAACTATTTGATTTTTATTTCCTTTTTTGCCTTTGGTATTCAGTACATACTGTCTTCATCCATTGGCTATTTATCTGGGGTAGTGATAGGTTATTTGTTAAGAAAATATCTTTTTAAACAGGGGAGAGGTGAATTAGGATTCATTAAGTTTATTATTTTATACAGCGCCTCACTCGTGCTTGGGCTTGTATTACTGTTTGGCTTAGTAAATTTTGGTTTTGTTCCATCTGTTGCTTACATTTTTTCGATTATTTTGACAACTTTCACAAACCTAATTGGTCAAGAATTATTTTTATACTCAGACAAAAGAGGCAAGTTGGATTTTATTTTATATAGATACAGGTATCTAATTAGATATATTGTTATCGGATTTGGATCGCTACTTATAGAAGTATTATTTATAGAAATTGTCAAAAAAATATTTTCTATACCTTCTGTTTATGTAATCCTATTTGGGTTTTTGGTGGGTGTAGTATTTAGTTTTATTCTCAATTACCGAATTAACTTTTCGGTTTCTAAAAAGCATAATCTTCGTACTTTTAACATCTTTTTACTAATCTCAATTTTTAGTTTTGGACTTAATTTAGCTTTATTAAGTTATTTCGCTAAATTTGGATATTTTAACTATGAATTTATGCGATTTTTTACAGCGGGTTGCATTTTTATGATCAGTTATACGCTGCATCGCAGAATAACTTTTGTTAACGTTAAAAATGTTGGCGTAGCTATTTACTTAAACAAGTCGGAGAACATTCCTCAGGTTAAAGCAAAGATTCACTTTTATCCGGACTTTATTCATATGGATTTAGTGGATAGAACATACAACAAAAATGCCAAAAAAGTTGACTTAAGTATTGGTAGGAAAATTTCTAGGGAGTGGCCAGGAATAGAAAAGATGATTCATATTATGTCAAAATATCCATCGAGGTGGATAAATCCGACATACAAATTCGTAGACTGGATTATTATTCATAGCGAAATCCAAGAAGATTTAGCGGAAGTCATTAGTCTTTGTAAACAATATGGCAAGAAAGTTGGAGTTTCAATTTCTTATGATTCAAACATTAGAGAGTTGATTAAGTATTTACCACAAACCGATATGGTACAGATTCTCGGAATAGCTAAGCCAGGGGAATCTAATCAGCACTTGCATCATGCGGCCCTTGAAAACTTAATGATTCTCAACAGCCTTAAGGATCAATTTAAATTTGATATCGGATTTGATGGAGGGGTTAAGCTTTCAAATATCGCAAAAATTGATGCTAAATATGTGGTATCCGCGTCTACTATTCTTGATGCAGATGACAGTAGAAAGGCAATCTATGACTTAAAAACTAATTCACGTTTTTATACGGAAACGTATTCGGATATACAAAATTTTTTCTTGAGAGAAATAGAAAGAATAATAAAAACAACAGATTGTATTTTGTCAGGAACTATTGTGGGCTCATCATCGAGAGAAAAGTTGCATGAAGCAATCGGAGATATTGATCTAATTATAATAGTCGATAAACTTTCAAAAAGAAAATTTAACGATATACTTTCACAATTTGAAAAATTAAGAGAAATATTAATGATCGATTACAATCAGAACTTCGTTATTAATTCTTCATTTGGACCCCTGAAAATGAATACGCCTGACAATGTGGTGCTTCATCTTATGATCTATGACAGAAAGGGTCATAAAGCTCACTGTTTAAGTAGTCCATTTACGTGTTACGATTGGCAACTGTCAGACAAGTATGTAAAAGAGAAAATGGAAAATATATATAAGGTGCATACTCTTCAGCCAAATTTCTTTCTTGATAAAAGACGAGGTCTTATTGACTATACAAAAGATCTAAAAAGCAACAGTATTTCATACAGAGAATATAAATTCGACAACAAAGGAATGAACGAAATTACACGAACAAAAAAAATGGAGAATAGGGATTACTTTGAATTCAGTTATCACGTAATGAAATTTATCATGACAAATTTTGTAAAAATGTATTCGAGAAAAAACTTTTTTACAAAAAATATTGAAACTGAATATTTCAAAATTTATCCAAGCAAAAAAAGAAAATATCAAAAGATTTTTACTACTCTTCGAAAAATGAAGGAAGAAGTTCACTATCGAAAATGGAGCAATAGTCATAAGAAAGATTTATTTGAATTTTTGGAAGATTTTCAATTCCAGTTCCAAAAACAGTTTGGGAGTCACGCAACAAGGTACTATTTTATGCGACATTTTAAATCCGAAATGAATGAAGCGAGTAGGTTTGTAGGTAGTATATCTAATCCAGGTATTGTAAGATTGGACTCAAAACAAAAGTCATATTTAGAATCCATGATTAAGCAGCTAAAAATTATGAAAACCTTTTCCTCTCCATCTAGAAGGGCATTAGAATCAGCAGAACTTCTTGCTCCCTCGAGTAAAATAGTGATTAACAGTAACTTGTCTGAAATAAATTATGGACTCGTGGATGGAAAAACTTATGATTTTCTAAAAGATAACTTTCCCAATGTAGTCCGCGCTTGGGATGCAAAAAAGGATCCAAGGTTTCCGAAAGGAGAAAATTTGGCTGATGTTGAAGTTCGACTAGTATCATTTTTAGAAATCTTAAAAAAAGAAACTCAGAATACTTTAATATTTACGCATAATGTAATTTTACGTTGCTTATTAGGAATGCACTATAACATTCCACGTGTCGATTGGTACAAAATTAACATTCCTTATGGTGACCCTCTAGAATTTATAAACGTAAAAGGACGTGGGCTTTATCCTAATTTGACAACTGAGCAAATTGAGAAAACACTAGGAAATGTTACGTCAAATAGTAATTAAGATGCCAACGTATGTAGTAGCTATACAGCCTGAAGATAAGCTTTTCAAGAAAATAAAGAAAATAAAACAACAAGTAAAGAATATTGTAGGCGATCAAGATTATTTAAGAGATGATCCACACTTAACTCTATATATAGGAGAGTTTACAAATTTTAGAAAATGGGATAATGAATTTACGGAATTTGTGAAAGAATTAAAAGTAATTAAGAGTGAGCTAGCTGGTTGGTATATTTTTGATAAAGATCCCATAACGGGTAAGAAAACTATATGTGTCGAAATTATCAAAGATAAAAAACTATCTGAGATTCAAAAAAAAATTATAAAACTTCTTTCTTCTTATCGAAAAAATAATATTCCTCAAAGATATAAAAAAGTTTACACTAATTTGAAACCAATTTTTAAAAAAAATATAGATAAGTTTGGTTTTCCATTTGTAGGAAGCATTTGGATCCCTCACTTAAATGTTGCCTCGTTTACAAATAATGCATTTGATGATGTTTGGGAATTTCTAAAAAGTAAGAAATTGACAGGTGAATACATTTTGCAAAAGATAGTAATATATGAGCTAAAACAAGAGAAGATAGAGGAGGTAAAAGTTTTTCCATTGATATAAATATGTATTTAAGACTCAAGAAAGAAGTATGCCGAGTTAATAAAGCACTCGCTAAAAATGGTCTGGTATTACTTACGTGGGGCAACGCTAGCGTTATTGATAGAAAGAAAAAAGTTATTGCAATTAAGCCAAGTGGCATATCTTTTGACAAACTTACTCCTGCAGACATAGTAATTCTCGATCTCAAGGGAAATGTTATTGATGGGAAAAAGAATCCCAGCACAGATGCACCGACTCACGTTGTGCTGTATGAATCGTTTCCTCAAGTGCAGTCGATCATTCATACTCACTCGAAATATGCTACTAGTTTTGCTCAAGCAGGTGTTCCCATAAGATCCTTTGGTACTACGCATGCAGATCACTTCAATGGAACAATTCCTGTCACGAGAAAGCTGAGCAAAAAAGAGATCGATAATTATGAGTTAAATACGGGAATAGCAATAGCTGAAACCTTTAAAAAACTTGATCCAAGTGAAATGCCCGCTTGTCTTGTTGTAAGTCATGGTCCCTTCATTTGGGGGAAGAATAGTGAAGAGGCTTTGGAAAATGCTGTGATATTAGAAGAAATCGCTCATATGTCACTTAATACCTTACATATAAACCCAACGCAAAAGGATATCTCAACACATCTTCTTAATAAGCACTACACGAGGAAACACGGAACTAATGCGTATTATGGACAGAAGAAATAGTGAAATGAGTATTGTAAATTAACCTAAGCGTTATACAATAACTTTAAGCAATGACAGAAATAGTCGCACACAGAATTAATACAGTTGAAGGGTTAAAAAAACTTGACCCAAAATACGGCGTTGAACTCGATATTCGAGAGTCAGGCAGTATTCTTATTCTTAATCATAACCCCCTTGAAGCGGGTGATAAGCCAAATAACTATGACACGCTTGAGGACTATTTGAAAGAGTATCATGACGGTGGTCATAAGGGTCTTGCAATATTCAACATTAAAGAAGCAGGAATAGAAGGCAGAGTCATGGAGATGGCTAAAAAATATGCTGTAAACCGCTTCTTCTTGCTAGATGTTGAGAATCCATACATGTATAGTGCGACAGGAAAAGGGATTCGAGATATCGCTGTCCGATATAGTGAATCAGAGCCAATCGAGGCAACGATGTATTATAAGGACAAGCTCGACTGGGTGTGGATTGATACTCAAACAGAATTGCCTTTAACGCCAGGTGTTGTTGAGAAATTAAAAGGTATTAAAACTGCGCTCGTATGCCCGGACCGTTGGGGTAGGCCCCAGGACATTCCTGTTTATGCTAAGAAAATGAGGGAGTTGGGATTTGTACCGGATGTTGTTATGACTTCTGTCGCAAGAATACCAGACTGGGAACGCGAACTTGCTGCCTAATATCTGCCCCTAAATTGTGATAAAAAAATGAGAGTTAATTTAATTCCGATGGCTGGTCGGGGAAAAAGATTTAAGGACGAAGGATACAAGCTTCCAAAGCCTGTAATCCCCGTTGATGGCGTCCCAATGGTGATTGCTGCGGCAAAATCACTTCCTGTTGCCGATAAATACATTTTTATTTGTCTTTCGGATCACATCACCAAATATAAAATCGATAAGACAATAAAAAAATATTACCCAAAAGCAATTATTGTTCCGATTAAAGGTGTAACAGGGGGACAGGCAAGCACGTCTCTTCTTGCTGAACCACATGTGGACCCAGATGATGAATTAACTATTGGGGCTTGTGATAATGGTATGGACTATAAGAGAGCTTCGTATGACAAATTAATAAAAAACAAAACAACGGATGCGCTTATTTGGACTTTTAGAAATAACCCGAACGTTAAACGACATCCAGAGCATTGGGGTTGGGTAAAAGTCGGAAAAGATGGTTTTGTTAAAAAAGTTTCAGTAAAGATCCCAATTAGTAAAACTCCAATGAATGACCACGCAGTTGTAGGATGTTTTAGTTTTAAGAAAGCTAAGTACTTTTTTGAAAATGTAGAAAAAATGATATCTGCTGACCGACGAATAAATGGTGAGTTTTATAATGATGAGTGTATGAATGTTTTGGTAGAGAACAAATTAAAGGTAAAACCTATGGAAATAGATACTTATCTTGGGTGGGGTACCCCAGATGACCTTCGCACATATGAATATTGGAGTTCCTACTTCAAATTGGCAAAATAGTTATGCCGACAACTCTCCCAAGTCTTTCTATAGTTATTCCTATATATAACGAAGAGAAAAGCGTTGAAAAAATACTAGCCCAATACAAAGACTTTGCTAAAAAATATAAGTTCGAACTAATATGTGTTGATAATGGCTCGACTGATAACTCTGCATCAATACTCAAAAAAATTTCATCAAACAGGCAATATAGGTTTGTAAAAGTTGTTAAAGTAGTTAAAAACGTTGGCTACGGGCATGGGATCATGAGTGGAGTTAAAAAGGCAAACGGTGATTTGATCTCCTGGACGCATGCCGATATGCAAACGCATCCAAAAGACGTTTTCAAAGCTTACGATTTATATCTTAAAAGTAATGAGCGAAAGGTTTTGATTAAGGGCATTCGCGTAAATAGACTATTTCTTGACTCGTTTGTAAGTTTTGTAATGGGAATTGTTGCGAGTGTTGCGCTTGGTGGAGTTTATTACGAAATAAACGCTCAACCAAAATTGTTCTCAAAAGAACTAGTTAAAAAACTTGGTGATTCACCCGACGATTTCCTACTTGATTTGTATCTTTTGTGGATTGCAAAAAAACTCGGGTATAAAACAATTTCTTTTAAAGTAGAATTCTTGAAACGACTCCATGGAAAGTCAAAGTGGGCTTACTCGTTTGGGTCTAGATTTAAAATGATCCTGAGAACTTTTTTATATATATTCGAACTTTCAGAGGGAACTATTTCCTAATAAAGAGAATTGCGTTAGGTATGTTTCGTCCTGGACCGTCCTTATAACCTCCAGACCAAAGCGCAGTTGAACCACCGCTATCGAGATTTAAAGCGTTGTCCATCCCCATGGCTTTTAGGACGAGTGCCATTTCGGCAACTGTTACATTGTGAGCAACTCCGATATAAGCTGTGTTACCTTTGTTTGCGACAAAGCTTCGTGAGCCTTTTGATCCTTGCTTTGGATCACTACCGCCGCCAAAAGCCACGTTCCCACCTGACACAAGAAGTGGCTGGTTTGCAAGAACACCATCAACACCAGTATCTCGCCCCCATTCAAGCGACTGGCCCACGAATCTCATGGAGCCGCTTAAAAAAATCACCGCTGGGACAGTACTATAAACATTATTATCAGAGTTAATGTAGTGTTTGTTTTTATTCATAGCAAGCGTATCGAATGAGTTTGACTTTCCAGCGCATGAGGGATAATCTGCCGGACAAAAGTAGGATCCATTTACCCCAGCAAATGCACCGCTTCTTGCAACATAATCGCCAAGCGAAAGCACAGGACAATTATCATGACAATCAGAATCTGACGCGGTGTCTACAACAATTCTTGTTGATCCCATATCGGCAGCAATTATATCAACAGCAAACGTTTCCCCATTTGCTGAAACAGCTTGTCTACTAAAACCTGCACCGGGTGGGGTGTTGTTTTGTGCAAGGCTTGCAACGGAAACATCCCCACCTGAGGAATTCTGTAAAAGTGCAGCTAACCTATCTTTTTCTTTCTGTATATCACCCGCCAAAGTAGTCAGGTCTGCTGAGGCAGATGAGTAATTGCGGTCTGACAAATAGTCCAAAATTTTGGCAAAACTTTTTTTAAACGGATCTGTTTTACCCTTTTGTGTATCAAGGTCGACAATATCTTGATATTCTGATTCTGCTTTTTTGAAAGTTTTATTAATATTTTCAATCTCCGTTTTTTGGGATTGATTTATTTTGTATTGATCCTGGTTTTTGAGATCTTCATAATCTTTTCTCGTCTTCGCAAGCTGTTGTGAAAGACTGAGAGAGGACGAGGTTTGCTTAACTAATTCATGGTTAATATATAAATAGTAGTAAGAGGCTGCAACTAGCAAAACAAAGAGCACAAATCCTGCCGCAATAAGCCAGGTATCATATATGGCAACTTTCTTTTTAATAAATTCGTGAAAGAAGCGAACTTTATTCACAATTTAAGAATATCATAATTTTTTTTATTACATCAACTTCAGCTTGATTTCAGGATCCTTTTGTCCAACTTTGACCTCTTGACGTAAATTTTGTTTTATGTTTATACTATTACATTATCTAAACCAATTAGATATTTTGTGTTTTAAATGAGAGAGAAATTATCAACTTACGTAGACGGGTTAATTGGAATAATACTTCTTTTTGTCGCTGGAATAACCCCGCTTCTTTTCTTCAATCAGACAACAGAGTTTTATGAAATGCCAAAGCTTATTCTTTTGGTTGTTGCGACAATTCTGCTACTTGGTCTTTGGATTTTTTCATGGATACTCAAGGGAAAGATAGTTATTACAAGGACTCCTCTTGATGTGCCACTTCTTGCTCTATTAGTTGTGGTTATTGCTTCAGCATACTTCAGCGCTACTAGAAATTCGGCTATATATGGTAACTTCCCAAGAGTACACGGATCAGCTATTTCGTGGGTGACTTACATATTACTGTACTTTGTTACTGTTTCTAACCTTAAATCGGTTACTGCAATTAAAAACTTTCTGTATGTTATGTATGGAAGCGGTGCGATAGTAGCATTCTTGTCAATACTGTCATTTTTTCACATATTTCTTCCAATCGACTTCGCGCAAGCTGTTAACTTTACGCCAACAGGTTCATCTTTCTCTACGATTGCATTTTTGATGATGCTCATGCCTCTACCTCTTTTATCTATAGTTAACCAAAACAAATATATGCCTCTTCCAGCTGCAATTGTTTTGGCGTCGCTTTTTGGTGTGACCATTGCTCTTATCGGGTCACTTACTATATATATAGTGCTTGCAATAATGTTTATTGTTGCATTCTTTGCTACTAAGCCGAGCCAACTTAAAAAAGCTGCTGGTGTAATCACAATTCCAGTTGCATTGATAGTTTTGGCGCTCGTTCTCGCTTATGTACCGATTCCAGGATTGGGTGCATTTCAACAGCTTGAATCAAACTTTCCGAAAGAAATTCAGCTTCCACTTGAAGTTTCTTGGAAAGTGTCGGCATCGGCATTTCGTGATGCACCAATGCTCGGAACGGGTCCAGCCTCATATCTCTTCAACTTCACGTCTTACAAGCCACTTGAGTTTAATCAGTTAACTTATTGGAATTTCACATTTGATACTGCATATGATGAATTCCTTCAATTCTTGGGCACATTGGGTGTCTTAGGTCTTGTATCTTTAATTGCGCTTTGTTTGGTGGCTGTAAACTTTGGGAGAAATAATTTACTAGCCCACACAAGAGATGATCAAGATCCCTCACACATAATTCTTTCATCTATGTCAATAAGTGCGATTGTTGCTGTTGTTCTGCTGTTTGTCCATGGAACTACGCTTGTGTCTATTGTTGCCACTTTGTTTGTTTTTGCTTGCCTTATGGTCTCACAGAGATCAATAAGAGAACACGTTACACAGCTATCTATGGGTATTAAAGCATCAACTGCAGCTGATAAGCAGTTTGACTTGTTGCCTATTATTGTGTTTGTAATATTCCTTATACTTGCTGTTCCGGGACTTATTCAGACTTACAAAACTGTTGCTGCAGACTATTACCACAGACAGGCTCTCTTGCAGGCAAATAAAAGTGGAAATTTGACTTATTCAAATCTCCAAAAAGCTGAGGCACTGAATCCGTATATTGACCTATACAGGGTGGATATGGCACAGACAAACTTTGCCCTTGCTAACGCAATAGCTATAAGAAAAGGTCCGAGTAAGGACAATCCTAATGGCTCACTAACTGACCAGGACAAGAGAACAGTCCAAACTCTTCTTTCTCAGGCAATAAATGAAGGTCGAGTAAGTGTGGCACTGAGTCCAAGATCATCGAGAAACTGGGAAGTATTGGCGTCAATATATAGAAATATAACAGGCGTTGCGCAAAATGCTCTCGCTTTCTCACTCGATGCTTATGGTCGAGCTATTCAAATGGACCCATTAAACCCTTCTCTCAGACTTAGCGTTGGAGGCATATACTATTCTGTTAAGAATTATGATCTCGCTATTAGATTCTTTACTGATGCTGCAAATCTAAAGCCTGACAATGCAAATGCGTATTACAATCTCGCAATCGCATTGAGAGATAAAGGTGATCTGCAGAACGCAAAGGTAGTCGCAGATCAAGCCGTTTCTCTACTCTCGAAAGTTCCAAACGGCCCGGATTACAAAGTGGCTACGGCACTGGATAAAGAATTGGCTGATAAAATAGCAAATGCGAATTCCTCAAATGAAGCTACTGCATCAACGCAACCTAACAGTGCACTTGCGAATCCTAACCTTCCAGGTGTAGATGTAAACGGGCTTAACAACCCTCCGTCATCAGCTACACCCTCGGCAGTGAAACAAAATCCGAAAGCTAATCTGCCTCAAATTAAACCTACGGCTGCACCAGCCAAGTAATATACCTTGGCTAATCTAAAATGCCTATTGTCATCTTGCTGACAACAACAGGATTTCTAATTATTGAACTTACTTCAAACTTTTCTGACAAGATAACCAACCCTATCTTCTCTTATTTTCTAACACTTCTTGGGTTTTTTGTTGAAAATCCTGTAATTTTGATAACAATTTTATTGTGTTTAAATTTTTACTTTGCCGTAAGTACCAGTCCTCGACGACTTAATGACTTTTTGGGTAGTTTTTTTGGTTCAACAACAAAAACAATACAGATACTTTTGTTATCAAGCCTAATATCTTATGTATTCCTACTCATTTTTGCTTTTATACAACTAAATTTTTTAGCAATACTTATTAACAATAATGCTTCTGCAAATGGTGTTTTATCAAACAGTAAATCTATAATAAGTACTTTGAAAAACAATAACTTTGCGCCCAAATTAAGGATCATCACGGATGATTCTGAAAACTACATAACCGAAGTAGCAGCAGAGTCGGCTGGCACGACAAGCTCATATGCAACATCCATACTTCATTCAGTTCCACCTTTTTTGATAATTCCTGTTAGTAAACCACAAACAGGAATTGTGTTGATAGATAACACACTAATAATAACCGATCCACAAAAGGCCAATTTTGAGCAAATAAGCCCTGTTCTTGCCTATTTGTTTGTAAAGGAGTATTTCGCAACAAGAACAATAAAATCATACCCTAAAATCGCAATTATGGATGCTCTAGAATATTCTAAATTTCGCAAAGACGACGCTGCCGACAAGCAAAAAAAAATTGACCAGGAAGTTGCCAAAATAACTACAGACATAGCAAGTGAATCCGCGTTAATTGACAGCGACCAAAATACCCTTTTAAATACAGCCAATTCTATAGTTATTGAACGGTCACAATACAAAAAATGCCTTTCTACAAACGGTAAAAATTGCCCTGAGCTAAAAATAAAGTTAAATAGTGACGTTGATCAAGCGACTAGCAGCGCTGAGGTACTTAATAATGAGATAACAGGTCAGAAAATACTGCTGGAGAATAACACTTTTTATAAAAATTACTATAACGTTCAGAAAAAAGTTGTGAGCATATCATCTCTATCTATTCCGCACGAATTCGGCGTTTTCATACCGGAAAATCAGATTAAAATTGCCAAAATTTATTCGGATAACTATACTCCATACGATTTCATGGAGACTCTTGTTCATGAGTATCTCCACTACGCGAGCTACGCAAAGGGCCATGTTTTTGCCAGTACCTTTTTTGAGGAAGGATTAACTGAATATTTTGCTAGACAAATAACAAATTTTAATCTTGGAATTAAAACGAATTTAGGCTATCCAGTGCAGGTCAGTATAATTTCCGAAATTACAAAATCTATACCCGAAACTGAACTCGCAGATATCTACTTTACAAAAGATGAAGCAAGGCTTGAAAGCACGCTTGATAGAGTATATGGAGATAATTTTTATAAAAACAACGAAGCTCTGTTTGGGGCTTTGCAATACACTTCAGAAAAGGAACAAGTATTAAAAATAGCTAACCAGCTAATGGCAAAAATTAATGGTCCGAAACTCACTGGGAGAGATTTGGAAGGAACTTTTAGTAGTGACGTTTCCCAAAACTGATCACCTGACTGTTGTTTGCCCTCGAATTAGAGTTCCGCCGTTCACGGTAACATCGTTCAACGCAGCGGTATTAATCTGAGGATAAATCCCGATTTGCAAAACAAGGTTGTTGCTTCTTGCGACTCGAAAGCAATAAGTCTGAGCAACACGATCAAATGTGGTATTGTCTATAAGTGAAAAGTCCCAAATACTTGTCTGTCCTCCTAGCATGTTCGTTCGAGAGTTTGTGAAATTGTTCGATTTTTGAAAATCTTGATACTCAACAACTTTACCCTGATATGATGGGTCGGCAGAGTTAGTTGCGATGTTGTCGCCACTATTAAGTGATCCCGAGCTGGCAAATGATATAGTGCTACCACCGCTTGATGGCACATCCGTGTATGTTGCAGGAGTGCCTCCGCTAGGAGCGGAACACGTTCCTGTGCCAGGGTCCACATATTGAAGCTTATACTGTCTTTGCGCTGTTGATAAAAGAGCATCGGGGTAATAGAGCAGCATTCTTAGTCTAAATTGCTCACCTGCGTCAGTTAAGGTATAGGATGTGTCTTGAGTTGATAGTGGACTTAATCCTGCTCCAGTATCACCATTTACATTATTAAACCATTTATAAGCAACTTGGGTTTCCAAATTGCGATCAAATCCAAATCCGTAAGCCTCACAAGTTTCTCCAGTTCCCTGAATGTTCCCGTACAGAGATGTTCCTGGTTTTGCCGACCATGAAGTACCATCCCATTCTCGGTCCCATAAAGCACCTGCTGAGTCAACATATAACAATTCCATACTAGTAGTATTTAAATCAGATGTCAGCTGCACCGATTCGAGATTTCCCGAAGATCCTGTTTCAGTCGTAAGTGGCGTAAAGTCTGTTGCAGCTTTCCATGTAAGCCAAGCCATTTGAGCAGGTGCAGTCGACGTATTAATAACCCACATGGCACGATCACCAGTGTTCTCAAATGCTACATCTATAAGTCTCTGAACACTGACCGATCGACAAGGATAGGTGTTACCATCCATACGAAGAGTTGACCCATTCCAGATTCCCATCCGACATGTTGGAGTTGTTACATCCTGAGTTCCAATTGCGATTGAATTACTCGATGAAGATGGATCGGCGGCTGCTACTAGCCAGGCTACTGCATTTGTAGTTGCTGATGTAGCGGTAGTTTCACTGGACCATGATCCTCCTGTTAGTTTTCTATAGACAATTGTTTTTGCAGTCGCAACACCATAAAAAATCAATCCGTTTCCGCTTTGAGTTTCCCAAGCAACTTCAAAAGAGCGAACGGGTCGAGTACCGCTCGTGGCGGTTGTTGAACTTGTCGTATCATCAAGTTGTTCTGAGGCTGGAAATGTATTGGTTGATCCATCCCAAACCATAGCTCCGACATGCTGATCATTACTTTGAAAGCCCATCAGAATTGTGTCTGAACCAAACTGAGGACGAAGCCTAATCCACCTCTTGTAAACACCATGAGGAGTTCCTGCATTTTGCGCTGCACTCCAAGCATGAGTCGCTGATGTGTAGTATCTATAAAGCATTTGGGCGTTAACTCCATCACTATAAGCAAACAAAGCGTCACCAGATAGTTCTTCATATGCGATATCAAACGCCTCAGAAGTGTTTAATGTTGTTGGGGTTATGGTAAAACGAAGATCTTGAACCCAAGCTGACCCTGTCCAACGATAAACATAATAAACATCCGTTGTGTCTGAATCTAGAACTGCAACAAGTTTTTCTCCTGTTTGAGGACTACTGACCTCACGAAACCATTTACTATTAGTTGGAGTGTTGGCTCCAGATGAAATTGAGCCTTGAGTTCCATAGGCGGTACCGCTCCATAGACGATAAAAAGTATTCTGTGTTGCATTATCTTCATAAGTCACGACGCCTGAGGTTGAATTGATTGCATCAGAGGCAATTTGCCACTGTCTTGCTTCTTCAAACTTACCTATCTTAAGTGGTCCAATTAAATAAAATTCAGGTGAGACTCTAGGGAAACTGATGAAGTATGAGATGTACTTCTTTGTTCCGGCTTTAAGATTTAGGTTCCATACGATTCTTTGAAAACTTCCGTCTTGTACGACGTTTCCGTTATCGCTAATTTCATCAATCCTAAAATTGCCCGGGACTATGTCTTCGACCTTTCCACTATAGTCTGATTTTGCGATGATAGACATTGTAACTGGGTACATCGCACGGGGGTAAATACGAGTGGGAAAATCCTCGCGCTCTACGTCAAATACTGGAGATTCTTCCACCTTAAAATAATCTTCAATTGAACGTGTTGCACCTCGAACGGTTGCGCTAATTTTCATTTGATAAACCCCGGGTCCTCCAGTTTTGAAGTTAGCTTTAAAGTCAGGACTATTTGTCACGGTTATAGGACCGCATTTTCCGCTATCTTGAATTGTGTTATTTTTTAAGGAAAATTCTTGTATGCTTTTATCAGGACTTGATATTTCCATGCTTAAATTATCTACATGATTTAAACCCGTTGCGCATTGAGTCTCTCCGCTGTCATTAAGAACTCCAATGCCAATTTTAGCTATCTCACCAGGTGAATATATAGATTTATTTGTATTTACTGCAATTACTCCCCAAGTAAAATCTTGGTCTATGTTTACAACACCTTCAATAGTACGAAGTTTAAGACTAATTTTGTACAGGCCTGGCTGAAAATTCGCAACGTCTTGGGGACTGACAATAAGCTCTTTCTTTTCTTTATCGGTTTTTATGCTCGCTGCAACTTCTGAGTTGGCGTAAACTTGAGTTATTGTAGTCTCCACAAGATTGTTTAAAGCGTCTCCAGTCGAGTTAAGTATGTTCTGAAATTTGTCCGAAGCCAAGCTGTATACAAAATGAGGTAATTTACTGGCGCCTACAGATGGCGTAGTTGAGGGGTCAAGTGGCAGCTGAACGCTTTGTCTTGCGACGTCCTGAGGAACAATAACGGTTTTTGTTTTATTTTGTTTTTTATTTGCGAATACAAAAAAGCCTATTAAAATAGCAAGTAAAATACATAAAGATATTATGACCTTTTTACGCATCGGGTAGAACAAAAACCAGTATACCTCTATTTCAAATTCCTTACAACAACTGCCGCATTGTCGTCTTCATATACCAATTTCCAACTACCCTCTCGCACAAGCTTATCAAGCTCATAGTAGAGTGGGCTGTTATCGAGAGGAATAAGTGCTACATTATATGTGGATTTGTCAATCGAGTTTGTGCCAAGCTCATATTTCGTATACTCTTCAAATGCTGAGTAGCCATTTGTATCCGTCCATTCATGCATTCTACCGTCTATGTTTGGCTTAATTTGTGGGTAGCTCCAGATAAGCCACCCGCCCCAATCATAATACGAATAGAGCTTCAAATTAGTATATTTATTTGCAATTACAGAAGCTGCTTTGTCAGAACACTTTACCAGTTGATGCGAGCAATAACTCTTCCATGTGTAGTTCATTAACTGCGGGTTTAGCACCAAACGAAATATTGAATACATGAGGCATGCAACAAATATAAGAGTTGTAAGTCCTTGATAAACTTTAAAATTAACATTGAGCCTTATTTGTCGTAGCGAAAGCCCAGTAAAGGGTATTGCAAGAGCGTATAACAACCATATGTACCGTTTTACGAAAAAAGGTACCACAAGAAATACGGCTACAATCCCAATATACTCAAGGCAATTTTTTGCTTTTCTCGTCACTATCAAATAAATAGCAAAAAAAAGCAAGCAAACAGTTAAAACAACTTCTTCCCACCATAATTCAGATCCTATTGAAAAGGGGACATATTGACTTACGCCTAAAAGTACTGGATTGTAGATATGTGAAAGTGCGAATTCAGCAACTCTGGTCCCGTAAGGATTAACTGTAGAAATTACCGTTGAGACAATCAAAGAGATAAAAGCAGGTATAATGTCAGACTTTGGTTGTCGATAGAGGAATTTTTTGATTGTTTGGAAAACTACCCACAAATAAAATACAGCTAGCCCTATAAACGATTCTTCGTGAAAGTTGAACCACGCGAGGAAAAAAAGTGGGATAAAGTACAAAAGTTTTTTATTAGACTCTAACTTCGCAAGAATAAGTATAAGTATTCCCAAAAAAAATAAGCTTAGGTCTTCGCCTTTGAATGATGAATTTTGAAGAGGATAAAAAAGGAATATGAATATTGGAAATAGCCAAAATTTTTCCCACACTGTAAATTTGCCAACCTTTGCAAACAGAGCATAAGTAAAAGTTGTGATGATCCCTCCAAAAAGTGTAATTGACAAAAATCCTCCATGTCTGTAAAGAAAATAAATTAACAGGTCAAAACCCCAAGACCCATTTGCCCAGTGATAGTTCTGCATCATGGTTGAAAAAGTATTGTCGTAAAGAAGTTTGTGATGTTTAAAAAAATACTCTCCGTATCGCAGGTGCCAGCCGAGATCAGGATCAGAAGGCGGGTAAAGTGATGAAATAAATACAAAAATGTATGGCAAAAACTCAATGATTTTTGTCAAAGTTTTACTTTTTAAAAACATAAATTGAGTATAGCATCTGTGGAAGTTTGAATAACTAATAATGGAGAAGGAACAATAACAATGGGAGATACTAGGAATTTCTACTAGTGATTAGGATTAAAAGACTAAAGTGATTAGTCAACTATCTTAATCATTAATTCCTTTAGTCTTAATCACTGAAAAGTAATTGCTTAATACTTACTACTTAATACTGGATACCATCCTCACCTCGAGGTGCTTGCGCCGGCCACAGTTCCAGACTCTGCATTAATTTGAATCAATAGTTCTGTATCTGAAAACGCAGTTCCAACTGGTACTACATAATTTGGAGAGATTGGTGCAACTGTTGTTATCGTTCCATCCGCCGCCAAGTAGTACGGTTTTCCTGACTGGAGGTTTTTGAAACCCGATGCTTTTCCACCAACGATTACTTTAACCTGTTCGCCGGTCTTTGCATCATTTTGAGCAATACCTATTGCGGCTGCTTTTGTAGAATCTGTTGCGTAGGCTTTTTTAACAGTTCCGCTATCTGAAATATAAAGTATATCTTTCGCATGGATATTTTCACCAGCCTTAGCGCTTACAACTATTGCTCCGTCAACTTGTAGGTCGCCGCCAACATGGACGTCGCCTTTGGTTACGATAGATCCAGTATTATCGATCACAACTCCTCCATTGAATATATCAACTAGACTTGCAAGTGGTGAGTTCTGGAGATACAAAACGCCATTTGATGGATCGGATGAATCTGCCTGGCTTTCAACGTTGATTGAATTCCTTGATATTGAGAATGAGTCGTCAACTCGAAGAGCTCCAAGCACATTAGTATCTGCAAGGTATGATTGACCTGAAACAGTTACATCTCCTGAAATAGTAGTATTTCCAAGGTATGAAAGGCCGAATGAGCGAAGCGCATCATGAACTGTTACGGAATCGACCGATACATCCCCTGTAACTTGAGTGCTCGAAAGCGTATTAACATTAGCAGTTTGAGCTGAGTCTGTTGAAATTAGGCTATCTGTGGATGTTAGGTTACTATCTCCGGTTCCTAAAGTATTAACGACTGTATCCTGGTTAGTAATATTTTCACCCTTAACAATATCTACGCCTGGGTTTCCACTAGATAACACATCCTGAATAGAACCAGATGGCGTAGAGTTACTTGTCGAAAGTCTTGCAATGATATCTTCAATCTTACTGTTAATAACATCGATCTGCGATGAGTTTGATGCCACTTTGTCAGAAATATTGTTTACATTTTCATTTACTGCAGCAGATGAGGATGCTTGTTCTGTGACCTTGAGATCGAGATCACTTATCTTAGTCGAAATTCCGAGCACATCACTCTTTATGCTATTGACCTCATTATTAAGTGAAGTAAATGCGCTTGAGAGCTTACCGTCTGTAGTCTGGCCATTGATCTGAAGGTCTGCTGGTAGAGTTATGTTGTCGGCACTTACGCTCTGGGCAGTATTTGAGTCTTTGTTGAATGATACGTCTGACAATGAGTTTGTTGGGTCAGCAAATGTCACATTTACAAATGCAGTTACCTTACCAATACCCGTACCATCAAAGTCGGAGAGAGCTTTTCCGATAACCTGACCAGGTTGAGTAGACTTCATTGCAACACCTGGAGTTGATGAACTTGTAAGATAATCACCTTTGTGGATTGCTCCATTTTCTGTGACAACTTTTACTGGAACTCGACCAGCTAGTGCAACAGGGATAGCACGATCTCCATCAATCTTATCTGTTAATTCTGATAATTTGAACCCAGGCTTTTCGGAGTAGATACCAATGACGCTGTTGTCATACTTGCCAGTTGATTTGACTATGTGACCATCATTTGTTGTATCAACCGAAACGACGTCGCCCGCTTCTAGCGTATTGTCGCTTGTTGGATAATCTTCGGCCAAGTCATATGTTCCACCTGATGTTGTAATTGTTCCCGCAAGTACCGCATTTCCAGAGCTATCGACCGTGAATATATCAGTGCCTGACGAGTTTTGGAACTTAAATTGTGTTGGGTTGCCGCCGTTTGTATCGGAGTTTAGCTTGCTTATAACATTACCCATTGCATCTGATGATAGTGATCCGTTTGCCGTCGTAAATGCAGAGGCGGTGAGAGTACCAGATGTTGTAGCATTTCCGACAGAGTCAATCGTAAATTGATTTGCCGATCCGATACTTGCTGTCGTTGCTGTAATCTGGCCTGTAACTGCAAGATCGGTGTCTGATACTAGAGCATTGTTGTTGAGCGTAATGTGCGCAAATACGTTTTCCGGATCAGCAAATCCTACATTAACAAAAGCATTAACTTTCCCAATCTGCGATCCGTCTGTGTAATCCTCAAGTGCAGTACCTATAACAGTTCCAGGTTGTGTAGCCTTTACTGCAACTCCAGGCAGAGCAGACATCGCAAGATAGTCACCTACGTGAATATCTCCATTTGATGTGGAGACGCTAACAGGAACACGTCCTGATAGAGCAACTGGAACTTTTGGATCTGAAATTGACCCATCATCCAAAACCTGTCCTGGATTTGTCGAAACGATACCAATTACAGATGAGTTAGTTATAGAATTTGCTGGAACAACCATAGTTGCGCCATCAGAAGCCTCTAGTGCAACAACATCTCCTGGAACAGGTGTGTTGTTTGGATCAGCGGGATAATTTTCAGCGTAATCAAGTCCTTGTCCCGTATCTGACTCGATAAGACGCACACCGTCAATGTTAACAGTAGCATTCGTACATAGTGCGCCAGCAGCTGTACATGCAAAGTAGAAGTGCACTCTTCCCCAAGTAGCACTGTTTGCAACACCGACTGCGGCCGTATTTGTTCCATACTTTACCCATGAAGTTGTCTTGACTGCTGTATCAGCCGGTGCGGTAGGTACATTTGATGTGTCTGATTGACAATTAGCTTGCGATGAATACCCATCTACATAAGCCCTTACTGTTGGTTTTGGCGTACCAGTTATTTTTGCGTAGTAATTAAGAGTATACGAGCCAAGTAGACCATTGAGAGGAATACATGGTGAATATACGGCTGTTGTGGTGTTACTAAATACAACTTTTAGAGAATTATTACCTTTAACAGGGCTTACATTGTCTTGAGAGAAAGTTGCGGAGGTAGTTGCTGTTGCCTTCCATCCATCAGGTAGAATCCCTCCGTTTACCATTGACTCAAATCCAGCATTTGGAACCAAGCTACCTTCATCTCCTAATGCATTGGTTACTGCCGTGCTTCCATTTCCACTTCCACCTGACCCTATCGATGTAACAGTTGAGCCTTCGAATAGAACCGAACCATTTTGCGCAATTGTAAATCTGGTAACTCCCGAATTTGAAGCAGTAAAGATATCACCTCTACCGTTGTTATCAACAACAAGTCCCGCAAACGATGTCTTCCCTGAGAACGAAGCTATTGGAGTTGTACCAACACCAGCTCTAACATCAAGATTGGCCCCAGTTGTTCTCAATGTACCGTTATTATCGTTGTCTATTGTCGCGCCATTCTGAAGAACGAGATCATTTGTTATATCGGTTGCACCATTTAGGTTAATACCGTTTGTGATTCCACCTGATGCTGCTGAACCCGTAATTCTAATCGCATCACCAACAGCGCCAGCCTGATTTTCTAAGTTAGTAAGACAGAGCAAGCAGTCAACAAGGCTATTACCGGACTTAGTAACGCTTGTGGCTGCAAGATTTATATTTAGACCATACAAGTGACCAGCTCCTGAGTTTTGGATAAGGTTGATTCTTTGTGCGTAAAGATTATCAGATCCAGTTGCTCCGGAATTACTTGTGTAGTCAACACTGAATCCAGTCGTATTATTTGTGCTTGAGTCGACATTTAGATCCAGAACTCCTCCTGTTACTCCGCCACCTGATGTACCAAGAGTTGATGTTGAAGCATTAATAGATATATTTTGGTCAACGGCCTGTGTAAATGTTGTTGATCCACCGTGTTCAAATGTTACAAAATTGCTACCGTTTGATTGAATATTAATATCTCCAGTTCCTGAACCTGACTTTGCAAGTAAGAAGTAAATTTGGTTACCACCTGTTCCAGGATCAACAGTTATGTTTCCTGCGCCACTTCCAAGAATTGTCGTACCGGAAGGTGCCTGAAGCGTGATATTTCCTGAGGAGTCCGATGCAAGGGTCGGAGGAGTGATAGATCCACCTGACGAACCAAAGCTAAGAATTCCATTAGTTGTACCATTAAGACCAAGGTTGATAGTTGGAGTGCCTGCCCCAACAGAATTTATAAATGATATTCTTGCTGAGGAGGTTGCAACTCCACCAAGTAAAAGATCGTCTGTTATATTTGAGGGCGACAGCGCGCCAGAAAGTCTTTGGAAGTATCCAACAGCACCACTCGTTGCACAGGTTTGTCCGCTCACACAAATAGTGCCTGACGCATCAGGGAATGTAATAGTACGAACAGCTGTAGCTATGGAGTTAAGAGTTGTTAGGAATCCTGATCCGCCAGTGAATTGGAGCGTGCCGCCATTATTGACGATAAATTTCGCTGCACCAGACCTCGAAGCTACAAATACGTCTCCCACTCCCGATTGGTCAACTACAAATGATGCAAACGACGTCTTGCCTGAAGTAGATGCGACTGGGATTGTACCTCCATTTACAAGATTTGCTCGAAGATCAAGTGTTGCAAGTGGAGTAGTAGTACCAAATCCGAATGATCCGTTTGACGTAAGAAGCAAAGTTGGATTTGATCCACCAGGTTTAAGCTGAATATTACCAGTTGTTGTACCTCCAAGGTTGAGAGTTTGGTTTCGTACAGTCTGCAGCGCGCCGTTTGCTGGATCAAGATAAATAGCTGTGTTGTTAACATCTTGCGCAGAAACAGATGCAGTAGGCGTAGTTGTATTAGCACCAAGTACCGCGAATTTAGCTGAGGAGGTAGCTTGACCACCGATAAAGAAGTCTTCTGTTGAATTAAGTGGGATAATTTTTCCCTGAATTTCTTTGAATGGACTGCTTGTTGTTGATCCACCACAAGTTAGAACATTTGATACTGTAGTAAGTGAGCCACAGTTGGCGAAAGATGAATCCGAAAGAAGGATATTTGAATCTGCAAGGTTTGTGAGGTTAGAACCCGAATCAATAGTGATGAACCCGGTGCTTGATCCTCCAATTGTTAAGCTCTGACCTCTGGTTGTTGATACTGCTCCTGCATTGTTAATAACAAACCCGGCTGCGCTTGAGGCGGTGCCATCATTCTTTATTGAAAACTTAGTTACACCCGACGCTGAAGCATCAATTAGATCGCCATTGTTAATATTGTTCACAATAAGTGCGCCGTTATTACCGTTTCCGCCTGAAATTGAAAGTAGAGCAGTTGTTTGTGTCGCTGGTCCGATTGTGACATTGCCTTGAATAAATGCAGAACCATTGGCTAGGAATTTGCTTGCAAATGCAGTGTTAGTAGTTGGCGGGGTAGCACCAGTTCCTGCAGCCCCAGTATCTGTGAACGAGTTTTGCGTTGAAGTGTAGTATGTGTTCTCGCTCCCAGAGCTTGTGCCTCTGTAAATTCGGTATGATGAGGCACCAGGAATTGCTGTCCATGATAAGGTAATTGAAGCACTTGCTCCAACTGTTTGCGAGCTTTCCGCACCACCTATTGTTTCACCACCTTGTGAATCAAGCGCGGTAATCTTGTAGTAGTAAGTGCCTGATCCAAGAGATCCTGATCCAGTTGTAAATGATGGAGCCGCAGGAACATTCAAATTAAGACCGTAATTGTTGCCGGCTCCAACAACAAGCTTTTCAGTTGGTGTCAATGTGCCAAATCCAGCGTTGCCGTGGTCTACTAACAAACCATAATTTGATCCTGAACCATTTGCATCAAAGTATCCAGCAATATTGACAGCTGAATTTGTTGTTGAAACGCTTGATGATATGCCATATGCAGAGTGGTTAGTGCCAGCATTTGCGCCTGTTCTTGAAAGCTGCAGCAGATAATCTGATGTGCCTGTAGTTCCGGCAGTTGATGTATTTGTGATCTTCTGAAGTATACCTGTTGTTAATGTGTTTGCCGACCCAGCATCAATAGTGAGCATGCTTCCAGTTGTTATAGTGTTTGACGTTAGGTATGCAGCGTTACCCGAATTTAGGCCATTTGCATTAAATACAAAGTCTGAAGATGTTCCGCTTCCATTTGTTGCTGATGAAGTAAATGTTTGTGAAACAGTAGCACCCGATGTAAATGCGAGTGATGTTCCAGAAGTTGAGTTACCAATTGCAACGCTTCCTGTTGAAGTGTTGATGTTGACTGGCGCTCCATTTATTGCAAACGCACCCGATGAAGTCATCGTTGCACTCGAAAGACCAGTCGAGTTAATACTACCTGAGGTAGAAGTTAAGTTAAGTGCGCCTGTTGTTTGAGTAAATCCATTTGATGCGGTTAATGTTTGAGTCGATGTAAAGAATCCATTGTTAGTTGTTGTTTTTCCTGTACTGCCAATGCCAATTGATTGAGCATTTGTAGTACCAAGCGAAATTGTACCATTGCCGTTAGTGTTTGTACCTGTCCCTGCATCAATGGATACAGATCCACCGGTTGATGTAGTACCACCTTCGTCACCCGCTAGCAAGTTGAGATCTCCTCCAAATCCTGACGCGGAATTATTGTCGGACGGCTTTATCTTTATTGCTGACCCACCTGTGATTGTCGTAAGAGCAGCATTTGAACCACCGTTAACCGAGATAACGCCTGTTTCTGTAATTGTAAGCATTGGTGTACTGCCTTGCTGAATGTCAAGAGATGTGTTTGTTCCCGTTCCATTTGTATCGTTAATCACGAATGCTTCAGCGTTACCCTGGTTGGTCAACAAGAACTTTGAATCCGTAGCTGTGTCAGCAAGAGTTATTGAAACATCACGAGCATCGGTTGTTGTAATCGTATTTGCCAAGTTGTATGCAGTTTGTAAGCCGCCACATTTATAGAGATTGTTTGAAGAATCAATACAAATTTGGTTTGCCAAACTACCAGTTGTGCCAAGACCTGTGAATGAAATTGTGCCGCTTGAAGTAATACCGGTTGCACCAGAAATTGTACCCGTATTTGTGATTCCACCCGTTGTGTTGTCAATTCCCCCGTGAATTGTAGCACCACCTGTTATGTCGGCGCCGCCTGATGAGACAGTTAAGAGTCCACCAATAGTCTGTGCAGTTGTAAAGTTATTATTCTGGCCTTTATATGCAACGTTTGTTAGTGTTCCCGTAGCATTTATATCAGCGCCGCCAACTTTGAGGGTGGATGTCGCGTTAATAGTTGCAACAGCAAGAGTACCGGATGTTCCGTTATCGGTGAGTGTCAGCAGTGAATTTGTATCAGCGTCTGCTACTGTGAGCGTGCCGTTGATACCAGCATTTCCAAATGAAACACTAGGGTTGTTGTTTGCAAGAGATATTGGCAACGAGTTGGTAAGCGTTAATGTTCCGGATGCTGTTGCATAAGTTATTCCTGTTACTGACCCTGCGTTGGTTATTCCACCACTGTTATTGTTAAGACCTCCAGTTATTGCAGCGCCGCCTGATGTAACACTCAAAGCTCCTCCAATTGTCTGTGCCGTTGTGAAGTTGTTATTTTGACCCTTGTACGCAACATTTGTAAGTGTGCCTGTTGCGTTAATATCAGCGTTGCCGACTTTGAGTGTGCTTGCAGCGTTGATAGTATCAACTGTTAAAGTACCTGTTGTGCCATTATCAGCAAGCGTAAGCAGCGTATTTGGAGTGTTAGCGGTGTCTTTAATCGTTAGCGTTGAATTCGAGTCCGAAGCTCCAAGAGTTATATTTGGCGTAGTGCTTGTTAGAGCTAGCGGATTACCATTTGTTAACGTTAAAGTGCCTGATGCGGTTGCGTATGTAATACCCGTAATAAACCCGGCATTTGTAATATTTCCATTTGTATTGTTCAATCCTCCAGTTATCACAGCGCCGCCTGATGAGACAGTTAAGAGTCCCCCGATTGTCTGTGCCGTTGTGAAGTTATTGTTCTGACCCTTGTACGCAACATTTGTAAGTGTGCCTGTTGCGTTAATATCAGCGTTGCCGACTTTGAGTGTGCTCGTTGCATTGATATTTCCAGTAACTGAAAGGTCGCCGGTTGTTCCTGTGTCAGTAAGCGTAATCAATGTGTTGGCGTCACCGTCTTTAACAGTTAATGTGCTGTTAACACTTGGTGCGCCAAGAGTTATTATTGGTGCAACGTCTGTTAGCGTAAGCGGCGTGCTGCTAGATAGAGTTATCAAACCTGATGCATCAATTGTTGAAACACCTGACAATGAGCCAACGCTCGTGATGTTTCCAGAGTTGTTATTAATGCCGCCATTAATAGATGCGCCGCCGGCCGAAACAGTCAAACCACCTGATGAGACAGTGAGCAATCCTCCAATTGTTTGTGCGGTAGTAAAGTTGTTGTTCTGACCCTTGTAGGCTACGTTTGAAAGTGTGCCTGTTGTATTGATGTTTGCACCATTAAGTTGAAGGGCGCTTGTCGCATTAACTGTTAAAGCGGTCAATGACCCTGAGGCTGTTGCATATGTTATGCCAGTAATTGCGCCAGCATTTGTTATTCCACCGCTGTGGTTTTCAATTCCACCCGTAATATCAGCTCCACCTGCTTGAATGAGTAATCCACCAGTAGTAATCGTTTGTTGTGCGGTAAATATATTTGGCTGGTTAAGAAGGGCAATATTTGAGAAGTCTACATCAACACTATTAATTTGAAGATGCGACAGTGCATTAACAGTATCAACAGTCAAAGTAGCTGCTGTTCCATTGTCTTTTAAAGACAGTAATGTATTTGGTGAAGCTTCTGCGTCTTTTATAGTAAGTGTTCCGTCAGTGCCTGCTGTTGCAAGTGTTACAACTGGAGCTGAATTGGAAAGCGTAAGAGGTGAGGCACCAGTTAGTGCCAAATTACCTGATGCTGTTGCATATGTAATGCCTGTAATAGAACCAGCGTTTGTAATGCTTCCCGAGTTGTTGTTTATGCCGCCATTGATCGATGCTCCACCAGTTGTAACTGTAAGTAATCCACCAATAGTTTGCGCTGTTGTGAA
>DASZRG010000024.1:0-19130 GCA_035549295.1 Patescibacteria group bacterium
GTTTTGTCTGAATTATTCCCATCAAGGTATGGGTGGTGGAATTTTTCTTGGTCAATGTGTTTTAGAATAGAATGAGTTAGAGTTACAATTCTTTCCGCATATGGCTTGTTGTTTTCGACGGCTTTCTGAGCACGTTTTATCTTTGAAGCCGATATCATCTCCATCGCCTTTGATATCTGCGCAATATTTTTTGAAGTTTTAATTCTTCTGTTTAAAAGCTGTAGACTTTGAGCCATATCTTAAAAAAGTATCAAAGGTATCAAGGGTATCAAAAGTATCACGAGCAAACTACCCAACGCCTTTACTTTATTGTTTTTTTGAACGATTCAATTTCACCTGACAATTCCTTCAGTGTCTTCTCGTCCATTTTTTCTCGGGACGAAAGTTTAGTTAAGAGTTTCTTATTCTTAACCTTCAGGTAATTGTGAATTTTTTCTTCAAACACGCCAATTTTATCAACAGAAAAATTGTCTAAAATTCCCGATGTCGCGGCATAAATACTTATTATTTCGGATGCTTCATCGTATGGTGCATATTGAGGTTGTTTCAAAATTTCTGCAACGCGTCGTCCGCGATCGAGCTGTTTTTGGGTTTGCTCGTCAAGATCACTTCCGAACTGCGCAAAAGCAGCAAGTGATCTATATTGGGCAAGATCTAGTCGAAGAGGTCCTGAGATCTGTTTCATTGATTTTGTTTGGGCAGCTCCTCCGACACGAGAAACAGACAGTCCTGCGTCGATTGCAGGCCTCGTACCAGCATTAAAAAGGTCGGTTTTAAGATATATCTGTCCGTCGGTTATAGAAATAACATTTGTTGGTATATAAGCAGATATATCATCGGCTTGGGTTTCTATAATCGGAAAAGATGTTATAGATCCGCCGCCATTCTTGTCGGACATTCTGGATGATCTCTCAAGAATTCTTGAATGGAGATAAAAAATATCCCCTGGATATGCTTCGCGGCCTGCGGGTCGTCTTAGAAGAAGTGATATTTGTCTATACGCCCATGCATGTTTTGAAAAATCATCATAAACAATTAGTACATCTCGTCCCTGGTCCATAAAATATTCACCTATTGCCGTTGCAGTAAATGGCGCCAGGTATTGAAGAGCAGGAGAATCGGAAGCACTAGCTGCGACGACTATTGAGTATTCCATTGCCTCGTTTTCAGAAAGGACAGAAACGGTTCTCGCAACGTTTCCTCTTTTTTGCCCGATCGCACAATAAATACAAATTACTTGTTTAAGACCAAGATCCTGCTTTTTTTGGTTAATAATTGCGTCTATTGCGATCGCTGTCTTGCCAGTATTTCTATCGCCAATAATAAGCTCACGCTGTCCGCGTCCAATAGGTATCATCGAGTCAATAGCTTTGATGCCTGTTTTGAGTGGAGTATCGACGGGTTGTCTCTCGATGACCCCTGGAGCCAATTTTTCAAGAGGATAAAACTTACCTTTCGATGTATTCAGATTCTTTCCGTCAAGTGGATTCTCAAGTGGATCTATAACACGGCCAAGAAGTGAATCAGAAGCTGTGATTCCAAGGATTTTACCCGTGGTCCTTACTTTTGAACCCACAATTATTTTTTCACTTTCTGATAGAAGGATAATTGATGCAAAGTCTTCGTCGAGATTGAAAACTAGTCCCCGTGTCTTGTCTTCAAACTCAACTTCCTCACCAAACCCGGCATCTGATAGTCCTGAAACGTTTATTATTCCATCTCCGATAGAAAGAACTCGTCCTTCGTTTCGAGACTTTGGAGTTGTATCAACAGTCTTCAATTTATTCTCTATGTCGGAAATGAAGTCCTGTAGATTTATATTTTGGTTTTTTGTCATAGACTTTCTTTGATATTATCTATAGTTTGATTTATAAAGCTATTCATCGAAAGGTCAATAATTGTATCATTTATTTGTATTCGAATTCCATCTCCAATTGAATCAATTTCATATATTATATCTTTACCATAAAACTTTTTCTCAATTTCTCGTTTCATATTTTGTGAGAGTGGAGTAGAAGTGGTTATAAGAACAGTCCGCTTATTTATGATTGTTTTTAAGTGTCTGAGATAAGTTATTTGTTCGCGGCGCGTTAAATTTTCCAAAACATAATTCGCAAGTTCTTTCGGAACTTCATTCTTCAAGGCTGTCAGTTTTGCCAGCTTTTTAATATTAGGATTTGTTGCCATAATTTGAGATTTTTTTGATATTCCTCTGAATAATTTTTTCTTTCTCTTCTTTGGTGAATATTTCTCCAATTATCTTATCAAGCATTTTGCGAGATAAATCAAGCGAGTAGCTTTCAGCATCTTTTTTAGCAAGTTCGAATTCGGCAGAGGCTGTTTCCTTTGCTTCTCTTATTATTCTTTCTGCTTCTTCTCGCGTTGTGGCAGTCATCTTTTCTCGAAGTTCTTCAGCTGCTTTCTTTGTTTCGTCGATAATTTTTTCTGCTTCAAGAGTTGCTTCTTTGAGGATTTCATCGCGCGATTGATTAGCCACCTCAAGAGCATGATGAGCATCTTCTGCGTCTTTCAAACCGCGAGCAATTGCAGCCTTTCTATCTTTCAGTAGTTTTAGTAATGGCTTATAAAGAAAACGCTGAAAGACAAACGCAAGAATTAAGAAATTAACAATTTGCGCGAAAAAAAACGTTGGTTCAAACCCAAAGTTCTTAAGTATTTCCATGTTTTATAGATGGATTACTCTATTTTACGAATGCCAAAATAAGTGCGTAAATTGCGATAGCTTCGGCAAAAGCCATACCTAAAAGCATCGCCGGCAAAATTTTATTGGAAGCATCGGGATTTCTTCCAATAGCTTCCATTGCTTTAAGACCAATAAGACCAATTGCTATGGCTGGAAAAATACCTCCGATTGCGATAACTAATCCTCCGGTTATTGTAAACGACATCTAATGCTCACCTCCTTCCGCGTGAGGTCTGATAAGTATTGTCATAAAAACCATTGTTAACATTGAGAAAACGAGCGCCTGTACAAAAGCGACAATTGATTCTAACAAAAGGAAGGGGATAGGCGCAATATACGCGAATAGATTTGTAATAGTATGAATAACTACTTCACCTGCATAAACATTTCCGAAAAGTCTAAAGGACAGTGAGACAACTTTTGTTATTTCGGAAACTAGCTCAAGAATCCCAACGAATAGTAGTATAGGATTTACGGAGAAAAACTTTTTGAGGTAACCTGCGATACCATTATATTTAATAGCCAATATATGAGTTGCGGCAAGAGAAATGACTGCAAGGGCAAAAGTAAGGTTAAAATCTGAAGTTCCTGCACGAAGAAGAGGCAGAAAGGCTTCCTGACCATTTTCTTTTGAAAAGAATCCTATTGACCCAAATCCAGGAAGAAGACCCATGATATTTGTAGCGAAAATAAAAAGAAAAAAACTTGCAAACCAAGGAAAAATACTTTTAGTAAATTCTCCTGCGATTTGCTCCGTAGTATCATAGAAGTACGTTACAAAACTCTCTGCAATAAATTGGAGTGTGCCAGGAATTTTTTTAAGACCTCGATTTACAAGAAAAACAAAAAGAAGGAGAACGAAATCGACAAGTGCCGTCGAGGCAATGCTATTGGTTATTTTTATGTTACCAATTTGCGCAATAACTTCTGGAGCAAGCGAGACTGCTGCCATAAACGTGTATATTTTATAAAATAGCCTGCAGGGAGTCAATGGTATAAAGGGCAGCCATTCTGTACAAGAAGTTTTATTTCTGTTACTATTTTTAAAACATTCATGATACCTCCTTTTGTTAAGAAATTTGACTTCCGTGGAATCTACAATCATGATCTATATGATTCTGATGCGTTTCATCTGGGAATAGCTATTGCGAAAGTTGTTGAAATTAAAAAAGTCCTAATAGGGTGGGATACGAGAGTTTCAAGCAGAAATCTTGCTTTAAGCTTTATTCAGGCGCTCGAAGGTAAAAATATTGAGATCTGTTATATCGATACTTGTTCGATTGATTTTATAACGGCTTCTGCCAATGCTTCAGATTTTGATTTTTCTGTTATGTTTACAGGTTCTCACAATCCTTGGAATTGGACAGGTCTTCTTATGCACACAAAGGGTGGAGAGTCGATTTCGGGTGATCTGGTGAAAAAATTGATAGAAAAATACTATGAATCAAAGTCGATTGAATTCGAAAAAGGAAATATCGATTTGAGTCAGTTTAAAAACTATACAGATAAGGCTGAGAGCATTATTTCTGAAAAGATAAGAACCTTAATACCAGTTGAAAAAATTAAAGACATGAAAGTTGCAGTTGACATAGGAAATGGTTCTGGATTTAAATCCCTAGCAATTCTTGAAAAAATCCTTCCACAAGTTTTATTCCATCACATAAATGACGCGCATGTTTATGATGATAAAGCGCCACATACAGCAGATCCATCAAATATAAAAAACATGAGAGATCTTATGGGTGCAGTAAAAAATGAAGAGTTTTCTTGTGGATTTGCATTTGACAGCGACGCAGATCGTGTTCTTGCGATCGATGAGAACGGCGATTATCTAGAAGGTTCAGTTTTGGGAAGTGCACATGTCCAAGTTTTTGCAGAACTTTTTAATGATCTAAAAATCGGATATGCTGTAGACTGTGGTCCTTCTGTATATAATGCGGTGGGGCAAATAAACCAAGAAGAGGCTAGATCACTTTCAGCGGCGCCAATACCTGTAGGTCGATCAGTTGTGCGTGAAATGGTACATGCGGGTAAGATTGATTTCGGTGTTGAGAATGTTGGTCATTTTTATACAAAAGAATTTTTTGGAACAGATTCGGGCATTTTCTCAATAGTTATCATATTGTATTGGATGAGTCGTTATGGAGAATTGTCAAAAATTAAAACAAAGTATCTGGAAGGCGCACGGGACCAAATTTTTTCTCCAGCATCATCCGGTGATAAGTCGGATGAATTAATGGAAAAAATCAGGGCTCATTTCTCAACGCTTGCTAACAAAAAAATTGAAGTAGATGGTATTCGCTATGAGTTCTTTAAAGACGATAAAATGTTTGCATGGTGTGCAGTCAGAAAATCAGGATATGAAGAGATTTATAAATATTATTTTGGATCAATTGATGAATTAGAATTCAAAGCAATGGAAGTTATCTTTCAATCCGCCCTCCCCTGAAAGTTATACAACTGGTGTTAGCTGTAATGTCTTTGAAACTTTTTCTGCTTGCATAATGGCCTCTAATTTTTGATCTTCAGAAAAAGGTGTTGAACTAATAATGTTTGGAAGAGTAATGCCGGTATTTGTAGCTGGGTTATATGCTCCTATAATTTTACCTGCTGCCATTTCGGTGGAGATGGCGTGAGAAAGTGAAATCGCTTGATCAATAATAATACTAAAATCTTCTACTCCTGTTTTTCCTTCAATATTTAGAATAATATCCGCAGCAATTGGGGGTATTCCTACGCTATATTCGTCATCAAGCACTAAATCTCTCTGTCTTGCCTTAAGGTACCTTTTAATCCAGTTTTTGGTAGCTTCATTTCTGTCTTCAGCAAATTGAAGAAATGTGGAGAATAATTGAGTCGTTTCAGTTGCGCCAGGTTTGATGCTAAAGATGTCGTTGTACCCTGCGGCAACAGATTCCGTTACCCAACCGAGTCTATATAATGCTGTACCAAGTGAAAGGTTTAGTCGAGTTTTTCTTGATTCTATTTCCACGGTTTCCTTGGCAAGCTGAAGTCCTTTTTTTGTGAAAGTAAATCTACTTGTGACTCCTTCTTGAAGACCCTTAAGCTCAATGTCATATTGAGGGCTATAACCTGGGTCCCACGATGGATCGCGGGAATCTATAAATGGCTTGTATCTGTGTCTTTCGGGCTCAGGAAGCATAATGGGGAATTATACCAAAAATTTTCATTCGAATTAATTTCGTAATCTCGAAATCGAATCGACGATAACAACTGGTTTTTCGTCTTTGAAATCGAGTTTCCCATTTACTATTACGATTGCGTCGCGTGAGAGCTGTAGCTTATATTCGTCAAAAATTTTAGGGAAGACGACGCACTCAATAGTTATTCCTACATTGTCCTCAAGGGTCATAAATGCCATTTCAGCATTGCTTCTTCTGGTGATAATTTTTTTAACTCCAGAGATTATTCCGCCAACTTTTATTTGAGCACCTTCTTTTTCCTCTGCAAGCGCTGAAATCGCATGAGAGGTATTATCTAAAATATTTTGTATTTGTTGGTTGAGTGGGTGATCTGTCAGAAAGAAGCCTAAAAGCTCTTTTTCAAATGATAATTTTTCAGAATCGGTAAATTCCTGAATGTCTTCTGTAATTCGACTATCGATATTGTCAGCAACTGAAACTTTTTCTTCTTCCCCAAAAAGTGAGAATTGGTTTTTGTCGCGCATTTTTTGATCTTTTCCAATTTTCTCAACGATGTCCTGGTAAAGTGATAGTAGAGCCGCCCGATTTCCAAACTCATCCATCGCACCAGCTTTGATAAGCGACTCTACTGTTTTTTTGTTTACTTTTTGGAGATCAACTCTTTCACAGAAGTCACGTATGCCAACAAAAGGTCCGTTTTCTCGTCCTTCAATTATTGTGGCAATTGCAGCTCCTCCGACATTTTTTATAGCTGATAGACCAAATCTTATTTTGCTTGAGTCTTCAATTGAAAAATCAGGTTCTGATTTGTTGACCGATGGCGGAAGTACAGGCAGGCTCAGTCTTTTACATTCAGCGATTGCCTGTGCAATCTTCTCATTTCTGACAGGGCCTGAACTGCCGCGAGACTCAGCAGTTAGAAGTGCTGTCATAAATTCAACAGGGTAGTGGGCCTTGAGATACGCCGTTCTAAATGCGATGGTTGCATAGCAGCTTGCATGAGCCTTATTAAATCCGTATCCTGCAAAAGGCTCGATAAGGTCGTATAATTCTCCTGCCTTTTTTTCTGTAAGTCCATTCGTGACAGCACCCTTGATAAACGTCTCGCGCTGTTTTTTCATTTCGGCTGGTATCTTTTTACCTACAGCTTTTCGGAGTTTGTCAGCATCAAGCCAAGTGTAACCCGCAACAGTTATCGCTGTTAACATAACGTCGTCTTGATAAGCGAGGATTCCATAAGATGGCGCAAGAACATCTTTTAGACGTGGATCTGGAAAGGTAATGAGAGATGGGTTATGTTTTCGTGCGATAAATTCAGGAATATTTGCCATTGGGCCAGGGCGGTATAGTGCTACCATAGCCATGAGGTCAAATATTGAAGTAGGGCGGAGTTCTTTTATATATCGTCTCATGCCGGCAGACTCTAGCTGAAAAATACCAGTGGTTTCGCCTGATGCTAGAAGTTCATATGTCTTTTTGTCGTCGACTTTGAGGGTCGAAAAATCTATTTCCTCGTTCTGATTTTGTTTGATGAATTTTAGTGTTTCCTCAATGATGGTCAGGTTGCGAAGTCCCAAAAAATCCATTTTCAGAAGTCCAACTCCGTCTTCTCCAACAGTGTACATATCGTACTGGGTTATAATTCTGTCTCCATTCGACTCGCGTTGAAGTGGGGTATAGTCTGTGAGAGGTTTATCTGCGATAACAACTCCCGCTGCATGGACTGATGCGTGGCGGGCGACACCTTCAAGCTTTTTAGCAAGACTCAGAAGTCTCTTAGTTTCTGGCTCAGTTCTTGCTGCTGTCGCAAGGTCTGGTGACTGCTCAAGTGCATTTTCAATTGTCATAGCATGACCTTGCCAGCCTGGGGGTATCATTTTTGCAATTCTGTCTGGTGCAACATATGGCATGCCTAAAGCTCGTCCTGTATCGCGTACTGCGGCTCTGGCCTCCATAGTTCCAAAAGTTATGATTTGAGCCACTTTGTCGTCTCCGTATTTTTGGGTAACATATGCGATGACTTCGTCCCGTCTTGTATCCGCAAAATCCAGATCTATATCAGGAGCAGATGGTCTAAATGGATTTAAGAAGCGCTCAAAAGGAAGTTTGAAGAAAAACGGATCGACGTCCGTTATTTTAAGTGCAAAAGAGACGACAGAACCAGCTGCTGAGCCACGACCCGGACCAACGGAGATTTTATTATTCTTTGCCCAATTAACAAAATCCTGAACTATCAAAAAATAAGCCTCATAACCCTTTTTAATGATAATAGATAGCTCGTATTCAACTCTCTCTCTTATCTCATCAGTTACTTCTCCATATCTTATTTCTAGACCTTTATAGACAAGTTCTCGGAGGTAATCTGCTGCAGATTTTCCACCTGGGACATTGTAAACGGGCATTATCCACTTACCCAATTCGAGCTCAACGTTGCATTTTTCAGCTATTTTAACAGTGTTGCTAACTGCTTCTGGAGTGTCTATAAATAATGCCCTCATTTCTTCACCTGACTTTATATAAAAATCGGGCGATCCTATCATTGAAAGCTTTCTGTTGGGTGTATCAATTGTTGTTTGCGTACCGATACACAGAAGAGCTTCTTGGGCTTCTGCGTCGTCTTTTCGTATATAATGATTGTCATTTGTTGCAACAATTGGTACTCCATACTTTGTTGAAAAGTCGAGTAGCTTTTCGTTGAGTATCGCCTGCTCAGGAATATTTGGGTGATGCTGAAGTTCAAGATAAAAGTCGTCTTTAAAAATATCCATAAGTGATTCGATGCGTCTTTCAGCTTCCTTTTCTTTATTTTGCATTAACGGATCTGAGACATATCCATTGAGGCACGCCGAAAGGCAAATGAGTCCCTCATTATATTTTGAGAGCATTTTAATATCAGTTCTGGGTTTGTAGTAAAACCCATCAAGATGTGCAACTGATACAATCTTCATTAGGTTTTTGTATCCGGTCATATCTTTTGCAAGAAGAATTAAGTGGTTGTAGTCTTTGTCCTCGCTTGTTTTATCAAGATGTGACCCAGGAGTGATATATATTTCGCAGCCTATGATTGGTTTTATTCCAGCATCTTTACATGCCTTATAAAACCTTATCGCGCCATAGAGACTGCCATGGTCTGTTATGGCAAGCGCTTCCATCCCAAGCTCTTTTGCGCGTTCAACCATGAGATTGACTCTCGACAACCCGTCAAGTAGTGAGTATTCAGAATGATTGTGAAGGTGTACAAAGTCCGCCATAAATGTTTACGATTGTCATCCTATGCGTCAGCGAAGGATCTTAGTATTCCAAAGATTCTTCACTTCGCCAAGTCAGACTTGGCTTTGTTCAAGATGACAATTCTATTGTCTGTCATATAAAAACAGGTACTAGTGACTAGATACTAGCAACTAGGTGGTATAAAAGCAATCATGCAGCAGTTGCCAGCGGCGTCTTTTCCACTCGCGTTAAAACTGCAAACTGTCTATCATCTGATTTATCCGAGCCAACGGGACCGTCATACCCATTAACAAGTTGTAATGTGGTTGAGCCTTCTCTGGTGATTTCAATAGATCCGGTATTCCTTAGAATGTTTGGATTGTCAAAGTTTTCATCCTCAAAAGGTTCAATTATATTGCCAATCTTAAAATCAGGATTTCTTTTTACAAACTCATTTGCAAACAAACGAAGTCCTGCAAATTTCTCGTTAGCGAGAGTAAGTTGCGATTTTTCAATAAGTGGAGTTTGGGTTGCTGGTGCGTCAGGGAAACCTCTATACACAACTATATCTATGTCTTTTCTCGGGTGTGGCTTATTTAGTATTCCACCAACGACAAACATTCCACCCTCAACCTCATCGTTTTCAGATATATCTTCAAACGCATCGACTAATAAGTCTAGGTTTTGTCTATCGGCAGCCGCTAAAGTGGAGTATAAGTCTTCTTTTTTTACTTCTCGAGTTTTATGAACTTGAAATTCAATTCCTTCAGGGGATATGTCTGGCATTGCGATCTATTCTATCACTTATTTTAAAGCTTCTTCAATCGCTTCCTTGAGGCCTGTTACGGATGAGCCAGGAGGTAATTGTGCTCTCACTTTTCCGATAAGAAAACCTATGATCTGGACTTTTCCTGATTTGTAATCTTCGACTGCTTTTGGATTGGCGGTAAGCGCTTCCACGATAGCCTTATTTAATTCGCTCTCATCTACTTCTGTTGTCTGAAGTGTGGCTTTTATAAGTTCAATTAATTCTGCAGGAACAGTTTCATCCGTTTTCACTTTTTTGTTGATAATGTAATTTGCGATTTGTTTGGGTGTAATATTGTGTTTTGAACCATCTTTAACAGCCTGCTCAAAATAGTCGGCCATGTCTATTTCTCTGGTCAGTATTTCAGTATCATAAGCACTCAGTGAATACTCGCTCTCAAATCTCTTCTGTTTTGCGTCAGGAAGTTCTGGTATTTGATTTTTGATATTTGATATTTCATTTCCGGTTATAATAATCGGTGGGATATCGGGCTCAGGAAAATATCGATAGTCATTTGCTTCTTCTTTGAGGCGCTGAGAAACAGTAGTGTTCTTGGCTTCATTCCACCCTCGAGTCTCCTGGGCAGGAGTTTCACCACGATCAAGTATTTCAGCCTGGCGTTTCTCCTCAGTCTCAATCGCCTTGGCAACAAAACGAAAAGAGTTAATGTTTTTAACTTCCACTTTATAGGGGGGCAATTGGCGTTTGGCGTTTGGCGCTTGGTTTTTTTTACTAACTCCCAATCCCAAATCGCTAACTGCTAGACTAATGTTCGGTTCGAGCCTCATATTCCCTTTTTCCATATCCGCGTTTGATACTCTTAGGTATCGGACAATCTGCTGAAGTTTTTGCAGATATTGTGTTACTTGGTAAGCGCTATCAAAATCTGGCTCAGTAACTATTTCGACAAGTGGAACACCCGAGCGGTTGAAGTCAATCAATGATGCACCATCTGCATGAGTTAGTTTTCCCGTATCTTCTTCCATGTGGACTCGTGTAACTCCAATTTTTTTTAACTTTCTAGAACCTTCTTCCTCGTATACCTCGATATAACCTCCAAGTCCAAAAGGCTCATCATATTGAGAGATCTGGTAGCCTTTGGAGAGGTCGGGATAGAAGTAATTTTTTCGGTCAAACTTTGAGTTGTTGAGAATGCGACAGTTGAGCGCTTGAGCTATCATTATGCACCATTCAATAGCTTTCTTGTTAGGTACCGGAATCGCGCCAGGTAGTCCAAGACAAACTGGACATGTGTGGCTATTTGGCTCCTGCCCAAAATAGTCAGCAGAGCATCCACAGAACATTTTTGACTCTGTTTTGAGTTCAACATGTACTTCGAGTCCAATGACGAGCTCATATCTCGAGGCATTTGGCATTTGGCTCTTGGCGGTTGGTTTTTTCGTATTCATAGTTTCTAACAGCTAAGCGCTAACCCCTAACAGCCAGCACTCTCCTTTCCTGCGTGTCCTCATACGCTTTTCCGATTCTAAACAGCATGCTCTCTGAGAATTGTGGGCCCAGGATTTGAAATCCTGTTGGAAGGTCCCCAATAAATCCTGATGGGATGGCAAGACCTGGAATACCTGCAAGGTTTGCAATGACAGTGTATACATCTGATAGGTACATCTTGAGCGGGTCATCGACTCGATCTCCGATTTTCCAGGGAGGAGTAGGTGAGACTGGAGAGATAATTGCATCGACTTGCTTGAAAGCACTCTCAAAATCATGCCGGATCAAAGTACGTACCTGCATGGCCTTTTTGTAATAAGCATCGTAATATCCAGCTGAAAGAGTAAATGTTCCGAGAATTATTCTTCTTATAGCCTCGTCTCCAAAACTTGACCTATCATTTCCATAACGAATCCCGTCATATCTTGCAAGATTTGATGAGACCTCCGATGGTTGAATGATGTAGTAGACTGCAAGTCCATATTCTGTATGGGGTAGTGAAATATCTACGATTTCTGCGCCAAGAGACTCATATTGCTTTGCAACTTGCTCTATATTTTTTTTAATTTCGGGATCCATTCCCATTGCAAAATATTCCTTAGGTAGCCCTATTTTCAGTCCTTTAACACCGAGATTTAAATCTTTTGTGTAGTTTGGGATATCATTTTGTGTAGTAGTTGCGTCAAGTGGATCATTTCCCGCTGTGACATTGAGATATATTGCTGCATCTTCGACAGTTTTTGTAAAGTGGCCAATAGTGTCGAGCGACGATGCCATTGCAATAATACCGTAACGGGAAACAAGTCCGTATGTAGGTTTTAGTCCAACGGTATTTGTAAACGATGCAGGTTGGCGGATCGAACCACCGGTGTCAGTTCCGCTTGCCGCAATTGTCATATTTGCAGCAACTGCAGCTGCAGATCCACTGGATGAACCGCCTGGTACATAATCCGTGCTCCAAGGATTTTTGGTTGGTCCAAAGTCTGAATTCTCTCCAGATCCTCCATGAGCCCATGCATCATGATTTACTTTTCCAAGCGTTACAGCACCAGCTTTGTTGAGTTTTGCGACCGCAGTTGCATCGTATTGAGGCACATGATTTTCAAGGACCTTTGATGCTGCAGTTGTTCTGAGTCCCTTTGTCATATACATATCTTTATGTGCAATAGGAATACCGAGAAGTGGAAGTTTTATTCCATCAGCACGCATTTGGTCTGCGACTTCAGCATGTTGAATAGCATGCTTTGAAATTGTTAAGAATACATTTAGATCAGGATTTAACTTTTCTATCTGATCAAGACATGCCTGTGTTATTTCGACAGACGTAAACTTTTTATCGTTTAACCCAGTTATTGCCTCTTTTATTGTTAATTCATTTAGTCTCATAAAGTCTTTCTGAGATGTCATCCTGAACGGAGTGAAGGATCTTTAGCAATACCTCCACTACCAATATTAAATTGCACTTCATTGAACAAATCATCCCAATTGGGATTAATAGATTCAACTAGCTTATTCTTTTTGCTTCTGATCCAGCCTTTGATCTTTTTCTCAGCTGCTATTGCATCCCCAACATAACGGAATTCTTCAAAATAAACCAATTTATTTAAGTTATATTTCTTTGTAAATCCATTAAGCATTTTAAGTTTGTGTTCTCCTGTTCTTCTTAATAAATTGTTCGTTACACCCGTATAAAGAACCTTATTATTCCAATTGGTTAGTATATAGATATAGTAATTTTTCATAAATTTTTTAGATTCTTCTCCCGATCAAATCGGGATCAGAATGACAGTCCAATAAGCTTAGTCTTCCAAAATCGCGTTTACCTTAAACATTCCATTGTGTTTTGAATTTGTTCCAGAAAGTGCTTCGTCTTGTGAGAGCGATGGGGTTGCTTTGTCTTTTCGTGTTACATTTTCAAGACCAGTTACTTGGGAGGTTATTTCCACGCCATCTGTTTTAACTTCTTTTAGTTTTTCAACGTAGACGAGGATGTCATTGAGCTGTTTCTCAAATTTTGCTTCATCAGCTTCTTTGATCTTGAGATTTGCCAGTTTCGCAACCTTTTTTATGTCAATTTTCATAAGCTAATTATAGTTGGCTAGCCACGCTCACGCAAGGGTAATTTGATTTGGTTGCACGCTAATCCTATAATACAGATATGACAGAAGCAAATGGTGTAGATTTTCAATCGCTTGCGGAAAATAAAAGGCAACTTCCAGGTCCTGTGAATGTAATTGAGTTATTTAAGCTACCTATTACAGACTCGACAGGTATTCCACTAAAAAGCGATCGCGACGACCCAGAAGTTATAACTGGTATAAATTTTGACTATGGACCGAGTATTTTTAAAAGCAGCCCAAGTAGATATCCAGGTGGCGAACCAGTATCAACTCCTATGAGTCGGCTTGAGCAGAGGCGGCTAGGACATGCACATGCTGAAATGTCAGTTATCATGGAATATGTAAAGAGTAGGATGTATCCTCTTCAACGAGAAGACGAGAGTTTAAATACCCAGCAGTTACACAATTTATTCAACGTGCTTCGTTTTATGCCATATTATTTAGTATCAAGGCGCGATAATACGCTTCAGGCTCGTGGTGAGATACCTCCAGCTTTCATAATTCTTGCCAATGGTGCTGCTGGTAGTAACGCTGCTATTGGTGCGTATAGCAAGCGATTTGATAACGATCTAGAAATTCTAGCTTCCAGGCCGACTGCCACGGAGCTAAAAGATGCAGCAGAAGATAGTGGCGAAATGATAGGAGAAAAATCAATATGTGTTGCCTCTCCTCAACAGATGGAGCAGTTTTTAAACGAAGCTATTAAGCCTCCTGAGATTGACTCAGAGTTATCTAGTTTTGAAGGGTTATTGCAGGATGACGAAGTTGCTTCATATGTAAAATTCGCGGTCTATGCAGCTTCTGCATTCAGCAGGATTGAGGTTCTCAAGAGTGAAGATAAAAAACATGCTACTTTTTTTGAAGAAATTGCTAAGACAGGAATATTTATGAATCCAGTAGCACTTGAACTTTTAAGGAGTCAGATTTCGGAAGAATACGACACGTTGCTTAAAAGTATATACTCCGATCAGCGATATATGAACTTATTTCTCGGACGTAGTGCGGAAATTGATAAGCCTAAGCTAAACGAGGTAAGCGGGATGCTTGGTCTTAAAATGTTTGCGCTTCTTGACAGGTTGAGTATTCAGTTGAGCTCATACCAAGAGCCACAAGTTGAGACGCAGGTTGTTGTCGAGAGACCTCTCATGAATCGTGCGGCCCGCCGAGCAGCAAAAAAACTTCACTAATTTGACTTAGCCTCAATCGCATCCTATAATAACCCAATGACAGAAATAGATTTGGGGGCAGCACAAGTTCCTGAAATAGATTATCACAAGGCACCATTTAGGATTGTGGATGCATACAGAATGTCGATAATAGATGCTGCTGGAATTCCTTTGAAAAGCGATAGGGATCGTATCGAGGTGACGAAAGATATAGATTTTGGTTATGGTTTAAATCCTTTTAAGAATAGCCCAAGTAGGCAACAAGAAGGAGTGGAAGAGCCTAAGTTAGTAAGTAATTTAGAGCGGAAGAGAATGGTCAGAAATTTTCAAGATGTTCTAAACATAGTAGGCGATCTTAGGCAACGTTATTTAAGGCTGAAATATGGAGATGATGCTTCAAATCATCAACTTAGTTTTGAGGAAGGTCTAGATCTTTCTCTCGCACTTGATAGTTTGCCAATGTACCTAGTTAGACGCGCCAAGAATCCTTTTGAAGTTGTTGGCGCAATTCCCGTCGAACTATCTATGACACATCATCTCGGCGAAGGATCGCGTGCTGCTTTTGGTATATTTATAAATAAAGGCAAACCTGAACAAGGATCCAAATTAAATCCTGATGAAGTAAATCAAGTTATTGAAGAATCAGGTCATTTAGTTGGTAATAAAACTATCTGTGGTGCGACTCCGCTACAAATTTATATCGCGGTCGACTCGATAATTAATGGTCCGGAATCTTATAATGGCGAATCTGTTCTTGATGAATATATTGAGGCAAGTGAGATTAAAAATGTGATTGAATTTGGTAGGGCTGTTGCAGCCTGCGATATTGCCCTAGATGCTTTGAAAGACAATGACAAAAAGGCTTCAATCGCTTACAAATTACAATCAAGTATTCCTAATAACAATTCTCAAATCGTTCATTCTTTAAGTGAAGCTTTTCAACTATCAGAGCAATTATTGGATGAATTGAATTTTCATCAACTTTTTGCAAATGTAGCCCTCGGAAAGGGCTTAGAGTACGAAGAGCGAACTTCGCAGGAAGATCTTTTTCGCGATTTTAAATTAGGCCTCCCCAGAATTACGAAGGCATACGGAATTTCTGGTTTGGGTCAACCTCAGGTAGAAAAAGTAAATGAAAATCAAGCTCCGCGGATGAGCAGAAAAAAGCGCCGAAAGCAACAGTTTGGAAATAGCTAATATTTCCTTATGCTAGAATTAATAACATGAACGGTAAGAAAATTCATCTTATTCTGACTGGGGGGAGGATTGATTCAGTTTGGGATGGAAACGTAGATGAAGTTGTCCTGAGTGAGCATTCAGTTATACCCGACTATTTAAAAAAAATAGATGTTGCTGTTGAGTTTGTTGTGACGGAGGTGTCAATGAAGGATAGTCGCGCACTGACATCTGATGATCGGGAAAAAATCCGCGAAGCAATAGACGAATCTGAGACTTCCAAAATTTTAGTTACCCATGGTACCCATACATTGCCTGATACCGTCGAATTTTTACAGGAAAATCTCCAAAATAAAGATAAGACGATCGTTTTTACAGGTTCTTCAACGCCTCTCAAGGATTTTGCGCTCACAGATGCTGGTTTCAATCTCGGATATGCCATAGCTATGGTGCAGCAGCTTCCAGCGGGTATATATTATTGTAATAAGGGGACGACTATCACAGATCGCGAGATGAGAACGCAGCTCGTTGAGGGTAAATTCTATACCCGTTCCTAACTTTTCTTCGTAAATACGTCAAGTATCTTGAGAGTATCCTCCATATCTTTCTTCTCGACTAAATAACTAATTTCAGTGTAGGCGGAAACTACATACAGAAGGTTAATTCGCTTGTGAGCAAGGGCGGTAAACAAAACATGCAATAGATTCGGCGTGTTTGATTCTTCCTCTGAGAATTGAGCAGTGATAGCCGCTACATTGTCCATTTCGCGCTTGGGGATAATGCCAATATGCTTTTTTATAAAGTCTTTTGCCTTTTCGGTGCATGAGAGTGCGATTTCAGTCGTTCCTTCTGTTATTGAGAAAATGTCGGCTGGGGCAACTAGAAAAGGATTGAGAGTTGCGACACGACGTTCAACATCAGAGGTTTTTTCATAAATTAGTGAACAGATAGGGGATCTAACATTTAGGTTTTGGATTCTTACAGTCGGTTTATATGTGGGTATATCTTTGAGCTTTCCTTTTGCAATTCTTGAAAGGGCAGACACGATAGTCCCCTTTTTAACTTTTTTGAGTGTATCTTCTTCAACTTGCTTGTGGATACGGTCAGCGTAAGCACTGTAGTTGAGAATGCCATCAATGCATGCTTCAAAGCCTGTTTCGTCTTGTTTGAGGATGCTTAGGACGCTATTTGCTACAGAAATCATGTTATTTATTGCAAAACCGTCTTATTTGCTATATTTATATCAATCTATGCTAGTAAAACTATGAGCTTAGGATAAGAATATAGCAATTTGTGACATTCTGCCTCAATTTATCATAAATTAGACATTCTGTCAAATTTAATATAGAATCAACAACACTATAAGATGATTATTCTCATCTTAATGTCTAATATGACAGAGTACTTATCAACAGGACAATCAGGTGAAAGTTTTCAGTCTCCTGAGAAACAAAAGAATGTGCCTACATTCGGTGTTCTTATGATGGGTGGAACACTTGCTATGGAGCCCAATGCCCGAGGAGTTTTAGCGCCCGCAAAAAATCTTTCATATCTTCTTTCTCAAATAACGCTTCCAGAAGGAGAATTTAATTTACCTGCTAACTTGCAATCTGAAGTAATAAATATTGATAGTACGAATATGAATTCGAGGCATTGGGAAATGGCAATAAGAGCAATTGAAGAACTGCAAGAGAAATGTGATGGAATACTCATTCCTCACGGTACGGATACGATGGCATACACAGCTTCCGCTATTGGACTTGCAATGAAGTCTAGACTGCGAATTCCTATCGTTTTAACTGGTGCTCAATTGCCAATAGGTGTAGAGGGCACAGACGCACGCACAAATCTTGAGCGTGGATTTAAAACGTTGAAGAAGGCGGTAGAGGATGGATCAGTTGAGCCAATGATCTTTTTTAACATTGAGGCATATCGAGGCTTAACGGCATTTAAATATAAAGAAGCAGAGTTTGATGCTTTCACCACCGCATCTCCAACTTCTGTGTATAGGGCAAATGCATTCGGAATTGCTAGAAATGCTCAGCCTAGAACTTTAGAGCATGTTATTGAATCTAATAAGTCATTATCTGAGATTTTTCCTGGCGAGATTGAGACCACTTTTTCTAATGAGGTTATCGGTATAGAGCTTAAGCCGGGATTGACTGCCGAGGCAGTTGAATGGATAGCTCAGTATCCTGGATGTCGAGCATTGTTACTCAAGTCATTTGGGGCTGGAAACGTCCCCGGTTCTCACGAACAAGAAGATGTTCTCTATAATTTGATTCCTGCAATAAAAAAGATAACAGATGAGATGGGTAAGATAATTGTTGTAACGTCTCCTTTTAGAGGTGGAAATACTGTTACTCAGGTATATGAGACCGGTATCCAGGCGATTGAAGCTGGGGCAATCGATGCAGGAAAAATGACGGATGAAGCAGCTTATATCAAGACGTGTCTTCTCTTAGGGCAAGAACATTTTAATAAGGAAAATTTTGAAACTGATCAAAAAGAACGAATGGATTTATTTAAGAAGCTTTTGAAGCATGATTTTGCAGGGGAGACAGGCAGAGAATTCGATTACATCCCAGCTAAGTAATTATTCGGCTAGGCTGAAGATTTCGTGGATTTAAAATAATCTCATTCCTTTTCTGGAGTACCTCTGAAAAAGACAGACGTAAATTTTCCTTCAGCTAAATCTTTCACGACTTCCTCAGGGTTAAATACATGATTATTCATACATACGTACATGCCGTTTGGAAGATCCTGAAGTTTGGCAATTGAATATCCAAGATTATAAGTTCCATCTGAAGGAGAAAAACCTTTGATAGGTATCATGGAAGCAGTAAGCACTATTATTTGATCATCTCGTTTGAGATTAGCTTTTAAAATCTTGCAGTATCAGGCATTGTGTAAGTTCCATGTGTAATCAAAATTTTACTGTTCTTACTTTCTTCGATTACTTTTAGAATTTTAGCTCTATCTTGGTCATTTAGATTCCTGCTGTCTTTCATGCATACTGTAGTAAATTCGAATTTCGTATCATAGCTTTTTAAGCTTTCAATGAATTCCGGAATTACTGATTCCTTGCTTGGAACGACAGTATCTTTTGATCCATCATAATAAGAGTCAATCGTTCCCCCCGTGATAATTATATGTATTGAGTCCATAATTGTATTCTATCAAAATTTTTGCAATATTGCGTTTCTCGCTTTCCGCTCGAGGGTGTCGTCGAGAGGTTCTAGGTGAAACTTCTTTTTATACTTTTTCTCAAGAGCCAGCGTCAAAAGTAGATCGGCGAGCTGTGGATTCTTGGGCAAAATTGGGCCGTGGAGG
>DASZRG010000025.1:0-2581 GCA_035549295.1 Patescibacteria group bacterium
TCAATGAAAACATCTTGAAAATTTGCAATGCCTGAAACCTTAACTTCATCTTTTTTAAAGTCATTTTTGGATATCATATCAATTCGTTTTAAGTTCTTTAAGGCTATTGGGTTAGTTTTGTCGAGCGCAACAACCATCTGATAATATTCTTTTGCTTTTCTATATTTTCCAAGCTTTACGAAGGAGTAGGCGAGACGATTTAGGGTATCAATATCATTGGGATTTTCTTCGAGGAGTTTTAAATTTTCACGGGATGCTTCTTCCCACCGACTATCAAGAGCATACTTTATCGCCGCATCTCTTGACGGTGTGTTTGTGACCATTTTTGAATACTAAAACAAGGAATAATTATAATCCCAATTTATTGAAAAAGTCAAGGTAATAGCTGTATAATATACAACACAAGTACCACGAGTATCCACCCCGATTTAATCGGGGTCAAAGTACCACGAGTATCACAGGCTTTACAATTTTTAGATTTTAGTATCAATGAAATTAGCTCGTGATACCCTTGATACACTTGATACCCCTGATACTTTTAAATATGAGATTCCTAGTATCTAATATCTAGTCTCTAGTTTCTATTTTTATGAGTGGTCATTCCAAGTGGTCTACAATCAAACGTCAAAAGGGTGCAGCTGATGCAAAACGCGGACAAGCCTTTACAAAACTTTCCAATGCAATTACAGTTGCGGTAAAAGCTGGTGGCGGAATCACCGACCTCAATAGCAACTTCAAGCTCAGACTTGCCGTTGATCGTGCTCGTGCAGTCAACATGCCAAAAGAAAATATAGAGCGAGCGATCGAGCGCGCTAAGGGTATGGATGCTGCCGATGTTCAAGAGTTTTTATATGAGGGATTCGGACCGGGTGGGGTAGCGCTCATGATAGAGGCAGTTACTGACAACAAGCAAAGAAGCTTTTCGACAATAAAAAATATTGTTGAAAAAAATGGTGGAACTTTAGGAAGTTCAGGATCTGTTTCTTATCTTTTTGTCAGGCGCGGCGAAATAGTAGTCAAAAAAAATGGAGAGAGCGCTGATGATATTTTGAATAAAGCAATAGAAGCTGGGGTATCCGATATGGAGGAAGCGGACGAAGAGGTGATTTTTTATGTTGAGCCTCAAAGTCTTGAAGCAACAAGGCAGGAATTGGTGAGGCTAGGGTTTCAGATAGAAAGCGCAGAACTGACATATTCTGCTTCAACATTTGTTGCGGGCGACGAAGACGTGCAGAGTAGAGTCGCATCCCTTGTCGAAAAGCTGGAAGAAATTGACGACGTTCAACAGGTATATAGCAACTTAGAATAAGAGCGCTAAATGGATAAAATTTTATCCCTGCTTTCACTTTCAAAAAGACAACAATTCGTCCTTTCTGTTTTTGCGCTGTCTGTCGGAATTTTTGCATCTCAATTTACTTCTGGAATTCTTCTGTACGCAATTTCTTTTGTTTTGAGTCTTACATCTTCCATCCTTTTTTTTGCGGCAACTAGAAGCGACCTTTCGGTTAAAGTTTCTTATCCTATCTTTATATTGCCTTTCTTCTATACTTTGTCTTTTGCGCTTTTCTATCCACTAATTCCTGCAAGATTTTTAACACACATTATCACAACATCAATTTATGCATTTGGACTTTATTCCTTGCTACTTACTCAAAATATTTTTGCAGTTTCGACCATTCGCACTATTAATTTATTGAGATCGGCAAGGATAGTCTCATTCGTTCTTACAATTATCGTTTTGTTTCTTATCTCAAACGTAATATTCTCACAGAGGATGCCAATATATGTCGCGTCTCCACTTATTTTCATCGTTTCATTTCTCCTTATTTTTCAGTCGATGTGGACGTATGTCTTGAAGCGGGATTTTGCCTCTGATATTCTTGCGCTTTCACTTCTGATAGGTTTCGCGACATCTCAGCTTTCCCTAATTCTAAGTATTTGGCCGATCAATCCGGCAATATATTCAATATTTATTACAGGTATGTTTTATGCATATTCTGGACTTTGTCACGCATGGGTAGAGAAGAGGCTATTCCGAAACGTCCTATGGGAATACGTTTGGGTAGGCCTACTAGCTATACTTATTTTAATCCTCTTTAGCCGTTGGGGCTCCTAAATAATTTGATTTCCGATAGTATAAACATTGATTTTCCTCTACACTCGAGGGGAGAGGATTAAGTTGAGGGTTTACCCTGAAAAGTTTTTTGATAAATAAGCTAAAATTTTGCAAACTTTTTATGAGTGAGAGTAGTATATCTATCATCTCATTCAACAATTTAACAATTTAGCCATTCAGCAATATTTTCATTTCGAGGCTATTTAGCCTCTAACTGAGGCTATCTTTTAGCCGCAAACCCTCATTCATGTTTGAATTATAAACTTTATCTGCCGTGGGAATTATTGTAGTTATTCGCATTATTTAAATTTGTAGAACATTCGCATATCAATGTTGGATAAAAAGTAGAGGAGTGGAGGCTAAAAAAAGAAGATTGGATTGATTTATCAATCTAAACAAATGATATAGTATGATACAGTTATCAACGTCCTATAATTATTTTTTTTAAAAAAAATATCCTGAGCA
>DASZRG010000026.1:0-62174 GCA_035549295.1 Patescibacteria group bacterium
ATACTGAGACGTTGCCAGTGTCTGCACTTCCAAGTGTTAGATTCTGTTTGTTAGTTGTTGCGATTGTTCCATCACCTGTGATGTATAGAGCATTGTTTGGTGTTGATCCTGAGATAGATGCTGTTGGAGTACCACCTGATATGTTAAGAACAGCAAATCGAGCGGAGCTCGTTGAGGTCCCGCCAAGCAAAAAGTCTTGAGTCTGATTATTCTCAGCAATAACCGAACCGATCGATTGAAAAGGACTATCTGTGCTTCCCACAGGGCATGCAGCTGATCCAGTAACTATACCGTTTGAAGTAGTTACACAAGCAGCTGAACCAACTGTAACACCGGCCAATCCATTCACGCTTAGGTTATTTGAAGGACCGACAACAAAATTGACATTGCCAGTATCTCCTCCACCTAGCGTCAAAGTCTGACGATTGGTAGTTTGAAGAAATCCTGTGCCTGTTAGAAATGTTGCATTATCGGCAGTTCCCGCTGCAATTGATGCGGTTGGAGTACCGACATTCATGTTAAGAACTGCGAAACGAGCGGAGCTTGTTGAAGTACCACCCAATGCAAAATCAACAGTGCTGATCGTTGGAATGATAAGACCATTTTTTCTTTCCCATATTTGGGTGTTGGCAGTTGAAACGTCAATCCATGAAAGGTGGCCAGCCGCATCCGATGAAAGGACATATCCTGCAAGCGTTGCGTCTGATCCAGGCCAATTGTAAGTAACCCCATTCAATTGAGTTGAACCAATACCGACAAGATTGCCCGATGCGTCAATTCTCTGGGTTCCAGCACCGACTCCAGTATTGATTCCAGTAGTACCATTGAGCGTTGTACCAGTTATGGTATTGCTGGTTGTGATAGTTCCAAATCCCACTGATATCATTCCAGATACAAGATTCCCGACCGATGTAAGGACTGAATTAACAACTGATCCGCCAAGTGTATTACTTGATAAAACACTGGCTCCGTTGATTTTGTAGGCTCCGCTGTTGGTCAAATCTATGTTACCCGATGCATCCACATTAAAAACGGTAACACCGCTTGAGGAAGCGGTGATGATATTTTGATCCGAACCCGTATAGGAAAATACGGAAAGCGCCTGACCTGGCGGTGCGCCTTCTACTTCAAACTGTCCAATTGGATTTGTCTGCCCTATACCAAGCGCACCTTTTGCATCTATCGTAAGTGCGACTGCATTATACAAGTCACTGATTGACGAATCAGCAAGATTGAAGCTTCCTGTGAACTTTGCAATTCTGTTTGTGTCACCGCTTCCACCTATACCGGCGCCGGTCCCAGAACAGTTGCCTGAAGTATCACAGATGGTTCTTGATCCCCAGAAGAGATCGCCTGTTGGTGCACCACCGGCTGCTGATGTATTGAGAACATTGTTGTTACTCGCTGCTCCGAGCCTTATACCACCTGAGACATCGAGCTTTTGTGAAGGTGTGCCTGTTCCAATACCAACATTGCCGCCGCTTAAAGCTGTGATAGCAGCGCTACCCGCTGGCGCAATAACTATATCTCCCGTCGACGCGTCTCCAAGCGTGAATGTATTGAGGTTAGTTGTACCGATAGTTGGAGTTGAACCAGAAAGAGTTATGTTGCCAGCGATTGTTGCCGTTGGAGTACCGGAGTTGACATTGATGAAGCCAAACTTTGCCGATGCTGTGGAATTGCCACCGATGAGGACGTCCTGAGTCAAGATCTTTGGATACAAAGTCCCATTCGCACTATTCCAGGGTCCAATTCCTGTTGGATCAATCCACGTTGGATTGGCACCTGATCCATTTGTTGAAAGAATAAAGCCTGCTGTTGATGGGGCAAGTGCCGCCATCGTGCCTATGCCGTTGAAATAAGGAACTGCTCCTTGGACAATTGCTGAGAAGTCCTGGCCTGTACCGCCATACTGAGTGGTTATTGTATTGCCATTCCATGAACCGGCAGTAACTGCACCGCCATTTATAACAACTGAATCAAGAGAGATACTACCGGCACCACCCCTTGGACTTAGGAAGATATCACCCGTTGTCGATCCTCCTATGGTGAGCTTGTTGCTAGCTGGTGTCTGAACCGATCCATCGGCTGATAAATATATTCCTTGTCCTGATCCATTTTGAGCAGAAAGACTTGCGATAGGTGTTCCACCTGAAACGTTTAATACTGCAAACTTTGCGGAAGCAGTGCTGTTGCCACCAAGTATCAAGTCAAGCGTTGTAACTCCTGTGTATATCGACCCGTTTGAAACAACCCACTGCTCTGACCCAAGCTGACAAACACCGGTTCCTGTAACGATACCGCCCGAGACAGTTACACAAGAAGGTGTACCCTGAGTTATACCAGCCGAACCGGCTGAGAAAAACGTTGATCCATATACGTTATTGAATTGGTCAGAGAGTGATCCAAGATCGTAAGCCTGATCGGCGTCTGGTCCAATAGATCCTGCAACTGTTAGTTTAAAAGGAGTTGTCGCTGTACCGATACCAACAGTGTCACCTGAATTTACAAGATTTACAACGCTTCCAGACTCTTGCCATGGGCTAGTTGATGCAACGATATTTGACGAAATAGTCAATGACTTTGCGCCAGTGTCGGCCGAAAGACTAATACCGCTTCCTGCTATGAAATTTAAAGTATCATTATTTCCACTAGCTGTTATAGTATCAGATCCAGTCACAATATTCTTAAATGTATCGACTGATGGAGCACTAACTGTACTCGAAATGGTTGTTCCAGATATTGATATACCGGATCCTGCAGTAAGTGCTATCGCACCTGTTTGACCGCCAATCGAAAGAACACCCGTGTTGGTAATAATAGGATTTTGTCCGCCGGTAACTGAAATCCCAGCCCCAGCCGTCACGCTGTATATGACGTTTGACGCAGTTAGTTTTCCGGTTCCCGCATTGATATCGGCATTTTCTGTATCTATACCGCCAACTGCTGAGGTTAACCCCTGGATTTTTACGTTCTTAAGAAAACTAGCGTCTTCTTTGAAGAATGTTGGAATATTGAATTTGATTGTGAACATTGGCTGTCCGTCTGTGGCAGCTAAAACGCTCTCCCCTTTTCCGGATACTGACTCAGCAAATGTCTGCTGGCCTTGTGCTGTTTTAGTTTTGTTGGAGTTATTTGAAGTTATTGAGCTTGATAAGAATGTCTGTGTTAGAACAACAATCATGAAAACTGCTGCTAGAGTTGCAACGGCCGATAAGAGTAGCATGCGGACTGCTCGGTCCATTTTGAACTTGCTAGTTCGTGCAACTTCAGCCCTAATCTCTGAGTCAGCTACCAAAGCTTCGGTTATATTGAACGGCGCCTGAGGTGTCTCAATGATCTCTTGAGACGAAGGGGAGGCAGAAGAAACAGGAGCAATCGACGCGACGGCAACTGCCTTCTTCTCTTTTTTCTTTTCTATAAGCTTATCCCAAAAACCCGAGATCTGTGTTGCTGTATATCTTCTGTGGTTTCCGTCTGTTCTTTGGGGGACCAATATGCCCCTTTCTTCCCAGCGTCTTAGAGTCTTTGTAGATACTTTTAACTTCTTCGCGGCCTCTTGAATGCTTAATAATTTCTCGTCCATTATGGGCAGTCTTTTAAGCCTTTCGACTTAAAAATAAATTCTGTTGTGAAAATCATGGACATTCAAAGCTGATTGTCCAATTTTTTTCTGTACATCCATAGTACTCATATTTTTCATACCGTGTCAAGCACTTTTCATAATAAAAAAACGCGATTTTTGAGGCTAAATGTCTAGTATTTTACTTTTCACGATAAATTCTTACAGAAAATCCTCAGAAATCTATAACTTTTGATATACTCTTTTTCCTAGATTTTTCACGGGATAGTGGAAATGCTATGGGATTGTAGAAGGGTATCAAAACATCAAGGGCCTGCCTTCCGGCAGGCAGGTATCAAAAGTATCAAGATTATCAGAAGTATCAGAAGCATCAGAGTTTCAGATAACAAGAAGTATCGGCTGGTCGGAGAATCAGGGGGTCTGATGGTCAGAGATTTCAGAGAATCAGAGAATCTAAGTGTTTCAGAGATCAGATAGTCGAAAAATCAGAAGAGCTAAATTAGTACTCGCGCTTCACTCAGTGCAAGCAAAACAAGAGTTAACAAATAACCACCTAGACACCTGTGCTAGACAGAGCTATAAACCGTAGTCCGTAGTCGGTAAGCAGTAAGCATGGATATTTGACGGTAGATTGCATACCTCACAGCAGATACCCAACTCCCCGCAATTACCACTATCTTTGCGGTTAATTTGCTATCACTCAAGACATCTCGAAGACTTTGACCCACAAGTTATCCGCCGTTAAATACTTCACTGTTGAACTCTTTTACTGATAGACTGCTTAACCGCATAACTATTCTACAAAACCGCACTCTATACTCTATACTATAAGTTCTACTATAACTTGTCCTTTCACAACACTGTATCTTGTAGTATATCCTCCAGGATACCCACAATTATGTTATAGTTTTATTACATACTTTAACGTTAATATCGGGACAAATAGCTTCATATGTCTAATTTTTACGCCATTATTTTCTCCACTTTTTGGGTCTTTTTAGTGATCAAAAAAACCTTTTTATCGAACTAAATTATTTATCACTCTAGATCGTGAAACGATAACTTTTTATTACTTTAGGACTATTTTGAATATTTGAATAATGAATAATGAAGAAAGAATAATGAACAAAGAGATACTAGAGACTACCCGCCTGCAACGCTATGCGTAGCATTGCGAGCAGGACATTAGATACTAGGAATTACTTTTAGTGATTAGGATTAAAAGAATTAGTGATTAGTATTTCTAGTGCATAGAACCTAGTACTTAGTGCTCAGTTAAAATACAAAAAAATGAACTATATTCTATTTCCTATGTACTTGAGATTTGTTCGTGATACTTTTGATACTTCTCTCTTGCCTCTCCATTGACTTTATACTCTCTTCCCCTTTATGCTTTATATATGCGCAAGGCTATATTACATACATTAATAGCGTTATTATTTCTATTCTCATCAAGCATCAGCGTTCTTGCAGACCCGCTAACCGCTGGAGTTGCAGTATCGATTCAAACACCCAATCAAAAGCCTCAAGAAGGAGATATTATCTCATCAGGTTCAAATGGCTATTTCATTACAAACACTTCATACGATTCAGCAATCTATGGCGTTGTCACAAAAGACCCTTCAATTGCTATAGAAAGTACACAGTATCAAAATATAACATACGTACTCTCTTCGGGTCAGACGGTCGTCCGAGTAAGTACTAAGGGCGGTCCAATAAAGATTGGAGATCTTATTACTTCTTCTGAACAACAAGGCGTAGGTCAGAAAGCAACACGAAACGGATTTGTACTTGGCAATGCTCTACAGTCCTACACCAACACAAAAACAGTTGGAAAGATCGCAGTCAACATCAACCCCCATTTCAGCAATGCATCGCCTGACATAAAAACCAATTTACTATCAGCCTTCAAAGCAGGTGGCAACGCCGCCTTCCTGTCGCCATTTGAAGCACTTCGCTATCTCGCAGCAGCGCTAGTCGCCATTCTTTCATTCGTCATCGGCTTTACTTACTTTGGACGCGTTGCCCAAAAAGGTGTCGAGGCAATTGGGCGTAATCCTCTCGCAGGTCGCATGATAGAGTTTTCGGTTATTATGAATATCGTCCTTACTGGTGTAATTATCTTTGTGGGACTTGCTATAGCTTACTTGATATTAATTCTTTAATTGTGCGATGATTAGATTATGGTAGAACTGTCCTATACCACCTACATTACATTATTTATAGGGATTGTCATTCTGTGTGGTCTTCTCGTTTACGTGACAATTTCGTATTTCATCTCTATGAAAAGTCTTCGCGAGACAAATAAAAGACGCGAAGAACTACTGTCTCGCGCTCAAAATGACTATCAAGAGATAATTTCTGCTGCTCAAAAAAAAGCTGATGGGATAATAATGCAAGCGACAAAAATAAACCAGGAGACAGAAAGCAACCTTAATCAAGCGGTCATAAATATCTCGGAGAAGGAAGAAGAAGCAATCAGAACCAAGTCAGAACAGGTCATCAACAACTTTGAAAACAAGCTCAGAGAGCTGAATGATAACAATATCAATCTATTCAAAACAACATCAGATGATTTCGGTAAGTTTGTAAATAATCACTTTGATGAAGTCAAAAAAATCCTCCAAGATCAGACCATGGAATCAAAAAAATTAGCCGAGGAAAAAATTCAAGGTGAATACGATGCACTCGAGAAAGAGCTCGCAGGATACAAGGAGGCGCAGATTAAAAAGATCGACGAAAACGTATATCAAATACTTTTTAATATCTCAAAGATCGCATTTGGACGCGGACTCAATCTCGAAAACCATGAGGCTCTTGTAAACGAAGCACTTGAAGAGGCAAAAAAACTATCAAACAGTAGCCCAGTCGCAATGGCCGCCGCAGCTGAAAGAGAAGGAGCAAGTAATGCAAACTGATAAAGCAAAAGGAACAATACTCGACTATCTTATAACCGAGGAGGACAGGCGCGATATACTCTCTCTACTTTCTGACGTTGAGGAAAATCTGTTCAAGACAGATGACTCGCTAAAAAATGTAATTGGCAGCAATGCGCGCTTTGGCAGAATATTAACAGAATTTCTCCCACCTGATTGGCAGAGTCCCGAGAGCAGCGAGACTATTGGAAGCATGATTATGGGAATCAAAAATGAAATCGTGGCTATTCCAACTGTCAACGTTGTACTCGCCATCATGGCAAATGAAAAAATTCTTAGCATGCTTGAGTCATTTGCCCGAGATGAGCTTGGGAAAAAGGTACTATTTAAAATAGACGTAAACCCCGATATCATAGGAGGGGCAATCTTCATAATAGATGGGAATTATCTTGACTTTTCACTACTTCGAAAATTAAATGAAGCAGCAATTCAAAAGAGAGACCAAATAAATGCGCTGATTGGCTGAGTTAACCGCTTATGGATGATTTTCAGAAAAGCTTAAAAGAGATTGGTGAGGTTGGGTTTGTAAAAGAAGTAACGGGTGCGATAGCCTTTGTAACTGGCCTACCCCAAGTCAGACCTGACGAACTCGTAATATTTGAAAACGGAGAGATAGGCCAAGTATTCACCTTAAAACCTGATGCCGTTGAAGTCTTAACCTTCTCAAAGACTCCCATTCTAGTTGGTACAAAAGTTGCAAGATCAGGAAGGCAGTTTGAGGTACCTGTAGGAGAAGAGCTGTTATCAAACGTCATTGACCCTTTTGGCAATTCATTTGAGAACCATAAACTATTCAAAAAGCCAGGACAAATGAGGCCGATTCATAGCGCACCACCTGGCATCAAATCGAGAAAGTCTATCAAAAGATATTTTGAGACAGGAGTATCGATCGTCGATCTCATGGTTCCTTTAGGGCGCGGACAGCGCGAACTCGTCATCGGCGACCGTAAGACTGGTAAGTCAAATTTCCTTTTGCAAACTATGGTTTTTGCGGCAAAACAAGGCGATATATGCATCTATGCAGCTATTGGTAAAAACAAGATAGATATCAAAAGAACTGAGGAATATTTCATAAAAAACGGTGTTATCAATCGCGTCATAATCATTGCTTCATCGTCGCAAGACCAGCCAGAGATCATCCATCTTACACCCTACTCTGCGATGACAATCGCAGAGTATTTCAGAGACCAAGGACACGATGTGCTCTTGGTGCTTGATGATTTATCAACGCATGCCAAATTCTATCGCGAGATATCACTCATCGGACGACGGTTCCCTGGCCGAGACTCGTATCCGGGAGATATGTTCTATATGCATGCAAGGCTCCTTGAAAGGGCCGGAAACTTTGCAACTGAAAAAGGTGATGTTTCCATAACCTGCCTTCCGGTCGTTGAGACTCTTCAGGGAGATCTGTCAGGCTTCATCCAAACCAACATCATGTCTATGACTGATGGCCATATTTACTTTGATAGCAACCTTTTCTCTCAAGGTAGACGACCATCTGTTAATCCGTTTTTGTCTGTTACTCGTGTCGGTCATCAAACACAAAGCGACTCAAAACGCAGTATTTCACGCGAGCTTTTGACCTTTTTAACGCTTTTTGACAAAATGCAGAACATAGTCCACTTTGGATCAGAATTATCTGAAAACGTCAAAATTGTTCTTGAGACGGGCGGTAAGATCCTCGAGCTTTTTGATCAAGAGTCAGACAAAGTCATACCTGTTAATGTTCAATCCATTGCGCTAAGCCTTCTTTGGGGCGATGACTTTAAGAGTATGGAAATATCAAAGCTTACATACTACAAAGAAAAAATATCAGAACAATATCAAAGTGATTCTAACTACAAACAAATGGTTGATGAAATAGTAAATAAGTCTAATTCCTTCAACGAGATGCTTTCAAAAGTGAGAGAGAATTCGGATAGATTTAACGTCAACTTACCAAAGCAGGAAGCACCAGTTATGCCGAATTTTCCGAAGAAGTAATCTGGCACTTGGCTTTTAGCTCTTAGCTTTTGGTTAAGAATTTGATATTTGAAATTTAACACTTGAATTAAACTAACATGGCAACTAGAAAAAAAATTGATGAGGAGATAGGGAGCCTTGCATCTCTTGGTGGGATCATAACCACCTACAAAGAGATTGCGGCAAGCCGTATCACGAGAACTAGGACTTCGGTTCTCAAAAGTCACGACTTTGTCGGTGAAATAAATGGCGTATTCCAAAGAGTAAAATCTTCATACAAGAACCAAGTTGAGGCGCTTGCAAAGCAGAATAAGGGCCATGACCCAAGCAAATTCTCATTTATCAAAAACAATGGCCGCGGAATTGACGTCTTTCTGTCCTCCAACACCGGTCTATATGGAGATATAGTTAGGCGCACATTTGATCTTTTCTTTGAGCAAACCAATATGAATGACCATGAAGTCCTCATCATCGGCAAGCTTGGACTTTTCCTAGCCAAGGGTATTGGCATACCCAAAGAATACCAATATTTTGATTTTCCTGACCAAAAAATGGATGACGATACTCTTCGCGATATCGTCGCCTATCTTATACAGTACGAGCACGTTTATGTATACCACCAAGAATTCAAAACCTTGGTTCGACAAATTGCTGTTGTTGAAGATATTTCAGGAAATGTAGTTGAGCCTGAGCAAAAAAATGTTGTCCCCGTGAAATATCTTTTCGAACCCTCACTCGAGAAGGTTCTTGAGTTTTTTGAGAAGGAAATATTTGCCTCAATTTTTGAGCAGACTATAAAAGACTCTCAGCTTGCCAAGTTTGCGGCTCGCCTTGTCACGCTGGATGCAGCTTCAGAAAATATCCGAAAAAGACTCAATCATGCAGTTTTTGATGCAATTCGCATCAAGCACCGCGAGAAAAACAGAAAACAGAGCCAAACCTTTGCAAGTATGAGCTTGTGGAAATAATATGAATGATCAAAGCACAGGAAAAATAGTCGGAATACAAGGCCAGGTCGTTGAAGTTGAATTTGATGAAGGCCGCAACCCTACTGTCCGAAATATACTAGTGCTCGAGACTGACCCCAACATCAAACTCGAGGTCATCATGTCCTCTGGCGAGAAGACATTTTATTGTCTTGCCTTCGGAGCTATGGATATGCTCCATCGCGGAGCGAGGGTCTTAAATACTGGCCAGGAAATAAGTATTCCGGTTGGCACCGAGGTTCTCGGGCGAGTTATAAACATATTTGGTGAAGCGCTCGATGGCGGCCAGCAATTAACCAATGCCAAACGCAAGACTATCTATCCTAAAACTCTCCAATATGACGACCTAGCTATCCACAACGATATCCTCGAGACTGGCATTAAGGCAATAGACTTCTTCTCTCCGATACTAAAAGGTGGAAAAATAGGACTATTTGGGGGAGCTGGAGTTGGAAAAACATTGCTTCTGACTGAGATCATTCACAACATCGTTGCGGTTGATGCTGCCCGAAATGTGTCAGTTTTTGCTGGAGTTGGAGAGCGTGTCCGCGAGGGACAGGAGCTTTATGAAACGCTCGCAGATCAGAAGGTGCTCTCATCAGTTTCACTTATATTCGGGACTATGGGTGAAAACTCTGCTCTTCGCTTCAGAACTGCCTATGCGGCGGCCACTATCGCTGAGCATTTTAGGGATGAAGAGAAGAAAAATGTTCTTTTCTTTATAGATAACGTATTTCGCTTTGCACAGGCTGGATCAGAACTCTCCATGGTCACGAATACAATTCCATCAGAAGATGGCTATCAGGCAACGCTTACATCTGAAATGGGATCGTTTCATGAAAGGCTTGTTTCAAACAGCGAGAATTCAATAACAACTATTGAGGCCATCTACGTTCCAAATGATGACGTTCTCGACCAAGGCGTTCAGGCTATATTTCCACATCTCAACTCAACAGTTGTTCTCTCACGTGGAATCTATCAGGAAGGCATGCTTCCGGCTATTGACCTTCTAGAATCAACGTCTGCAACACTTACATCAAGCATTGTCGGAGACCTACATTACCGTACTCTGCTCCGGGCACAGTCTCTTCTAAAAAAATATTCTGGTCTTGAGCGTATTATCTCACTGGTTGGAGAATCAGAACTTTCCGAGGAAGATAGACTCATTTATAGACGGGCCAAACAACTTCGAGCATACATGACGCAGAGCTTTTTTGTGGCAGAAAATCAAACAGGAAGGCCCGGAAAATACGTCCCACTCAAGACAACGGTGCAAGATGTCGCTGACATAGTTGATGGCAAATATGACGATATTCCGGATGATTTTCGATTCATGTATATAGGAGTTGCACTCGAAGCACGTGAGGGCGATCCTAATGCGTCTCTCGGGCCAGTTCACGCGTCATCTGGCACGACGATGCCTAACTCAGCTAGTAATCCACAGCAAACAGGCCAACAGCAACCCCCAACATCGCCGTCTCAGACACAACAACAACCGCTGACAACAAACAACCAAAACTTGGACAAATAGCCTCAAAAACGTATGGATAACAAGATAAAAACACCACCCCAACCAGCAGTTGACCCCAAGTCAAAACAATTGATTCATGTAACAGTTCGTGACAAAAATGGGATACTCGTAAATGATGACGTGAGGGCTGTTACGTCATACAATGACGTTGGGCTTTTTGATGTCCTACCATGGCATACCAACTTCATATCTCTTATCAGACAAAAGCTGGTGCTTCACAAAAAAGACGCGACAAATAAAGAGATGAAGGTAGGACTAGGACTACTCATGGTAACTGATAATGAAATTCACGTCTATTTGGGGCTTCCAGACGCCGCAGCCGCCGCGGCTTTATCGCAGAATAAATAATCAAGACTGATCTGCTTGCGTAGATGATTGTTCAAGGAAACTATCCAGCGCTGGAGAAAAGAAACTTATATCATCCATATCAACGACTTCCCTTCTTGCATCATCTGCAGAGATCTTATACCCATCAATCCTTGTCAACTCCATTACATTAGGAGCACCTTCAACATATAAATGCGCCACTGCTGAATCAGGTATTCCATCAGGAACGCTCAAGCTTACACCCATCTCAACAGTAGCACCGCTTCTCAAAACAATAGGCTTAACATCTTGGCCTTCTTTGCCTTCAAATCTATGAAGAACCCGATCATACATATAACCTGCAGCGTTTCGTGCCCTCTCACGACCGGCTTCACGAATACGCTTAATATTATTTCTTTCATTAACTGCAGCTGCATAAGTGCTTAGATCGGGGACTCTAGGCGTTTCGGTCGAGTTTGACATAAATTCTATATACTTTATTGGAATTTATTCTTACGGTCAACTGATGCAAAACGCATCAAAAGGTTAATTAATGTGTCAATATTCATTGAAAATACTCTGAGGTAATATTATAATTTCAAATACGCATGGAGAGAGAAGAATTAATACTCAAGATAACAGCTAACACTCCACAAATAGATAGCTTTTTGTCGGTTGTTTCAAGTATGGATGGCGTTGAAGTAATAAGTAGACAACCGGCTCCCAAAATTGAAGGCGTACCGATTCAAGCGGGTGCTGAACCCGTCGCAGTTGCGCCACTTACACCTGAGCAAGCTAGGTGGAAGGAGGAGCTTGAAAGCACTGAAGCGCGAGTAGAAAGAGTTCTTGATCTTGCGAGCCAAGGTCTTAATATAAAATCATTCATTCGTTTTAATCAGGCTTTAAACAAAACCAGCAAATTGTATGAAGATATTAAATTTGATGAGGAGTTCGTAATGAGGACTCTTGATTTGTTTAGGCGTACTATTCTTGCGTATGAGGTAAACCACCCCATAGACAATCCTCCCTACAGAAATCCAGATTCAAGAAGCTCAAGGGACTTTAGATATGCAAAAAGGCCAAATAGAACAATTAATATAAGGTTGCTTCGTGCAATTTTTGACCATTATGGCTTTGAAAATGAAAAAGGAATAGGCCTATCTCGCAAGGAGATTAGCGAAAAAGAAGACTACGATGCTTCAAACGATATAAGCTCAGGTCTAGTCGATATTAGGAATGATTTCTTCCCCACACCCTGGCTCCCCGTCAAAATCCAGCCATATTAAACTAAATCAATTGCCTATATCCATTAAGCTAGATCCTGTCCAATCAAGTTCACCTATCGATAAAAACATTATCTATATACGATTTATAGAAACCTAACATCTTTTATAAGTAAAACCATAAGTTATTTCCCTCTTGTTATTACTGGTATACCGGTATATAAGTAATATATATGCCTAGGGTTTCTAAGAATAATCTTTTAGATAAGCAGCAGATTCAGAAATTGGAGAAAGAACTTTATTTACTACTCTCTTCATTTAAGCAAGAGGATCAGCTAGAAATATTCTTGCAAGATTTTCTGAGCGATGAAGAGCGAGTTATGCTCGCAAAGAGGCTCGCTCTCTACAAAGCAATTCAAGATGATCTAGAGTATAAGTACATATCAATGCTTTTGGGCCTTAGCTTTGACACGATCAGAATTCATAAAATAAAAAGCTTCATGAAGTCGGGGCTGTTTCATGATACCATCAAGAAAGCGCCGAAGGTAGAACTTAAGGAGAATAGAAAGATCGTGGAGGGGGCAGTAAATGTCGCTGAATACATGCTCTCGGTGCCAGATAGCATAAAGAAGAGAAAACTAACTCCTACGAACTTCGACACTCGTCCTAAAAGTAAATAAAAAATTGTGAGCCTTCTCAGGGATTCGAACCCAGGACCTGCTGTTTACAAAACAGCTGCTCTACCACTGAGCTAAGAAGGCAAAGAGATATTAAATATTATAGATTAGATATTATATTGAAGATATTTTTATAATATGTAATATGTTATCTACAATCTATAACTTAAGAATTTTAGCAGATAGTCAAAGTAAATTAAATATCAAAAATCAAACCCGATTAAATCGCGTTCAAATATCAAAAACAAAACAAATAATGCTTAAAACTTTTCATGCGAGAATTCGTGCGTAATATTTCACAAAATCTTAGCAATTAATATACCTCTATTGCTAACAGAAAATTGGCCAATTAGACGAATAAGTATATCAAAGACAATCATTTAGCTTCGGGAAATTCGGACGTCTACAGATAATCTCACCAAGTATTTTTATCGGTAAAGTAAGGGAAGTTGGGATAGTTTGGGAGATGAAAATGATAATTTTTGAGCTTGGGAAATTCTCAGAAACGCTTGTTTTTTCTTATCACAAACTTATCAAAAGATATTTTCACCATGCCTAACTTTTTACGAAATGAAGCTGGTGATATTATGAGGAAAATTGGTGAACATAAAATTTACATGCGAATTTTCTACAAATTTAAATAGTGCGAAATTTTGCGAATTGAGAGGTAGACAAGATGAAAGAATTACGAGTTAATTCTTAAATTGTTCATTTTAAAAATTAATTGGTAATTGGAAATTTGAAATTGGATATTCCCCTTTGATACTTTTGTTTACCCCGAACTAGATTCGGGAATACCTGTGATACTTTTGCTACCTTTCAAAAAAGGATTGGGACAGGATGAAGTGCGACGTGAAGTCGCGGCGGATCGATAGATCCACTTTTACATCACCCTGCCCCGGCACCTTATCTAGTTGCGAGAGTTTTCAGACCAGACTAGCTGGCGGACTTGGCTTTTTGCCTTTCCCTCTCCAGCTTACGCCGATAAGAGGCATCAACCTCGCGCAATGCGGCGGGAGGCGTGAATCGGAGAAGCTCATCCTCGAAAGCGTGGAGTTGACTATCCAGCTCAAGAATCGCTGACCGGAGATCCGCCTCGGACATTGAGTCGAGGTTTTGGGTTATCGCGGCAACCAGGTCGCTCGGAAGCCTCTTTTCTGCCTTGAGGGCGCGAAGCTTACGAGCAAGCCAGAAGTAGTAGAGGCGATTGCATGATTTGCAATCGTCGTCGTCGCCGAGGTCAACCCCTGTGGCTGCTTGATCAGGATCGATCTCGCATCCACAGAACGACCAGATGAAGTACTTCCCGCGGCGGTTCATTGACCGAGATATCCCGTAACCCCGGTGATTTTTTTTGCCCGAAGTCGACTTACCCCAGTAAACCATATCGGGCCGGGTGGGATCGATGATGCTGGCCTGGGTCATGGCGCTTCCTCCGACAAGGGTTAAATTCGACCGAAAAGTCGAACTCGAGTTTGCCTGTACTGCTACCAATGTCGTCCTCCTGACGAACTAAGCGAATGCTGGTCGGCTAACAGGTTGCGTGTTTTGCATACGCTGTCGATTCTGTCGACGCTGCCGGCGCTCAGATCTCCTTTTGTCAATTTTTTCTCTGCGCCAGTTGCTATGCGCTTCCTGTCCCTTTCTCTTCCAGTCATCTGCTGTCGTAAAACTGCGGACGACCCACTCGATCTGCCCTACTGGCTGTTGGTTTTCATCAGCAAGAAACAGCGCGTCGTAAACGAACTTGACTTGCTGCATTCGCTTTAGCTCACGGATACTCCTGATCTTCGTGCCGAAGCAAACCTTTCCATCTTGAATATCGGCAAATACAAACAAGTCGAAGCTTGCTTCGATTTTGGGCCGCCCATGTAAATTGGGCGTGATACGCACGATTCGATGGGTGTGGTCGATGACGGCCGCACCAGATGCGATCTGGCCCGGAAGCGTGTGAAGAGGCGGTCCTGACATTTATCTCCTGTCGTAGGTCCAAAATACTCACCCTAAGGGTGGCTAGTCAGGCACAAATATTTGTACCCAAATAGCCACTCTCAGGGTGTTTTTTACTCTCGCAAGTTATCAAGGTGCATTCTGGCTTTTAGCACGTGGCACTTAGCTTTTGGTTTATGCTACTAAACCAGGTAAATGCGCAAGGCGGAGCCAAAATTTAGCAAATCTTACCAGAAATAATGCTTAAATGCAAACTATGGGCCTATTTGTAAGAGAAATTTTTTATATACTCTGGGACAAGTTATTTTTCACACAAATGACAACTTATTTTCAAAAGGAGAATAACATCTGGGGAATTAAAGAAGATTAACTGTGAGCCGATGGTGACCCGCCTGCAGCGCTATGCGTAGCATTGCGGGCAGGGACTAGAGCCGATGGTGAGACTTGAACTCACGACTTGCTCTTTACGAAAGAGCTACTCTACCAACTGAGTTACATCGGCGAAAAATATATTATAGATTAGATATTGCATATTATATAGAGGAATTAACGAACACAAAAACGAAGTTAAAAGTGCAGATAAAAATGATCCCATGATACCCGTGGTACACTTGATACCCGTGATACCCTTAAATAATATCTGCCCTTAAACACTTGTAGGAAACGCTTCCCCGACATGTAAAATGGGAGGGGTGCAAGCCTAGTCCACGGACTAACCTAAATTCACCTTATTTCCATCCTTGCGGATAAATACCCGATCGGAAAAGTTGTAGAGGAAAACATGTTTCCTACAAATTTGTTCAAGAGCAAGATTCATTATAGAATCGCGATTTTTCACTGTCAAGATTTAAAATACTATGTTGGACAAGAAAATAGAACACTATTTTAAAAAACTAATATCCAAGCAACAAATTACAAATAAATTGTAAATTTTAAACTCTAAAAAGATGCAGCTTTGATTTTGAGATTTATAGATTTGAAGATTATTTGAAAATTGGAATTTTGTAATTGAAAATTAAATGATACTATTATGGTATGCTACATTTTCGGGCTTTATTTGATAAATATAGAAATAGGCGTGGCTTGACGCTGGTATTCTTATTTGTTCTTGCCTGTATTTCATTTGCTCTAGTTGGCTTCGTTCTACCCACCCAAAAAAATCAAAACCTACGTGTATTGATAGGAAAAGAGCTCTTCCCAACACCAAGCAAAAATCAGGCAACATCATACAAAATAGAGTTAGAGTTTGACACATCAACTCAAAAAATCGCTATCCAAAAAATAACTGCCATTCCAGAGAAAATCGTCACCAACACTCGACTCTCAGGTCAATCCCCATATGAACTTGCATTGTCAAACGATAAATCCCCCGAAGCTTTTCGCGAAAAAATAACAATTTTTCAGCGAGTTATCGCACATTCTTCCAACCAAAAAGAAAATCTACCGACCAACATCAAGTTTCCTGAAAAAGTTGCAACAATTATCTATACACCATATGTAAAAGACGTCGACTCCGTAGTAATTTATAAAAATGGGAAAGCTGTCGCAAAAACAAAAGTACCTGACAAAGAAAAGTCATATGAAGCTTTTATTCCTGTTAGTGTTGCTGACAATGGTAAGTTAAAAATAGCAATTATTGGTGATGGTCTAGGTGGCAATTTTCAGTCGATGGCGCAAAGCTTCATCTCTTCTATTGCAAATGTTGCACCATATGGAAATACTGCCGATCTGATGGATTTTATTCCATACGACGGCGCGGCGTCGGCCGGATGCACAAATGGATCAAATGGGATCCTCAACTGCATACAGAGCGCGACAATGCAAAGTGTAATGCAGCAAGTCATGAGCGCAACTGGTGCACAAGGAGTTGTCGTATTATCAAATGGGGGCGGAATTAGCGCGACAATGCCCGGCATTCCAGGACCAGCAATCATAAATACCTCCGATCAACCCACAGGACTTACATGGATCGCGACACATGAATTTCTGGGTCATGAAATAGCCCAACTAAATGACCGATATTACAATGCGGATGTTGGTGGTGGCGGCGATATCGGAATTACAAATAACAACTGCTCTCGCAATCCGAACGGTGAGTCTTGGTGGAAAACAGCAGACCCAAATTCTGTCGCAACGCTTGGGTGCCAATCAGCAACAACTTATGCACCCTACCCCAACACCTGCGGAGTCGGAAAAGGAAATGAAAATTCTATCATGTCAGGAAATTGCAATCACAGCGGCCAATTTGATCCTGTTGAATCTTATTGGATAAGCAATTATATTATCCCCAATCTTGGATCAAGTGGTTCATCCACTGGCGGCGGCACCGGATCATCAGGTGGAAGCACGGGCGGAGTTTGTCAGTGTCTACATGGTGGGATTGTTGTTGATGGACCAGGTGGATCAAATATTGATTATGACCATACTGGAACGTGTGGTGTCGCCTATTACGGAACAGACAACAACTGGTATGCATGTACATCAACTGGCTGGGGAAGCCCAATTCCTGCCGGAAGCTGTCTAAATGGCCGCATTATTGACGATAAAACAGGCGCTTTTATATCCAATGAATACGTTGGGACACCTGGACAAGCTGTCTGCGGAGCTGATCATCACTGGTACACTTGCAACAATGGCGACTGGGGACCTGCGGGACCAGCATGTGGCGGTACATCATCTGGGAGTGGATCGTCGTCAGGAGGAGGCTCGTCATCTGGCGGCGGATCTACCCCGCCTCAAAACACAAACGGTTACAGCCTGACACTAACACCTAGTAAAACTACTTACGTAACTGGTGAGGTAGGTCAACTGTGTTACAAGTTAACTCCCGCCAATGTACCTTTTCATGCAGTCCTAACCCAATCGATGAATAACGGACCGTTTGGCGTACTTTTAACTTGGGATGACGATGGAAATGGCGGCGGCGGATGCATACCATCAACTGCTGCCAATGTCCCAGGATCTTACACGCTCCAACTCCAAGCAGTAGCAAACAGTGGACAGGCATATGCGCAAACTAACTTAACAATCGTCGCAGGAACTCCACCCACGATTAGTCCAACAGGTGCTACAATTAGCCCAACGAGCGGCACTACTCCGCCAGTCTCACCAACGACCGTGACAAGCCCAACCGTTGCTGTATCACCAACAGAAGTTGTACCAACACTCGTACCAAATGCGACTGATACTCCAGCTGTATCACCAACTCCAGCCATAAGCGACACATCAACTCCTGTCCCTTCCCAAAACCCAACGAGCGCTCCGAGCGTCGCGCCGACTATCACATCCGACAACGGTCAAGTTGGAATATCGCTCACGATTCCAGGAATCGGCGGCAATACTGGCCTTGGAGAAAATGCCAATCCAACAGGTGGCGTAAAAAGCGGCATGATACAAATAAACGGCGGAGACACCCAAAACGTTACATTCAACTTTAATTCACAATCTTTCACATTTAATAGCTTGGCTCCCCTCCCCCAAGCAACTTATGAAATAAGGGTGAGAACAGACAATTCGCTGTGGCGAGATCTGGGATTTGTAAATGTTGCGACCGGCACGACAATAAATCTTCCGACAACGACGCTTGTCATGGGAGATCTCAACCAAGATAACCAGCTGGACCTGATGGACTACAACATGCTCATCTCATGTTACGGAAATGCTTCATGTGACCAAAAATCGTCAGCCGATTTCAATATGGATGGGAAAGTGGATGAGAGAGATGTGAATATATTCTACTCAAGCCTAGCCAACCGAGTGGGAGACTAGCCGCAAGGGTTTAGCGTTTAGCGGTTAGGGGTTAGTTAAGAACTAAGAACCAACCGCCAACAGCCAACCCCAAATCTCTTGACTTACCTTCCGCTTTCGCTCTATTCTAGATACGTGGGTATGTTTTCATATCGAGAGTTTTTGCGCGAGTTTAGACGAACTGTATTTTTCAAGCGCGGCGGCGGCCTCGTGCTTTTCGGCATAGTACTTTCAGCTCTCTCCTTTACTCTACTCACATATCAATATTTACCGGAGTCAATTAACCCCCAGCAATCCTATCAGAGTTTAATTAAAGTAAGTATTAGTGATTACTACATTCCATTTACTGATGCCCCCTATAGTGGAAAGACAGAAATACCAAAGTCTGGACACACTTGTACAGATGGTAATGATGGAGTTAAAACAACAGGAGGAATACTTGGAACAACTAAATATGCCTGTAACAAAGATTCATCTGGCAATCAATCAATTTGTACGGATATCGGAGATGGTTATCTTCGCTGCTCAGCAACAAAACCAGTTACATCTCTTTATACCAACAACGGCAGTAATTCATATACCTGTTCTACTGATAAATTAAAAATCACCAAAACATCAGGAGAGGATGTAATTTCATGTCCGTCAATTGGAGGACAACAATCATATTGCTATAACACAGCAGGAGATACCAATGCATATGCTTGCGGCATTCCGGGTAATCCAAATCCCATAATCACTGGGCCAACGTCTACTCCTGCGCCGTCATCAGGTCTTCCGCCAAGTGATGCAACTTGCAATCTTAACAATCCACAAGCATATTGCGTAGGCTGGGTTTTATCGCCAGGAAATGACCTCTACAATCCGCCAGCTTTAACTTCTGATGCTTCAGCCTGCTGGGCAAGATGCAATAGTGATCCAAATTGTCTTTCATATAGTTGGCATAAAGTCACAAGTAATGGGCTGGGTGAATGTTGGGAGAAAAATATAGTTAATACTCCTATCAAAAATATAGAATATAACTCAGGTCTTGTTTATCCAAAGACTCCAGCTCCAACTGTTCCACCACCAGTCAAAGTTACTCCACCGCCAGCAGGACCTCCTCCCGGAACCAATCTTCTAACAGGAACTTGCGACCATGGTGGAATAGTTGTTGATGGGCCTGGTGGGTCAAATATAGATACCAACTTTTCTGGTCAGGTAGGAAATGCATATTACGGAACGGATAACAATTGGTATGCATGTACTTCAAAAGGCTGGTATGGACCAATTACTGCCGGCAGCTGCCTCAATGGGAATATTATTGACGCAACGACTGGAAGCGCTTTAACAACTGAATTTGTCGGTGAGCCAAATCAATTTGTCTGTGGTGCAGACTTTCAAAACTGGCAATGTAATGGAGCTGGAGTCTGGGTTGCAAAGGGCGGTTCATGCGGACGTCCTGCAAGCACCTGCACTGGAACCAACAAGCTAGCATGTAATAGCGACTGCTGGTCTGTTACGTCATCTGCGTGTGCAGTTCCTTACTCTTGTCCGACAGGCGCAGGCGGACCCACATGCTCACAACCTGCTGGTGGATCATCCGGCGGAGGAAGCGGTAGCGGAAGCGGAGGCAACCAAACTCCACCTCCACCACTGACAACTCCGACACTTCCAGCTTGTCAAAATAATGGCACAACCTCACTTGCATGTGGTCAAAAATGTCTTTGCGTTGGAGCGGGTGATGCGTCTTGTGATCACAGCCAAATAACACTCGATTCGCCAACGAATACCTGTGGTACGGGTGCTAAATGGACTTGTGCTTCAGGCGCGTCCAACCCTATTTGTCAGCCGGCAACGAGTCCGACCAGTGCGATTAGTCCAACAGTTGCAACAAGTCCTACTGTTGTAACAAGTCCAATAGTTGCCGTTTCCGATACGCCTATACCCGGTCTAACTAGCACAAATGCTCCCACCTCAACTCCAATTATTACTGGTACAAGTATTGGACTTTATTTGACCCTCGATGGTGTCGGATCAAATGCATCGATTGGTCAGAATAACAATCCTATCAATGCCAATATGCCTGTCCAAGTCCAGATATTTGACGTAACAGGCAACAAGATTCAAGAGACATCGGGAACGCTTAATTACAACTCGCAAAGCGCACAATTCGAAGGAGTTATCGCACTCGGCAATCTTCCGACCAATCCTTACAACATCAAAGTCAGATTCAACAATACTCTATGGAAGAGAGTAAGCAGCATAATAACAGCAGGACAGTCTACCAAAATTCCATCGGTCAAACTCATAAACGGAGACCTAAATGGCGACAATCAACTTGATCTTCTGGACTACACAACTATGATATCCTGTTATGGTACGGGCCAGTGTAGTCAGAAAGCTGCGGCCGACCTCAATCTCGACGGCGTAGTTGACGAGAAAGATTTGAACCTCCTCTATTCCCACTTCGCCGTGCGCGAAGGAGACTAGGAAACCTGCCGGAAGGTATCAAAAGTACCATAAGCATCAAGGATATCAAAAGCTAATCTCTGGATTAAAATATTGGTGGCATTGGTAGTAATTGTAGTATTATTAAACTGTGTTTGAGAAATTATTCCCTACTTATCGCAGACTTGGATTATTCCTTTTCTTGGCTGTTGCTGTTTTGTCTATCCCTTTCACGCTCTCGCTGCTGTCTCATCAACAGGACATAAGACAGCATGCTGACTATGAGGATACCTCCACTCAACCGCCGCCGAATTATAACGATCAGACTCAAAGCAATACGTCAATCGCAGTTGGTGGCGATACAACAACACAAGCAGGAGACGTTACTGGATATGAGAAAACCCCTTTCGGAACGGCCTCATGTGGACCAGGCGGATGTTTTCTTGCAAATGGCGATGAGGTGGGAGATGTAAATGGCAAGATGGCAATTACAAATGGTGCCTCGCTAACTTGCGGTTCCACTGGATGTGTAAACGCAAATGGAACGACTGTAGATCCAAATGCTGCACGCCAGTCTCTTGGTCCAGGTCTTCAAGCCTGCACCACTCTGGCATCAAGGAATGGCTTTCCAAATGTCCAACAAATGTGCCAATATCACGACCTGTCAAACCCCATGTGCCCAGTTGTTGGTGCCACAAATGGTCTTTGCTGTGACGCGTGTGGATCCGCCGATACACTGTCGCCTGCGACAAACACTTCGCTCTATGTAACGCTTACTCCTACTCCAATTCAATCGACACCAACTTCAACACCAAGACCCACCAGAACACCAACCCCGATTAAGTCTGGAATTTTTTCAACTTTAACTCCGACCCAATCCGTAACAACATTCATGCCGCCCGATACTGTAACCCCGATTCAATCGATACCAACGGAGATTCCGACTCAAAATGCCGAAATAGCATCAGTAGTAAGTCCAACACAACAAGCATCACAAACAACTCCGGGCGCAACCAGCATAAATCTTTCAATAAAAGTTGAAGGAGTTGGCTCAAACACAACTATCGGAGAGAATCCAAATCCCAATCCGTCAACCCAATATATTAATGTTTCGATCTTTGACTTGAATAATAACTTTCTTCAAGAAATCCCTTCCTCAGTCAACTATGATAGCCCCTCTTCGACTTTCAAAAATATAATATCTGCAAGTATTCCAAGCGGCACCTACAAGCTCAAAATCAGACTTGGAAATACTTTGTGGAAAGCTATTAATAATGCTGTTCTAAACTCTCAAACAACCCCTATCTCTGTCTCGATCGTCCCCGGAGACCTCAACTCAGATAATTCTCTTGATCTGTATGACTACAACACTATGATATCTTGTTATGGTACAAGCCAGTGCAGTCAGAAAACTCAAGCTGACCTCAATATGGATGGCAAAGTTGACGAGCAAGACCTGAATATCCTGTATTCCGAGTTTACGAACCGACAAGGAGACTAGATGATAGGAGTTAGGGGTTGGCGTTTGGGGGTTAGCAAAAGACTAAAAGCTAAGAGCTAAATGCCAACCGCCATTCACTACTCTTGTTTCGCTGTCGCCAATCTCCTATCATGAAAATTGTGTTTGAAAAGATCATTTCATCAAAAAAAAGGCTTGGACTATTTTTGTTTGTAGCAACTGCGCTTCTTTCTATCCCCTTCACTCTCTCGCTTCTTGCAAGACAACAAGATCTTCGCCAGCATGCTGATGATGGTGGGTTTGGAGACATTTGTCTTGATTGTCAGCTCAATGGTGATGGTGGTGGAAGCCCACCTCTTGGTGGTGGAGGAATTTTTGGTGGCGGTGGAACAGTTGTCGGAGGAGTTGGTGGCGGTGGAACTCTGACATGTGACCAACTAGCACAACAAAACGGAGCATCATCCATGGCAGCATACTGTTCAGCCAATGGAGGACTTTGTCCAAGTACTGCAAATGGAACATGCGGGTGCACAAGTTGTGCCGGTGGTACGGGCGGAAGCGCAACAGGAGCCGGCGGCTCTCAACAAAATACAACAGGCGCACTTACAAATTGCACAGTAGACAATTCATATATCGCAGTAGATAGTGATGAGCAAAGTGAAGTGGATCTCATAAATCAATACAGACAACAAAATGGCCTACCGGCTCTGCCACTCTCACTCGCTTTGACTCGCGATGCTGCTTGGATGACCAAGGACATGGGAGATAAAAATTACTTTAGTCATACTGATTCAGCAGGTAGATCTTGGGATACTCGTGCATCACAATGTGGCTATCCCGACTTCGCAGCAGATATTCTTGATGCTGGTACCGGCAACATAACCCCTCAATCGACCCTTGTTGATTGGCAGAACTCTCCAGGACACGACAAAGTCATAAAAGATCATATCGACGGTACTGATACCACTTACGACTGGAAAGCCATAGGAATAGCCCATTACACGGCAAGTAATGGCCAAACTTATTGGGATGCGGTATTTGGTCTGACAAATGACGGCGGTGTTGTGCCAACAATTGCCGCAACGCCAACACCGACCAATACTCCTACTCCAACGTCGCATCCGACAGCAACACCAATACCGACTCAGGCCGGACTTTCACCAACACAAAGTCAATCAAACCCAACTGCTACTCCAATCGTCCAACAGTCGCCAACTGCAACTCCTACTCTTGCTGCAAATTCCAGTGCGATTTCTATTAACTTTACGCTTCCAGGTATTGGCGGTAACCAAAATGCAGGTGAGAATTCCAATCCAATGTCCTACAATTTACCCACCGAAATTGCAGTATATGATCTGTCGGGAAATAAACTTGCAGACAACAATTTAACCGCATCATACAACTCAACAACCTTCATCTACAATCTTCAAGCAGCACTGGGTGCGGCAGCTGGAACTTATGACTTTAAAATAAGAACAGCATCATCTCTTTGGAAAGATATAGGAACAGTCACGGTATCTGTTGGACAAGTTGCCAATGGTGGAACCGTTGCGCTCATCACGGGTGACCTAACACAAGACAACTCACTTGATCTAGCCGACTATAACGCCATTATTTCATGCTATGGCGACAATCCTTGCGCCAACCCTCAAGCCGCAGATCTTAATATGGACGGGATAGTTGATGAACGCGACCTCAACATCTTCTACTCGGGACTCTCAGCGAGACAGGGAGACTAGTCATATTAAGTATTAAGCAAAGGGCTTGGCAATTTGTTTTAACTAAAGGCCAAAAGCTAAAAGCCAAACTCTAGATTTGTAGTATTACCCTCATTTATCGTATAATCCGAGGCTATGACAAATGCAATCGAATCAGATACGAAAACCGCATACGGCATGTACATCTTTGATGGAGCTAGAATAGATAATCCTGATCGTTTAGAAAATCAAGAATTATTAACTCTCTGGGATGCAGAGATAGATACAGCTTTTGAAGAACTTTATAGCATGTATTCCTCTAAAAAAATCCCACGTCTCATAGATCTACTATCCCATGCTGCTACAAATAAGTCGATTGCCCGAAAAAGAAAGAATTCTTATCCATCCCCAAGATCGAGGACAGAATCGCAAGAGAACGAGGCGAGGGAGTTCAAATGGTATGAAAATAGATGGCGACAAATTGAAATGAGAAATATTCTTACTGCTCTAGATTGGAAAAACCAAGGTGTTGCTGGAATAAAAGCAAAAATTATACCACCACCTGATCCCACTCACATGCAAGACTCAATCGAAATTAAGTTTGATGTTGGCTATGGTGAAAATTATATATCTAAAACCTCGCTGGATGGGTTTGCAAGATACCGATCGAAAGAAGAAATAGAAGATTTAGTCCGCTCTCCTTATGGTAAATATATTCTAAATCGACCAAGTATCGATAGAGCTGAATCTCCTTCACCAGAACAATTACTTCATCTCTGGGAATCGGAAATTGGAGAAGCAGAAGACGAAATAGACTCCATAATAGGAACTCGAAATCTTGCATTTCTTGTTCCTTTGATGAGACACGCTTCAAGAAATACCTCAGAAGCAAGTAGAAATTCTAAAAACCGCCACGATCCAAACTCGCCAGACTACGAAATAAGCCGAACGATGCATAGGTATACCAACAAATGGCAGGAAATAAAAATCTTGGCGATGTGCGAAGCTTTGAAAATGAAAAGAAGAGGAGATGAACGAGTAAAAGTTGCCATAGTACCCGCAAAACAAGGCGCGGAACAATATGGTGATACCCTAGTAGTTGAAATAAGCATGAATGATGGTCAAAATCCTTACTATACGAACGCATCCTACAAGGAATTAAAGCAAGCTTTAAACTCATCTGATCTAAGTGAATTTGACTCGTACTTCCAAAGCTCTAATGAAGAATAAAGCTTGATTGGACTTATTTGAAGAAAACTCTTTATTGAATCATCTCTTTGAGATATACTTTTAATTATGAATGTTATTCACGCTGTCATACTCGGGATAGTTGAAGGTATTACGGAATTTCTCCCTATCTCATCCACTGGTCATCTCATACTCGTCTCAAACATATTACAAATTGCGCAAACTGATTTTGTAAAGACTTTTGAAATAGCCATTCAGTCGGGTGCTATACTCGCTGTTATAGCACTCTACTGGAGACGAATTATGCAAAATGTCCAACTTTTCAGGCACGTTGTCGTCGCATTCATACCAACAGGGATTGTCGGATTTGTTCTTTATAAATTGATAAAACACTACCTCCTCGGCAACTCAATGGTGGTAGTCGTATCACTTCTTGTCGGAGGAGTTGCACTTATTGGTATAGAAATGCTTCTCGCAAAAAAAGCTAAGAAAAAATCCATTCTAGAAGATGGCTCCACCACAAGCCACACGCCACACGCAACAAGTCCCATGTCTTATGAAAAAGCTGCTATCATCGGACTATTCCAGTCGATCGCAGTAATTCCTGGAGTATCTCGCTCGGCCAGTACAATAGTTGGCGCGATGCTTCTCGGGGTAGATCGCACAACCGCGACAGAATTTTCATTTCTACTCGCCGTTCCAACAATGCTTGCGGCAACAGCACTTGATCTAAAAGACTCAAGCTTTTCATTTGGAACCAATGAGTGGATCGCACTTGGAGTAGGTTTTATCGTCGCATTTGCTGTTGCGATAGTTGCTATCAAATGGCTCGTGAAATACGTCCAGACACACAATTTCATCGCCTTCGGCATCTACCGCATAATCATCGCGATTATCTTTTCCCTAATCCTAAAGTAAATCACCCAACAATTTCAATCCGTACCCACTCCACGCTTGCCAAGATCAGATCTTGACAGGAAAAATGTGGGCCGGAAGTATAGGAAATTAGCTCGTGATACCCTAGTTTTATGTAATAGCCTAAAACAAAAATCTCCCTCTCCTGTTAGGAGAGGGTTGGGGTGAGGTAAGGAAATTAATCTGATACTCGTGATACTCTTTAAAGAGTGGCGAGGCCGGTGGGGACTTCAGATCTTCCTGATGCAATTGCTTCTTCAATTCCTGAAAAATCAGGAGCTTGCTGACTCGGCATCCAAGTGTGAGTCATCGGGCTATAAAGACTTGCAGATTTAAAAGTGCTGTAATAAGCCCCAATGTTAAAATTCAAATCATCCTCTACTTTCACCCATTTATCATCTATGTTTCTCTTTACCTCATATGGCGCTTTACCTTTTTGCACTACAACGGCATAGTCACTAAACCGATTGTCTTTATATACTTGGAAATATACTATAGCGAGTGAGGAGTTTTGTTCGTGAATTGTAATGTAATCACCCTCCACCGACCCGTTAGGATTATATACGTATTTAGAATTGAGGTTGTATCTCATTGCTTGAGAAATTTTTAGATTTATCAAATTAGCCCACGAATTGTAGTCATGCGGCCCTATTTCTTCAGGGGCGAGCGACGATAGATATCTCTTGTCTTTAAGTGATTCTAATTCATACCTAACCATGGTAGATATTATATCATATTTAGTCTTATAGTTTTAGTATCCTTGGGGCTGAAGCGACAGGCGAGAAGCCCTGCCAAGATCTGATCTTGGCAGCAGGATTAGGCTATGCATATATGCTAATCTATATGGCAGGGATGAACCTTGCCACAAGTCTATTCGTCGGAGGATAGGCGGGTGCGTCTTTTGCGCTTGAATTTACTGAGCAATTTGTCTTTGAGCTCAGGCTTGGCATATGAAATGATCAAAAACAATGCCACCAAGACAATAACTACTGTGCCTACTGCTTCTTCGTGTCCCTGCAGTTTGTCAAAAATTGAGCCCCCCGCATTCGCGGGCGCGGGCGTTGGCGTGTCGGTAGGAGTGACCTCAGGGGTATCCGTAGGTGCATCTGTTGGAGTATCATCTACAGACTGAGATGAAACATCACTTGTAGTGTTAGTGGTAATAGGTGCAACGCTCGTGCTACCGGCACCAGGCGAGTTAGATACTTCGTTTGAATATGGGCCTGGAGTACCACAGCTATTGACCGCCTTTATAGCAAAATAATAGTTCTTCCCAGATGACAACCCTCCCACAGTGTATGACGTGACATTTCCAACATTTGGGTTGCCATAGATATACTGCCCTGTTGCTATTCCATATGAGACTAGATAGTAAGAGACAGAGCCTGTTGATGGCGCAGTCCACGTGAGAGTCAAACCACTAGTACCTGATGTAGTTGGATTGTTGAGCGAGGGTGCGCTCGGTACCGTATCGGAACACGATGGTGTTGGAGTCGGCGTTGACGAGCTTGTAAACACCACCTGACCAAGAGAGTTAAGAGTTGTGGAGGTAGTGTTGTCCACTACATTGAGTGAATCAGTCCCTACGGTCGTCGAATGGATCGTAAATGTGGCGAGACCATTGCTGTCAGTCGTTGCCGATGAAGGGCTTATCACTGCTGCACTGTCAGAAGGCGCTATAACAGACACAGAGTCGCCTACAAGAGCATTTCCAGAGCTGTCGTGAAGTGTCACCTGGATACTAGACGTAGTTGATCCATCAGCCACAACGCTTGATGGGTTGGGTGAAAGCGTTGAGTGGCCAGCATCAGGCGGACTACCCGCAAGCACCATAGTCGCGGTCATAGTCGACATGAAGAAAAGCGACAAAAGAACGAACAATATTTTTCTTATAATTTCTGGCATATTTATGCTCACACCCTAAATTTATGATAGCAAACTGAAATTCTGCTTGGAGTTTTCCAGCCCCACAACCTCCAAGGAATCTCCTTGTCAGGCACGCGCAGGGAGTCTCCTTGTCAGTAGGCAGGTTAACGGGTTAACGCGTTGCGTGTTAACGAGTTTTTCGCATTTTCATTATTCTTTATTCTTTATTAAAAACATAGCTCGTGATACTCTTGATACCTTTGATACCCGTGATACTTTTAAAATATGTGGGGGCGTTAAGTTGTGATCGAGTCGTAGACTCGACGAAACGGGTGCCCCCGAACCCACTAGTTAGTTACTCCGGCATGGCCGAAAGTCAAATCGAGAGGAATTCCTTCACGACATCCTGGACAAGCTTGTGGTCCGGGTTCGTAATTCGGTATCTCGAAAGTGGCCAGTGCGTAGAGCTCTGGAATATCAACCGCTTCGGCGGTGACATCTCCTCGATTCGCGAGTAGTCCTGCTCCGATAACGGTTGCATTATTTGGGAGTGCGGCTTTCAGTCGCTTAAGGGAACCACCCGTTGTGACAATGTCGTCGACGAGAAGCGTCTTGAAACCCGATAGGGCCTCATAGTAACCGCGACCGAAATAAAGATCCTGCTTACCAGGCACCTTCTCGGCGTAGTAATTGAAAACCTTTCGGCCTTCCATTCGCGTCAATACGCGTGATATCTCGTAACCCAAGACGACAGCACCGACAACCGGCGAAACCACTGCCTCAACGCCTCGCCCTAGATACTGCAAGGCAATTTCGTAGCAAAGGTCTTCGACGGCCTTTGGGTCGGGTGTCACGTAAGACTTTGCAAGGTATCCGAGTGAATGAAGGCCTGACTGAAGCTCAAAATGGCCAGTCAGGACTGCTCCAAGAGAAATGAGGAGTTCTTTTACCTCATCTCTTGTCATTCGCGGCATGTGTCAACTCCTTCCTGCGCTGCTTGGTGCGACTAGCGACCGTGGACGATGGCGAAACCACCCCGCCTGATAGCTGTTGGATACTGCCTTCTTATAGGCATTCCGGCTTGACAGATTTCACAATCTGTATCCGGGTATTTCTTCACGTCGACCTGCGCCAACGAGAAGATCCTGACATCGGACACGGCTGGTAACGGCTCTGCGTTGAGAAGGTAGCCGACGCTGGCAATAGTGCCCCCGTTGTTCGAAACTGGTACATCTGCCTTCTGCACCATTGCATCGGGATAAATACCACCGATGAGCGCGATTCGCCCACGAAGGTAATCCTTTTGAGTCTCGTCAACCACCACTCTTCCATTTGGGTAGCCGACGTCAATGACATGACCGACGACGAGGTTGGTCTGTCGAGTCCCATACGAGAGACCCAAGGCAACCTCGTAGCCTAATGTTGCGAATTCGGGACTAAAGGCAAAGACTGTGTCGATCTCGTGACCTTGCAGCCTTTCCTTGAACGCACTTGCCAGTGCTCTGGTATATTGTGGGTAGGCCGAAAGACCTGCCCAATCGAGAGCCATGTCAGTGTGCTCCATCAAGATGTCGAAGTGATCACGTAGGATCACCCCACACTTCTTGAGAATATCGACTACTTCGTCGCTTTCCAAAACTGTCTCCTCCTACGCTGCTTTCAGCGACTGTTCAATATCCTCGATGATGAGTTCCAGTGCTCGCTCAGACGAGCCAATCCTGAGGATCGGACTTCCGTCCTTGGCGTCGTACTCCTCAGGAGGACGCGTGATGGCGCGGCCGATAACGACAAAGACTGCCCCATTGCTGATTGCAATTCCCGGCGTATCGCCGCGATCCGCGTTCTGATCCCCTCTTGGAAACCAGACCGGGTATGAATTGGGGCATACTGGCATAAGCCTTGGAATGATTCCGTGTTCTTTCAGTGCCTCCAATTCTCCCGGAGCACAGACGAGACCATCAAAGCGCGCTTGGATTAGACCCCCAGCAAGCTCTACTACCGCTTCTTCGGCTGTCGCGCCAAAGACTCGATTACAGTCAGCTGGATCCATGTCGGTGAGCGCGGTCACGCCGATTTTCAGCGCGCCGTTGTCAATTGCGGCTACCTGCTTGAGAGTGTTCATGCTATTTGAAGCATGAATCGTCATCATGCGAGCCTGAATACCTGCCAGACTCTTGATCGACTCGACGACGGTGTTCGCGATATCGTGCTCTTTGATGTCAAGCATGACTTGATTGCCCATCAGGGCAAAAAGCTCTGCGAGCTGATCGTTGAAACTATCACGTTCGTACCTGGATGCAGCATCCTGCGCTGACGCATTGACAGCAAAGGTCCTCTCGATAAGCTGCCTTCCTTGCTTGAAGCCACAGTCGTAATGACCAAGACGCTTGACAATGTCTATCGCCTTTGAGGGGTGATCGACATCGAGCGCCGTGATAACTCGCTGTGCTGCAGTAAGATTTGCAACGTCCATTGTTTGTTCCCTAACTCCTTAAAGTGCTAAAAAACTTACACAGTAAACCCTGTGCTGGCTGATGGGAATTATACAATTGACAACTGACAATTGACAACTGACAGGGAAGTAAAAGGTATCAAAAGTATCAAAGGTACCAGAAGTATCAAGGGGGTTTATATATTAAATATTATAGATTAGATATTATATAAACTTGGAATTTTTATAATATGTAATATGCAATATATAATATGTAGAAATTGGCCTCAAGAATGGAAGATCTGATGGGGTTTGACCGTATTTGAGCATGCTAATTTATGCCAATTTTTGGTGCGAATTAATGCAAAAATGCATCGTCATTCTGAACTCGCTTCAGAAGCTCATGTTGAGGTCCTGAAATAAATTCAGGACGACAATTAATCAATCTGGGAGATTCTAGTTTCTAGTCTCTAATATCTAGTATCTAATTACTATTGTTCTGACTTGGCCTGTATGCCGAGGAGGTACATAACTGCTTCTTTTTTATATCTTCTATCCCCTCTTGAATTAATTCTTATTGCAGGGAGCTTTCCGCGTTTTCCCCATCTTTTGATAGTAAGTGGAGAAACTCTGAGAATCTCTGCGACTTCACGTACCGTAAGTAGATCTGGAAGGTTGCTGATTGATATATTTTGCTGTGGCATACTATTTAAAAATCTGTCTATCTGTATAAGATATGCAACTAGACTAACAAACACCATCAGGGGTGTCAAGGACTAAAATTATTATGAGTTTTAGAGATTAAAATTTTGTAAAAATAGTGTCAGCTTAATGACAACTTTTGGAGGTTCAGGGGAGGGAAAATACTTTGGGATGTTTGTATCAAAAACGGACTACGCTACCCTAAAGTTTCCGAATGTTTACTCCGAATTATCCCAAATACTTGGATTGAAGTGAAAATTTTAGCTAGATCATATTAGGCACAATTAGCCTCAAATCTATTCGGTTTATTCGGACTAACAATTTGGATCCATTCGTGATGGGCCTAATTTTCTGGAGATTTTAAACGATTACCAAGCCAGGTCCAAAAAATTAGGGCCCCAAAAACGGCCAATCTCAGCTGGCGGAAAATTCTCCACGGCTGGCGGACAAGACGAAACAACCATTCGAGGCCAATTTTTCTCAAAAAAGCTGGCGCTCGTACTACCCTCTCTGATAAAAAATCAAACGATCCGCCCACAGCCATCAGTACTGTTGCTGGAACTTCAGACTTGTGAGACTCGATCCACTTCTCCTGTTTAGGAAATCCCAGCCCAACATACAAAATATCTACACCCGACGCGCTCATTTTCTCCCTGTCGTATACGTCTGATGCATATCCGATAGTCATTTTTGGACTGATTTTTTGCAAGCGCTTGCCAGCCTCAACTGCTACCCCCTCCTGAGAACCGATTAATCCAGTCACGACGGGCCGTTTTGATATAGAGAGGTCATGTTTTTGTAAGTGTTGAGTAAGACTTTTCATGAAATCGACACCAGCTATTCGACGCCTAATAGGCAGACCAAGTAGTCGAGCTCCAACAACCACTCCCACTCCATCTGGCAAGGCTATATCTGCTGAGTTGAGAAGTGACTTGAGGCTATTATCAAATTGTGCAGCCACAATCTGCTCAGGGTTGGGAGTAAATATAACAACCTGTCTGTCTCCAGGCAAGTTCTTCGTACCTGTCTTAGACCTTTCCGAGAGCTTTTTTTCAATATATTCTAGGATCTCCTCCTCTGAAGCGGTTGTAATTTTAACTCCCAAAAGTTTTATTGAACTTAGCATATTTTGATTATACTACGAGATGAGATATATTTTGAATAATGAATAACGAATAAGGAATAATGAATAAATTTATTGAACTGCAATTTTGATCGTGATTTACCAAACTTTCTAACATATTAGATATTATAGATTAGATATTATAGAAATTACTTCTATGAGTTTAATTTGTTGTGGAAATAGTGGCATATTTGTGTGAAAAATTGGGGATTATTTGGCGTTTAATATTTGACTATGAGATTTAGTATATGGTTATCAGTTCTCGGTTTTCAGTTATCAGAATCTGGTTTGTTAGTTTTCAGGTTGCCAGTTTTGCTTCGGTCAATTGTCAATTGTCAATTGTTCCAATCCTAGTCCTTATTAATACTTCTCTTATATAGTTCCAGGTTCTCAAGTGCGACCCCTACTCCACGGATGACGCAAAATAGCGGATCTTCAGCAACGTATGCAGGTACTCCCGTCTCAGATGCAATATAGCGATCGAGGTTCTTAAGGAGCACTGTTCCACCTGTCAGGACTATCCCCTTTTCTATTATGTCTGATGCGAGCTCTGGGGGTGTTGCCTCAAAAACTTCTTTTATAGCCGTTATCATAGACTTTAGGACTGGCTGGATCGCCTCGTTTGTTTCGGCCTCTGTCACTTCAATCGCACGTGGAAGACCCGTCACGCTATCTCGCCCCTTGACCTCCATACTCTTTTTCCCACCATCGCTCACTATTGCCGATGCAAGCTTCATTTTGATCTCCTCAACCGAACGTTCTCCAACTAGAAGATTGAATCTCTTTCTAATATAGTTGGCAATTGCCTCCTCTGTCTTGTTGCCTGCGACCCTTATCGACTTGTGAACCACGACTCCACCCAGTGATATAACCGCAATATCCGTCGTTCCACCACCACTATCAAGGATCATGTGCCCTGTTGCCTGTGCGATAGGGATTTTTGCGCCTATTGCAGCTGCAAGCGGCTCCTCTATCAGATACACGTTGCCTGCCCCTGCTGCCGAACATGCATCGAGCACTGCACGCTTTTCGACCTGAGTAACACCGGATGGTATACACACCATAACTTCAGGCCTCATAAAACGACTTCGTCCTGCGACCTTGTCTATAAAATAAGAAAGCATGGATTGGGTTATCACATAGTCTGCAATAACTCCGTCTTTCAGCGGTCTTGTAGCAACAATATTTCCAGGAGTTCGACCGAGCATCTCGCGAGCCTCAGTCCCAACAGCAACAACACGGTTGTCATCTGCGCGAACCGCTACAACAGTAGGCTCATTGAGAACCACTCCTTCACCACCTAGATAAACGAGAATATTAGCAGTGCCTAAGTCAATTCCTACGCGCTTGGATAACATAAATTAAACAGATTTAATACGAGCAATTAGATACTAGCTACTAGAAACTAGTTTCTAATTTCTAGTCTCTAGTTTCTCGAATAACATATCAGACTACAACTCAAATCTATCATTTTTTCCCAAAATGAACGGGAGCAAGATTAATAAGTTATAGCATCGAGTAGGATCTGTTTCAATAGATCAAAGAGAATCAACGCTGAATAATTATTCAACGTAATAACCCAATACTACCAATATACAAATAAACAAATCAATAAAAGACAAAATTATTTAATTCCTTAAATGATTTAATAATTGATTCCGATTTAATCGGGATTGATTGGGTTATTGGGTTATTTGTTTATTGGGTTATTAAAATGGCTTACCCTGCATCATTTACAGTATTTGTAGTATTTGTAGTATTGGCCCGCTGATAGTTTTCAGTCGGGATAAATAGTATTATAATTGAGAGAGCTATGAGTAAGGTTATTCTGTCGAGCATTGCGATAGGACTTTTTGTGCTTACATTTGGCACTGGGGTCATCATGTATGCTAACGGATACAGATTCAATTTCGGTGGCGGGGGAACAGGGAACATAAAATTCATCGAGGGCACTGGGATACTTGTTGCAACAAGCAAGCCCGACGGAGCACGAGTTATAGTAAATGGTCATCTAACAACCGCCACCAACAATACTATTAACCTCTCACCTGGTGAATATGACGTGAAGATAGAAAAAGACGGTTATCTCACCTGGGACAAGAAGATAACTATAAAAAAAAGCCTTGTATCAGAAGCAAACGCACTACTTCTACCAAATACCCCCAAACTTGAAGCAGTTACAACAATCGGTATTTCAAATCTAGTAATAGATCCTACTCAAACACTTCTTGCTTTCACTGTTGCTTCAAACTCTGCCTCAAAAAACGGTATATATTCGCTTGATATGAGCGCCCAATCGCTAATATTTCTAGGAGACTCTGGAACACAGCTTGTAAGCGATATCACTGATCTGTTCTCGACTGCTAAATTGTCTTTCTCTCCCAATAGTAAGCAAATTTTAGCCAGTCTACCAAATGGTACATACTATTTACTCGATAGCCGCGCCGGTGGTCAAAGTCCACAAGACGTTACAAATACTCTGACACTCGTCACACAAGACTGGCAGCAACAGCAAATAGACCGCGACAAAAAGCTTATGGCGTCTTTGCCATCAAAACTCATTCCGATCGCAACAAAATATTTTACGAATATAATCCCATCTCCAGACGGCAACATGCTCCTTTATACAGCATCTTCTTCAGGAACTTTAAAACTAGTTGTTAATCCTCCTGCGCCATCTGTTAACTCCACACCAGATCACCGCCAAATAAAAGCAGGAAATAGCTATGTATATGACATCAAAGAAGATAAGAATTATGAAATTGGAAGCTCAGACACACACTATTTGTGGCATGCAGACTCGCGACACCTTGTCTATGCACAAGACGGGCATGTAAATGTAGTGGAATTTGATGGCGGCAACCTAACAACAGTCTATGATGGGCCATTTCTCGATAATCTTGTATTCCCATGGTCTAACGGCTCAGGAATCGCTATCCTGACGCGCCTTTCACCCTCCGTACCGTATAACCTATATCGCCTGGGACTGCAGTAAATGGATATCCCAATCAAGAAGCAAGAATCATGAATAATGAATAAAGAATAATGAAGAATGAATAATGAAATTAGGAAAAACTCTTTAACCCGTAACTCTTTAACTCGCAAACCCGTTAACCCGTTAACCCGTTAACCCGTTAATATACATAATACTTGATACTCGATACTGGATACACTATCCTTAATCCATGCAACTACTTGCGGATGCGACTCAGAGCGGACAGGTGAATTTGGACGTTGAGGTACCCGCAACAAGCCTCAATAGCACTCCAACAGGAACAAATTCAACAGGTTCGAGCGGCTCTTCTGGCTCAACGGGAGGTAAAACAGGTGGCGGATCATCCGCAGGACTTTCCGGAACTCCAACACAAGTTGGAATAGCGTCTGGAGGTAGAAAAGCATCAGATTCGAGCATTCTTGCCAACAACCCTGAAAACGTCCTTAAGACTCTTACTGCCCCACTCCAAGACTTTAATCAAGTTATTCTTGCTGCACTGTTTCTCGTTTTAGCGCTCCTCATAATGATCTTTATATTCAAAAACAAAATAGTTGAAGTAATCAACAACATAAAAGCAAAAACTGCCAAACAAGACGTTCAAAAAAATCCAGAACAACCCAAATCACTTGACGAAATTCTAAACAAAGGTTAGTTTGGAAGCTTTGCGGGATCAGCTGGCTGGGGTGCAGCCGTAGAAGATGAAGGTGCCTGAGCCTGAACTGCAGCCTGAGAGGCTGGAGCTTGTTGCACAGGTGGCGTAGGAGTTGCTGGTTTTGTCAAATCCTCAGTCAGAATAGGCAAGGTGAAATGCGCCACGGTTCCTCCATTTTCTTTTGAGTCAAGCCAGATTTTCCCACCATGTGAATCTACAATTTGCTTTGATATAAACAGTCCAAGCCCAGAACTACCTGCTGATCTGTTGACCGGCTGGACTTTTTCGAAATTGCCTTCAACTTGGCCAAATTTCGTGAATAAAATGGCTTTTTTACTCTCCGGAATGCCAATACCATTATCAGTACAAGTAACCTCAACTTCTTTATCTTTTACTTCAACTTTTAGTTTTACAAACCCACCTTCATTTGTAAATTTGAGACTGTTGGAAATAAGGTTGTTTATTACCTGCCCTACTCTTATCTGATCAAATAAAAATTGAGGAACAGTCACATTCTTATCAAATTCAAGTGTTATTTTCTTCTCACGCGCGGCATAAGAAAATACTTCAACGTGCTCATTTATAACCTTAACTATATCGCATAGCATCTTATTAAGCTTAAATTTACCTTCATCAAGCTTGGCGGCATCCAAAAAGTCTGATACGGTTGAAAGCATGTCGTTTGATGAATCAAGTATAATTCTTGGCATCTTATCTTTTTCTTCCTGGGCAAGAGCGGGAGACAGCATAAGCGAGGCCGCGCCGCGAATGGCAGTAAGCGGCGCCCGAAGCTCGTGCATCATCATATCAGTAAAGTCAGCGCGTATTTTCTCGGTTTTTGCCTCCTCGGTCTTTATGACGTCGTGAAGTCTCTGAATTGCGTTTTGTGCACTCGTCACAATCTTGTTTAGGAAATCTATATCTCCATCGTCATACTTGATATGATTTCTTGATGAGATGTTTATCATTCCAACAAGCTTGCCCGAAACCATCATCGGAATGTTGAAGTAAGTCTGCGGCACAGCACTCGCGAACTGGTCAGATGCTGCAACCGGTTTTGATTCGGCTTCAATCATCTCAATAGGCAGATCGCGCGTCGCAGGGTCAGACTCATTCATGGCATCTTTTATGATCTTCGTAAGCTTTTCTATGTATAAGCCATCAACAGGCTCTTTTTTGAAAGTTTTAATACTGATATTTCTGTGCTTAACGACTCCATATGATACAGTCGATAGCTCGAAAATATTCTCGGCGGTGAGCGCTATTGTCTCTGAGATTGATTCGAGGTTGAGTGAGTAGCCTATGCGGTCTGCAATTGACTGGAGAAGAGATAATTCAAACATTCGCCTTGCTATTTCTTTCTTTTGACGCTCAACCTGCTCAGTTTTCTTCTCATATCGGTACGAAAAATATATCGCAACCACAGCAAAGAAAACGTTTGTTAAAACGTAAAACCAAAGCATCATAATATTAGTATCAAGTATTTTGTAAGAAGTATCAAGAGGCGCGACGTAAAGGTATCAAAAGTATCAAGGGTATCAAAAGTATCAAATGCTAATTAGCCCGTGATACTCGTGGTACACTTGGTACCCGTGATACCCTTTCGGCTTACTCTCCGATGATTCCCTTTATCTTCTCCGGGAGGTCGGTTGGGGAGACCTGGTATTTGAGGATATAGTCTGCTGCTCCACTATCAAGAGCGTCTTTTATGAGGTCGTTGCTTCCGAAGTTGGTAAGCATTGCCACAGGAATTGTCTTTAGATTGTCGTCGCTTTTTAGAGTTCGCAAGACATCATTACCTGACATATCAGGCATCATCTCATCAAGCAGGATCATATCAAATTTCTGCTCGCGTGCCGCCTGGAGACCACTATTACCATCTGTTGCGATACGGACTTGATAACCAACAGCAGTCAAAGCAGTTTGGAAAACCGTTGCAAGCTGCTTATCATCATCCACTAATAGTACAGACTTCATTCTTAAAAGGTATCAAAAGTATCAAGGGTATCAAAAGTATCACAAGCAAATCTGCCCGTGATACCCGTGGTACACTTGGTACCCGTGATACCCATCTCGCGCTTACTCTCCTATTAGATCCTTGATCTTCATTGAGAGATCATCAGGTGTCATTTGGTATTTTAGAATATAGTCGTTTGCACCAGCGGCGATTGCTTCCTTGACTAGTTGATCATCATTAAAGTTGGTAAGGACTATTATAGGAAGCTTGGCGGTTGCTGGATCCTGGCGGAGGACTTTTATGATGCTATTTCCTGACATATCAGGCATCATTTCATCAACTATCATCACATCAAATTGGCTAGCCTTAACAAGTTCAAGTGCGTGCTTTCCGGAGTCTGAAACTTCTACTTCATAACCAACAGAAGTAAGTGCGGCCTTAAAAACATCGATTGCCTGCTGTTCGTCATCAACTACTAATACTCGCTTCATAGTTTCTAGAAACTAGAGACTAGAAAATAGATACTAGTTTCTAATATCTAGTATCTAATATCTATCTCAATATCTCATTCAAGGCTACCACTTAACAATTTTAAAAACAAGCCCCAAACACATAATTATTTACGTTTGGGGTGCAGTCCCGCATACACGCCCTTGCGACGCGTGGATGTAGACCACGGGAGCAAGTAAGTGATGTGCGGGGCAAGAGGTAATCAGAATTAGTATTATGTATTATGTAGTAAGTATTAAGTTATGTTAACGAGTTAACGTGTTGCGTGTTAACGAGTTTTCGCATTATCATGCTTCATTAATCTTTAATCATTATTCATTATTCACAAGTTACCAGGGTGGTATAATATAAACATGGCTAACGAAACACTAAGGAGCCCTGAACATTTGTTATCTAACAGAAAACCCGTATTTGAAGGCGGTGCTTTTGATATCTCCGTTTTGTCTGAATCACCTACGGGACTTCAAGTTGTAACAGATAAAACACTTAAGGTTAGTGAATTTTTCCCTGTCAACGCAGAGGGCAAAAAAGTATCTCCACTCAACCCTGACCAGCGCAAACAACTTGGAGAATCAATAAAGCTTGATGTTGACCGTGCACTCAGAAATGCAGTTGGACCTATAACTCCAGAGCACGATGAAGTTGAAGAACGAAAAAGAGAAACAGTACTTCGCGACATGCTCTCTCGCGGCAACTTTTCAGAAGAAAGAATTGAAGAAGCTGTCGCAAACATGCGTACTCATGAGGAAAAAATCAAATTTGATACGGCAAGGAGAAAAGCTATCGAGTCAATGACTGCTGCTGAACATACAAGATATCTTTTAAATTACTCTAATACTTTAAAAGTTGGCCTGAGAAACAAAGAAGAAAACAGCGGAACTATCACAACCGACCTTATAAGTGTGCCATATTTTGTATACAGGCTTTTTAACAAACCCGAGCTTAGCCCAGAAATTCATGCTTTTAGTGCAAATTCGGCTGCGTCACTAATAGTTAGAACTCGCGGCGAAAATGGACAACGTGGTAAATTTATTGTTCAGCATAGACGTCACAATCAGCTATATGATGATATTCCAGGTGCATCGGCCGCCGGAATTTACGATGCAAAAATCAAAAGACATGGTAATGGTACGATAGAGCCGATAACTGAAAACGGTGTAGTCGGTCATGCTCTAAAGGAAACAGGTGAGGAAATTGGCCTCAAAAAAAATACAAAAATTGAGCCAATTAATACAGAAACACTTATTGAATTTGCAGAAGAAAAACTTCAGGCTGAAACAGGCGAAGAGAGACAAGCTATCAAGAATATTCGAATTACTGGACTTGCTCACGACAAAGTTGCTGTTCATGACGAATTCCTACTTTTTGCAGATACAGATCTGACATATCAAGAACTTCTCGCCAATGCAAGACGTGCACCTCGTCAAGAAAAGCTTGATGACTTTGACTTTAGAGAAAAATTCTTTGCAATTGATGCAACGGCTGAGGCTATAGAAAAGCTTATCGCAGAAAGTGAATGCCCACTACCTCCTACTCATTCAGCCGCATTTGTAGCAGCAGGATACCTATTGGTACTTGAAGAAAAGGGACACGAAGCGGCAGAAGCATGGAAAACTGATATTCAGAAAAAATTCACTGACAATTGGAACAAAATAAATAGAAAGGCAGCAGACTTTCATCAAAGTCATCCTGAAATAAAAGAGAAATACCCAAATATCAACACTGAGGGCTACGACCCTAGCCTTATACCAGAGCTGCAAGGACTACCAAATCTAGAAGATGAACTTGATCGCTTAGGTATAAAAGAAGTTGAACAAGTTGACGAGGCATTTATCGTAGATGCAGATGGAGTTTTGACCGATATTCACACTAAAGAACTTGAACCCGGAATTGTTGATGAAATTATTGGAATTCTTGAAAACTCGACAATGTGTATCAATACTGGTCGATCACGCATTTGGTTTGAACAAATTGAAAATGCTATTAAAAACAGGATCATGGAACAGAAAAAAGATATGGAAATGATGAGAAACCTTTTTGTCGCCTGCGAGATGGGTGGCGTAACAATTGAATATGACAGACATGGGAATGCGACTGAAAATATTGATCCCGAGCTAACAATACCTGAGGATCTAAAAAATGATCTAAGAACTCTTGCATCAAGATATGATTATGGAGTTTTTTATGATGAGGAAAAAAAGACAATGGCGACCCTTGAAAGACAGAGAGACTACTCTCAAGATGATTTCAAAAACGAACTCCAAAACAAAGTATTTGGCGAGATTTCAGCTCTCGTAGGACTGCATGAGGCATCTGAAAATTTAAAGTTTGCAAAGACAACTATTGCGATCGATGTTCAGGATAAAAAGGCAGACAAAGGACTGGGCGCTAGAAAGTATAACGAGTGGCTTGCAAAAAGAAAGATAAAACCTGCCAAATTCATTGCTATGGGCGACAGTGAGAACGATGAAGACATGGCAAGCGAGCTTGCAAATGAGGGTGAAAATGTAGATTTTGTTTACGTAGGTACAGGAGATTTATCAAAAGATGGCAACCCTCAACACAACCGCGTTCAAGCTGCACCGTTTTACTCTGCCCTGGCCGCCCGCTTCCTTCGCGAACACCGACTAAGTAGATCTTAAAGATTGAAGAATAAAGATTAAAGAACAAAAAGCAAATATATCTCCCCTATCCAATCTATTTGATATTTAATATCGTTTGGACACTTCATTCCACGATCGTGGAACCTTATGTCCAAAATATCATCTAGTGCTATAATGGCGGCATGCGAGAGATCGAGCCTGAAATTCACGACAGTCCCAAAAAACTACCTGCCACCAGATACGTCAGAACAACAGAACATCTTCGAGGCTTTGATGAAATCTATCAATTGACCTCGGGAAATAAAAGACTTGAGTTAATGATTGCCTATGAAGCAGATAGAATAAACGCCCAGACTCACCTTGGCACTATTGAAAACAAAGCTAAAAAAGACGGTTCAACTACGTCTTGCTATTTAGTAGCAAAAGATCTAATGCAAGAGTTAGCTTCGAAAAAAGGCATGCGGGTTGATTATCTACTCGATACAACAGAGCCAAGCATGATTACTTGGGCTAGAACTGCTGGACTTGAAATATTCAATTTTTATGAAGCAAGCTATGGATGGAGCCCTATCAAACACGCAATAAGATTCGTAGCCCGCGCGACAATCAACCCTGAGCAAGATTCTAAGGTAAGAGTTAGCGGAAATGAGAAGGGTTAAACTTTGTCAATTGTCACATGTCAGTTGTCAGTTGTTACTTTCGTCGTCGCACCATCGCTTATTATCTCTATCGTCCCGACTTCATCAGTTCGTTTATACGGCACATTATACTTTTTAAGAAGCGCGAGAACGCTAGGCTTCGGATGGTGGTAACGGTTGTGATACCCCACCGAAATGGGCACAAAACCGGGGTGAATTATATTGAAAGTCAGATCATCCACTCCAGTATCTGACCCATGATGAGGAATTTTAAACAAGTCTAAATTATGAGGCACAGGAAGTGTATCAAGAATCTGATAGGTTATATCTCCCGTAAATAAACCCTTAAAGTTTTTATAAGTCAGAAGCTGTACAAGAGAATATGGATTGGTGTCAGTTGATGTGAAGCCTTTTTCGGGCCAAAGCGTAGTTAGCACGACACCATCTGAAACAACAAAGCGATCACCGGTCGTTATAAGTCTTGATGGTATCCCCTGCTCCTTGATGTCGCGAATAAGTGTCGCGAAAATGGCAGTATTATTTTTGTTATCGAGCGTCGAAGTATTGAACGAAAGCACCTTATAATTTTCTAGGACCTGAGTGAGTCCACCTATGTGGTCAGCATCCGGATGAGTCGCGAACATTTCTTCAATATCATGATCCCAAAAAGGCAAGTTCTTTGAAAGACATGCAACCATCTTTCCATTTTCAGGTCCTCCATCTATTACGATATCGGCATTTTCAGGTGTTCTTATCAAAATACCATCCCCCTGCCCTACGTCACACACAAAAATATGTAATTTCTTATCAGACAAATACTGTGACTGATAGTAAAAAACGAGAATTAAGGCTAAAAAACAGAAGAAAATTATGATAAAAACTCGTTTCATTAAGTATTCTAGCGGACTTCCCGTATGCTAATTTATGCAAATTCTTACTGCGAATTGATGCATATGATATCATTTGGATATAGTTGTTGGGTTTTTTGAAAACTTTAGCCAAATTGCCGCAACTATTAGATAGTAACCGGCGACCAGAGTCCACGGAACTGTCTTCAATTCTACCATCTGCGAGTGTTTTGCAAAGTAGTCAATCACCAGAAAGAAGTATGAAAGAAGAGGTAGACAGAGATACACGAGAGGTGCAGCAAGAACTGGAATTGGCGAAAGTATTGCCGCGATTCCACCCAATACCATAAGCGGCGGAACAGTCCACAGAACTAAAAAATTGGTGACAATAGATATGACCGAATAACTTCCGAAGAATAAAAGCAAAATAGGAGTCGTCGCAATTTGGGCCGAGATAGTTGTCCTGAAATCTTCGAAAAAATCACTCTTCATCACTCTTTTCATGATGGGGTCAAAGAGTATTATTCCCGCAGTTGCGGTAAAAGAAAGAATAAAGGAAATCGAAGTAATCACACTTGGGTCATAAAAGATCATAACAAAGGCTGTGAAAAGGAGCGCAATAAGTGAAGTATTTTGCCGTCCGACTATTCCAGCGCCCAGCGCAACAGTCCCCATGATAGCAGCTCGCATAATAGATGCTTGAAAATCAGCGAGTGCTGCATAGAAAAATATAACAAGAATTGTTGCCACCAAAGCGTGCTGTCGCCTCAAAAATAGGATCAAAAATCCTAGCACAAAGGACGTTGCCATGCTAATGTTCATACCTGATGCTGCGATGATATGGAGCACTCCGGTCTTTTGGAAATTTTTCATCGCAGTCTTATCTAGAGTTTTATCCCCAAATACTATTCCCATTAGAAGATCTGCATCCTGCCCGCCCAAATACTCACCATAAACCTGCCTGATATGAGACTTCATCTCCGTGAAAATGCTAGGAGCGGGCTTTTCACTCGTGACTATTCCCGCAGACTGAGCCGAGGGATGATAGAAGTACAGACGAAGCGAGAGAAGAAGCAGGAGGATGAGAAAGAAGCGTATCATAGTTAGTATTAAGTATTATGTAGGAAGTATTAAGCAAGTTAACGAGTTAACGAGTTAAAGTGTTAACGAGTTTTGCATTCTCATTATTCATTCTTCATTATTCTTTATTCATTTATAAACTGATAAGGTCTCGTATCTTATCCATCGTCTTTTGCGTGATGGATTTTTTGCTGACGAGTTCGTCGAGCGACGAATATGGGCGGTTGTTGATGATCTTTGCAGCACTTACTGGGCCAATTGCAGGAAGACCCTCAAGCTGCTCTTCGCTTGCACTATTAACCGAAACTAATCCTCCTGCATTTTCCGGATTAATATTGCCCGTGATACTTGTGGTACCCTTGATACCCGTGATACTCATGTCCACAGTACCCGTGATACCTTTAACTTCTTCACCCTTTGCTGGAATATAAACCTTCTGGCCGTCGTATACTTTGGCCGCAAGGTTCACTGCATTGCGGTCTGCCACGGCTCCCATACCACCAGCAGCAATTAGCGCATCCTGAACTCGCGCATCACCAGATAGCTCATAAACCCCTGGCTTGAGAACTTGGCCCTCAACATCTACCTTTATTTTGCCACTTGGCGTAACTGATGTAGCTACTCCAGCCACCTGCTCACCTCTCTCAAATTTGACTGTAGCTGTCTTCTGCCCAGCTATCTGCATCACTCCAATTGCCAAAAATATTAATCCAAGAACGAGAAGTCCTATAAAAAGCACATTACCTGAGACAAAACGTGAGAGTCTCTCCTGAAAACTACCTGAATCTTCCATGAGTTTAGTATTATTCGTCCGAGGTTATGAAGTCAAGTGACATCTCCCTTGAGAGAGACGCTTCCTAAGGCCTTCTTAGACTTACAATGTTATTACTCTTGGATAAATCCTCTATACACCTCAACGTTTCTTCATGTCCATTGATCATATAATATCTATCTGTCCCTGACTGCGCACCAGTATGACGCGAGACATATGGATGTCTAACGCGAGCAACCGGCAGACCCTCATCTCTGAGCTCTTCATATAAATCGTTTACCATTGGATAACGAACACTATACCCTCCATCCCTGACTCCTGTCGATAGTGGAACCAAAACACCCAAGCGAGCCATAAAATCAGCCGTACTCCATGCCTTACGACTTTCAAGAAATCTCAAGAAATTTGAGGCTTGACGGTCGTCCAAGAGACCATCTCTCATAAAACCAATTATTTTGTACAGTTGGTCTCGACCCAAGCTCATATCAATTGAAGGATCGCCTCCTGAACCATCTAGAATTCTCTCGATATGATCTGACTTTTGCTGCTTAATCATCTTCTTGTGGTTTTCCCTAAGCTGTTTGAGGCTAAGAATTCGTCTCTCTGAGTATTGCGCTATTGAGTTTGCAGGGCCGCGCCCACCAGTCTTTTTTTTAAAGTTTTTTCCCGGTTCGAGCCCAAATTCAAACTCATATGGTGATTTACTACTTGAAACAAGAGAATACTGCCAAATACTCTTACCATGAGCCTTTGCATGACTCTCAACAAGCCTCCACTCTGTAGGCTCAATAAAATCTGAGAACAATTTACGAGCTCTCGCAGCCTTTGGATAGTCATTGTCGTTAATTATTCTAGGTGTTTTTTCAGCCCTAGCCCTGGGTTCATCATCAGATTCTTCTTTAACGTCTCTTTGTGCTAAAACCAACTCACTGAATGGAACGCTTACTGCATTTCCATCTGTAGATCGCTTGGCTGCATCTATCAAAATATATCCGACTAGCGCAGCCGCGCCTGTTATCTCGCGATCACCTAGCTTCAAGACAGCTACTGGGCTCTCTAAATTTATTGGCACTTCTGCTGACATAATGCTCATTATAAAGTCTTTCCGAGGCTAAATCAATTATTATAAGACTAACTATAAGATTTTATGCTATAATCCCACTATGGTATACGAAGATCTTCGCGGAAGGCTCGCAAATTATCCTGAAAACCAAAGCCCAGCTCAACAGCAAGCGCTTGAGGCTGCTTTCAATATATTAGAAATGAATGGAGTTGTCGATCTTCGAAGCAAACTTGGTCCTCAACCAGAAAAAACCACCATATCACCCGAGGCTGTAGAACGCGCAAATAGCCTGAGACATCAATATCTAAAAGGTCTTCCAAACTTCAATAATATATTCATGAATAACATAGGAGTTGATGAAAAAATTATCGGACTATCAGGTACACCAATATACACTCTTGGTAGCTATATCACCTCGGCAATCTTAAGCGATAGGGAACGTCTAGACTGGAATGGAGGAGCTAGTGCTGAAACAGAAGTAAAGATAGATGGCTATATCCTAGATGCAGAAAATGCATTACTAGAATCACTGGATTTTACAGATGCAGAAAATACACCAATATCAGAATTCTTAGCAGATGTGAAAAGACGCGGAGGATTATTAAATCGTGGCTACCCTGATGAAATATACGGATACCGCAATCCCTATATGCTGCCTCGAATAAAAACTGTGGGTCATTTTACAATGAGAACCGAGTCCGAAATTGAAAGTAATAGCAATTTTGGAACTATGAGAATGGAAGAAACAAGAAAAAGACTCACCGCACTAGGACTTGCATTCGCAACCGAAACCCTACCCCAAGCCTAGTTTTTCCTGCCAAGATCAGATCTTGGCAGACGAATTGGATTGCGGAATCAGGCTAATCAATGCGGTTTAGATTAATTAGATCACGAAATTGATTATCTTGCCAGGGACGTAAACTACCTTCTTCACTACTACTCCGTCAACGTAAGAAGCGACTACCTCGCGTGCCCTCTCCTCAACCCTCGCCTTATTCTCGATACTGGATACTGAATACTCAATACTGATTTCCCCTCGTCTCTTACCATTCACCTGGACAGGAATGACTACTTCATCCTGTACGAGATACTTCTCATCATACTCCGGCCAGTTCTGCGTATGTATGCTTTGGCTCTTAACGGTTAGCTCTTGGCTCTTGGTTTTTTCTAACCCCAAACCCCCAACTGCCAAACGCTGCCACAGCTCCTCCGCCAGATGCGGGGCGAATGGAGCCATGACTCTCAGGAATTTTTCCCATACCTCACTCCAATTTATCTTAGTGCCAAGTTTTTGAGCATCGGTTAGGTCGTTGTAGAATTCCATCATTGTTGATATCGCAGTGTTGAAGCGCATTCCCTCGATATCATCTGTTATTTTCTTTATCGTACTATTTAGAAGTATATCAATCTGTTTATCTTGCTCTTTATTTTCGAGTGCATGTGTCTCCTCAAAGAGTCTATAGATCTTTTTAATAAAGCGCGACATCCCCTCAACTCCAGTAAGACTCCAAGGCTTCATCGCGTCAAATGGACCAAGGAACATCTCGTACATGCGCAGCGTATCAGCTCCGTATTTAGGGATAATATCATCTGGTGTTACGACATTGTGCCATCGTTTACTCATCTTTCGCGAGTCAGGTCCCAAAATCCAGCCTGGCGCACGAAGCTTGAGAAATGGCTCCTCACCTAGAGACTTCTCGATATATCCTGCGTCAAATATAACTTTCCAGAAGAATCGAGCAAATAGAAGATGTTGCACCACATGTCCCCCACCAACATAGACATCGACCGGAAGCCATTTTGCGATAGCTTCACGTGATGCGAATTCTTTTTCATTTTTGGGATCAACAAATCTCAAAAAGTACCATGATGAGTCGACAAATGTATCCATAGTGTCGACCTCTCGACTTGCTGGTCCACCACATCCAGGACATGTGACACCTTCTTGAAAAGACTTTGACAAGGCTATCGGCGATTTACCAGTAGGTCTGAAATCAACATCGTGAGGAAGGAGAATCGGCAAATCTGACTCGGGAGCGGGATACCAACCAGCGTAATCGTCATTGCGAGGAGTCGAAGACGACGAAGCAATCTCCCGCGCTGAGACTGCCGCGCTATCGCTCGCAGTGACATTTTCTGTGAACCAAGATTTCCCATCGTGGGCGCACGACTCACAATAGATCATAGGGATTGGAACTCCCCAATAACGTTGTCTTGATATCAGCCAATCTCGGAGATGATAAGTCGTCTTTTTCTCACCTATTTTCTTCTTATCAAGATCTGATATAACCTTATCAAATTCATCAGGCATCATAAGTCCATCCCAATCGCCTGAATTTTTGAGCACGCCACTCCCCACATATGCCTCACTTAAATCTTTTGTCGTATCATCTTTTGATTTGAAGATTACTTGCTTTATTGGCAAGTTGAACTTGGTGGCAAATTCAAAATCGCGCTCGTCATGTGCCGGTACGGCCATGATCGCGCCAGTCCCATAGCCCATAAGTACATAGTCAGCTATCCAGACAGGTATCTTTTCGCCTGATACAGGATTTATACAATATAGGCCAGAAAATACTCCAGTTTTTTCTTTGTTCTCTCGTCTATCAGCATCACTCTTTGCTTTCGCCTCAGCCACATAACTTTTTACATCTTCTATATCGTAAGGATCATTTAATATATCATTATCAGTTTTTGATATTTGCTTTCTGATATTCGATATTTCTTCTACTACAGGGTGTTCAGGTGACAAAACCAAGAATGTTGCGCCGTATAGCGTATCTGGTCGAGTTGTAAAAACATTGATTTCACGGTCTAAACCATCGATTTTAAATTCTATCAAAGCACCATCGGATCTGCCAATCCAGTTCTTCTGCTGGGTCTTAACTTCCTCGAGCCAATCAATACCGGCAAGATCATCGATCAGTCGATCAGCATAGTCAGTAATCTTGAAGAACCACTGATTGAGCTTCTTCTTGATAACCTCATCGCCAGAGCGTTCACACTTGCCATCAACCACCTGCTCGTTGGCCAGCACTGTCTCGCAGGACGGACACCAGTTAACATCTGCTTCCTGCTTGTAGGCAAGACCCATCTTGAAGAACAATGTAAATAGCCACTGAGTCCAGCGATAGTATTCAGGGCTACTCGTATCTATCTCATGACTCCAATCGTATGAGAGTCCTACGCTTCTGAGCTGACGCTTAAAGGTCTTGATATTCTCATGAGTTGATTCATCAGGGTGAATTCCAGTCTTGATAGCATAATTTTCAGCAGGTAGTCCAAAAGCGTCCCACCCCATCGGATGCAAAACGCTTGCGCCTTTCATGCGAAAGTAGCGAGATATGATATCAGTACCCACGTAGCCTTCTATATGCCCCACATGAAGAGTCGCGCCAGATGGATAAGGGAACATATCAAGAACGTATTTTTTGTTCGCACCCGACTCATCGGTCTGATAGAGACCACTCTCCTCCCATTTTTTTTGCCACTTGGCCTCTATTTTTGAAGGATCATATTGATTCATAAGGCTAATTATAATCTAAATAGACTCAAATATGAAATATTAAATACCAAAAATCAAAAATACATATTAAAAATAAAATATTTCAGATCTTCTATGTATATCTGCTATTTTCTTTTTAAGATTTAATTTGATGTTATAATTCAAATCAATTGAGGGATTATCCCAAAGCTGACTAGTCGATAGTAAGGGGCGGGATATTCCAGCTCTTTACCAATTCGACACGGATTCAGAGAAAGGAATCGAACATTGAACCTAGAGGGATGGATTCTTTGCATCAGCATCTGGGGAATCGCTGGAGGAGCATGTTTCTATGGCTACCTTCGAACAAATGGATTCCCACGCAAGCTTCAGTCAATTTCGCTTACCATTACGTTCGTTTCAATCTTAGCTTTAGCTATGGTCGAGGCGAAAGCTCTCATCTATAGCCTGAGCCCAAATCCAGACTGGGGCGGGATCGGTGCTGGTCTAGTAGCAATCTTGCTTTTCATGATAGCAAGACAACTTTACCCGCACCACAGAATCTGAGAAATATAGGAAGAAAGGGAGATGTAAATGACCTCAGTACCCGAGGAAAAAAACGTACAGTCAGCGGATCTGGGAACAGTGACGCTGACAATCGGAGAAAACGAACCCGTAGAGCTTTTCATTCCCAACACAGGTTTGGGAGGATACGCCACATGGTTCGACGTGTTACTACACAACACCAGACCTCTCTCATCGAATATCTCCTATCTCACGATCTCAAGTGGTAACTACGGAAACCGAGTACAAAAGATTGGAGATCTGGAAGGGGTTTTGGGCGTTGAGTTCAATGGTCAAGTACACTCAATGGAAGGACGTATACCTCGAATTCGAGCTATGCAAGGCGATAGGATCAAATTCTATCGACTTAAGACTTAGACCAAGAAGAAGACCATCGAAGACCCTGGACTCTACTACGAAGGTTAGTCAAACGCATCACAGATTCTGAGGACCAGATCGGATAGGAGGATCCGATGCAAACAGCAAAAGCGACTTGGCGCGAAGCTCTCAATTCTTGCTTCACCGTCATCTCGTTGCTGCTCGAGATCATCTTGTATACTTTCATAGTATACCTTAGACTCCTACCTCCTCTGGAGATGGAGACGTATAACAATGTAAGGGGGTTACTGATGGAAGACCTTGACTTGCTCACGAAGTGGTCGTTCTATGCGACGGTCACCCTTGAATCAATCGAGGAGGAGATCACAGAGAGAGCCTTGATGTGGGGATCAGCAACCGCGATCATCTGGACCCTCATCACGATCGGAAACGGAATAACACCGAATCCAATCTCGCTAGGACTTTTCGCGGTAGCCTTGTTCGCAGGAGGAATACTCACGCGGATACGACTTGACAATTTAGATCGACCCAAGATCAAAGCCAATCCCTATTAACACCGTGTCGAGAAATTCGCGCTTTTCGCCTCCCTTTGGGAGGCGGAATTCTGATTCATATCAGAACCAAACCAACCCTGAATCAAGTTCAGGATAAACAAATAAGCGCACGACACCATTTAGCAATTAGCGTTTAGCGTTTAGATAAAATTCTAATGGCTAACTGCCAACCCCCAAGCGCCAACAGCAAGCTCCAGAACCTCCCTAATACCCAATACCAGATACTTGATACCCTCGGTACTGGATACTGGATACTCAATACTATATACTTAATTACGATGAAGCTCTTCACCCAATCTCTTTCAATTTTCTTAGCACTCGCCATAGTACTAGTGATAACCAACACTCCACTCGACGACTATATTACTGTTATCTTAGGCATACTTATAATCTTTTCCATCATTTACGGAATTATCAAAAGGCGCGGCAAAAAAGATGAGGAGATATTTTCTGGATCTGCTCTTGAGGTATCGGGTGTTTCAATGATCCTGCTTCTTGCTATCTTTCTCACAGGGGGCCTTACTTCAAACCTATTTTTCTTGCTCTACTTTCTCATGTTTGGGCTTGTTTTTCTGTTTGAGCCTGCAACGGTATTTGTACTCTTGATAGGACTTCTAGTAGTCTTCTTCACATCTATATCTGATGGCGATCTATTCTCCAATCTGATAAGACTCGGCTCACTCGTCTTTCTATCCCCCATCTCATACTTCTTTGGCCGTGAGTTCCAACGTCGCGAGAAACTTGCAGATGAAATCAATGATAAAACAGGCCAGATCATCGAAGACGCCGAGACCCTCAAATCCCATACAAAGAACTCTGATGCTATTGATGAAATTGAAGATATCGAGAAGAAAGCCAAAGAGCTGAGGAATAAAGAATAACGAAGAATGAATAATGATCAAAACGCTAAAATAAGATCATTTACTGATTTAAACGCTTGGAAAGAGGGTCACAAACTAGTCCTACTTATATACAAAATAACAGCCAATTTTCCAAAGTCAGAAACTTATTCAATAGTAGATCAAATGAGACGCGCAGCAGCTTCGATTACGGCTAACCTTGCAGAAGGCTTTACTAGACAATACTATAGAGAGAAGATTCAATTCTATTATTTATCAAAAGGCTCTCTAGTTGAGCTTAAAAACTTTCTCTTAATATCAAAAGATGTCAGTTATTTAACTGAAATTGAATTTAAACAACTAATGGATCAGGCAGATTCTGTTGACCAATTAATTCAAGGATTTATTCGAAAAAGCAGAACTTTCCTAAAATGAAATATATAGCTTCACTCGTCTTATTCATTATTCTTTATTCTTTATTCATTATTCATGATGCTCATGCTCAGACGATGAGTAACGGATCATATATACTAGAGCAAGGGAATCTCAATTCCTTTGCAGGCAAAGCTACCGGATCAAACAACAAAGTCACTTTCTCCTCGGGTACAACCGCCCAAGGAGTCTACACAGGCACAAATTATAAAATAAGGCAGGGCTTTCAGTATACTCAGTCGGCTGCCGGTAGCGGTTCATTTACATTTACAATATCTAGCGGGTCAATAAGTTTTGGCACAATTAACCCAGGAGAACCTATCACCCGAAATAGTACTCTGCTAATCTCGAGCCCGGATTCAGGCTATCAAGTAATAGCATCTGAAGATCACAGCATGAGAAACTCAAATAGAGTTGATATTCCAGATACCAAATGCGATGATGGCAATTGCTCTGAGACTCAATCCTCACTATGGACTTCCCCATTAACATTCGGATTTGGGTACAGATGTGACAATACAGCTTCGTCTCCTTGCGTTTCAGACTTTTTAACCTATGATTCTTACCGTCAATTCGCGAATAAAGAGGCTTCAGAAAGTGCGCAAACAATCATGTCGAGTGATAATCCGGTAACAAATAATCAGTCAACAATAACTTATAAAGTAAATATTTCGGGCTCGCAGGCCCCAGGAACATATCAAAATAGCATCTTGTATATCGCCTCCCCCTCCCTTTAGCTTCCCAATTAACCAATTATCAAATTCCAATTCACCAAACCAAACATCAATTTTAAATTGTTTAAACATTAAACATTTCTTAATTGGTTTGAAAATTGATTAATTGATCAATTGAAAATTTATTTGGCCTTGGGTACTGTACAATAACTTACTCAAAAACCTATCACTTGAACTACTCTTTTGCCATTATCAGATTTTAGTCTAGGCCAAATATTTTGATCAGTTTGATATAGTCTATTTTTTCCCCGCAAAACATCATTTTTAGGTCTAAAATGACCTATTTTCTAGAAATTTTCTAATTATTATTACCGCACTAGCCTCAGTTTTTACCGAAAAACTATATGACTTTTTTGATCAAATAAATCATTTATGCCAACACAACGGCATTTATACCGCCGTTATATTTGCTATGAAAATTTACCGCAGTGGTATAATCAAATTATGAAATTATCACCCAGGCATAGAGCTCTAAAATTATTATTTTCTTTATTCATTATTCTTTATTCATTATTCTTTATTCCTATAGGGGTTAATGCCGATAGCAACTCCTTCTCCCTCTCCATCTCACCTTCGATAACTGAAATAGTTGCAACTCCTCCTGCAAGCGTTGAGTCAAGAATAAGTATAGAGAACAAGTCAGGAAAAGAAGAAGACTTAAACATCAGCTTCATGCCCTTTAAAATGTCAAAGGCTTCAAATGGGAACATTGAATATATAAACGGGCAAGATAGCAACTTCGAACAAATAAGGTCAAAAATAAGTATTTACGACGGAAATAATGCCATCACGAGTGTCAAGCTCAATCCTTATGAGGAAAAGGATTTAAAGCTAAAAATAAATATAGATGACTCGGCAGGTAAGAATGACTATTACTTCTCAGTTGTATTTGCAGCGAGCGATAATACTCTCAAGCCAAATTCTTCACAAACCTCAGGTGGGATAGCAACAAACATAATATTAACCACAAATGAAGCTGAAAAACCAAGCGGGCATATAGCTGACTTCTCGACTCCATTCTTTGAGAATCGAGGACCAGTTCCATTTACTTTACTTCTTGTCAATGATGGAGATCACTATATGATCCCTCGCGGACGAATAAGCCTTAAGGATATGTTTGGCCGTGATCTTGAAAGAATCGATATAAAGCCTGAATATATACTGGGTCATGGACAGCGATATTTAACTCAATACATTGATGAAAAAAACAATTCAACAATTAAAACAATAAATCAATATAAGAATAATTCTGGGCACCCCATACTTATCTGGCCTCAAACGTTTCTTTTTGGAATATACAATGCAACGGCAGTTATAAAACTCTCAGACAGTGGCCCAACATTTACTACCACTACATCTTTTATTTCTATGCCTATATATCTTATTTTGCCAATTACTATATTCTCTGCAATCCTTCTGGGGATCTATATCAAAGTGAAACAAAAGTCGGAAAAAAAATAGAATCAGCATATATATTTGGCTTAAAGCTAGAGTTTTAAGCCATTTTTATCCCCGCAAAATACTATATACAGCTAAATTTACCCGTGCCTAATTTATTGAGAGAATATTTAAGTTTTTCTACTAATCTCTTACGGCTTGGAGTAAATATTTTAAAAAGCCACTCTTCTGGCGCACAAAAAGAATAAAAAAGCGGTGTTTAAGAAAAAGTAAGGAGTTGGTAATAAAAGGGTTATTTAAATTTATACTGTTAAATTAAGCCAAAAAGGCCATCAAAACACTCTATCAATTGACCACATCGATTGATAATTGGATTATCAACCACTCTCAAAAGAAACTACTGTAAGAATACCTAACAAGTTATAGTACTTAAAGATTGATAGAGCAATAAGAGCGTGAAACAATAGTGAAAAAGTACCCTATCAAAATACATCAACCACAAAAAAAGCTGAATTCAGACATAATGATATACTTTGATATAAATTTTGGTCAACGTGAAACATATTTTTACGGTAAAAAAGTCATTTCACGGTAATAACTGAACTTTTCATAGTCCCTATTTCTCCAAATAAATAGATCATTATATATCAAATAGCCTTGACTATTAAACTCTAGGTTATTGACAATAAATATAGTGATAGGATAATCTTTATGAGATCGGTAAATAATCAGTATAATATGTATAATCTTGAGGCTAGTATAAATTCAACAAATATTACGGTAATCTTCATCGTGAAAAACTATTCTATGGCTGGGTTTCACAAAATAGGAAATATATTAACACTTTAAAAAATGAGCAATATAGGACTCCAATTCAAAAGTTATCTCCTTGAGAAAAAAAAAGTTAGTCATATCACTCTCAAGAATTATTCATCAGATATAAGCCGATTCCTCAACTGGTATTCACAATACTTTGGCGTAGAATTCAGGCCCGACAATTTTGACTCAAAACTAATTAAGCGCTTTGTTGATGAAATGAAAAATGGAGGCGATCCTATCGCACGGCCATCCGCTCGCTCACTCGAGAGATACATCTCCACTCTCAAAAGGTTTGCCGACTTTATGATTGCGACAAACCTAATCGTTGAAAATCCTTTTGCAAGCGATGAAAACCGTTCGCAACAGGCAACAGATGAGTGGAAAATGCGCGGATTCAAAGACTTTTTATATGTAAATGGCGCATCTCGAGCTACCATGAAAAACTATATAGTCGATATTAACGCGTTCACTACCTGGATCAGCCAGAGCTTTGACTTTTCAGATATTTCAGATCCCGCCGAGCTCCTCACTAATTCTGTTCTTGAGCAATATAAAGTACGTCTAAAAGAAGTCTTTAATCTGTCTCAAGCGAGCATAGACCGCAAGATTTCATCGATTAGAAAGTACTTTAAATATGCTGGCCGAGAGACTGAACTACCTGTAAAAGAGTATCAGAAGTTTATCAACACTGCTAAAGCTGAAGTTATTGTGCCTGAACCAATTGCTACAACTGCCGAAAACACGCTAACCATGGATAGTCTGCAGCTTGAGCCGGACCCTGTTATGACTAGCTACTCGCCTATTCCGCCTTTTAGACTTGTTCAAAAGCTACTTCTTCCCTATCTGCTTCTTGAGGAAATGATCTCTCACAAAATAGCACTTGGAGTACGCCGCAGACACCTTGAAACATATATCAAAGCAGGCGAGCAACTGCCAAAACCCGATGTTAAAAATACTAACACTTTACTAAATAGACTTAAAAATAACCGCCCCATGTGGTACAAAAGGTATCACAATATGGCATTTACCAATTATTTACACCTCGCTATCCTTATTATATATGCGACTATTTTGAGCATGATCATGTATAGAAATATGTTTGACAACAAAAACGGCGTCCAAGCATCAACTATTGCACCTCAGCGCGTATTATCCTTTCAGGGTCGCCTAACAGATAACAACGACAATCCTATCACCTCGACAACAAGTGTAAGATTTCAGATATACAATGACGCAAGCGCATCGGGCTCTGCCCTTCTCTGGCAGGAGGTCGATTCTGTAACACCCGATAACAACGGTATTTTCTCAGTTCTTCTTGGCTCAGGAAGCAATTGCAACGGCCAACCCCTCACATCGCAAACAACGCCATGCGCAATTCCCCAAGATCTCTTTGGAACTCATGACAATTTGTATTTGGGTATTGCGGTCCAGACAACTGCCGAGCTGACCCCTCGCCAAAAGATCGCAACTGTTGCCTATGCTGCCAACAGTGAGTCTGTACAAGGAATGCTTCCCACAACAGACTCAAACGCCGGGCAGACAAATGTAATTCTTGCACTAGACTCATCTGGCAATCTAACGATAGGCGGGTCAGCTAATCCTACTTTTTCCGCGTCCGGCGGACAATTCAAGCTTTCTGGACAACCAATAGTTCTTGCAACCAACCCTGGCTCAAACGGCGATATTCAGCTAATACCTGACGGAACTGGAAAAATAGATGCAGAAGCTCCACTCGTAAACAATGGCACATCAGGAATAGTTACCCCAGGTGGCGTTGAGGTCGATGACCGGTTTGGAGTAATTGCAACAGAGTCATCTGTCGCTGCCTTTATCGTTAATAACAATACAACAGGCGGCGATATATTTGCTGCATCATCAAGCGGCACTACTCGCTTCGTACTACAAAACACTGGTGATATAAGCATTCAACCAGGAGCCTCAATTGATACATTAAGTATAGGTTCGATATCTATTGGTGGAACTAATGCTAGCACTATTTCGCTTGGCCGAATCGGTCAAGGAATAAGATTTCCAGGTTTCTCGGTACAAAACGGTGTTTTATATGATGAATATGGGACTGGCAATCTGCAGCAGGTAACAACATTTACTCCTAACCAATGTCTTTTGTCAGGACCATCAAATCCATATTGGGGAGACTGTTCGCTATCCGGAAGCAGCGCTTTCTGGAATCAGGTTAATGGTGCACTATCCCCCAACAATTCGACCGTCGACTTTCTCGTTGGCGGACAGTCAAGCGCCTCTGCTAAGTTCTCGGTAACGAACGTGAACTCTGGCACGCCAACTGCTAGTATCTCGGGTAATCTGATTGTCATGCCTAATGTTTCAAACTCAAGTGGTGGAAATGTAGGAATAGGTGTGGCTTCGCCAACTCATACGCTTGAACTCTGGAACGACGATGCTGCCAAATCTCTTACAACAACTTGGACTGTCACATCTGACGAGCGAACCAAGACTAACATCCAGTCATTTAACGACGGACTTGCCGTCATAGATCAAATAGATCCAGTCACTTTTACATATAATGGTCTCGGAGGGACTATAGCAGGTGCATCTGGGATCGGAGTAATCGCACAAGACATACAAAAAGTTGCTCCATATACAGTTGGTACATTTCAAGCAAAACTCAACCCAAATGATACAAATGAGACAACTCTACTCGATTTCAATCCCCACGCTCTTTTCTTCATAACTATTAACGCGATTAAAGAGCTTGATGCAAAAATTGGCGCGCTTTCCCAGAATGTCGTGACTCAAGCAATTTCTGCCGGACAAGTCTCAGCGCAAAGCCTTAACGTCGCAACGAATTCAATTACTATTGCTGGTGTTAACCTAAAAGACTATATTGCAGAAGTCGTAGCAGAACAGCTCGGAACGAGTCAACTAGTTTCACCTCTTGCATCGACCAACCAAGTTAAGACAAACGTCATCTCACCACTTGCTGATGACTCGCATATTTCAATTGGACTTGATAAATCAAAAGTAACTATCCATGCAACTGAAGCATCAGGTTCTGCCGTTGTCGCATCGATAGATAATTCAGGCAACGCCACATTCTCTGGAAGTCTCACTACTGCATCTGCTTCAATCTCAGGAAACCTAACAGCAGCTGGCGATGCAACCGTTGCAGGCACATTGTATGCAAACAATATACAGGCGAGCTCAATAGAGGGACTTGATGATAGGATTAAATCTATCACGCAGGCAAACGACGGGTTCAACAATGTATCAAGACAAGCTATTTCAAACTACCATACAGAAATTGCATCCGAATCCGCTGGTCTTATCGCAAGCATCAACAACCAAGACGGAATTGTCGTCGGGCATTTCATTGATATTCAGAATCTATCTGCCGACTTTGGCACCTTTAGACAAGGCCTAACTGCACTCGGCCCATCTACATTTGCCGAGGCAAGTGTCTTGGGGACTTTGAGCGTTGGCAACAATATGACTTTTGACCAAAACTCTATCAACACTTACGGCACCGATCTTGCAATACAACCTCTGAAGCAAGGTGCGGTTGACTTCCTGGCTGGTGCCGTCCGAATCGAGACCGATGGAACACTCAAAGTTTCAGGCAATGCATACTTTGCCTCAAACGTCACGGTTGGCGGCAATTTAAATACAAACGTCATCTCTCCTCTATCAAATAGCAAGCCGCTAACAATTACAAACTCAAAACCATCCGATGGTGAAACAGGACTTGAAACCGATGACCACACATTACTTAACGTACAAGGTTCAGCCTCGGTATCAGGATCTCTTACTCTTGGCAAACTCAATTTCCCCCTCGTTGCACCAGCCTATGCAGTGTCTGATGTAGAGGTTGTCGCAACGGGATCTGCCGGCATGACAACTCTCAAGCAATACAGAACCGAAGTAACTATAGATAACCCTATCGTAACAGATCATTCTCTTATATACATCTCGCCAGTCGGGCCATCAAACGACCAGTCGCTCTTCCTCATGCGCCAAGTCCCCGGAAAGTCATTTACAGTTGGCGTCAATTCCCAAGCAATAAGCGACATCAATTTCAATTGGATAATCGTAAATTAGAGACTAGATATTAGATACTAGAGACTAGCAATGAATCAAAAAAATCATAATATCTAGTATCTAGTGACTAGTCCCTAGAATTGTGCTAGCATAAATTATGGAGGGAAATGTCAACCAGGCGGCCACGCAGCCTCCACAAGAGAATGTACCGCCAGGGATACCCACGAGTAACCCTCCGCAAGAAAGTGATATGGCTACCAAATCTTTAAGGCTACAAAAACTCGAGATAGCAGGCTTGGTCACGATCATTCTAGTTCTTGGTGGCTCCATACTTTTCTTTGATCAAATAAAAAGTCTTGTTACGAAGCAAAACAAACCAATCCAAAAGACAGCTACAATCGTACCTGATCAACACACAACTGCATCTTCAGATCCTACCCCAACAACGGAGCCCGATACAGGACTGGTATGCGCAGGGTATAAAAGACTTGATGAAGCACTTGCCCATATTGATACCGCATGTGCACTTGACCTCTCGAACCAGAACTTGAGCGAACTACCAAAGGATGTCTTGAAGCTAAAAAATCTGACCTCGATCAATCTAGATAATAATAAATTTACTGCATTTCCAGATGATTTAACAACTTTTACGAAGCTACAAAGAATAGATATGAAAAATAACCAGCTCACCAATATTCCAAACTCTATTACCAAACTTTCTTCTTTGCAAATTATTGATTTTTCAAACAATAAATTGGCCACCCTTCCGAATATAAGTAGCATGTTATATTTACAAACAATAGATGTTTCGCAGAACAATTTTTCTGCTCAAGAAAAAGAGTCAATAAACAAAATGTTCGATCAACGTAATTCTCCTCAAAAGACTGATATTAGACTTTAAGGTAACTACTTAGTTATTCTTATTGACAAGTCTGTCCCCATGCAATATTAACTGGGATTGTACAGGCTGAATTCGAATAGTAACCCATATTGTAAGATACAGTACTCCCGCAAGATGCCGTTGTAGCCGATGTTCCGGAACAGATTGGCCATGGGGGGCTTGAATTCAACGTGCAAACACCATTATTAATTACATATTGAGCTGCGTTTGAAGTAGCCGTGCACGCAGAGTATGCAGGGTATGGATAGCCATAAGTCGTTACACCATCGCAGTCCCAATCCCCAGAATCCCATGTATTTCCTGCAAGATCATTTCCCTTAATGCCCTGTCCGCGTACGCCGCCGTGACCACCTGGATAGCCAGGTTGCGCATAATACTCTCCGTCAAAACAGTCAAGCGTTGAACTTTGTGCGGCTAGCCATCCTGTTGGCAAAGATCCGTTAGTACAGACTGATTGTTGAGCAAGCGTGTATGAGTCGCCATCGGTATCCGGATATCCCGTCTTCGTAACCCACTTTGAATTGTCGTTTGGAGCACAGTCACTTCCACCAAGTGCGGAAGTCGTTGCATCGGTATAAAGACTTGTGTTATTTCCTGGAGTTACATAAAAGGCAGCAAGAAAACCTGCTCCAACACCACCATTTGTCGATGTTGCATTTTTATTTCCCGAGGCGCCCGCCGCCGCCTGAAGTCCCATCGCCGCTGCAAGGGTTTGGTTGGAATTAGAATAATCCTCTTTCTCAGAAAGGGGCGATGTATATGACTGGAAGTTAGAAGTTATGTTTACACCCCATAGACCTAGTAAAGTTTCATTGCTATTTGAAGTTGTTATGCCTGTCAGTGTTTTAGTACTAGTTCCTGTTGGAAAAAGACTACTAAGACCTGTGTCGTATGCGATTGTACCTCCGCTTGCATTATCAAGCGTGATAATAGTGCCGCTCGCGAGCCCTCCTACTGCTTCGCTCCATTTCCATTGATAGTATGAAGGCTCAGTCCCAGATGATGTTATAGGCTTGTAGTATGAATAACAGACGTCTCCCGCAACGTTATTTGCAGCTCTACCACCTATTTGCACCCATGCAGATGGTGTCGCAGTCATTGATAGATTGAATGGTGAACTCGAGTCCACTGCACACAGGAGGGCAACAAGCATATCGCCATTACTAATAAGCGAGGGTTTAACAATCGACAAATTATTTCCCGATCCTGTATTCGGATTCAGAGGCGCAACTTGCGCAATTGTATTCTTGGAAGCTCCAGAATAGTAATTGCGAATAAGAGGCTTCAAAGCAAACATAATTGACCCTCCATATGCTGTGCCAGATGTAAGAGTTGATGTCTGGATACCTGTCACACCAGGTGTAGTCTGAGTCATATCTGAAACTTCAAGATATAAATTAGCACCTGTGGAGGTTGATCCACCTTGCTTTCTAATAGTCCATCCAGAAGCAGGTGCAGGCACGCCAAAAGTCTTTGACGCAGTTGTCGTCAGACCGGCAACGTGGAACACAACTGCATTGGCTGTCGCAGTCGTAACAGAGGGACCAGCAAATGCTGCCACAGGAACAGCGTTAGTACCATTTGCTGTTCCACCACCTGATGTATCAATTGGTGAACTTGTATCAATCCCCGTGTATCTAAGTATAGTTACAGCTTCGTTTGTATCAGCTTGAAGCTGATAATATGATGGCTCGTTATTGGCGATTTTATAGTATGCAGAAGTAACGGTCTGAGTATTTGCGCCGCCGCCGCCATTATTTGTGATACTTTTGATCAGGGTATAGCCATATGTTGTAGGAGTAGATACTTGAAAAGATGGAACACCACCGGCTTTTGAAATAACAGTTACCATAAGTAGTAGATCACCATTTGCTGTATTATTTGGAGTATTTACTAATACTCCTCCTCCACCAGAAGTACCGGTCGCAACCCCGGAGGTCGATGTTGATTTATAAGTAATGGTTTGAACAAGAGGTGTAGCAGCGCCAACGCACATAGAAGCTGGTGAACCAGTATAATATCTATCTTGATCCGCATCTGCTGCTAGATTCGAAATGGATTGATAAATGCTCGAATTAGTATCGTCACAGTCAGTGTTATTAAGTACTCCTCCCACATAACAGCCCTGGACCCCCGCTCCATATCCATCACCATCAAGGTCCTGGTAAGAATTTGGCGTACAAGCTGTTGTGGCAAAAGAGAGAACGCTTCCATAAGCTGTACCGGCTGCATTTTGGGCAACAGAACAAAAGTAGTAAGTGGTACC
>DASZRG010000027.1:0-29122 GCA_035549295.1 Patescibacteria group bacterium
GCGTTATGCGTCTCAGGACGAAATTGGAACACCATTTTGTATCACGTTCGATTTTGACTCACTTGATGACAAAAAAGTAACAGTCCGCGACCGCGACACCGCAACTCAAGAGCGCGTTGCGATCGACAACCTCAAAGCTTATCTTCAGGAAAAATTAACATAATTTATCCACTTGACTTATTTTGTAAATTTATTCAAACTAAATTTAATGGTAGCCGGACATGAGGGAGAATTACCCTTTGGCGCAGTGAATGTTTATACTGGTGATATTCCTAGAAGTTCACCAAACAGGCCTATTGGCGAGTTGCAGCCCGGTGAAGAAAAAGTGTTGAATGGAGGAATGGCTCCTCTTAAGGACTGGTCAAATTCCCAAATTGTTTCAACATACAAAACAGTTTTAGGTGACTTGCAGGGTGGTTTAAATGTTGGATTAGGTCCACAACCAGATTCAGCTCGACTAAGGTCTCAGGCGCGTAATGCTAAGGCGCTTGAAAGAGAAATTACTAAAAGGCATATTATTGTATCTGAAAGTGAATAGAGTATGAAATTCTTAAAAAAGAATAAAATTGTTGTAATAGTTATTGTTGTTGTTTTAATTCTTGCTGTAGTTGGCGGTGGGTATTTCCTGATGCATCAGAGCTCCTCGGACGGATCGGCGGCTGCGCCAGCTGACCAGACTCAAAACGTTAAAGATGTTAAACCTGAGGACATAGGACTCGATCTGTCGTTGGTCCAGAACAAGCAAGCTGTCGAGATGAAGGTGACAAAACTCGACGGAATCAAATCTCTCGAGTATGAATTATCATATAATGCAACTGAGGTAACTGATGATGGTGATGGTGAGACAGCCGATGTTCCGAAGGGTGCCCTAAGTTCTTCTCCAATCGATGTTGCAGGAAAATCCGAGATTACACGCGATATATTACTTGGAACTTGTTCTACAAAGGTTTGTCGCTACGATAAGGTAAGTTCTGACATAAAGGTTATGGTTAAAATCAATTACTCAAATGGTGAAGTTGGAAGTGTCAACGCTGTCCTCCCTTTTAAGTAACCCTCTCACCTCTCATCTTTCACCTCACCTAATAAGTAATCCGTAATAATTTCATGAGAGCCTAGATATTTAGTGTCCTTTTCATACTTTTCACACTATTCCGTATCACTTGCTTATTGACGAGCTGTGAAAAATGGTTCAAAATGGGAAAAAGTGGGAAAATGTGGGACTTGCTTCGCAGGTCTATTTTTTCCCTAAAAAAGGTAAGTTTTAGTTCTTCTAGAACCGGGTCGCCTCTGCGTATCAACGCTCTAGCGAACCAAGGCAGGTTCTTCATCAACTACGTGGGGGTAAAAAATTATGCTCATCGGCCAGTATGAAGGTAAAATTGACGAAAAAGGACGTATCAGTCTCCCGAAGAAATTCCGGGAAATACTTGGCGACGAAATCATCATTACGCACGGATTCGAAAACTCACTTACCGTTGTCGCGAGACCCGAATGGGAAAATTTACTTGAAGGAACACGCGGACGCCCCTTTATCGAATATGAAACACGCGAAACACAGAGGTTCTTACTTGGTGGAGCAAGCGAAGTTAAGTCAGATAGCAAAGGAAGGTTTATATTGCCTTCGTATCTCAGAACGTTTGCAGGAATTGAAAGCAACATCATATTCTTAGGATTATCAAGATATGTAGAGATATGGGATTTAGGCCGGTGGGAAAAATATAAAGCCAATCTTTCGGGAAAAATAGAGGGGATTTCAGCAAGACTTGCGGAAAAGGAGAACAAGAAATGAACGATTTCCATACGCCGGTATTAAAGGATGAGGTAATTAACGCTTTAGATATTGCGCCGGGTAAAAAATACATAGATGCGACTATCGGGGGAGGGGGACATACACGGGAAATTTTAAATCGAGGAGGATTTGTTCTTGGACTTGACCGTGATCCGGACGCAATTAGGTATGTTGAGAAGGAATTTGAAGAAGATGTAGTTAAAGGAAAACTAACTCTTGTTCAAACAAACTTTGCAGAAATTCGCGAAAAGGCCGAACAATTCGGATTTGTTAACGTAGCTGGAATACTTTTCGATTTGGGTGTGTCATCGTATCAAATTGACAAATCTGGTCGAGGATTTTCATTTAGATTTGACGAGCCGCTTGATATGAGAATGAATAATCAAGCAGGTGTAACAGCTGAAAAAGTCGTCAACGAATATAGTGAAAGCGAATTGTATGAGATCTTTGCAAAATATGGCGAAGAACCAAACGCAAAGGAAGTGGCTCATGCAATTTGCTTGATGCGAGTCAAGGCGCCTATTGTGACAAGCGGACAATTGGCGCAGGTTGTATCGAGCGTTTCACCAAAAAATGGCAAGATACATCCTGCGACAAGAGTTTTCCAGGCAATAAGAATTGTTGTTAATTCCGAACTTGATAGTCTAAAAAAGGGTTTGTCAGATTCGGTGGAAGTTCTTGGTGCGGGTGGAAGGCTTGTTGTCATTTCCTTCCATTCGCTTGAGGACCGAGTGACAAAACTAAATTTTTTAGAGTTTGAAAGATCCGGGATAGGACGCGTTTACGTCAAAAAACCGAAAACGGCAGAATACCATGAAACGCAAATTAATAGGCGTGCAAGAAGCGCTAAGCTTCGAGTTTTCGAAAAGAGATAAGTGGGTTTATATTAATGAATAAGATTTTAAAATTAACAATTTTCGTTTTAGTAGTTCTTGCTTTGCTCTCTCAAGCTGAAGTTATATATATATCAAATACGTCTGCAACAGATTCCATAGTTGCAACTCGACTTGCTGATCAGATAGAGCAAATTCGAGAAGACAATATAGATTTACAAAGCAAAATACTTACTAACGCGTCGTTTCAATCTATTGCATCACGAGCAGCAACTCTAGGTTTTTCCGATTCAAAGGACTTTGTTTCGGTATACACGCCTATGCCTATCGCGCTTGGAAGATGAAGAAAGAAGATGGTCTACGTTTTGGAATAGTTCTTCTGGGAATTTTTGTACTTTATACCCTTCTCGTAATAAGACTTTTCTACTGGCAGGCAGTCGAGGCTGAAAGCCTATCGGAGTTGTCGAAGGCCCAAAGTTTTTCAACGCTTACCGTACCTGCTTTGCGGGGTGATATTTTGGCATCAGACGGTTTTCCCCTGGCAACAAATAATATTACTTACCTTTTATATGCGAACCCCAAATTGATAACGGATAAAGCAGGCGTATCAGGAGAAATTGCTCCAATATTGGGAAGTGATAGCGCATCGGTTTCTGCAAAATTGTCACAAGATCTTTTTTGGGTGAAACTTGCACAAAACATAGATTCTGGACAGAAACATGCGATAGAAAATCTTAATATTCCGGGGATTGGTTTTGAGCAGACATATTCAAGGTTTTATCCCGAAGCATCTATGGCAGCGCAACTCGTCGGCTTTTTGGGGCGTGACAACGAGGGGCAAAATCATGGATATTTTGGTATTGAAGGTCAATACAACAGTCAATTGTCAGGCCGAGATGGAGCACAATATGGAGTTCGCGATGCGCTTGGAAATCAAATAATAAACGATGTAAGAAAAGATCCCAAAATCGATGGAAGAACACTTAAGCTGACGATTGATAGAACTATACAGTTTTCAGTTGATCAAAAACTACGCGATGGTGTTGAAAAGTATGGAGCCGATAGTGGTTCTGTAATTGTTATGGATACCAAAACTGGCGCAATTTTGGCAGATGCTTCAGAGCCTACTTTTGACCCTAAAACATACTATGATTTTGACACGTCTACCTATACCAATCCGATACTCTCAAGTCTTTACGAGCCCGGTTCAACATTTAAAGTGCTTGTTATGGCAGCTGGCATAGATCTCGGACTCGTGACCCCAGATACTAGATGTAATATATGTTCTCATGCAATACAGATGGGGGAATACAAGATTAAGACGTGGGATGATAATTATTTTCCAAATACTACCATGAACGATGTTATAGTCCATTCTGACAATACTGGTATGGTTTTCGTTGGTCAGAAAATAGGAGTTAACAATCTTGTCAAATATCTCAAAAAGTTTGGATTCGGAGAACCTACGGGAATTGATCTGCAAGGAGAAACGACGGGAATTATAAGAAGTCAGGATCAATGGATACCGATTGATCTTGCTACTACTTCATTCGGTCAAGGAATATCTCTTACGCCTATTCAGCTTATAACCGCGGTCAATTCAATTGCCAATAATGGGGTTCGAATGAAGCCGCATGTGGTCTCACAAATAATAACACCTGATGGTCAAACAATCGATGTTAAGCCGGTTGCGACAAACAGAACAGTTTCTGCTGTCACCGCAAAGACAGTTACATCCATGATGGTAAACGCAGTTGAGAATGGGGAAGCAAAATTTGCAAAAATAAAAGACTATAAAATTGCCGGGAAGACCGGAACTGCACAAATTCCTGTTGCAGGTCATTATGATCCAAGTCAAACAGTCGCTTCATTTGTGGGTTTTTTTCCGCCGAGCGATCCAAAGGTAACAATGCTTGTTTTGTTTAATCGCCCAAAAAGCTCGATTTATGGAGCTGAGACAGCTGCTCCGCTCTTTTTCTCGATAGCGCGCGACCTTATAAAATATTACAACTTGCCACCCGAGTAGAAGAGTATAGAGTATGGAGTATAGAGTTGGTAAATATACTCAATGCAGAATACTCAATACTGGACACTAATGTGTCTGTGGTATAATTTCTGCCTTATATGTATAGAAAAGTTTACTTTGTTGGAATAAAGGGTGTGGGAATGGCAACTCTTGCAATAATCGCCAAACAAGCGGGATTTATTGTGGGAGGATCTGATGTTGATGAGGAATTTATTACTGATAAGATTTTGCAAGATGCGAAAATTGATATCTGCAAGGGGTTTCGTGAAGATAATGTCCATGATTTTTTTGGAACAACACCGAAGTGGGAGTGTCTAATGATTGCAACTGGTGCACATGGAGGTTTTGACAATGTGGAGGTAAAAGCCGTTCGAGGAGATGGTCATACAAAAATAATTTCTCATGGAGAAGCAGTGGGGTTGTTTATGTCGGGTGAACTTTTTGATCGTGCGGATATAGAAGGTATTTCAGTCACTGGTGCGCATGGAAAAACAACAACCTCTTCAATGATAGCGACTTTTCTAATGCTGCTGGGTTTTGACCCATCATACTCGATTGGCACATCTGAAATTGTTCCTATTGGTGCTGCTGGGCATTTTGGTAAGGGACGTTTCTTCGTGGCTGAGGCTGATGAATATATGGCAGGTGCTCATGATAAAACCCCGAAGTTTCTTTATCAGTCACCTAAGTTTTTGATTATCAACAATATAGATTTTGACCACCCTGACTTTTATCGCGACATAGAGGATGTTGCAGCTTCATTCTCGAGACTTACTTCAAATCTTAAGAGTGATAGCGTTCTCATCGCAAACGGAGATGACGAAAATGTTAAAAAAATCATCAAGGATCAGGGAAATAGAATAAGAGTAATAACCTTTGGAACAGGAACGGATAACGAATTTCGTCTTGCAAATTTTAGGCAAAATGAATGGAATTCAGAGTTTTCAGTATTTCGCGGAGTAACAAAATTGGCCGATTTTAAATTATCTGTTCCTGGCTATCACAATGCAAAGAATGCCACAGCCGCAATCGCATTTCTTGTTGAGGCGGGAGTTTCTGTCCCAAATATCCAGAAAGTTCTGCCTCAATTTAAAGGTGCGTCGAGAAGACTTGAACAAGTTGGGCTTACGGCATCCGGTGCTGTCGTTTTTGATGATTATGCTCACCATCCCGAGGAGATAAGGAAAACTCTAGAGGCCATTCGCGCGGCGTACCCTGAAAAGAAAATAACGGTTATTTTTCAGGCACATACATATGAGCGAACTAGGTCTATGTTATCCGAGTTTGCTGCGTCATTTGCGGGTGTCTCTGAGCTTATTATCTTACCGACATTCGCATCAGCCAGGCATGATGCATCAACCAATTTATCAGAGGATATGCAGTTTGTTGAGAAAGTGCGGGCTATTCAAGCGAATGTAAAGCTTATAGAAAGCAAGCGTGATGTGGTAAAATACTTAGACCAAAATCGACTGGGTTCTGACTCTATCATTCTTACAATGGGAGCAGGCGACGTGTATAAAATCGGTCATGAGTTAATTAGTTTTGCGAGTTAACGAGTTTCGAGTTTAAAAATCTAACTCGCTAACTCTTTAACACGTTAACTCATTAACTCGTTAACAAAATATGAAGAAATATATTATAAAGGGCGGTAATAAGTTGTCCGGGGAGATATCGGTTAGTGGTGCAAAAAATGTTGTTCTAAAGGCAATAATTGCCGCATGTCTTACGGATGAGGTAGTTGAGATAAAGAACGTTCCTCTTATAAATGATTTTTTTATTCTTCTTGAACTAGTTCGGGAAATTGGTGGAAAGGTCTATCTTTCAGGTCATACAGTCAAGATTGAGGTTCCTGAGATAAAAAATATTAAAATTCCTCTAGATATGGGAGCAAAAATTAGGACTTCGTCAATGCTTGCTTCTCCACTTCTTGCACGTCGCGGGGAAGCGCTTATACCAAATCCTGGTGGTTGCCGAATCGGCGCAAGACCAATTGATCGCCATATTGACGGGCTTGTTTCAATGAACGTTCAGAGTAAATATAGAAGCTCAGATGGTTACTTTCACTTAAAGACAAGTGGATTAAAGGGTGCAAGCTACAAATTCACAAAGAATACGCATACTGGTACAGAGTCATTAATTCTTGCTGCGGTTTTGGCAGACGGTAAAACCGTAATCGAAAATGCCGCGCAGGAGCCCGAAATAGATGACCTTATAAAACTCTTAAATCAAATGGGGGCTAAGATAAAAAGAGTAGAGACACGAAAAATTGAGATAATTGGCGTCAAAAAGCTTCATGGAACGAGCTATACAATCATGCCTGATCGAAATGAGGCAATTACATTCGCCGTTCTTTCAGCCCTTACTGGTGGAAAAATCTATGTAAAAAATTTTGAGATGGATGATATTAAGTGTTTCCTTGATGAGTTCAAGAAGGCCGGAGGTTCTTGGGAACGCGACCCGCGTGGATATCGCTTTTACATAAAAGATAAGATTTTGCCAACAGACATTATTACGGCACCTCATCCTGGTTTTATGACAGATTGGCAAGGACCGTGGGCAATTTTTATGACTCAAGCAAAAGGTACCTCCACAATACACGAAGCTGTATATGAGAATCGATTTGGATATTTTGATGAGCTCTGTAAAATGGGCGCAGATCTTGAGCTTTTTGCGCCAAAAGTTGATAATCCAGAGGAATTTTATAATTTTAACTACTCAAAAGAAGATGGTGATATAGAACAAGCCCTGAAAATAGAGGGACCAACGCATCTTCACAACGCTGTATTGAATGTTTCTGATCTTCGTGCGGGAGCGACGGTTGCTATTGCCGCACTTATCGCAAGCGGAGAAAGTGTTATATATGGAGTTGAAATACTGGAGCGTGGATATGAAGCTTTTGATAAGCGGCTTGTAAAATTGGGGGCTGACATTAGAAGTATCGAAGAAGAGAAATTGGAGGTATAAATATGCAAGCTGTATTACTTGGCGCCGGTCAGTCCAGCCGCTTTTTCCCCTTTAATGACAAGCATAAATGTTTAGTTAGCCTTTTGGGCGAACCGATAATAGTGCATACTGTCCGTTCTATAAAACGCGCCGGAATAAATGACATTTTGTTTGTGGTTTCACAAGATAATGCTTTCCAAGATGTTCTGGGAAATGGAAAAAAATACGGCGTAAAAATTAGATACGTTATCCAAAAAGAGCCAAATGGCATGGGGGATGCACTTTTACAAGCAAAAGATCTAATTGATTCTGATTTTTTCCTAGTTAACTCAAACCACATTGAGTTCGAAGAACTGAAATCCGATATTGATGTGAAGCGAACAAATCGTGAAGCAATTCTTCTTGGAGTTAAAAACAATTCTGACAAACACTTCGGGATGTTAAAACTAGACGGTGATAAAGTTCTTGGGGTTGAGGAAAAACCCAAGAACCAATCGGGCTTGTCTGACTTAAGAATTGTTGGAGTTTATTTTCTGAACATAGGGTTTTTAGACGTTTTAGCGAAAACAAAAAAAGGACATTATAGTTTTGAAGATGCTCTCGACAAATACGCGAAGCTCGGTAAAGTCAAAGTTTGTGTAACTTCAAAAGAAATAATGAGCCTAAAATATCCATGGGATTTGTTAAGACTTAAAAATTACTTATTATCCAAAGTTAAAAGAAGCCTTTCAAAAAAAGCAAATATTTCCAAACATGCAATAATTGACGGTAATGTAATAATTGAGGAAGGAGCGACAATTTTAGAGAACGCGACAGTAAAAGGTCCTGCCTATATTGGTCGCAACGCATTTGTTGGGTCAAACTCTCTTGTTAGAAACGGCTCATCAGTTGAGGAAAATTCTGTTGTTGGGGGATATATGGAAGTTAAAAATTCAATAATCATGAGTGACTCAAAAACTCATTCAGGTCATTTCGAAGATTCAATCCTGGGACAGAACAGTAGAATAGGAGCGCTTTTTACAAGCGCAAACGTCAGGCTTGATCGTCGCAACATAAAAGTGAATATAAAAGGAGAAGACGTTGATTCCGGACTTCGCGACCTTGGAACAATGATTGGTAGTAATACAAACCTTGGGGCGCGTGTGACGACTATGCCTGGAGTAATAATCGGCGATAATTCATTCGTCGGACCCTCAACAACTGTCTTAAAAAATATCCCTTCAGACACCATTTTTTATGCCAAGTTTGTTGAGAATGTATCAAAGAGTAAAAGTGCGAATACTCAAAAGTCTTCTGCCCCCAAAAAGATAAGTTAAAATATGCCTACGATTTTGTATCAGATAACGTCATTATTTTTCTTTGTGGTTCTTGTTTCAAATGGGATTACATTCTTGAGACTTTTTGAGGATCGAGGTTATTCCGCAAAGCGACTGTTTATTCATCTTCGTGAGACAAAAAAGGGGCGCGAGGCTATCTTTGGTCGAGACGCAATACTCAAATGGATTGTGATATTTGCCTACATGATAACGGTATTTGTAAATGGAATAGATGTTTATTATCATTTGTTAGTTTTCACGCTTTACTTTGCATTTTTTCTACAAGTCGTCATCAATATAAAAAATAAAGAGTTAATTATTCCTCAGCTTTCAAAAGGAGTTCTTTCTGCTTTTGGTTTAGCCTTGTTTGTCGAAGGCTTCCTTTATTCGTTTGCTCCACTCGATCAATATTTATGGATTCTGATACTCGATAAAATGCTGCTTATAATAATATCTCTTTTTCTCCTTGCTGTATCTATCGCATTTGATTTTAGGCGGGATACGGTAATAAACTCCGCAATTAAAAAAATTTCTAATAAACAAAAACTTTTTTCTATCGCAGTTGTAGGAAGCTACAATAGAGGTTCAACTAAAGAATTTATATCAAGAATTTTGTCCCTTAAGTATAACGTCTTGGCTACAAATGAGTCATTCAACGACATGTTGGGAATTTCAAAAACAATTAATGCAGAATTGACAGACAAGTCACAAATATTTGTTGCTGAGATTGATGACTATAATGCTCAAGACATGAGAGAAATGTGCAACCTGATAAACCCTAAAATAGTCGTCGTCTCAGGAATAAATGAGCAAAAGCTATCTGTATTTGGAAGTATTGAAAATATTCTCGCCTCAAAACTTGAAGCCGTTAATTCTTTGGCCCGTGATGGTATCGCTTTATTTAATGGAAATAATAATCTATCAAGAAAAATATATGAAATGACAAAGAAGAAAAAGTTTATATATTTTGCGAAAGACGAAAAGTTACCGGCAGATATTGTAGCTACTAACATAAAAGAGAATAAGTTTAATATTTCATTTGATATTACATTTCAGGGGAAAAAATATTCCATAACAAACCTTAGGCTTCTTGGTCGTCAGAATATTGAAAACGTTTTGCCAGCAATATTCATTGGTATCTATGCCGGAATTGATTTTTCGTTGATTCGCGAAGGACTTTCAAAGATTGTACCTCTTCCCGGAACTATGTTGCCTTCGAAGATTAAATCCGGTGCGGTATTAATCGACGATACGCACAATCGAAACATAAATTCTGTTATCAGATCACTTTCCTACATGTCGCTCTACAGAGGGTCAAAAATACTGGTTCTTGAGCCTATAGTTGAGCTTGGGAAAAAAGCAGCAAAGCTCCAGCACGAGATAGGGGAGGAGATTGGTCGAGTCTGCGATGTGGTCTTTTTGACAAATGATAATCACTATCCATCAATTTCGTCGGGTATAAAGCACTCAAATCCAAATTGCGTAGTAACTGTTGCCAATCCAACCAAAATAGCAGCTTTCATAAAGGAATCAAGTAAACGTGAGGACGTTATCGTTTTTGAGGGAAATGACGCGGCGGGTGCATTGTCTCAAATACAATCCGAAAAAATTTACTAACTACTATGAGTTTTGAACTGGAACACTTAAATGCTATAATGAATTTTATGTCGGGCGCAAAACTACTCCTCTTAAAAATCCGCTAATATATGGATCAAGTCTTCGGTTTTTCAATTATCTCTCTTGTTATTACTGCAATACTGCTTGTTCCATTTATTGATTTCTTATATAAGATAAAGCTTCAAAAAGGTGACCACGGCAAGGATATTTTTAACCAAAGCGTTCGATTCTTCGACAAATTTTCCGCCTGGAAAATAGGCACGCCGTTTGGTGGCGGTCTTCTAATACTTTTTGTTGTCACCATACTTTCTCTTTGGGCCTACGGCCTTTTTAGTGTCAAGGTTACATTCTGGGAGTTATTTGCACTCCTGTTTACATTTGTGGGATTTGGTTTGCTTGGATTTTATGATGATTTGCGTAAGATATTTAACACCCACAAAGGTGTTTTTGGTTTATCTTCGATGTACAAGCTCGGGATCCAGTGGGTTTTGGCTCTGATTGTGGGTGCAGTTATGTACTTTCAGCTTGGCTACTCATTTGTATATGTACATTGGTTTGGTCAATTGAATATGGGAATCTTTTATATATTGTTTGCTGCCTTTACAATAGTGGCATTTACAAACGCAGTTAACATTTCAGACGGGTTAGATGGTTTATCGACTGGACTTCTTATAATTTGTCTTGTTTCATTTCTTGCCATGTCGGGAACAAACTTAGATTCATTTCTCTCATTGTTTATAGCAACTCTACTGGGCTCGACAGTTGCATTTCTCTACTTCAACATTTACAAAGCAAGAATCTGGCTAGGAGATGTTGGAGCACTTTCGTTAGGAGCAGTACTCGCAGTCATAGGTCTTTTAACTGGAAAGCCTATATCAGTCGCACTTATTGGAGGAGTTTTTGTTATTGAGGTGGGTTCATCTCTGATGCAGATTGTTTCAAGAAAATTCTTTAATAGAAGAATATTACCAGCAACACCAATTCATGTTTACTTTATAAAACGTGGATGGGAAGAACCAAAAGTAGTCATGCGTGCATGGCTTTTAGGGGTTGTATTTGCAATTCTTGGGTTATACATAGCCTTCCTTAAGTGACAACCTATTCCGCTTTGTGTAGAATAATATAGAACAAAGTCTCAATGAGCAAGCAAGGTATACTTCTATTTTTTTGCGCAACTTTTCTATCTATTTTAGGAATTTTTATATTGTACGAAAGTTCAACTTATACTGCGTTATTATCTCTTTCAGATAAATATTACTTTGTAAGAAATCAAGCTATTTGGTTCATCTTAGGTCTTGTAGCACTAATGGTCGTATCAAGAATTGATTATAAATTGTATTACCGTTTTGCATTTCCGATGCTCGTTGTATCACTTTGCATGCTTGTGTTAGTATTTTTTCCGGGAATTGGTCTATCGCTTCAGGGAGCTCATAGGTGGCTAAATTTTGGATTTATAGTCGTACAGCCATCAGAAATACTCAAGATCACGTTGACAATTTATCTCGCTGCCTGGTTGACGACGCACGAAAAGTCAAAATTTATGGCATTTATTCTGCTCTTGGGTCTTTCTGCTTTCCTTGTTCTTATAGAACCTGATATGGGAACTTCTTTCATTATCGCAGCAACTGCAACTGGTGTATATTTTTTATCTGGCGCACCAATAAGAGACCTTGTTATAATTGGAGTTCTTCTTGTTGTGGGCTGTTTTGCACTAGTAAAACTTGAACCGTATCGCGTAGCCAGGCTAACAGCCTTCCAAAACTTTGACGCAAAAGATTTATCGAAAACGTCCTATCATGTAAAGCAAATCTTAATATCGCTTGGATCCGGAGGTTTAACCGGTGTTGGTTTTGGAAATTCAGTTCAAAAATATGCATACCTGCCGGAAAGTACGACTGACTCAATTTTCGCAATTTTTGCGGAAGAAGCAGGGTTTTTTGGAGCAACTATTCTCATAATATTTTTTGCGATATTTTCAAGTTTGGGTTTTATAATAGCTCAACAGGCACGAGACGTTTTTGGAAAACTTCTTGCTGCTGGAATTATAACTTTTCTTGGTATACAAGCCTTTGTTAATTTGGCATCTCAAGTTGTCTTGATTCCGTTAACTGGTGTTCCCCTGCCCTTTATATCATATGGGGGTTCATCTCTTATTATAAACCTTGTCTCGGTCGGTGTACTTCTTAACATCTCAAGATTCGAAGGAAAAAAGGTTGCAAAAGTTAACTTGCGAAAGAATAGAGAGGTAAGACGAAAGTGAAAATATTAATTACGGGTGGGCATTTTTCCCCAGCGCTTGCTCTGATTCGCGAATTAAAATTAAGAGGACACGAGGTTGCGATTGCGGGCCGCAAGCATCCTTTTGAAGGAGATCCAAGTGAATCCTATGAGTATCAGGCTGCAAGTGCTGAGAAAATAAAGTTTTACGAAATAAAAGCGGGTCGGTTTCAGAGAAAATTCACTGTTTTTACTCTTACATCACTTTTTAGAACACCTGCCGGTTATCTAAACGCTAGGTCAATAATTTCGGAATTTTTGCCAGACGTTGTTGTAACTTTTGGCGGGTATATAGGCTTGCCTATCGCATATGCAGCATGGAGCATGCGAATTCCGGTTGTACTTCATGAGCAAACCCAAAAGGCCGGGGTTGCAGCAAAGCTGATCGGTCGAATTGCCACAAAAATTTGCACTTCATTTGAATCGTCGGGTAAATATTTTGACAAAAACAAAACAATTTTAACCGGAAATCCAGTTAGGCCTGAGATTTTTAAAATTACAAAAAAAATTGACGTAGGCAATATTGGTAAAAAAAAGGTCATCTATGTTACTGGCGGTAGTACTGGATCTCATTTCATAAATGAGCAAATAGGACAAATTCTCACAGAGCTTCTGAAAGACCATTTAATTATCCATCAGACGGGAGAGAGTAGATTTGGAGATTTTGAAGCACTCTCTGCGAAGCGAGAACAGCTACATACAGATCTTAAACAACATTATATATTGAGAAAATTTATAAAGCCGGATGAGATTGGGTATATTTATAGTATTTCAGACTTGATTGTAGCAAGATCAGGCATAAACACTGTTATGGAAATTATTGCTACTGGCAAAAGATGTGTTTTAATTCCGCTTTCGCATGGCCAGACAGGCGAACAACACGACAACGCGAGGCTTATAAAAGAGCTTGGAATTGGAGACTATTTACTTGAAAGAATCGTTACACCTGAGACACTTTTGTCAAAAATACATGAGGTGGAGCGTGAATCGCAAGAATTCAAAGAGAATTTGGTCGAGGCAAAAAAAATTATAATTCCAGATGCGGCTGCACGCCTTGCAGAAATTGTGGAAAATGTTAAAGCGTGAAAAAAAAAGAAAAATTAGATGGACAGTAAATCTAGCAATACTTATAATTGCTGCACTTGTCGCGATCCTCTTTTTATACAAAATCCAGAGCTTCGTTTTTAGTTTTCTTAAATTTGGGATAGATAATAGTAATGGTAATATAGTAAAACCAGTCACTCAAGGGTCGACCCTCGACGACATCAAAGGCTTACTATCGGATAAAAATATAATTCTCGATTCTATAAACGTATCTTCGGACTCCGCAACGTATATAGGTGTGATTCATGATGGTCCAACTGTTTATTTCTCGCAGGATCAGGATCCTAAATGGCAAGTGGATTCACTTTACCTCATTTTATCGCGTATGGGGGTGGACAATAAAAAGCCGCAATATATAGATCTCCGAAGCATACGGCCTATTGTAAAATTCTAAGGCTTATACTACTATAAATAATATGCGTGATTCACAAATCGCGGTTGGTATCGATATTGGCTCGTCGAAGATCGCAACTGTTATAGGCCAAGTCCAAGATGAGGGAGTTAACATTTTGGGGGTTTCAGAATCTCCTGCAAAGGGAGTTCGCCGGGGGCAAATTGTTGATATAGAAGAGGCCGCCTCTGCAATTAATGTTTCACTTGATGCTGCAGAGCGCATGGCAGGTTATTCTGTCGATCAAGTATTTGTTTCATTGTCTGGTGCACATATTCTAAGCCAGAACTCAAAGGGAATAGTTGCTATATCAAGTCCAAACGGTGAAATAAGTGAGTCAGATGTAAATCGTGTCCTTGAGGCAGCAGGTGCAGTCTCGACTCCTTCAACAACCACTATTCTTCATGTTCTTCCTAAGACCTTTACGGTAGATGGGGAGTCCGGAATAAAAGACCCCAAAGGAATGACAGGTGTTAGACTTGAAGTAGATACGCATATCGTTACTGCAAATTCGGTCTCGGTTAAAAATATCCAAAGAGTGCTGGAGTCTGAAGCTGGCGTGAACGTTGCTGGTGTTGTATTTTCGGGTCTTGCATCAAGTCTTTCAGTTCTTTCTGATACTGAGCGAGAGCTCGGAGTGGTAATGGTTGATGTTGGAGCTGGCATTACTAATATTTGTATATACGTTGATGGAGCGCTTTCATACTCATCGGTTATACCGATCGGTGCAAGGCATATTACAAATGATTTGGCAATCGGACTCAGAATTTCCCTCGATTCAGCAGAAAAAATAAAACTTCATTTATCAAAAAAGGCCTTACGAAAAAAAGAAGAATTAACAACTGAGGATGAGACGTCTGATGAATTAGACCTTGCATCGCTTCATCTGTCTGAGGAGATAAAAAAGGTCTCACAAAAAACTCTCATTGATGGGATTATTAAGCCGCGCTTAAACGAACTTTTTACGATGGTTGGGATTGAGATAAAAAAAAGTGGCTTTGCGACTCAGACTCCAGCCGGAGTAGTAATAACGGGTGGTGGGTCAAAAACTGCTGGTGTTTCAGAGTCAGCAAGAAGAATGCTCTCGATGCCTGTTAGGTTGGGTCTTCCAGAAAATGTAACAGGACTCATAGATGACGTTGAGAATCCATCATATGCGACCGCGGTCGGTCTACTTCAATACGCCAAGGGTTATCGAGGCGGAGAGGAGACAGCAAGTCTTGGAGGAATGCTAAAGCCACTCAATAGCATGAAGCTTGGAAAAAGCTTCCTAGACCCCATCCTCAAGCTCATCAAAACATTCCTGCCCAAGTAAATTCCAGATATATAACCCCAATCGTTAAAGTTATTGGGTAACTAGGCCAGTTTCGGTAAGGTTGTACGTTTAACGTAACCGATCAACGAAACGGGTATCGTAACCGAAAAACGAAAAACTTGTATTTCAGTTAATCTACTACTTATCTCCAGCTGTCTTGCATTGAATTATCATATGTGGTAGCATTGGCATACATTTAGGGTTCGATAATTTTTCAAACACAACAATGTTAATTAAGCCTCAAACAACTTCATTTGCTAAAATCCGCGTTATTGGTATTGGTGGTGGTGGATCAAACGCTATTAACACTATGATTTCAGACGGACAGATAACTGGTGTTGATTTCATGTCTATCAACACGGACGCACAGGCACTTCTCATCAATAAAGCAGATATAAAAGTTCAGATTGGTGAGAATCTAACACGAGGTCTTGGAAGTGGTGGAAATCCTGAGGTGGGTTTGAAAGCTGCTGAAGAATCAAGAGATAAGATTAAAGAAATGCTCGAAGGTACCGATATGGTGTTTCTCACAGCTGGTATGGGTGGCGGGACTGGAACTGGTGCAACAAGTATCATTGCTGAAGTCGCAAAGGAAATTGGAGCGCTCACCGTTGCGGTTGTTACAAAGCCTTTCCAATTTGAGGGTACTCGTCGAATGGTATCGGCTGAGGAGGGTATTGAAAGACTAAAGGAACGTGTCGATACAATGATCGTTATCCCCAATCAGAGAATTCTTGAAGTTATTGATAAAAAGCTTTCGCTCGTTGAAGCGTTTAAAGTTGCTGACTCTGTTCTTAACCACGGTGTTCAGGGAATTTCGGATCTTATAACAATCCCAGGTCTTATTAACGTCGATTTTGCAGATGTTAAGTCCATCATGACAAATGCTGGATCGGCCCTCATGGGTATTGGTATTGGAGTAGGTGAGAACCGTGCGCAACTTGCGGCTCGTCAGGCAACCTCATCGCCTCTTCTTGAAGTCTCGATGGATGGTGCACGTGGTGTATTGTTCAATATCATTGGCGGAACAGATCTTTCTATGTCTGAGGTAAATGATGCGTCAAAGATCATTTCAGCAGCAGCTGATCCAGACGCTAACATCATCTTCGGAGCAACGATTGACGAGAATCTTCATGATCAGATCAGGATCACAGTCATCGCAACAGGATTTGACGAAGGTCGCCGAAAGCTTCAGGAAATGGTTGAGAAGCAAGATGAACAATTTGAAGAAAGAACCAATTTGGGAGCACCATCCGCCCCCGCAACCGACGACGAAGAATCCATCTTCGACATCCCCGCCTTCCTTCGCCAGAAAAATTAGGCGAAGTTCGGCGAGGCGAGCCCGCTTTTTTGAGACAGAAAAATTAAAAAGCTGGACTGCGCTTATGCTTGCCCGCATTTCTCAGACAGAAGAATTGACCGCTTGACAAGTGTTCCTACATTGTTATAACATAATATATTATGGTACAGCAAACAATCTCTATTGGTAATTCGATTGGAGTAATTATTCCGAAGAATGTACTCAAGGAAAAAAATATAAAATTAGGTGATCCGGTTGAGATAGATATTAAGCCTGTTAAAATTGATATGCAGGGCGTCGATGTGCAATTTATGAAAATGATTGATGAGTTTATCGAAGATCACAAAGACGTTCTTCAAAAACTTGCAAATCGTTGAAATATCTATCCACTCTACAGGTTTTAGCAATTCATGACCAAATGGTAAAAAGATTTGGTGGCTCACATGGTATTCGAGACATAGGTTTGATAGAATCTGCCGTTGAAAGACCGAGGGCAACATTTGGTGGAGAAGATTTATATCCAGATTTATTTCTCAAAGCGGCGGCATTGATGCATTCAATACTAAAAAATCATGCTTTTGTTGATGGTAACAAAAGAACTGCATATTCCTCTTGTGGCGTTTTCCTGAAAGTTAATGGATATAAATTAGAAAATATGCATGAAGCAAGTCTCGAGTTCGCAATGAATGTTGAAAACAACTCATTAGAACTTGAGGAGATTGCCGAATGGCTTAGAAATAATTCACAGAAATCATAGCGTGATTGCTAGTTCTGTTTCTAATTTGTGACGGGTTGGAGAAGGGCGCCGGGTGTTGATAGGTCTAGAGTTTTGTTCGGCGAACAATTTGTTCTTTGGTGATATACGCCGACTGAAGTAAGCTTTTCCGGGTTATAAAATCGCTTCTCTTCTACAAAGAATTTATTCAGTCCACCAAGTTGATAATCACGACTGACAAAGTAAATAGGGAAACGTGATGCTAGACATTCATAATTATTAACATTCGCGATGATTCTTGCCTCCAAATAATTTGGCGCACGTCTTGTTGAATCACGAAAATATATTTGAACTGCAGTTTCAGGATTGCCTGCATCAAGTCTTATTGTGACAAATGCTGCTGGAATATTTAGGTCGTTGATATAATCAATAGCCGATTTTGATGCATATCCAGCGGTAAAGTTGGTTACATATGCTCCTTTGTCAGAATATGTTGTGAAATTGCTAAATTCGTTAAAATACTCGATCGGATTTGTGATTTGCATAACTGTTAAATAAGCGGGGATTATGATTGCGATAGCAATGAGTGGGTATGACCATTTTTTTATATTTAACAAAAAATACGACAAAAAGATGACGCCAAGTGGAAGCATTGGCATAACATATCTTGGAGTTAAATTTCTTGCGACGAGAATCAAAGATAATATCTGCAGTAAAAATATCACAACAAGAGCATTTTGATATTTGTCTTTTTTTCTAATGATTATAAAAATTCCTGCTGCGGTTGCCGCAAAAACAAGAGGAGTTAATTGCCAGAATGATATTTGCGCAAATGCCCATAAATTGTTGAGCCAAGTAGAAAATGGTAATTTTGTTAATTCTCCAAAACTCAATGAATACCTGTCGTTCATCTTGAGATTTTCCCAAAATAAATTCTGAAGATATAAAGGTATTAAGATAATTTGGGAAATAACAAGTGCAATTATAAGATCTTTGAATAGGGATTTACTGTCTTGTTTGAATCTAAAAAAGTAAGCGTAAGATGCCGCAACTGGCGCGATCAAAAGTAAAATTGTTGATTTTATAAAAAATCCTATTCCCATGATTACACCAAGAGCTATCGAGCGTTTAGAAGATGGCTTCTTCAGGAGTTTTAGAAAAAGATAAATCGAACATATCTCAGTTGCTGCAACAGCTGACTCCATCAGGGCCTGTCTATCAAAAAATGAAAAAATTGGAACTAAGATATAAAAAAGGGCCGCAATGCGAGCTATTTTCTCATTAAAGAAATCCTTTGCAATAAAAAATATTCCAACGAGACTTATAAATCCTGCAAGAACCGACACAAACCGACCTGCTGCAAGTGGATCGCTGATGAACACCCTCATATATGCGAAAAGCCACATGAGTAAGGGTTGTTTCCCATCGTACAGTGAATAGAAAGGTACGTTTAGATGAAGTGCTCGCCATCCCCAATCAAGATAAATTGATTCATCATTGAAAATAGGAATAATTGTCAGATTGATAAGACGCAATAGAAAATAGAATGCAATAAGCGAGACGAGATATTTGTCCACTTTTTTAAAAAATTTCATGTTTGGAACAAATCTTAATATAAGTAAAATTATCGTAAACCACAAGCTATAAATCACAATATGCTAATATATAGTCCTCTTATGAACAAAGAATATATTTGTCCGATGCATCCTACTATAGAAAGTGAAAAGCCAGGAAAGTGTCCTAAGTGTGGCATGAGACTGGTTTTGAAAAGCAGTCTAGAGAAACAAAACCATTATCTTGCGGAAAAAGGTTTGGAAAAGATGAGCTACAAAAACTATATTCCTCTAGCTGTGATTATTGGGTTGATTCTTATGACTTCTGTCGTTGTTTCTTTTCCTTTGTTCAATTTAAGGCAAATTATTTCATCATTCATGGCTGGTTTTTTCATAGTCTTTGCTGGGTTTAAACTTATTGATCTTGGTGGATTTGCAGAAGGTTACTCGACATATGATTTACTCGCTAAAAAATGGTTTTTTTACGGTTATATTTATCCGTTTATAGAACTGAGCTTAGGTTTTCTCATGATTTTGGGAATGTGGATGAGTCAAGTATTATTATTCGAAATACTGGTCATGACATTTTCTGGAGTGGGAGTTTTGCTAAAAATTCTTAAAGGTGAGAGATTTCAGTGCATGTGTCTTGGTACTTTCCTTAAGGTGCCTCTAACCAAAATTACCCTTGTTGAAGATTTTGGCATGGTACTATTGGGTTTAATTTTGTTAACCAATATAATTCATTGAACTGAGAACTGGAGTTTGCTAAATTGTATACATGCAGCCACAAGACAAACAAAAATTACTGAATGACGCATATAAATTTCTTCAGGAGCAAACACTCGGCGTAATTTCAACTGTTTCATCTGATGGTACCCCCGAGTCAGCTTGTGTAAATTTCATGCTTGATACGAATTGGAATGTTCTGATACTTACAAATCAGGATTCCAGAAAAGTACAAAATATTAGACATAATCCAAAGTCTTCGTTCGTTGTAGCTGTCGCGAATATTCCTAACACAGCTCAAATTCAAGCTGATACAGAGATAACTGAAAACGGCACCGACGAATTTGATAAGATATTTCAGCAACTTAAATCTTCAAGCAGACTAAATAGAGATCCAATTTACAGTGTTTTTAGTAGTAATTATGTAATTCTAAAACTCAAAATATATTGGTTCAGATGGTTATATTTTGATTCCTCGACTGGAAAAGGAGTCTATACCGTTCTTATTCCTTAGGTTATGCGATACGCGTATTTATTTTTTGAGCTGATCAGCAAGATATTTATGTACACGGGTTGTTAACGTATATAAGGTTGATTTCATGAGGGCAAAATCACTTGGTGTCATCGACGCTCGTACGTGATACATAGACTCAATATCAAACCCTTCAAGTTGAATTTTCTCTCGCAGATCTTCAATTTCCCTAGGTAGTCCGCAAACCTTTGCGAAATTACCATCTATATCGACAAAGAAGTCAGTTTCTATATCATCACTGAGTCCAATCGCATCAAATGTTAAATCTTCTTCCTCTGCTTTTTGATTGTCAGTAAGATGTTCCCATAATCCAAGTTCTTGTATGCCAACAGTAAGGTAGTCTCTGACAGCAGCTTCAGTATCGGGATCCGTTTGCATGCCTAATACTAGTCTATTTGGTGTATCAACTCCCAAATCTCGCCTAAATCTTTCTTGGTTATCTCCATCAAAATAATGAAATAGCGCTATTCCGCCATCGCCACCTAATCCCTCAAGCGCGTCAGGCATGCATAATATGGAGTATTCATCGTCAGTTCTAAAATAAAATCCATCATCGCATTGTTTTGATTGATCTTCTCCGATGTCTTTTGTAAGATCAAAAAGCGATTGGATTGTATATGCAATTTCCTGAGCATCTTTACGCATATGACTTCCATGCTCTCGCATAAATTTTTCTGCAGCCTGTACGTATTGGACTGAATCGCCTTCTTGAAAATTCATAAATAGAAAAATATTATATCAATCGTGACCTAGCAATACAACTATAGGCTAAAATTTTTTGAACTTGCAACATTATATTGATTGTGTGAGAATAATTGAGATTTTGTGAAGAAAATTATTTTTGTTTTCCTAATTTCAATATTTGGTATTTTGGTTGGCCTGATTTTTATGGAGCTTGTTTTAAGAGGACTTAATGCGGCTCACATAATAAGTATTGATAAGAAAAAATCATTTGCAAACGACCCATTCGTATATTCTGCATCTCTAAAATACACAATAAAACCATATTTTGCGCACGATTGTTCCGTGGTTAATAACCCGAAGGTCATTTGCGAAGCCAACAAATATGGTTTTCGTGACTCAGACCACGAATTCAAAAAACCCGCCAACACTTTTAGAATTCTCATGATTGGTGATTCTCTCACATACAACCCGGGGGTTTTGATGAAAGATACCTATGAGCGTCAGTTGCAGAATATTCTTAACAAAAATAATAAAACAAAAAAGAAGATTGAAATTATAAATTTGGGTATGATTTTTTACGGTCCCCAGCAGTATTTCAATATGTATGAACAGATGGGTAAAAAATATGACGCAGACTTAGTGATCATGTCTTATCATCTTTTTACAGATCCGTATGATGCATATGAATACGAGCAAGACAAAACTTTCTATTTTTACAAATCTCTTCCTGACATAATTCCTTATTCTGTCAGCCAGCCTCTCAAAGAACACGCTTATATATTTAGGACGCTTTTATCAGCTTACTATGGTTGGGCAAATAGACAGGATCCACACGTCATCCAAAAGTTTCTTAAAGATAAGATGTTTAGCTATCAAGTTAGGACTCAGCTTGATGTGAATTCGCCCGAAATGAAGCGCGGATGGCAACTGTCAAAAGAATATGTAGGAGATCTTGTTAAAGAAGCCAAAAATAATCACTCAAAGATTGCTATCGTGGTTTTCCCTGCTCCAGCACAGATTATGCCTGATGAATGGAAGAATTTAAAAAAGCAGGGATACGATTCTGACAGTAGGCTTTATAGCGACTCACAAACTCGCAAAAAAATGTCACAGATTTGTAAATCTGAAAAATGGACTTGTCTTGATCTTCAAGATGATCTAAGAGCAGCGCCAGACGTAAATAAGCTGTTTCTGAAGGGAGATGTGCATTTAACGGGCGTTGGGAACCAAATTGTTGCTCAAAGCGTCTTTAAGCTCTTGAAGGATAAAAAGTATATAAATTGATGTCTAGATAAGCAAAAAGGTCTACTTGATAGCAGACCTTTTTACTCGTTGGAATGTTTTTTCGTAAACTTGAGCAGTCTTACATTCCTGTCCCTCCAAAATACTAGTAACTTTTTTGGCAAGTCCACATCCAGTACTTGATGCGACTATTAAAGAGTAATGCTTTTTGTTGTTGTTTGTCAAGTGGAGTAGGCTAATTCATTCCTATTTGCTGTTTGAGAGTTATCCAGAGCTTTCCCCAAAACCCAGCTTTGTTAAATTCTTTCCATCTGCTGTTTTGTCGTGCGTCTGCAGTGCCATCAAGGGGCGGATCACGCCAGACTGACAAAACGATCCACTGATGGTGGTCATTTTCTTTTCCTATCAATGTGATCTTAAAACCATTAAACCCTTTAATATACTCGATTGTGTCCCGATTTTTGCCCTTCTTGCTTATATCGGGGTGAACGATAGTCTCTAGGGCGTCATTTTTTTCAATTCCTCGATTTGTAAGTTTTTCGCGCGCGTGATTTGTGAAAATTACGTCTGTGTAATTCATTCTCTGTCTATTATAATGCTTAATATGAAAAAAGTAATCTTAGCATCAACCTCGCCAAGACGGATTGAGATTATGAAAATGCTCGGGATCGAATTCGAAGTCATTGGAAGCGGTTTTGATGAGCGCACGGTCGACTTAAAAAACCCAAAAAGACTTGTAGAAGCCCTTGCCTACGAGAAAGCGAGGCTTGTTTCTGAAAAGAACCCTGCGGCCATTGTTATAGGCGCGGATACAATAGTGGTTTTGAATAAGCGTATTTTGGGAAAGCCAAAAGACGTTGCTGAAGTAAGAAGAACTCTTAGAGAATTAAGCGGAACAAGACATAAAATCATAACAGGTCTTGCCGTAATAGACTCTGCTGGAAAACGTGAATTTGTTGGATCGATAGTTTCGTCGGTCAAACTAAAAAATATCTTAGACAAAGAGATTGAAAGTTATATCGCCACAACTGAACCGCTCGATAGGGCTGGTTCATATGCAGTTCAGGGCGTCGGATCGATGTTTGTTGAAGAAATAAAAGGCGATTTTTTCTCAATTGTTGGTTTACCTATCAATATTTTAAGGGAAAAACTAAATGAGTTTGGTATAAAGACAATAGTTTAGCCTCAAATTAATTTACTCGAACAATTATATTACTCTAATTTAGTATATCAAAATATGTCAAAATAGAGTAAATAAATTACTCTCAGAAAACGTACAGTTAACCATGTGGTTAATTATTTATTCACTTTTTTACATCTTCTAGCTTCAAAATTTACATTTAGATTGTCAAATTAGTCTAAGTTATAGTAATTTTTGTTATTACATTGATGTATTGTTTGAGGCTAAAGTTATTTTCTATTGAATAAGCCGTGCCTATGAGCTAAAATTGTACAAATGAAATTCAAAGCTGTTACTCCAAAAGTCGACTTTGCAAAGTTGGAGCAAGACCTAATAAACTACTGGCACGAGAATAAAATTTTCGAGAAGTCCGTCGAGTCGCGCCCTACTGAAAAAAGATGGACATTTCTTGATGGTCCCCCATTTGTTACTGGAATGCCTCATTATGGATCCCTGCTCTCAAGTTTGCCAAAAGACTTATTTGGCCGCTACTACACAATGAAAGGCTATCGCGTTCGCCGTGTTTGGGGTTGGGATGGCCACGGGTTGCCTATAGAAAATAAAGTTGAAAATGCTCTCGGAATTAAGTCTAAAAAAGAGATAGTCGAGCGTGTTGGGGTGGATAAATTTATTGAAGAGTGCAAAAAATACGTCAATGACGTATCAGCTGAATGGGAATGGTATGTTGACCACATTGGGCGTTGGGTTGATTTTAGGCACGCATACAAGACTTGGGATCTTGACTACATGGAATCTGTTATGTGGGTGTTCAAGAATATGTATGAGAAGGGGTTTATCTACAAAGGGTTACGGGTAACTTTGTATTGCCCGCATTGTGCAACGCCAATTTCAAACTTTGAGACAGCACTCGATAATTCTTACAAGGAAATTCCAGACTCAGCTACAACATACAAATATCAGTTGGAAGGTGAGGAGAAAACTTACATTCTTGCCTGGTCTACGACTCCATGGAACAAAATAGTCACTCCAGCGTTGGCAGTAAATCCAAAGCTTAAATATGTAAAAGTTGAGCAGGGCGGTGAGTTCTATATCCTCGCAAAAACTACTCTAAAAATGCTTAAGAAAGAGCCTAGGCATAAGATAATCGATGAATTTATGGGAACAGAGCTAGTTGGTAAAAAATATGTGCCACACTACGACTATTATAAGATCGATCAGGGCAAGAGAGCCTTTGAGATAATTGGAGGCGATTTTGTTACGGCCGATGAAGGTACGGGTGTTGTAACGATTGCTGCGTATGGAGTTGAGGACCTTTTAGCTATGAATGAAAACAACATCCATATCGAAATTCACGTCGACGAAGAAGGAACGATAAAGCCAGACGTGCCAAAATTTGGCAGAATGTTTTACCTCAAGGCCAACAAAGCAGTTAACGCTGACCTTGCGGAACGCGGACTGATCTATCGGGATGAAGAGAATCTTCATAATGTACCCGTATGTTGGAGATGTGCCACTAGATTGTACTATGCACCTCTTGATGCGTGGTTTGTGAACGTGCAAATCCTTAAGGATCGCATGAAGAAAACGAATGAAAAAGTAAATTGGTATCCGAAGCACTATAAGAAGGGTAGATTCTTAAAAAGTCTTGAGTCAGCACCCGACTGGAACATATCGCGCAATCGTTATTGGGGATCGCCTGTTCCTGTCTGGGAGTGTGTGTGCGGCGAAAGATTTGTTCCAGGATCAATAGATGAGTTATCAAAAGCTGCAGGAATTGAAGTAAAAGACCTACACAAGCCTGGAATTGATGAGGTTAAAGTTATTTGCAAAAGTTGTGGTAAAAAAGCTACGAGAACTCCTGAAGTTTTGGACTCTTGGATCGAGGCAGGGTCGGCGTCGTTTGCAGAAAGACATTTCCCATTCAATACTGAAGAAAAGCTTGAAGACTTTTTTCCGCCAGACTTCGTAGCCGAGTATACCGGGCAAATTCGTGCCTGGTTTTACGTAATGCACGTTATTGGTGCCGCGCTTTACGATTCACCTGCTTTTCGCAACGTCGGTGTTTCTGGCGTTATATTGGGCACAGACGGCCGCAAGATGAGTAAGAACTATGGTAACTACCCTGACCCGCGCAAACTGCTTGAAACATATGGTGGAGACGCGCTACGCCTATATCTGATGGGTTCACCGGTTATGAGAGGGGAAGATATTCTTATTTCTGAGGAAAACTATCGCAATCAGGTAAGGGGAACACTTCTTATTCTTTGGAATGTTTATAATTTCTTCGTAAGTAACGCAAATGTCGATGATATTGATTTTTCAAAGATAGACGATATAGATTCTACAAATGTTCTTGATAAGTGGATTTTATCCCTGCTCCATAGGCTTGTTCGTGATGTAACGCTTTCTCTTGATAAGTATGATACTGTCACATCTATCGATAAAATCGAGGAGTTTATAAATCTTTTCTCAACTTGGTATATAAGGCGTTGTCGAGATCGCGTTGGACCAGCCGCAATTGACGCCCGCGATAAAGAGTTTTTCTATTCAACTTGCTTTGAGGTTTTAGTAAAGCTTTCAAAAGTAATGGCGCCGATCACGCCTTTTGTAACTGATGAAATTTATAGGAATTTAACTGGAAAAGAGTCGGTTCATTTGGATTTTTGGCCAGAAGCAAGTGAGATCTTTATAAGTGATGACTTAGAAAATAGAATGAAGGAAGGAATGGATCTGGCTTCGCAAATTCACCAATTACGCAAGGCGAACAACATTCCAGTTAGAATTCCCCTACTGGAAATCAAGTACTCAGCGCCATCGGCTTTAACTGACGATATTTTAGCAGTTATATTGGCCGAGGTTAATTCTGAAAATATTACGTTCAAAACAAAGTCAGAGGGAGTAAAGGTTGAAGCCGATATGAGTGAATCAAACCAAGATTTGGTTGCAGGCCAAGCGCGCGATATTATTCGCAAAATACAAGCAGCTCGAAAAGAATTGGGAACAGAGCTAGATGAAAAAGTAGATGTCGAAATTGAATCGTGGCCGGAAAAGTTCGAAGAAGAGATCAAACGCAAGGCTCTAGTTAAAAATCTTGTCCAATCAGATGGTTTTCGCGTAAAACGGGTCTAAATGCATAAATTTTCTTTAGGTCGACTTGACCTATCAATACTTTTGCCGGCAATTTTGATTGTACTTCTTGCGCTTTCTGCCTTCTATTCGATTGATACCCAGATTTTTAGATCCCAGCTTATTTTTCTCGTGGGCTCACTATTCGCATACGTTTTCTTTTTAAATATTGATTATCACGTGTTCGCGTTCCACTCAAAAGCGATCTATTGCTTGATGGTTGCCTCACTTATGGTTCTGTTTTTGATAGGAATTGAAGCTCGTGGTGCAGTTCGTTGGATTGACATATTTGGTTTGCGATTTCAATTTTCCGAAATAATAAAGCCATTTTTCATTGTGTTTATAGCTCAGTATTTAGCTCGCGATGAGAGCCGGTCAATTGCGAAATTTGGAATGTCATTTATCATGCTTCTTCCAATTTTTTTCTTAACGCTCAAACAGCCCGATCTCGGAAACGCAATGATATATCTTATTACACTTGTTTTTATGCTATTTATCTACGGATTTCCAGCGAGATATTTCGTCGCCCTATTTGCGCTCGTAGCAGCTCCTCTTCCAATCATCTTTTCGATGCTGCACGACTATCAAAAATTGAGGCTTATGACATTTTTCAATCCTGCGGCAGATCCATTTGGCTCGTCATACAACGCAGTTCAATCATTAATTTCCATAGGCAGCGGCGGTATTTTCGGACGAGGTTTTGGGCAAGCGACACAATCAATTCTGAAATTTTTACCCGAGAGACATACGGACTTTATCTTCGCGACAATCTCTGAAAGTCTTGGTTTCTTTGGGGGGATTGTACTTCTTGCGCTTTATGCCTACTTGCTTTCTAGAATTTACATTGTGGCGAATTCGGTTAATGAAAGTTTTTCTAGGATGATGATTATGGGATTTTACTTCTTATTTTTGACGCATATTTTCCTCAACATAGGTATGAATATAGGAGTAGTGCCAATTGTTGGTGTTACATTACCATTCGCTTCATATGGGGGAAGCTCGCTTCTTACAAGTTTTATAATGCTTGGAATGATTTCTGCGGCACGGTTTGATAGTAGAAGACACGGTGGCCTTGAGATCTCTTAGCGATTCTGCTAAAATACGAAGATTATGGAATACGCAGTTATTGAAACCGGTGGAAAACAATACAGAGTTGCAGCAGGTGACATTCTCGAAATCGACAGAATTAAAAACACGTCCGATGCAGTTTCATTCGAGAAAGTCCTTCTCTATGTTGGTCAAGATTCTTTTGAACTTGGAAAGCCATATATTTCTGGAATCGAAGTAAAAGCAAAAGTTTTGGATAACAAATCCGGTAAAAAGATTCGCGTTGCAAGATTTACAGCAAAATCGAGACACAGAAGAGTTGTTGGATTTAGACCTTCATTAACAAGGGTCCAGATAGAGACAATATCAAAGGCTAGCAAATCGGCAACTGTGACAGACGCCAGTACAAAAACTACAGCGACAAAGAAAACAAAAACTGCCACTGCGAAGAAATAAAAAAAGTATACGTTTGATTAGGTTTATCCCTTTTTATTAGGGTTGACATTTTCGCAAATTTTTTGTAAAGTGTGAAAAATAAGCACGTAAAAATATATGGCACATACAAAATCCCAAGGAAGCGTTCGTGGAAATAGAGACTCCGTATCCAAAAGACTCGGATTTAAAGTTTATGGTGGCCAAAAAGTTACTTCTGGCAACATCATTCTTAGACAACGCGGGACAAAAATGTTCCCTGGAGATGGTGTCTCAATGGGACGCGACTATACGATCTTTGCTACAAAGGATGGAATTGTTGATTTCAAAGTCTTAAAAGGAAAGAAATACATCCAGGTCGTGAGTAACACGGCCACAAACTAAACAAAATGGACGATGCAGTAGATGTAATTGTGGAGCTTGAGACAACAATGCTCCAGCCTAATCCCCTTCAACCACGCGGCCTCATTTCTCCTGAGTCTTTAACTGATCTAGTTAATTCAATAAGAGAGCAAGGAATTCTCGAGCCAATAGTTGTGGCCAGGACTCCTGCAGGATATCAAATAATCGCTGGTGAGCGCCGATGGCGTGCATCAAGAATATTAGGACTTGCAAAAGTTCCCGTAATCGTTCGCGAAACAACTCCTCAAGGGATGCTTGAGATGTCTATCGTTGAGAACGTTCAACGTGAAGACCTCAACCCGGTTGAACGTGCTCAGGCTTATAAGAGGCTAATAGATGAATTTGGTATTTCGGTAACTGAAGTTGCAAAAAGAGTTGGAAAAAGCTTGCCGTATATTTCAAATACTATTCGTCTGCTTACTCTTCCAGACGCTATAAAAGACGCATTGGCTGCTGGAGTTATTACAGAGGGACATGTAAGGCCACTTATCTCAATTGGTGACCAAAAATTGATGCTACAGGCTTTCAAAAGGATACTTGTTGAGGGCATCTCTGTAAGAGGAGCCGAAGAAGTCGCAAGACAACTTAAATCCGAGGTTCAAAAGAAGGAG
>DASZRG010000028.1:0-27414 GCA_035549295.1 Patescibacteria group bacterium
CTCGGACTCGTTTTAAAATAATTCTTGATATGATCGATCCAAAAAGGATCGTCAAAAGTAGTATGGTACCAACCTCAAGCCCTGTTGCTAGAAGTGTTATTGCAATCGTTATAGGAACAAGAAGTTCAAGTGTTGGAATACCGATAATTTGTCTGAAAAATACAATTAATGTGGCAAGAAATGGAAGAAGAAGTATGAGGATTATTACGTTTGGTGGAACTCCTATTCGTACAGCGTATTGGATGCTGTACTCCATGACGTTGAAGAAATTGGGTTCGCTGATCGGTCTTTTTGAAAAAAGATTTGTAAATACTCGTCTTGCGCGAGCATCATTTGGTCCAGTTAGATCAAGCAGTTGTGCTTGGTAAAAATGAGCACTCTGTGTAGATGGGGTAGAAGTCGGAGTGGGTGATACGCTGGTAATATCTTGGTCAGTTTGTGCAAAGGTGGGCCTAAAAAGCCCTGCTGTCAAAAAAATGATAACAACCGCGATTAATATCTTCCCCGCCATCGAAATCATGATACACCACATGAGTCCGGCAAGCAAACTAGATTAGAAAAATAATCAAATAAGCAAAGTTCAAATAAGCCCGCCTAGACTCGCGTCTGGCAAATGAATTATAAAATGAATTAATGCAAAATTTATAAATAATGCATTAAAATTTAAAACATTCATTTGAACTTTACCATTTGCATATTTGCTTATTAAGCACGGTGGCACTATTTGATCTCTTGCTGGCTTTGTCATTCCGGGCTCGACCCGGATCTCGTCTAGATGCTGAATCAAGTTCAGCATGACATTTTTATGATTTCAATTGTCAGTGGTCAGTTGTCAATTGTTAATGTGGATTGATCTCTTGCTTATCGAATTTTCTTTTCATATTATTGTAAATTATGCTCTTCAGGATTTGGGCGCATCTTTCTTATTTTGTTCTCGATTTTCATCTCTATCTTATAATATTGGCAGTAAGTTTTATCCTTGGTTTCGTGGCAGTTATTAGAATATTCAGATCCAGGCAGAATGAAACTTCAAAAAAAATATCAATCACGGCAGTTTTTAGTATCTTTTTCATAATTCTCGTGTTTTGCTTCTTAGAAGCTTTTTTTAGGTATCGATACGATCAGTCCGATGGCTTGGGTTTTCTCAATACCAACCTGAGATGGATGAGCCGCCACGTTGTAACAAATACATATGGTTATCGCGACATAGATTTTTCTGTTCAGAAGCCACCAGGTGTTACAAGAATAGGAGTCGTAGGAGATTCGCTTACCATGGGATATGGGATAAAAGACGTAAACATGCGATTTTCTAATTTGCTCGAGAATAAGCTCAAAAAAAATGGCTTCAATGTCCAGGTTTACAATCTTGGTGAGTCGGGTCTTGATACCTGTTCTGAAATAACTGAATTTCAAAAAGTTAAGCAACTCAATTTCGATTTAATTATTTGGGAATATTATCCAAATGATGTTGAGCCATGTGACGGCACGAGTGCTGGTTCGCAAATTATTGTTAAAGAATATGCAAACATGAACCCCATAATTACCGCTATCCGAAAAGAGTCTTTCTTGTTTGACTTTTTGTATTGGCGATTTTCCCCAATTTACGATACAACATTCGCTCAACTTCGTGGAGCAGATCTCTCACAGTACAAAAACCCGAAAATTCTTAGACAACATCTGGACGATATTGCCACTCTTTCGGCCACGCTGCAGCAAAATTCAACAAGCCACAAAGTAATAAATATAGTATTTCCGTATCTATTCCTGCTAAAAAGCGATTATCCGGCCAAGGACATACACAAAATGATTGATAGTTATCTTGAAAAACAAGGAAATACCGTAATCGATCTTTTGCCATATTTAATAGATAAAAAGAATGTAGCACTTACAGTAAACAGGTTTGATTCGCATCCTAATGAATACGTGCATGACTTGGCAGCATCTCTTCTATATAGTAAGATTGTTCCGATCCTTGAGAGCATTAAAAATAAATGAATTTATTAAACCTTGCTTGGAAAAAGTGGCTTAAAATTGGGCGCGCCATAGGCCACTTTCAGGGCCAAGTTATCTTCACTATTTTTTACTTCACAATTTTTTTGCCAATTGGCTTAGGTGTCAAACTTTTTTCCGACGTTTTAAACATTAAATCAAATAACGGTTCGTCCAATTTCAAACCATGGGACCACCCACAGGAGGGGATTGAACAAGCCCACAAGCCGTATTGAGATGAGTGTAGCCAATAACCAATGCACCAAGCACCAATTATCAAACCAATTAACAAATATAAATTTTCAAATAATGCATTGTTTAAAATTTGATAATTTGGCATTTAAATTTTGTTTGGAAATTGGAATTTGGTAATTGGAATTTTAACGAATGTATCTCTTAGGTATTTCTTGCTTCTATCACGAGTCGGCTGTTTGTCTCATCAAGGATGGGAAGGTAGTTGCTGCGTCGGCTGAGGAGCGATTCTCAAGGATTAAACATGATAGCGGATTTCCAGAACTCGCCATCAAATTCTGTCTTGAGTTTGCTGGCATCAACATCGATCAAGTAGACTACATAGTGTTCTATGAAAAGCCATTTTGGAAATTTCAAAGAGTTCTCATGTCAGCCCTCGGTACATATCCTGGCTCATCCAGACTATTTGCAAAAGGAATGCTCAACTTTTTATCTGATAAGCTTTGGGTTCGTTCGATCATCGCCGATAAGCTGAAAATAGATCCGGGAAAAATATTGTTTGTCCCGCATCATATTTCTCATGCGGCGTCAGCTTTTTATCCATCAGGATTTTCAGAAGCTGCAATACTGACTGTCGATGGGGTGGGAGAGTGGACAACGACAACTCTGTCGCGTGGAGTTGGCAACAATATTTATGTCGATTCTGAAATTCGTTTTCCTCATAGTCTTGGGCTCCTGTATTCGGTTTTTACTGCTTTCTTAGGGTTTGAAGTTAACGACGGAGAGTACAAGGTCATGGGCATGGCACCTTATGGCAAGCCTAAATATATAGATAAAGTTCGAAAGCTAGTAAGAGTTTTCAAAGATGGTTCGTATGCTCTTAATATGGAATACTTTACATTCCACAAATCGGCAGACAAGGCATACTCTGGAAAGTTTAAAAAATTATTTGGAAAACCTAGACCGCGTGATCTATATTTCTTTACAAAGTCGTCAGGCTACCCAAAATATTTTGGTGAGAAACCCAAAAACTATGAAGAACTTTGCGAGACTAACCAACATTATGCAGATATTGCAGCATCTATTCAGGCATTTACTGAAGAACAACTATTAAAACTTGCCAATGCACTTTATAAAAAGACAAAGATGGAGAATCTGTGTATAGCGGGTGGTGTCGGACTTAACAGTGTCGCAAACGGAATACTTCTTGATAAAGGGCCTTTCAAGAGAATTTTTGTCCAGCCGGCAGCGGGGGATGATGGCGGCGCGATGGGCGCTGCGTTCTATGCATACCACGGGATACTTGGCAAGAAAAGAGTCTATGCGCAGGACAATAGTTATTTCGGAGCTTCATTTAAAAATGACGAGATAGAAAAGATTCTCAAATCCAAAAAAATTAAATATCAAAAGATTCTTGATGAGAAAAAGTTAATTGCGTATTTAGCAGACGCTTTGACGCGTGAGAAAGTAATTGGCTTTTTTCATGGGCGTGCCGAGTGGGGTCCTCGCGCACTCGGTGCAAGATCTATCATGGCAAGTCCACGGACCGAAGGGATGAAGGAAGTTGTAAACACCAAAATAAAATTCCGTGAGCCATATCGTCCGTTTGCGCCAGTTACCCTTGAAGAAAAAATTGCTGAGTATTTTGAAGTTGGAAAGCTTGAACACCAGAACTTAACACGTTTTATGCTCGCAGTTTTTCCAGTTAAAAATAGTAAGAAAAAAGTCATTCCGGCAGTGACTCATGTTGATGGGTCAGGTCGCGTTCAGATAATAAATAGAGATCAGAACTCTAGATACTACGACCTCATAAATGAATTCGGTAAAAAGACAGGAGTATATGTTCTTATGAATACATCTTTCAATTTAAAAGGCGAGCCGGTTGTGAATTCGCCAGAGGATGCGCTTAAGACATTTAAAGCATCAGGACTTGATATCCTCGCCCTCGAAAACTGCATAATTCGCAAGGAGGACTTGTAGAATATTTTAGCATTGTACTTCACGAATGTACCCGAATTGCCCGGATAAATTCCGAATAGTATTTAGATTTTAAGCGTAACCTTCCCAATATGTGCAACAAAAAATACTTGTCGTCCTGAATTTATTTCAGGACCTCGACGAGATTCTGAATCACGTGAAAGCTGTCGCTTCCAGTGCAAGCAAGTTCAGAATGACAATATGCTTAATATCAAACCAAATATTCGGGTATATTCGTTAGCATTCGGGTAAATTAGGGTAGCGCTATCTTGCGCGAAATCCGTTAGGTAATATATAATCGAATACGCAATGAATGTTGTAAAAAATGTCTCGACTCGTGGCGGCGAAATGGGCGACCTCCTTTCATATTTATGGAAGAACAAGCTATGGTTTCTTATTCCATTCATAGTTATTCTTCTCATCTTTGGAGCGCTCATTATATTTGCATCAGCAACAGGTGTAGCGCCGTTTATTTATACGATTATTTAAGAGTTGTTATTGCGAGCGAGCCAAGTTTACTTGGCGAAGTGCAAAGAAGCAATCTCAAACAAAGAAATTATAAAATCGATGATTGAATCTGGCTTTAGAATAGGCTACGAAGATCACAAGCGTGCAGATAACCGTTTAAGTTTTTTTTCAGGGTCTTTAGACCAAAATTATTCTAACTCAGCTTATGACGCATCCATTGAGTCGGAGGAAGAGGATGATACCCCACCTTTAGAATTCGAAATGCTTATCGAGCATCCTGTAACCGATTATTCTTCTGTAGTTTTTTCTGAGATTAAAAGAGAACATCGGTTTTTATACAGTAACTTAAAATTATTTCTTCAAGATTTCTCACTCGAATCTCGCAAGCTCGTAAAATATGGTATGGCATATGGGTATGATATGGTCGGTGACAATAGAAGACGCATTAATCTCTCAAGAAAAAGTGTCAACAAAGGTCTAGATGCTATATCGGATGCATTTGAAGCAGATCCAATTAACTTAAATTCCGTATTTGACTCCAATAAACTAGAACCTTTCGTTGAAGATTCAGAGGGAATGTTTGATACAAGGATTAGAAGGTCATTTTCTGATACCAATTTAGACAGTCATCAAATGGGTTTAGTAAAAATCGGAGCGCTTGCAGTTATCATGCCATATCGCATGCAGACAATCGCAAACGCACGCGAACACCAGTCATTAAGCAGATAACTTAATACTAAAAACTCAAAACTTCATTCATTCTTCTTTATTCCTTATTCATTATTCCCAAACAGGCTTGTGTAATTTTGAGTTTTGGTCTAGAATTCATACTCTGTGAATAGTTGATTTTATATGACAAAAGAGACAGAACCAGATTTAAATGACAAGGTTTCCGAAGCGTCAGGTTATTTGATTGCAGGAGAAATTTTGCGAGAAGGCGAAGTAAGTCATATGGATTTACCAAAAAGACTTAGATCAGGAGATCGTGAAGTGGCACTTGTCGAAGCAGGCATTCTTTTAGAAGAGGCGAGACAAGACGTTCGAGACGTAAGAAACAAACCGGTTGCACAAGAGCGCGACTACGATACAGATGTTTTAGTGAGTTCTGCATTTGGAATAGAAAGAGGTCAACCTACATTTTCAAGAGATCTTAAGACAGCAGAAAAAAATCTCCAGAACTCCATTCTTAGAATAAACGGCATTCAAAATCTGGATCCAAATTTATCTGTAGGTGAAGACGTAATTGCACTTGTCGAGAGAGTTGTGCGGGGGTTCGGCAAAGCAGCGGCGGCCCACAAGGCAACAGGTCAAAAAAAACTCAACGAAGTAACAATAAAATAATCAACCCGTTAACACGCAAAACACGTTAACTCGTTAACCCTTGATACTTTACACCCATATGCCGCTCTGATATCATAAACCGCATGGTTAAGAGTCAGGCGCTCGGTAACTCCAATTTGGACAATATTTTTTCATCCCTATCAGATCCCACGCGCCGCAAAATTATCGAGATGTTATCGGTCCGTGACATGACAGTTGGTGAGATAAAAGCGCCATTCAGGATGTCGCTCGTTGCTGTTTCAAAACATCTAAAAGTCCTTGAGAAAGCAAAGCTTATCAGGCGCCAAAAAATGGGTCGAGAGCATATCATCAAATTCCATCCGCAACCTCTAAAAGATGCATATCGTCATCTCGAAATCTATAAGCCACAATGGATGCGCCAACTCGACGCAATGGAGAAATTTTTAGAGCGCAACTCGTAATCCTCTTGACTTCAGATCAGATTTTAATTCATACTAAATAAGACATATTTTGTCATTGCGAACCTGAGCTTGTCGAAGGTGAAGCAATCTTAGTATAAGAATTTATAATGCGATCTTCCTCGAAGAAAAGTAAAAAGAAAATAGTTAAGTACGGAAAAAATTCTGTAGTTTTCAAACGCATCATTATTTTTCTCTCATCAGTTGCAATTGTCACATACGTAGGAGTTCAATTTTTGAGTCCGATTCTTGCCAGAGGTACACAGGTGCTTGGTGAAAGCACATCAATTGGTGCGCCAAAACCTGAGATCGGGGGTCCGCAGCAAAATAATACAGGCAGTCCTTCACTTGGGACTAACCTCAACGAGCAGCCAAACGGAGATCATGCCCCATTTCCGCCTCGAGGTGGTGGGCAAGCGCAAATGGGTGGTCCACAGCAAGGCCCAGAGTCGGGACAGCAGCAAGCAGGACATGAGCCGCGCGGTGTAGGTGAGGCGGGCATGAATGGACAGCATGTTGGGATTTCAGAGATAGGCCAAAATCCTGGCAGACCAGGTCAGGCTGCGTCTGGCTCGGGAATTGAAAGGACACCTCTAAATCTCAACCAGGGCGGTGGTATTTTTGCCGCACCAGCTGATGGTGGTGTACAATTTGATCTTGCCTCTCAAGGTTTTAAGACAAAATTTGATTTTCAAGATGGCCAAATGGTCCTCAAAGCCCAAAATAGCGATGGTCAGGAGACGGAAATCGATCAAGAGTCAGCGCTTCCGCAAATTGAAAAAAGACTCGACGCAAATGGTATAGGTATTGCAACAGATGGAGGTAAATTCGTCCTCTCACAGTCTGGAACATCCGCCAAAACAACATTTCCTGTCTCAATCGACTTCTCAAGCAACACTTTGTATATAGATACACCCGCGGGTCAACAGGAAATAACAGTTCTTCCTGATAATGTAGTAAAAAGTCTAATCTCAAGGAAAATATTTAGTCAGGTATCAGACGGTACAAAGACCGCTGATCCAATAACGTTATCTCAAAGCAACGGTCAGCCTGTATATCAGATAAAAGGAACCGAGGATAAAAAATTCTTCGGAATTATACCTATAAAAGTCTCAAAGGACGTGACAGTGTCTGCAACTACTGGTCAAGTTGAGGGCAACAGCCAGTCATTTTTCAATCGTGTTCTTGATACCTTATCGCTCTAAATTCTTCTAGCTGAATAAGCTCGGGGGTGACCCATATTCAAGTCTTGCGTATGAGTTCTATTATCACTTGGTATATAAACGATTTTTTTTACAGGTCGTGGAAGAAATTCCTTGATCAGCATACGGAACTCCTCGACTATTTCTGATCCATCCATCCTTAGTTGAGACAGAGCAGAACCATAACTATGTAGACTTCTGTTGAATTCTTCATTGAAAATTGTTGCTTCCTCTACGCTTAATTTCATCCTAGTTGTAATAATTTTGTCATCTTCTGCGTGATAAGTTGCCGCGATAATTGGTATTGCCTGTTCATATTGAGTCCTACCAAAGGCTAGCCTTGTCCAGGACCCTTGAGGTTGTTCGCGTGTTGCGATATCTACAAAAAATCCACTTGCGCCGTCCGGGAACATCCTTACTCCCTGTCCTTCACGACCAACTCCCAAATTATCATGTCGTTCGCAATTTTCAGCTGTCATAAGAGTAGGTATTATACACTATTAATCTGATGGCTATATGAGGTTAACGTGAGTCTTTATTTAATTAGATATTTAACCTATAATATCGCGAATGGAAAATTTAGGTTTATTAAGAGTTTCTGAGCAGGACGCAAGGAGGCATGTGCGAAATGATCTAGTTTTTACAGGCGATTTTCGCCGGGCAGAAATTGATCCGGATTTGCATGATTATGTAGAGCTGTCAGAAATGCATAGGTCTGGTTTGGTCGATTTTACGAATGATATTTACGATGAGATAAAAATGTTAGGAAATATGCAGCTTCTGAAGCTTATCGGTAGAATTGAGGATAGAAAAGTACCTGCTGCATACACGCCGCTATATGACTATACGGTGGCAAGTACGTATGATCTACTTCCCAACAGTATAGTGCATGAAAATTTGTCTAAATATTATGCTGGAGAAGCTTATTGGAGAATTAGGGATGGTATAGCCGGAAGAAAAGCTTCAGAGGCAGATCTTGATTGGTACGATCATCTTATCGGTGAACAGCTTCTGTCTTGGAAGCAAGAATCGACTGATCCTGAGACTGTTGGCTCATCAAGATGGTCAAAAATTTCTATTCAGCTTGGCATGAGTGTTATAATTGTGCCGTACTTACTGCGCGAGCTCGATCGCGCAGGCGCTGACCTCTCTCAATACGGCCCCGGCCGCGAGAATCCACCCTGGCCCCCAAGAGAATCAGAGTAGGATACAAGCATTTAGCTGTTAGCGTTTAGTTAAAAAAAACTAACTACCAACCACCAAGTGCCAACCCCAGAAATTCTTGTTTCTCATTCTCATTATTCTTTCTTCCTTATTCATTCTTCTATATTTCTTATTCGTCTATCGGTTTACATTCGTTCCCCCGGTCGTTGTCACAGTTGTAGTCGTCGTAGTACTTCCAGTGGTAACAGTTGTTGTGGAATTTGTATTATTGTTTGACGTATTTCCACCGGTGTTGGAAGTCGTCGTTACAGTGGTAGACGATGTGGTATTGCTGGTTTGGTTAACAGTATTTGAATTATCGCACAAGGTTGTGACATTATTGTTTGACCCGTCGCCATTCCCTGATATATTTACATTTGAGTTGCATGTTCCAGTTGGCGTTGGTGAGACAGATGGGGTAGGGGTTATGGTTGGTGTTGGAGTCGCTGTCGGTGAGGGAGTCGGAGTAGGTGTATTTGTAACGGAGGGTGTTGGTGTTACGCTTGGTGTGGGACTCGCAAAAACCGACGCGGTTGAAAAAGTGTTATGAGTCGCTCTCGCAGCAGTTGTAAATTTAGCAAAAGTCTGGGATACAAATAATATTAATAAGAAGGGTACGATTGTTAGTAATAAGAATTTATACTGCTTGTTCATATGGCGAGTTAATTTGGTGTTTTTGCAAAACTTTTTTCTCAATTTCGCGTTCCCATTCTTCTTTAATAATTTTCGCTTCTAAAAATACGTGTAATAAAATTGGGATTCCCAAGAATAATATAAAGCCTGGGATAGTCTTAAGAAAATTAGTGAATTTTCCAAGATAGGGGATGATAAGAAAATCGCGACCAACTATATTTTCCTTCACAACCATCTGAGGGTCGGCTGCATTGTTCGCATCACCCTTTGTAACATATCTGCCGTTTTTTATATCGACGATTCTGTGGGTTACGCTTATGTTGCCGCGTCTAAATGTAATGATATTTCCGACCTCATAATTTTTTGCCGGGATAGTAAAGACGACACTTCCAATGGGCAGTTTTGGCCTCATACTTCCCGTAACAACAGTATAGGAATGTATGTCGATTATTCCGAAGCGTGAGGTTACTAATGTAAAACCGATCAAGAATATCGTTATGAAAAACATAATCTGTAGAGGAGTAGAAATGATTTTTTTGTATTTAACTATTTTTTTCATAGCCTGTTATTTATCTAACCAACTGGTGTTGGTAGTGAGAAAGGCAGTCCCTCACTACCAACTAATCCAATTGTTATGAGCCAAGAGTACCGGTAAAGACTGCATCAAACTTTGCACTCGTTCCCGCATCTCCATTGCTTACGCCAGCATGTAATGTAGGAGTCATTGAACATGATAATGTGTTACCCGCGGTAACCGTTCCAATGCTGAATCCCGTCGATATCCAATCAGCGTAAGTGTGTGTTATATCACCTGCACCACAGTTGACAGTGATGTCTAAGTCGCTGCCAGGTAAAGTGTTGCCTGCATTAACAACAAGCTGCATTGTTACAGGAAGGTCTGCTCCAGCATCTGTGTCCGTATTGTGAAGTACAAATGTTTGAACTGGTCCTGCAACTCCCGGAATTAGACCTGTAACGCTAGCACCGGTTACTGGATTTCCTTCGCCAGCGTTGTTAACGTTGATCAACAAATTTGGGTTAGTTGTTGAAAATGTGTTTCCTGTAGCTGTTGCTTGAGCTGTGAATGCAGCGAAGGCGGCGCCTCCGAGCATTACAAGTGCAGTTACAATTGAAAGTCCACTTAAAGCAATTTTTCTATTCATATTTAAATACACCCCCTATCTGATTTTGGTACGAGCCAAAATCGTGGAGTTTGTTGATTCGCTTAATGTTCATCAACAACTATTATTTCTGCCTAGGGGGATGAGGGTCACACTTCATTTGACACGCATCCTTGTGGACTGCCTATCCACAAAAAAATCAGCTTCTGCCTAAAGCTGATTTATATAACCTTGGGCAGGAATATACGCTACCTAATAACTAGAACCTACTTAATTCAAAAATTTAGTTTCAATGGAAAGGGCTCTCTATAAGTGGGCAAGATTTATAGAGAATTGTTAATTATTGTTTGCAATAAAAATCAATTAATTACTTATATGACGTGAAAAATTGCGAATCAATATATCAAAAATATATCCAAAATAATCAAACATGATTATTTTATTTTACAACTCTTACAAATTATTTAATTTCTGTTAATTGGCATCTATTCAAATTATATTTGCCATAAGTTTAATAATTTTGTATACTGAATTGTAGTCATCTTCTAGAACTTATCTTTGCTTAGTATCCTTTGACATTCTCTTCGGGTATTCCAATAGCTGCTATGGTGTGATATAGTAGTTGATCTCGATTGATATGGATTGATTTTAATTGATCACAAATAAAGGAGGACATAAAAAAATATAGATGGCACATAAAGAATATAAAACAGTCAAAGAAATTGCCCAACTTCTAAAAGTTAACCCCGCGACTATCTACGAATATGTTAAAAATGGTCAAATCCCCGCCGTCAGACTTGGTCGAAATTACAGAATAGAACTTCACGAATTCAATCGTTTTCTAAGGCGTCACGCGACGCAATAATTTATGGATAACAAGATTCACAAATTTGACATGTTTGAGGAGCAGACCAAGGGGCGCGGTTTTTACCACAAGGGTGTCGAATATATTCACCATTCTGATTTGCCAAATGATGAAAGCGCATACTTTAGAATGTCACGTTTTCAGTTGGCCCTTTTCATTGTTGGATTGTTTACGCTAGTCGTTTGCTTTGTGTTGTCTTGGAAGTCAACTCTTATCGGAGTGGTTGCGGTACTGACCGCTATCTATTTTGCAGATTTGCTTTTCAACCTCTTTCTTATTATTCGCAGTTTTGCCAAGCCCCCAGAAGTACAAATTACCCAGGAAGAAGTGGATAACATGAACGTAAATTATCTACCTATCTACACAGTTCTTTGCCCATTGTACAAAGAAGCCAACGTGATTCCTCAATTTGTTAACGCGATGCACAATCTTGACTACCCCAAGGACAAATTGCAAATTATGCTTTTACTCGAAGAGGACGATACGTCGACGATTGATGCAGCAAGGCGGATGAATCTGCCTCGCAATTTCGAAATCGTTGTTGTTCCAGATTCAAAGCCCAAGACCAAGCCAAAAGCGCTCAACTATGGTATTACAAAAGCAAGAGGAGAGTACATAGTTATATATGATGCTGAGGACGTTCCAGAGCCGGACCAGCTCAAAAAAGTTCTCTTAGTGTTTAACAAATCTTCAAACAGAGTCAAATGTGTTCAGGCAAAGCTCAACTTTTACAATCCTCACCAAAATATTCTCACGCGTGTTTTTAGTGCAGAGTATTCTCTTTGGTTTGATCTCGTTTTGACAGGACTTCAGTCTATTAATGCACCGATTCCGCTTGGTGGGACATCCAACCATTTCAGGCTTGCTGATATTCGCGAGGTGAAGGGGTGGGACGCGTTCAATGTTACAGAGGACGCCGATCTTGGAATGAGACTCGTTAAAAAGGGATACCTTACGGCAATTGTCGATTCGACAACGTATGAGGAAGCAAACTCTGACGCACTTAACTGGTTCGCACAGCGTACTCGCTGGATAAAAGGGTATATCCAGACATATCTAGTTCATATGAGGAGCCCCTCATCGTTTAGTGACAATTCTGAAGAGCCGCATTTCATAACTTTCCAGCTCATCATTGGCGGAAAAGTTCTATCAATGATGATCAATCCTCTCATGTGGATACTAACAATTTCTTATTTTGCTTTCCGCGCAACAATGGGACCAATCATAGAGTCGTTCTTCCCAGCGCCTGTTTTTTATATGGGTATTCTCTGTATGGTTTGTGGCAACTTCATGTATTTTTACTACTACATGATAGGCTGTGCGAAGCGCAAATATTATAACCTTGTTAATTATTCATTTCTCGTTCCATTCTATTGGCTTGCTATGAGTGCTGCTTCATATGTCTCGATGTACAAGCTTATTGTCGAACCCCACTATTGGTCGAAGACCAGACACGGACTTCACCTCAAAAACGTCGAGCCAATAATTCAAGATGAAAAAATTCAGCAAGCTCCGATAGAGCAAGTTGGTAATTTTGCAACTGTAGAGCTAGAGACTTTATCTACGACAAAATCAAGAAAAGAATTCGGCTTTAGAAAGGAATAGAAGTGGTCTGTCGTGGTTCTTATAAAAAAACCTTGTTTTTCCTCTCCCTTGAGGGGAGAGGACTAAGGTGAGGGTGAGCGAATTAATTATGAAATTAAACATTAGACAACTATTATCTGGGGGATCGCTTTTTATATTCGCAAATATACTTTCGAATTTTATCAATTTTGTTTTCAACGCTTATCTTGGACGCGTTTTAACAGTAGTTGATTTCGGACTTCTCACATTTATCAACACATTGGTTTTATTGTCCGGCATTTTTATAAATGCGTATGGGTCGTCGGTCAACCATCGAATCGCATACTTGATAACAAATGTTAGCAAGTCGGCCGGTCTGTCATTCTTCAATTCCAACAAACGCACATCAATTCTGGTTTCTGTTGCACTGATGATTCTTTGGGTGGCAGCGATTCCCTTGTCGGCGAAGTTTTTCAACATCGGTGATATACGAAGCTTAATTCTATTTACTCCGGTATTTTTCTTGTTTATCAATAGTACTGTGCTCAAGGGATTTTTGATGGGAAATATTCACTTTTTGGAAGTATCAGCCGCTGTCGTTGTCGAATCACTTTCAAAGCTAATTTATGCAATCATTTTGGTCTCGACTGGAAATGGAAGCTTTACATATCTTGCGATTCCCTTGTCGCTCCTCACATCGTATTCAATGCTTTTAGTTCTCAATGGCATTTCTAGTAAGAAAATAAAAAGTGACAAGAAAATATATACTTTCCCGCGCAAATTCTTTGTTGCATCTGCAATAACAGGACTTTCAACCAGCGGATTTCTGACTCTTGATCTGATCTTAGTTAAGCATTACTTACTTCCATCACTAGCCGGTGAATATTCGCTTTTATCACTCGCTGGAAAAATGATATTTTTCTTCGGCTCTCTATTTAATGGACTAATCCTTGTCTATGTAAGCCGAGATCTTGGGGAGCACAAAAATCCGATTAAGACTTTTTACAAACTCATATGGGGAACTATTTCCTTTGTTCTCATCTCATATGTAGGTATTGGAATACTTGGCGAATGGATTATGCCGATCGCCTTCGGTCCGAAAGTTATTCCCATTCTGCCTTTCATTCCGATTTATGCTGGGGCTATAGCACTGTTTACGTTGGCGAGCGCATTCACCACCTATCATTTAGTTCGGCACCAATATAGTTTCTCGGTATTATCGCTTTTATCGTCGAGCGCTATGATAGCGGGTATCTTTATTCACCATGCTGGGATAGGAGATATAGTTGGTGTTATTTGGTATGTAAGTCTATTCAACTTTATTGCGGTTGCCGCGCTGCATGTTGTACAGAAAAATGGGCGATTTATGCTGCGCAATCTGATAGATCTTGCCAATGTTTTTTCGCCCCTCCCGCAGTTTGACGAGTCAAAGAAAAGAGTTCTGATATTTAATTGGCGAGATACAAAGCATAAATTTGCAGGTGGGGCGGAGGTATATGTGCATGAGCTTGCTAAGCGCTGGGTGAAGATGGGTTACTCGGTCACACTTTTTTGTGGTAATGATGGTACGGAAAAACATAATGAAACGGTAGATGGAGTTCATGTTGTAAGACGCGGTGGATTCTATACAGTCTATTTCTGGGCTTTTATCTACTACATAACTCGTTTTAGAGGTAGATACAATGTCATTCTAGACTGCCAAAACGGTATTCCATTTTTCACTCCTTTATATGCTCGTGAAAAAATATATTGTCTCATGTTCCATGTGCATCAAGAAGTTTTCTTCAGAACTTTACCAAGACCTCTTGCTATTTTCGCATCAATTCTTGAGAACAGGCTTATGCCATGGGCATACAAGAAAAAGAAGTTTATTACAATTTCTGAGTCCAGCAAACAAGAAATTTTAGATCTTGGACTCGGGCGAGCCGGCATCGAAATAGTATCCCCTGGTATTGATCTCACGACTTATAAGCCAGGTAGTAAAAAGAGCGAGAAGCCATTAGTTGCATACGTTGGCCGTCTCCAATACTACAAGAGTGTTGATGTTCTGATAAATGCGGCTAAAAAAATTATCAAAGAAGTTCCAAGCATAGAGATAGTTATCGCAGGAGACGGGGAAGAAAAAAGAAAACTTGAGAAACTTACACGTGATCTGGGACTCGGTGATACTATCAAGTTTTTGGGACGAGTGAGTGAGGAAGAGAAAATATCCCTGTATCAAAAGGCTTGGGTTGCAGTAAATCCTTCACTCAAAGAAGGGTGGGGTATCACAACTATTGAAGCAAATGCATGTGGTACACCTGTTGTTGCATCGGACGTCCCAGGACTTCGCGACTCGGTTAAAAATCCTACTACTGGATATCTTGTGGAGTACGGTGACTGGGATCAGTTTTCAGAAAAGATACTTCATGTGATAGGCAATAAATCACTTAGAGAAGAGTTCTCTAAAAATTCAGTACAGTGGGCCGCGAATTTTGAATGGAACAAAAGCGCAGAAAAGTACGAAAAAATAATTTTTTAAAGTGAAAAATTACAACACACAGGTAAAAACTGAACATTACGATTTTGAAAATTACGCCCATCTCGAGAGATGGATTTCTTACTTTCATCAGATTGATCAGGTAAGAGTGATTTCAAGGCTGCTAAATAAGCCATCTTTAAAAATCTTAGAGATTGGGCCAGGTGACGGAATTGTGACAGTTACTCTTAAAAAAATGGGCATGAATGTCAAAACAATGGATATCGATAAAACACTGAATCCGGATTATGTTAGCGGATTACCCGATTTAAAACTTAAATCAAACGAGAAGTTCGATTGCGTTATCTGCTGTGAAGTGCTCGAGCATATCAAATATCCAGATGTTAAAAAAAGTCTAAAGAACATTTCAGAAATAGCTGAGTTTTCTATTATTTCTGTTCCTCATGCAAGTTTAACCCTTTCTTTGAGTTTTAAATTCATTTATCTAAAGGCTATTAAATTATTGTTTTCGCAAGATTTAGATTTTCGAACTCACAAATTTGATGGACAGCACTATTGGGAGCTAGGCTATAAAGGTTTTAGTTCCAATGGTTTAAAAAAAGTCATATCAAATTCTGGATTCGAATTGATAAATGAGTTTAGAGTTAGTGAGCTTCCTTACCATCACTTTTTTATTTTAAGAAGATATGCATAAAAATTTAAAACTTACAATCGGAATCCCGGCTTACAACGAAGAATCAAATATCGTAAATATTCTAAAGTCGATTTTGAAGCAGAAAGAAAAGGGCTTTGAAATTGAAAAAATTCTTGTTATTTCAGATGGGAGTACAGACGGTACAGTATCAATAGTAAAGTCTATTAAAGATAAAAGAATTACTGTTTTTGATAATTCAAAAAGAGTAGGTAAATCAGAATTGCTTAATGTTCTGTTCCGAAAATCAACCAGTGAAATATTAGTTCTTTTCGATGCTGATGTCGTGATGAAAAGCGCAAATATTTTGGAATACCTAATCCGCCCATTTATAAACGACAAAAACGTAGGACTCACCGGTGGAAATCCAGTTCCAATTCCTGGTAAGACATTTGTTGAGAGAAGTATTAACTCAAGTTTTGTTCCGTATAAAGAACTCCAAGTAAAGTTTAAAGGGGGCAACAATGTATATGGTTGTCAAGGAAGTATCTTAGCGCTTTCAAAAAAACTCTACAAAAAAATCCAGATACCACCCAAAATGATTGGTAATGATTCTTATATTTATTATTCCTGTCTTATAAATGGTTTTAAATTCGTACATGTACACGAGGCTGTAGTTTGGTATCGTTCTCCGTCAAACATCTCAGATCATCTAAAACAAAACAAAAGATTTCTTGCTGCTCAATATAGATTGAAGCGGGTATTTGGAGACATAGTTGAGCGAGAGCACCATGTTCCACCTGTGTTGCTTTACAGACTTCTTGCAATTCAATTTATAAAAATGCCCATTCATAGTGCGTTCATTTTTTTTGTGAACAAAGCGATTAACAATCGGGCAAAGTCGGATGAAAAAAAGATGACTGCAATTTGGGACGTTGCAGTAAGCACAAAGGAGGCAGTAAGAAATGTCAAATAAAAAATACAAGGTTTCGATTGGAATTCCTGCATACAACGAAGAGGCAAATATTAAAAAACTTCTGTTGTCTTTGCTTTCCCAAAAAGAGGACAACTTTAAGCTCTATGAGATTATAATAATTTCCGATGGTTCTACAGATAGAACTGTCGACGAAGTTAGGTCTGTCAAGAGCAGAAAAATCAATTTAATTGTAAGTCATAAGCGACGCGGACAGGGAAATGCTCAGAACTCCATAATTAAGTCTTTCAGGGGAGATGTCTTAGTCATGCTAAATGCAGATGTTCTCCCTAAGAATAAAGATTTTATTTCAAGACTTCTTAAGCCGTTTTCAGATGAAAATGTAGTTTTGGTCGGTCCGAAATTAACTCCAATCAAAGGGAGAACGTTTACTGAAAATGTTTTGAATTATAGCGTACAGTTCAAGGATCTTATTGCTGAGAGTTGGAAAAGTGGAAACAACTTATTCTTGTGTCGAGGGGGTGGACGTGCCTTCAGTCGTGATTTTGCAAAGACCATTCACTGGAAGGATTCTTTATCAGAGGATGCGTATAGTTATTTGCTTTGTAAAAATAAGGGGTATAAATTCCATTATCAGAAATCTGCTGAAATATTATTTAAATCTCCTGATAACTTCGCAGATCACATGAAGCAGAGTGGTAGATTTGTCTATGGGCCTAAAATCATGTCTAAATATTTTGACGAAAGTTTTGTTATGGAAGAATATTCTATTCCTTCATTCCATATCATCAAATTTGCATTAGAGTTTTTTGTTAAAAATCCTGTTTATTTTAGTTCTTATGTTCTAATTTCATTGGCGGTTCGTTTGAATCCATTCAATAGGGTATTTGCAAAAAATACTTGGCACACAGCTCATTCGTCTAAAAATCTTAACATAAGCTCATGAAAATGTTAATTGCAAATGCTCGAGGTCCTAAAAATATGGGTGATCACGCGATGCTAAAAGCGCTTTTATCGTTATTAAAAGATAATGAGGATATTGTAATTCATTCTTCGGACAAGTCATATGGTCTTAAAGGATTAGAATTTACGATTCGTCCAACGATCTATGATTGGACTATCTTCGATGACAGGAGGGTGATCTCAAGGGTGAATAGATTGGTTCTCACCTCGTTGACGTATCTAGCATATTCCAATTTTAAGATGATCCTAAGGATAAACGGTCTGGAAAATATTGTGGCTGATTATCAGAGTGCTGATCTAATTGTTTTTGTTGGAGGAGGATATTTAAGAACTCAAAAAGGCTTAACTCAGTCACTCAACCTAATCATGAATTTACTTCTCTTTCAATTTGCCAAAAAGAGTAGAGCAAAGAAGATTATTGCACCAATTAGTTTTGGCCCGTTCGCCTACAGATGGCAAGAGAGATTGTCGGCGAATGTCCTCCATGGTTTTGATCTTGTCGCAGTTCGCGAGAAATATTCCCATGAAGTTCTTGGAAAATACAAGATTAAAAATCTTATTAAAAGCGTTGATCTTGCGTTGTTCTTGGATATGAAAAAGTCAAAGAGAGTAGTTGCGAATAATGAGTTTATTTTGGGTTTTACGATCAGAAAATGGCTTTCCAAAAATGAACAAGAAAAGTTTGAGCAATACTTTATTGATGCAATTGTCGCATTTTCAAAAGGTATGGATTTAACAGTTCTACCAATCGTTCAAGTTGATGCCCCAGAATATGGGGATTTTGATTTTGAATTGACTTTAGATATTGCTGAAAAACTTAGAAAAGAAAATGTAAAAGTTAGGCCCATAAAGAGAATTAAAAATTTTGAGAAAGACGTTAAGATTTACGGCGAAATTGATTTGCTGCTCGGGATGAGAATGCACTCAAATATATTGGCCGCAATTCAGGGTACACCTTTTGTTGCAATTTCATATGAGTATAAAACAGAGGGTATTGCAACAGATCTTGGGGTTGCCGAATATTGCATAAAAGTTAGAGACATCACATATGAAAAATTACACTTATTGCTTAAGAAGGCATCGGAAAATCGTATTCACATGATATCTCAAATGGAAAAATCACTAGACGAGATTCGTAGTAAAGAGAGAAAGCGATGGGCTGAAATGTTAAATCAATACGCATTATGATAAAAAAAATTCTCGCAATATTATTTTTGGTTATTTTTGGGATAGTTATGTATCTTGCGACTTTACGAGGAGTTTGGGGTGACGCGCGGCCAGGAACAAAAAATATAACTGACTCAACTATGCCTTTTGAGTCGTCTCACGAGAGATCTCCATTTGCGACAACATTGTCTCTTATGGACAATCACAGGTTTCAATTATCAAAAAATCTTGCAGATTTCGCCTCACCCGATGTCGGTATATATCACGGTAAATTCTACAGTTATTTTCCACCTGCAGTATCTGTTTGGATAATTCCATTTTATGAGTTTGGCCATAAGTATAATTTGGCACAGGTTGCAGCATATTTTTCGATGTCGTTATTTTCAATTGGATCTCTCGTGCTAATATATCTAATTTCAAAAGATACTTTAAGACTATCGCAAGGCGTATCGATATTTAATTCTATTGTCTTTGGTTTTGCTTCAACAGCTTGGAGTTATTCGGCAACAATATATCAGCACGGCATGACTGTATTTCTACTATTACTTGCATTCTATTCTGCTTGGAAGTTTTCAATTTCCAAGCGGTCAGCATTTTTATGGGCTATTCCCGTTTGGGTAAGCTATGGCATTTCGGCATTTGTTGACTATCCAAACGTAGTATTGCTTGCTCCAGTTATGGTTTATTTTGTTCTTAAGGCAACAGAGGTATTAGATAGGGGAGACAAATATGGTTTCAAAATAAAACTTTCCATTGTTTTTTCGTCAGTCTTTTTATTTGCTCTTGTTTTTCTTCATGCTTACTATAACCAAGTTACATTTGGAAATTGGAAAACGCTGAGTAATATATTGCCAAGATATGATGCGTCGGCCGCAACCACCCAAGGAAAGACAACTCAACAACTCGAGCAAATTAACCAGAAAACATCATCGTTCGAGCTATTAAGCGAAGATAGAATTATTTCCGGCGCATACGAACTCTTGATAGCGCAAGATAAAGGGATTTTTATTTTCAGCCCAATACTTTTAGTTTCTCTACTAGGGATAATTTATGCGTTGAAAAAGACGACCTTTGAAATAAATACGCTTATAGCACTGGCAGTTGTAAATATTTTTTTCTATGCGAGTTTTTCGGATCCGTGGGGAGGGTGGGCATATGGACCGCGATATATTATTCCTGCTATGGCGTCTCTTTCATTTTTTGTTGGGATAGCCATAGAGCATTTCCCTAAAAAATGGTTGATGCGGGTGTTGGTATTTGTGCTTTTCGCGGCATCGTCAGGAATTTCGCTGCTTGGCTCACTCACCACGAATCTTGTTCCGCCAAAGGTTGAAGCCGTTTATCTGAAAATGAAATATGGGTACGCCTTCAATATAGACTATCTGAGTCGGGGACAAACAGGAAGTTTTATGTACAATAACTTCTTCCGTCAAAATTGGAGCTTGTTACAATACTACGAATTTATTCTGATAATTCTGGTCGTTTTAGCCTTCATACTGTTATTTATATTTCCTTTATTCAAAGGAGAGAAAGTGGAAGGGAATTTCAAATGGAAATAAAAATTAGCAAGAATTTTATTGAGCAAGTTAAGGCGCTTGCGCAGAGTCCTTACCTTATAGATGCAGTTTTAGTGCTTGCTGTTTTCTTGAGTATTGAGACTACTATATTGTCTCTTGCTCACGGCTTTATCGTCGCTTATGGAGACGCAGAGTCACATTTAAATATCCCAAAAAGAGTAGTGGATAGTCTTACGCCAGGTTTTGCACAGCTCGGTGGTATTTGGCTTCCACTCCCTCATCTTCTAATGATCCCGTTTGTCAAAATAGAGTTTCTCTATAGAACCGGTCTTGCAGGATCGATCGTGTCTGGTATTTCATTTATCGTCGCGTCAATTTTTATATATAAGTTAGGTTATTTTCTGACTAAAAATCGATTTGCAGGATTTGTGGCTTTTCTAGTTTTTGTCACCAATCCCAATATGCTTTACCTCCAGTCAACTCCTATGACAGAGCCGGTTCTTATATGCTTCTTTGTTTTGTCTTCTTACTACTTTATAAGATTTGCGCGAGTTGCACTGCGCGGCAAACACAAAGAAGAAATTGACGTTCTCGAGTCGGGACGTGAAGTTAAATATTTGCTTCTCGCATCCTTTTTTGGGTTTTGCGCGAGTATCAGTCGATATGATGGATGGTTCCTTGTACTCGTTGAAGCAGCTCTCATTCCCGCTATATATCTGCCTTACGATAAGTACTCATCAGTGATTGAAAAAGCTGGCAAAGTTAAGGGTGTTTTAAGTATTATCAAGCATAAGCTTTATTTAACGCGCAAAAACTTCACAAAGCTACAGGGACTCACGGTGCTATTTGCAACTCTTGCTTTTTTGGGAATAGTAGGATGGTTTGCATGGGATGGTCTTATTCTTGGTGATCCCTTTTATTTCAAGGATAGTCAATATTCTGCCGAGGTTCAGCAGCAAGCGTGGCTCAAGAGAAATGAACTTCCCGCTATGCACAATCTTCCAGTCGCTTTTGGATATTACTATGTTGACACCATGGCGAATGTTGGAGTTGTATTTTTTGATATAGCACTCGTTGGATCGGGATATTACCTGATTAAAAAAAGAAATGCCTTGGCTTTTGTTGTTTCGATAGTGCTGATGATACCTTTTATTTTCAATGTCATTTCGTTATTTCTAGGACAGTCTGTCATCTTTATTCCAGAGTTAACACCTGCTTCGTATGAGTGGAGACTATTTAATGTTAGATACGGTATATTAATGCTGCCGGGAGTTGCTATATTTGTTGGTTACTTATTCCAAGACATTAAGTTTAATGGGAAGTTACTGCTGTTATTTTTAGCCATAGTTCAATTCGGTTTATATGCTAGCGGATATTCAAAAATTGTTACTCTTGCTGATGGAATTAATGGTTTATCATCTGCGAAAAGAACTGGGGTTGAGACGTGGATGAAGAGCCACTACGATGGAGGATTGGTGCTTATGGATGACTATGCGAGGTCAGTTAGTATCATTGGCAGCGGCATTCCAATGCAGGATGTTATATATGTTGGAAATAAACCGTATTGGGATGAGTCTATGCAGGCCCCAGAGAAATATGCCCAATGGATAGTAATTCAGCAGAATGACGCAGTTTGGAAAGGGATTTATACAAACAATTATTTGCGAGGAAGACTATATAAATATTTCGTCAAAGTCTATACGAGTCCAGAAGTACTTGTATTTGAGCGCAACTCGCAAGTCAGTTCAGCACTCAATCCATAAATCAGTTAGGTAGTGTACCAGTAAAACAGTTAAACAGTGGTTCAGCAAAATATCTCCACCCTTGCCAAGTTGAGTTGCCAAGATCAGATCTTGGCAAGGCTAAAATGAAGTAAATTCGTAAGCACGAATATTCCTGCATCAATTTTTCTTAGGCATAATTTACGCATGCCAAGATCTGATCTTGGCATGCCAGTATTGGAGCTAGTCTTCAAGAGTTAAGCCGATTAACATTTGTTCAGCTACTGTCGTATCAGCTTTATAGTCTTCGACAAACTTCTTATAGGAACCTTTATAGTTTCCGATTTTATTTTTCATAAAATAACTATGTATAAAATCAGTTTCCAACCATTTGGCTTCCTTAAGCCCTAAATAGTAGGGATAACTCGTGAATTCGTTAAAATTTATTTCATTTATTTGAATCTTTGTTGGATTAAGGTGAATGTATCTGCTTAAATGTAAAAGATAATTATCATCCAAGACTATTACGCCTTTGTATCTATCTTGAAAGAGATGGCCGACCCTTTTATATTTTCTATTGAAATACATCGAATATGAAACACATAATTTGCGCATAAATTTTACAATTCCGTCCGGCTCTAATTGCTTTACTAGTAAATGGATATGATTTGGCATTAAAGCAAATGCGAGAAGTTCGATCTCACCATGCATGTTGGCTTTAACTAATCTATTTAATCGATCAGCATGGTTTTCAAGTTTTTTAAGCTCTTCTATTGGAGATAAGTATTGTTTTAAATATCTTTGAAATACTATGCAGTCTTTTTTATCTCTAAAAATAAGTCTCTTATTTACGCCGCGATTGTAAAGATGATAATAACCATTTTCTATATAAGGTTTTATACTGTTTTTTGACGCCATAAAACTACAATATTATTGTATTGTATTCATGTCAAGCGCGAGTATATTTGCTGCGCCAAGATCTGATCTTGGCAGTTAGATTATATTGATCTCACGGCCCAAACTTGATCCACTTGTATACCATTCGTCGCAGTTGACTTATCAATTGTGGGGGAGTAAAGTTATTGCAGAATGACTGCCCAGTTAAACAAAATTCTAATTGCAACTCTTCTTGTAATTTTACCCCTTTTTATAATTGCCGGTGTCGTTTCTGCAGCGGCACCTGATGGAAACGGCCCTTGGGCAGATACTGTACTTTCAGCAAGTCAGGGACTCATGAAAAATGGTGATCCAGTCCCACCAACGAGATCTGATCCAACAGCAGCACTCGGTGTCGCAGAGGACGATACAGTCGAGGGACATTTCTATTCATTAGGTTTTGGCGGAAGTATCGCTCTGGGATTTGACAACGGTATTTCGTCTGGATCTATGGTAGTTGAGGCGACTAATCCTGGTTACCCAGATGAGACTGCAAAGGTCGAGATGTCGCAGGACGGTGTGACGTGGTATCCAGCTGGAAATGTTGTTGCTGATGGTACAGTGTCAAAACCAGAGAATCTAACATGTGCAAAATATGTCAGAATTACAGATACAAGTGATCCAGCAAACTTTTCAGATCCAACAGCAGATGGATATGATGTCGATGGCGTGAAGGCAACGGGTGACCCATGCACAGTCCCGACTCCCACTCCTACCATAACCCCAACTATTACTCCAACCCCAACACCACCTTCAGCTTGTAGTACATGTTGCAGTGGAACATCGATCGTGAACCAAAGCAACACTACAGTCGCCAACACAACTATCATAACAGGCAGCAACACGGGTGGTAACAAGTCATCCGGCAACACCGGCGGCTCAAACAATATTAATACTGGTAGCACCAACACATCGACAAACGTATCAGTAATAGGTGGAAACAATATTAACGTGAACAACGGAGCTTGCTGCCCGGCCGGCTCCGGAACAGGAGGCAGCACCAATGTAAATATTTCAGGTAATGGTGCTGGTTCAAAGAATAAAGTCATAATAAACGCCAAGCCAACACCTACACCAAAGATTCAGATCAGCACTAAAAAGCATTGAGTTGGTTGCCCAGAGCTTAGCTGCCCCTCACTCATCCTTATCGCGAACTTATTACATTTTTCATAGATATACTTCGTGCACAGAACATAAAATATTGAAATATTTTGTGGAAATAAATGAGTGAAGGGAGGTGAATATATGAAGAAAATATTAGGAACAGTGATGGGCTTGGTCATCGTTCTAACAGCATTCGTTGCAGTTGCAAAAGCTGCATCGCCCGATGGTCTAGGGCCATGGGCAGATAGTGTTGTGGCTACGACCCAAGGACTAAGAAATGACGGAAGTGCAGTACCAGCAATAAGATCAGATGCAACTTCGGCACTAGGAGTTGCAGAGAATGATACAGTTGAAGGTCACTTCTATTCATTGGGATTTGGTGGAACAATTACTTTAGGATTTGTAAATGGCATCTCATCGGGTGCATTTGTAGTTGAGGCTACTAATAATCCATATCCAAATGAAACAGCATTGGTTGAGGTATCGCAAGATGGAACTCACTGGTATACAGCAGGAACAGTATCTCAGGATGGAACGGTTCCGCTCCCAAGCCAAGTTGCTTGCGGAAAGTATGTGAGGATTACAGATACTAGCAATAAGGCAGACTTCACAAATCTTGTTGCTGACGGATATGATGTCGATGGAGTACAGGCTCAAGGACTTTCATGTTCGACAACTGGAAGAATGACAGGGGGAGGTAGTGTATTTACTGCCGACAAAACTCGTGTCACTCATGGATTTACGCTTTATTGTGATAGCGCAAAAGGTTCAAGCAACCTTGAAATCAACTGGGGTAAAGGAAATAATTTCCACCTCACCTCGCTAGCATCAGCTTCGTGTACTGATGATCCATTGATAAATCAAGGTCATCCGGCGGCAAGCTTCGATACATACAAAGGGACCGGTTCCGGAACTTTGAACGGAGTTGCAGGGTATACGGCAACATGGACTTTTGTCGATGCAGGAGAACCGGGCAAGAATGATACTGCAGCAATAGTTATCAAAGATTCGAGTAATGCAGCAGTTCTTACTGTATCAGGGAATTTGAATAACGGTAATCAACAAGCCCACGACTAGCAAATTGAGGGTGTTGAAGTGTGCGCAGGCCGCATTGGCTTGCGCACTGATTATCAGTCTACCTACTAATTCTCAAGTACCTCTATGCTGGCGGGATCGGAGAGAGTAATAGTCTGGTCGCAGGAGTTATAGGCGCCAGTTACAAGAGTCTTAAGATATACATATTGCCTCAAATCAGGAAGATGTCGGTCATAGGGTATTCTCACGGTTGTTTCGTCGTCACGTATGAGTACCGCTCTGTTGTGCATAGCTGGTTTGGTAACAAGATCTATGTAATCTCCGATGAAAGGAATGTCTGATTTTTCATAATCCATGTAATTTAGAACCTGTATTTTTCCAGTTAGTGTTTGTGTCCCCTTTTCGCATAGTATTTGCCCACCGCCGAGCACCCCAAAGAGACCAATCGCCAAAGCAACACCTGCAATTCCAAGAGAACCTTTGAGCGTAAATGAAAATGCTTTTTGCTTTTTTATTTCCTCAAGAAGCAAGACAATTTTGTGAAGAGGATTTCCAACATGAATATCTACCAGGTCATCATCCGCGTTGTTGTAGTGGATGGTTTTATCAATAATTTTCTCGACAGTTGCCTTTGTGGAATGGGCATCATCCTTTGGCATGGCACATTAAGCGTATCACTTGCAAAATCAAAGATCAATGTAATCGAGCGTAGTAATTTATCGGAAAGTATCAGGAGTATCATGGGTATCAAAAGTATCAAGAGCTAACTCCATGAATAAAGAATAATGAAAACTCGTTAACACGCTAACTCGCAAACCCGTTAACTTGCTACATACTACTTGCTCGAATATTTACTGTTTCACTGATTGGCGTGTTGCGCCTTGAATCTGGCAATTTCGTTGACGATTTTGCGAGCTAAAATCTCTCCAAAAAATTCTTTCTGACAAAGAGAGTTAAGTTGGGCGATGTCCTCAGGTGCAGGGGTGATCGAGTTGTTCGTTTGTGAATACATGATGGCGGTATTGTTGGCAACGTGGTCCATGCCGAGTGCATGTCCGAGTTCGTGCGCTAAAGTGTGGACTAATTCTGTCTTCCCATTGTTAAAATAAATTGTTATTGTACTATCAACGCCAGAGTAGAGTCCTTCCTCAGGTTTTGATTTGATAGCAGTATTAAATGTTTGGACAGTTTGGTTGAGTTGTCCAACTTGAGCATTGTATTCATCTGCCGAAATATTGAGCTCTTTTGCCAGGGTATTGAGTTGTTTAGCCTCAGCTTGCAAGCTTTGTTGTTCTGTGACGAGTTTTTGGTATTCATCTTCCGGCGCACCTCCTTTTGAATTCCAATAGTCGATATCAGAGTTCAATTTTGAGAGTCGCGTTTTAAAATCTGCGCTCAGTGATTTGTATTGCGCCTCTTTTGGGTCCAGGCTGTTTTTCTCCTGGTCCAGCTTTTGCCCGAGGTCATTTATTGTATTTGATAAGGTTTGTCGGCTGTCATAGACCATGCTTATTGTTAGTTCACCATCAGCATTCTCCTCGAATAAATCTTTATGTTCTTGCTGATCCCAGATATATGCCGCTTCTTTTATATCGTTTGAAAAGTCTTGTCTTGAAATGTTAAATCGCTGATCTATGTCTCCAATTTTGTAAGTGATTGGAGTGTCGCACGGCGAGACAAATATTAAATTAGCGATTTGTGCTCTGAAAAAATATGCGGCAGCTGCAAATACGATTAGTATCAGAAGATTCCTCACTCTCAAATTCTGCCAGAAAAATGAGTTTCTCGCAACCCCTCTTGCTTAAGTCTTATTATTCTCATAAAATCCAAATTATGACTGCAGAAAACACCGATTCGACCGACAATTCAAGCTATTCGATAGGGTCAAAAGGAGCCGATGGTTTAATGAGCTTTGGGTTACAACAGGATCGAGCAAGGCCAGGTATGCTCTTTG
>DASZRG010000029.1:0-24978 GCA_035549295.1 Patescibacteria group bacterium
TTAAAATTGATTACGAATATGGATACGTTGGTGTAAATGAAGTGAACCAGCGTATCCAAGGGATAGGGTAGTCTGAGATAATTTTCAAGCACCAAATTCCAAGTTCCAATTAAATTTCAAACTTAAAATTACAAGTTTTAAATTGGTTTTAAAATTGATTATTTATCAATTGGTTAATTAAATGGAAAATGGAAATTAGCTTTTGATACCCTTGATACTTCTGATACTTCTGGTACCTTTTCTCTTTGCTCTTGACTCTTTATTTAGAATCCGGGCATAATGAAATATGCCCAAGAAGAAAAAAACCGCCGCGAAAAAAGTTGAAAAAGTTGAGGTTGATGAGATCTTCGAAAAGAAAGTAGTTGAGGAACCCCCAATTCGCAAACAAAAAAACTCAAAAATACTTGTTTACGGTCTCGTACTAGTAGCCGCGATAATTGTTGTTGGTGGAGGACTTTATTTTTATAACAAAAATAGCGGTGACCAGACGTCACAGGTTACTCGCCAAACACAGGAGCTCGTCAATCGCGTTGGTCACCTTTTAGTTTTACCAAAAAATGAGACACCGACGATTGCGACAGTTACTGACAAAACAAAATTAGCAGGACAGCCTTTTTTTGCCGATGCTGAGAACGGCGATAAAGTTCTTCTATATGGTCAGTCACAAAGAGCCGTTTTATTTCGTCCCAGCACCAACCAGATCGTCAATGTATCGCCACTCAATCTCAAAGAGCAAGCAAATGCAGTAGCTTCTCCCAACACAACAAATCCTCAGACGAATGCAATTAGTCCAACCCCGAGTGTTGCCCCAGCTCAGGTCAAAGTCCAAATACTCAATGGTACAAAAGTCAACGGACTTACAAAAACAGCTGAGTCAAAAATTAAAGCCGGAGGAGTTGATATCGTAGCTATCGACCGGGGAAATGCTACCGGCAATTTTGATAAAAGCGTAGTCGTAGATGTTACTGGGAAAAACGCAGAAGTTGCCTCAAAAATTGCATCCATCATTGGTGCGAAGGTAGGGGGGATCCCAAGCGGCGAAACAGCCTCAAAAGATGCCGAAATACTGATCGTTCTCGGCCTTGATTTTACTGCCGCAAAATAGATCATGAAAAAAAATCTAAAAAACCATGCGGGAGTTGCGGTCTTGATAGGAGTTGCGTGTCTTGCATATCTTGTTTTTTTATTCGCCGGCGACCTGCAAAATAATCCAATACTTCTTATATATCTTCTCCTTGCAAGTTTTATAGCCTTTATAGTTTTTGTTTTTTCACTTAGCCGAAAGGTCGGCAAGCTTGAGGACCAACTCAAAGCAACAAACAAAGATGAAGAGGTCCAGGTTTCGGGAAAGACCGGCGAGCTCGCCACTGAAAAAGCGAAATTTAACATAATTCTCAACTCTATAAACGATGGCGTATTTATTGTCGACCGCGAACTAAAAATAAGATTTTGGAATAAAGCAGCGGCTGAAATATCGGGCTTTTCAGATGAGGAAGTTGTGGGCAAACCATTTTATGAGGTGGTAAAAGTCGCAAGCGAAAATACTTCAGAAGACTCATCGCATATAGCAAAAGACGAGCTTCTTTCAGAAATTAGGAAAAAGATGGATAGGCATACTCTTCTCGTTAGAAAAGACGGTGAGCAGGTATCCGTTGATAATTCCGCGGTAACTCTAACCGATGAATCGGGTGTGAGTACTGGTGCAGTTGTCATCTTTCGTGATGTATCACATGAAAATGAATTGCAGCGGGTCAAAGATACATTTATTTCAGTTGCGGCGCATCATTTGAGAACTCCTCTTGGGACGATCCGTTGGAATCTCGAGATGATTCAGAAAGGCGATTATGGTCCGGTCCCAAATGAGCTACACGATCCTCTCAAGCAAATAGCCGAAAGCGATCTTAATTTAATTGGTATCGTAAATGAGCTTCTTGACGTATCTCGCATTAACCAGCGCAAGATCGAAATTAAATGGGAGGATGTGTATTTTGCGCCTATTATAAAAAAGGTTGCAGCAGATATAGAGATTATGGCTCGTCAAAAGAATATAAATATCCATATTGCAGTACCTGACAATATAAGCAAATTGAGAATAGATACGAATCTTTTTTACAAGATTATCGAAAACCTTCTATCAAACGCTATTAAATATAGTAGGGACGGCGGAAATATTGAGATAGATGTTGAGGAGCGCGAAAAAACTGTCAGAATTTCTATTAAGGACGCCGGAATCGGTATCTCGCAGAGCGACCAGAAGCGTATCTTTGAGAAGTTTTATCGGGCTGATAACGCTATAAAATCAGGAGTTGAAGGAACCGGAATGGGAATGTTCGTTGTAAAAAGCTATATGGATTTATTTGGCGGCGAGGTAAGCTTTGAGAGTCAGGAAAACGTTGGTACGACTATTTTGCTTGACTTTCCGAAGATATCTGTGCAAAACTAAAGCTCATGAAAAAGATACTAATCATTGAAGACAATGCTCAATACGCTGCTATACTATCGAAAAAATTAACGATTGAGGGTTATGAGGTAGTTCGCGCACCAGATGGTGAAGAGGGGCTTAAACTGGTTGAAAATGACGGGATTTCACTCATTCTTCTTGACCTATTGATGCCAAAAGTTGACGGTATAGAGTTCTATCACAAATTGCGAGAAAAATTAAAAGACAACGTGCCAGTTATTGTCTTGACCAATGTAGCCGAGGCAACAGGCTATGATCCCAACCTCAAAGACGTCCTCATCAAGTCAAATGTCTCTCTCGAAGAGGTAGTCAAGCGAGTGAAAGCAGCCATTGGTGACTAATATGTTAACGGGTTAACGTGTTAAAGCGCTAACGTGTTGAAAAAATAACTCGTTAACTCGCAACTCTTTAACTCGTTAATAAATTAGAATACGTTTTTCTCTCCCCGCTCGTGCGACAGGTGGATTATCCAAATAACAAGGCTTAGGATTGAGAACAGGAGAAATGGTGCAGCTTTTGCAAAGCCTAGGACAGCTCCCATAGATATTTCAAAAATAAACGAAAGGACTAGAAGTGATTCAAAGGAAAGGGCAATAACTTTATCAATATAAATCATTACTTTCTCGCGAGCATTTGGTCCTAGTGCATGCTTATGAATATCGAGCATATATCCTCCAAGTCCAACAGCAGCAAGCTCAGATTCGTTGAATATAACGGGTTCGTATGAGTCGCTCATAACTTCGAGTTGATAGTGAGTATCTGTGGACTTTAAGAAAGTAAAGTCTCCTGATTCATTTGTTTTTGTGTGCCCGACAATCTTGCGTTTTTTAATATCAATTAGAAAGACATCAACGCCTGAGAGCCCTTTTGCGCTATTTTGGTCAAAAACACGTCCCTTTATTCGTGATCCGAGCTTCTTTTGAACAACCCTCACTTTTCCAATATGCAGTATGTAGTCAAAGAATGAGTGGAGCGGAATATGTATTCTGTTACTCAAAGCAAGAAGTGTCAGGAAAATAAGAATTGTCGTTGCGATAAATGCGTTCAGCTCGAAAAATCTTATAGAGCGTGAGATATCGCGAACATAAGATGATGTTTCATCCCAAAAGTCAATTGCGGCCGACATGTAATATTCCATTTGATTGAAAAAGTTAAATCCAACATAGGTCATATATATCTGTGGATAGTCGCTTTTCTCGCTATCATCTATTGTGAACTCACCGTTGTAGTCGCGATACCCGATTGCTTTAATATTGACTCTATATTTTCCTTGCGGCAAAACATAATTGACAGATCCATCGTGTGTAGAATAAGTCGGATTATCCTCAACTATCGTATGTGGTGCTACCTGAAGCCAAATTCTGAGCTTGTCGTCATATCTTGAGAGAGTAACCTTGGCGCCATCAAGACCTTCTTTGTTGGCATTTGAGTAAACAATAAATGGACTAACTACCTTAACGTCGGCAAGTTTTTGTTGTACTACATTGCCGTTCTTGTCAAAAATCGTGAGATACAGCTCATAAAGTCCGGGTTTGGGCTGTCCGAGGAGTCGTCCAGTATATACACCAGGTTGTATTTCTTGTATTTCAACGTTGTTGACTTCGCTTCCAGCATTATTTCCAATTGTCGAAATTCCAAGGGTTTTTTTGTTCTCAAGAGTAGCTTTTATTCGGTCAACGATTTGACGTCCTTGGAGCGAAAAATCAAATTTATAATCCGAATTTGTAGGAATTATTAAAAGAGGGTGGTCAGTATTCGATCCATTAACCAGTATATTATTTCCACTTATCATAACGAGCGTTGCAAGGTCGAGCTCTGGTGCAATTGACGGTGAAGCAGTTACAAACGTATAAATGTCAGAAGATATATTTTTTCCATTTTCATCAATTGTTTTTACTTGAAAGTAATATCTAGTTTTAGGCTTTAAGTTTCTGAGTATCAGTACGTGATCTTGCGCAAAACCTGGATCGCTCACGGATTGATTTAGGGCATTCTGTAAGTCACCGTATCTGACGATAGCTCCTGCTGAAGTCTCTGTATGTACGCTGATGGTCGCGCTCGTTGAAAGAATTGTATTTATGTTGATTGTTTGAGCTTTTACTGGAGCCGGTTTGGGTGTGACTGTTACGACTTGCGTAATAGTGGGAGTGGCCGGGACACCTGTTGGAACGGGTGGCTGGTAGTTGTAGAGATAAGTTCTAGTTATGGTTGAGTCGGGAGTTGCCGTGCTGAGTGCCAAAAGCCGGCCTGTTACGTCAAACGAAACAGGTGCAGTTCCTGTGAATGTATCATTTGTTGCAAGCTGAAAAGTAACCGTTTTATTGCCTGTATTTGCAGGAAAAGCGGGGATTGTCCATGAAATTTTGCGATTGACAAGGTCGATTACAGGTTCAACATTGTTGTAAGCATGCGATGCAGATCCGGTAACATAATTTAAAATATCAGCAGTTGGCACGCCTGAATCACCAACAGTTCCGAGCGACCATTCTGCTTCAAGTGTTATATCTGAAGTTGATTGAAGGTTTGACCCGTACGTTAGCATGTAGGTAATAGTTGTGTTTTGGCCGAATTTGGGACTGCCGTCTTGTATGTCAAGCTGCGCAGAATAATCGGTTGGTTTTGCTCCAACTGTTGCCCTGATATTTATCTGATCGTTTGGAACAATTGATATTGCAAATTCGCGGCTATCGATAGTTGCTCCTCCCGAGGTTATAGTTGCAACTGTTCCATATTGGTCATTTCCTATTGCGCCTGTGGTAAGCGTGTTGCTCGCAGAAAAGTTAAAACAGTATGTTGTTGAAGCTGATAGATCGCTTGATAGAAAAGTTACGGTCTTTCCCGATATTTGGGTTGCGGTTGCGACACCAGGCCAGGCAACTGCGCCGCTTCTAAGATTCGTGGTGTTAGTTGTCCAGTTTGCGGCACTTGAATTAACCGTAAAACTATTTGGGAAAGTTACTTTGATGCTCGACTCAGTTCCGTTATCAATAGATGGGGTAGTTGCGCATATTTGACCGCCAGTTGTGGTATTTGCAGCTGTTCTATCGAGTCTAACTTGAGTGTTTGTGAGATTTCCCGCCTGTACTTTTGTTGCAAAGTTCGAGCCAACCAACAACAAAATAACCAAAAGACTAATAATCAGCTGGGGCAGCCGCTTCATGTATTTAGTATAAAGTATTATGTATGAAGTATTAAGAGGGGGGTTGGCACTTGGCCCCGATTAAATCGGGGTTGGGGGTTAGTTTCCTCTAACCCGTTAACACGCAAACTCGTTAACCCGTTAACTTACTGAATACTCAATACTTACTACTTTATACTAATTATTTGCCGTTACGAAGGTGCTTCTTGTTGAGTAATTGCCGGCAGCATCGAATGCTTTGACCTGAATGTAATGTGGTGTGGATTTTGCTGGTACTTTCCAGGAGCATGTATATGGAGCGGACGTATCAGAGCAAATTAGTTTTTCATCAACGAAGAAGTCTACATGTGTTACGCTAGTATTGTCATTTGCCTCCACCTGGATATTTACGATGGATCGTGCGGCTATGTTTGATTTGAGAGTGGGATAGATTATTGTGAGGTTTGGTCTGGTTGTGTCGGGGACTGCCGTGCGGGTTGGTATAGAGGTTGCTGTTGGAAGAAGGGGAATTTGATTTTCTGAAGCATGTTGTCTCACATCTTGAGTCTGATTTAAAAGATAAAATGGGATTATAACAATTGCCACAAGTGCAACAGGAAAGAAGATCATGCTATATAGAAGTTTTCTGTTCTCGCGTCTTGCCATGCGATCGAGAATTGTGTTGTAGCTTTCAAATTCAGGTTGAGGCAGTTTTTTAATTTCAGAGCTCATGAGTTAGTGAGGAGAATAACTATATATTGTAAGAGTAGACAAATCCGCATGAGTTGTCAAGAAATGAGATAGTTTCTTTATTTTAGCTATAAAATTTTGTAAAATATAGTTCGTGCCGCGATGCCGGAGTGGTCAATCGGAACAGACTGTAAATCTGTCGCCCGTTCGGGCTACGTAGGTTCAAATCCTTCTCGCGGCACAAAACCCCCGAAAATCTCAAAATTTAAACTCCAAGCTCCAAATAATTTTCAAATAGTAAATCATAAAGGTTTTGATTTTTAAATTTGTAATTTATTTGGAACTTCGTGCTTGGTTTTTGGAATTTGATTAGAAATTAGGAATTAAAAATTAGAAATTACCCATGATACTTCTGATACCTTTGATACCTCTGATACCCTTGTTATAATATTTTCTCATGAAATGCGTCATCGGTATCGTCGGCGAGAATGGGGCAGGGAAGGCCACTTTTACAACATTTTTCAGGGCGGCTGCCGCACCGCAAAAAGTTGCAGAACTTCGTTTTTCAAATGTTCTGACAAAAACGCTAGACCTCTGGGGAATAGATCTCACTCGCCCCAATCTCCAAAACCTTGCTATCATCATGGATGGTCAATACGGGAAGGGATCTTTAACGCGCGCCACAGAGGCCGAGATCAAGCGTGCGCAGGATGACTTTGTAATCGTTGAAGGAGTCCGCTGGAAGACAGATGTTCCGATGATCAAATCATTTGAAAAAAGCGCGCTTATATACGTTACAGCAGATCCTAAAATAAGATTTAAACGTATGAAGGCTCGCGGCGAGAAAAAAAATGAGGCAAAAATGACTTATGAAGAGTTTTTGATTGAGGAAAAAGCAGCAACCGAGACCCAAATCCCCGAAATTGGAAAGCAAGCAGACTTTAAAATCGAAAACAACACCGACCTTGAATCATTTAGAAGCGAAGTTGAGAAAATATACGATCAACTAAAATCCTAGTATTCAGTAGGCCTTTTACGTAGTAGGGTACCTATCAAGATTATTTCCCCCCCCAAAAAAAACAGATTAGTTAATACATCTATGTTATGATTTAAAAAAGGACATAACGATCCACGATCGTGGAGTTTAGTGTCCAAAGTTATGAAAGTTAAGCATGGGAGTTTGACTTATATTTTGTTGTCCGTATTGGAGAATGCGGTTGATTGCGCAATTAAATTGGATGACTTCATTTACCATCCTTATAAATACTCTAAGGGTAATAACTATCCTCCTTCGTTTAACAAACCGGCACTCGTTAAAACCATCAGAAGACTCAGAGAGGCTGGGTATATCGATCGAGAGAAAAATCAAGAAGGTGTGATTTTAAAACTAACTAAATTGGGGCAAGATTACTTGAAGCCATTTGAAGATGAAAAATGGGATCATAAATATCGAGTTGTTATTTGGGATATTCCCGAACGAAAAAGGAGGATTCGTGATCTATTCCGTAGGAGGCTTAGGGAATGGGGATTTAAAAACTGGCAGAAAAGTGTTTGGGTTTCAAAGCAAAACATTACGATCCAGCTGAGGTCACTCATTACTGAGCTAGAGCTTGAGAAGTATGTATCCGTCATAGAGTCAGATGATAAAACTCTCGAAAAGATATTTACTCTTAATTTGGATATCAAAAGGTAATGTGTTTCGCAGGAAAATTTGATAAAATCATTAGTCTGAATACGCCCTCGTGGCTCAGTGGTAGAGCGAGTTCTTGGTAAGAACTAGGTCATGGGTCCGATTCCCGTCGAGGGCTCAAGGTGCTTTCAATTTACGCCTAGATTTGTTAAAATATCTTTTGCGTTAATTTCTAGTATCTAATATCTAGTTTCTAGTCGCTAAATTTATGGCAAAAAAAGATGGTCGCGTACTAACAGTAGGGCTTGCATGTACAGTCTGCGGAACTCGCGGATATGTCACCTCGCGCAACAAGCTCAACACCCCCGAAAAAATGAAACCCAAGAAATTCTGTAAAACTTGCCGCAAAGTTACAGAGCACAAGGAAGTAGAAAAGTTAAAATAGTCCTCCAATATGTCGTCCTGAACTTGCTTCAGGACCTCGTCGAGATTGAAACACATTCAGCATGACGTAGTTTTCAACAGTTAACACTAAAACATTCTTCATTAGCCCATTTGTTATTTGGGTTTATTCGAGGTAAACATTCGGATACATTCGTATTTAATAGACGCCCTGTATCGCATCAATCGTTTCTGCAGGGTTTATTGCTGGGCCAAATGGTGTAAATTCATGACTCAGATTAGGGGATTCAATTGGCCCAAAATATTCATCATCTTCAGGCTTCCAGAGTCTCATAAGCCATGCTTCTCGTGTGCGATTGCCATTTGAGTCGTACACATAATCGGCCCTGAAAACAATTGGTCGGTCAACGCCTGGCATAGGAATTGCAGGATGAATTGCCGATAGAACGTCCCCTGTTTCACTTGGGGGTAAATATGCGAAATGAGAGGGCTGTCGACCATTTCTGTCCAATACCCCATAAGCATTGTCTCGCGGCAAGCGAATATCTTCTTCATCAAGGTGGACCCAAAAATCGCCTCCATCGACTGCCGTCATGAATAAATACTCTTTTTCGGGTTTTGCATTTCTGATATATCTTGAAACTTCTCGATGAAAACGTTGAGTGTTTTTTATTATTTCAATTTGTTCTGCGGTTCTGTTTGTGACAGTTTGAATACGGTCCCGGCCGCCCATGATGACCGTGTGAAGAACATTTTCTACGCCCATAACTCGGTTTTAACAAAGCTAAATATAAGAGTCAAGTAAGAGTTCTATACAAAAATAAGGGAGAAGAATGAGAACGCCGCGCCAAGAAAAGATCCTCCGATAACATCAGTTGTCCAATGTTCACCAAGGCTTATTCGTGATATTCCCATGAGTATTGTAAATACTACAACCGCCGCCCAGAGGGCGTATTTCATCTCCATTTTGAGTTTTTTGGTGCGGTATATTAGAACGCAAAGAAGTATAGCGAGAAACATTGTTCTCATAGCATGTCCCGACGGATATGATCCTCCTGGTTGTACGTAACTCGTCGGAAATACTACATCAAATGAATATCTATGAAACATAAAAGGAGTTGGTGGGTGGTCCAAAAAAGCTTTCCCAACAAGTTCTACTATGTGCATAAAGCAAAAAATAAATACTATCATGACAGAATGTACACGTCGTCTTATAAATAAAAAGGCAGCGAGTGCGACAACTGTCACCTCAAAACTTCCGAGAAGACTCAAAAAAGAAAAATATGGATCAAATTTGCGTGGTATGTGATCTTGAATTCTGACGGTCATATTGAAGTCAAAGCCGTTGAGTCCGCCGCCCTTTACGAAGAGAAATGAGAATGAATAGAAGAGTATGAAAAAGAAAATTGACGCATAGAGAAGCTTGGCGTGTTTGGCGATAATTTTGGGCACCCATTTATTTTACCAAAAGGGGCGATTTTAAACAAAATTTTTGACAAATGCTGTGCGGTGAATGTTGCTTGCGCCATGTAGGTTGAGTGCATTTCGATGGAACTCAGTGCCATAGCCTTTATTTTCTGAAAATCCGTATTTAGGATAACTGTCAGATAGCTCACGCATATACCTATCACGATGGACTTTCGCTATGATGCTTGCGGCTGCGATGGAGACTGAAATAGAGTCCCCACGAATTATCGCCCGCTGCTCTATGTTTTCAAGATTTTTTATTTCAAACCCATCAACCAAGATAAAGGTACCACGGGTATCAAGTGTATCACGAGTATCACGGGTCTGTTTTGTCGCATTAGACTTGTCATCGCGAGGATTTGAAAAACCCGAAGCGATCTCGTTTGTGAGATTGCTTCCCTTCACTTCACTTCGTTTGTTTGGTCGCAATGACCAAGCAAGATTCTTTGCTACTTCCCTCATCGCGCAAAACGTCGCTTCTTGTATGCCGATTTCGTTTATTTGAGCAACATCTATTGAGCTGATGTGGTGCGCTGCACATTCTGAGAGTATTATTTCTGAGAGTTCTTCGCGCCTGGCTGGTGTTAACTTTTTTGAGTCATTTATCCCGTATCCGAGTAATTTAGTTATTTGTTTTAAGTCTTTTGTTGGTTCAAATATCACGCCTGCAACAGTCACGGGGCCTGCAAATGCTCCTCGTCCAACCTCATCTATTCCAATAACAGTATATCCTTCATTCCAAAGCCCAATTTCATGATCCAAATTAGGAAGTATCATGTTTATATATTATAGATAACATATTAGAGATTATAAAATGTGAATGAAATTTGTCGTCCTGAATTTACTTGCTCTGGAAACCTTGGTTTTCATGTGTTTCAGGACCTCATCTCGAGATGCTGAAACTAGTTCAGCATGACATAATAAAAAATATAACTCGTTAACCCTTTAACTCGTCAACAAATTTTTTATAAACTCTTTAATCATTAATCATAAATCTTTAATCTTTTCCTCATCTCTGATAGAATTTTAATATATGCCTGAAACAGGAAGTCTCGCTGTAGCCGATAGAATTGGAAAAGGTGCAAGAGTAAAACTAAATTACGAAACTGGTGCAATGCGCGGGGTAGATATTGCAAGAAAAGAAGGTGCAGGTGTTCTTGAGAGATGGGTGAGGGCTTTAGGGCGCAATCGTGGAGCTAGGAAAGGTTATGAGCCAAAGACTATTTTCAATCAACCTACTGAGAAAACCGATTATACTGGCGAGGCGATTCGGGGGATTAATGCTGGAAAGGCAATATTAACAGAGGTTGGTGAATCCATTGGAAATGATGCGGATAAATTGGCCCAAGGCGCACAGCAATTTGGTGAAAATGCGCTTAATGCAGCAAGTGGTGTTCAGCAATTCACCAAAGATAATGCGTTGCCTTTTGTAGCGGCAGGTGGAATAGGTTTGGGTATGCTTTCTGGCGCTGGTAATGCAGATAGGAGCACAATGGTAGGTTTGCCCGACGTGCCTGCTGCTCATATGATGAGGACGGTTGAGAATGACGCTGTTTCATTGATAAATAAATTGCCACAAGTTGCCGATGATGCAGACAAAGAAGTTCAGGCTAAATTAGATGCTGCAGCAGGAGCCGTTGGAAAAGTCATGACCCCCGATCCCAGCAGTCTTTCTTCTATTCCTGAAGTTGGAAAACTTTCAGAATTTAAGCCAGCTGACAAACCGCAACCAGTATTGACGCCTCTCGAAACACCCCCACAGGTGGCACCTGTTGAGAGTGCAGGAATTGCCCAACAAGCTGTAGTTGATCAAGGTCCACCGCCAGTTGAGACTCCTCCAACTGTTCCGCTCAAACCAGTTGATGGAGGTCTCAAACCCTCAGAAGCCGTACCAGCATCGCCTAGAGAAGCTGTAATTTCCGATATGGTAAAAGGACTTTCTCAAAAGGAAATAGGCGACTTTGATCTTAGCGTCAAGCAAGAAATGGCAACGCGGGAGCGTGATGTAACTGGGGCTATCACTTCATATGACAGGCTCATAACTGATTCTGCTCAGGATGCAGATGTTTCAAAAGTTATAATTGGGTTGCTTGGTTTAGAAAGTAAATATGATGCTCAAGCGGACTCAGGAGAGGACGCCAAGGGTATTGCGATGCTGACCGTTGAAGCAGCACGCGAGGAAGGACTTAAAGTGGATCTTGCCAATGGAGTTGATGAACGTATGGATCCTGAGAAAGCTGTCCCCGCAGCTGTCAGGCGTATTAAAGAAAGATTCGTTTCAGTCGTAGGCAAATTAGATGAAAACCCAAATGCATTGTTGTATGCCGCGGCAGCTTATAAAGCTGGAATCGGGAATTTGATGGAGTACATGAATGTATATCATATTGCGCATGAAGGTGGAGACCTTGGGACTCCAACTCCTGAAAATTATGCCAAGTATAGGGAGTTTGCTGGAAGAGTTAGTATTGCCAAAGTTCTTTCTGATCCGGGTGTACAAGCAATTATGCGTGACAAAGCCGATGCCGTTTTTACCCCTCGGCTAGTAGGCGAATATCTTCAGTACGCCGCCCAGCAGGCGAAATCCACAAATTAATCAGTATCCAGTATCAAGTATTCAGTATGGAGAAGAAGGTGTTAAGCAATTTCTTTAAGTGATTAGGATTAAAAGAGTTACCTGCCCGCAGTGCAAAGCATAGCTTTGGCAGGCGGGGTGATCAGTCTATTACTAATCATTAACTCCTTTAGTCTTAATGACTAAATTATTCGTGGGAATGACGAAGTTGGTGTGGCGGGGCGGGAAGTTTTAGATCGAATTAATCGAAATAGAGTCTATGACTCTCCTCTCCGCCCACGCGTGTGCACCTATTCAGTTGTTATCCGGGACGTTTAGCCTCGATCTCGTGAAGAAGCCGCATAGCTTCGGCAACGGTGATCTCCAGCTGATCTGGCGTGTAATCTAGCTTGCCAGTGGGAAAGCCGTTATGGTCTTTGAAGTACCAGGGACCGTAAGAAGTTTCTAGTACTTCAGCTGGATCTCTGCCTGCGAGTGACGCATATAGCTTCTCGCGACCAGACGGAGTCATAGCATGCTCCATCCAAGCTGAGAAAACGGCCGCGCAGTTGCGGAAGTCCTGAGCTGGCTCTGTTGCCGTTTTGCGGCTGTGATCTTCGTAGTCAGCCATAGCCGCGTGGTCATTGCTCATACTTGGCTCTCCTTAAGCTGGTCGTTCACGTTCATGACGGCAAGGGACGACTCGTCCATCGACCGTCTTATAGCCAGAGCCAGAGCAGTCAGGACATCTATTGTGTTTGTCGCTGGGCCGCATTCTAGGCTCTATCGTGTATCCCTTTGGTGAGTCAGATTTTTTTGGCTCTTCTGGTGGCACGTGCAGTCCTTCCTATTTTATTGTGAGCTGTCGCCGATATTCGGAGACAGGGTCAACGCTGACGGGGAAGATGGCGAGTGCGCCGAAAGCGGCAATCGCCACGAAGAAGTAGCGCACGATGCGCGTCTTCATTTGACTCGCCTCAGTTTCTCCTTTGTGTCGCTTCGCGCGACAGAGACTTCGTCCTCGTGGAGTCCTTCTGATTTGGTTTGCTGTGAAAATAGCAGGTACCACCCGATGGTGGCAAGGATCGCGGTGAACCCAAGAGCGAATTGGTAGAAGTGTTCCTTCCGGTTCATTATGGGTCCCAGCGATCTGTCACAACGGGAAGGGTGGAAGGATGTCGGTCCAGGACTCTATCCCGGTCCTCATCACTTACGAGAAGCCCTTTGATGTAGCCGATCCCGTAGACGAGTGACACGCCGACGAGGGTTTTGAGTCCCCAACGTCTGCCTATCACTGCCGCGCTGCCGATAAAAAGTGCTTTCTTCATGTCGTTCCCTTCTTCTGTTTGAGTTCTCGCTCTATGTCTTGTTGACTTTCTCCTCCCCAAGCCGCATCTTCTGCAAACCCAGCCATAATGATGGCGGTTATTGTAAAAGACGCGAGCGAGGCGATGAAGATTTTGAGCTTCATGCCCATGCGCGTCCTGCGATCGACTCGTCAATGTATAGATCGGGTCGAATTGGAACAGGTTCTTCCGCGGTCGAGATGTTGGTAGGCGCAGGTTCGCAAAGTCGTTCTTTGCGGCGTGGTTGTTTGCCGTTGAGACGGTCGATTACGTCCTGCGCTTTCCAGATCCCGTCTGGGTTGTAGTAGCGCTCGTTGGGAGCTATCCCAAGCTGCCTCACTTTCTCCAGTTCGGTCTCTGTGAATTCGATCCAGTGGTACGAAGATGGAGAGTGTTCTCCGCGCTTCGTTCCGAAAGCTGGACCAAAAATTGTTGCCATTGTGCGGGTGCCTCCTGTGAACTATGTCGTGCCTGCCGTTTTTGTTTCCCGGATTGTAAAGGTGCGTAGCGTCTCGTGAGAAAACACTAACAACAAGCAATGCAATTCTGCAAGTCTTGTGCATCCCCGGGAAACTATTGGGAAGAATTATATCAAAAATCTGAAGAGATGTAAAAACTATGAGACTATTGTAAGAAGGGTATCGAAGATATTACGTGTATCAGAGGATTAAATAATTCCTTTAATAAGCAAATATGCAAATGATAAAGTTCAAATGAATATTTAAAATGTTAAATATTTTTAATTCTAAATAATTTAGCATTTAATTATTTTTCATTGATTTGCTTATTTGAACTTTGCTTATTTGTTTATTTGGTTCATTTTACTTTTCCTTCGGAAAATGGGTTGCGAAGGGAAAGAAAGGGTGCCGGGATGCGGCTGTATGGCGACGTTGCCATGTGTTTCTCTCTTTCCCTTCGCGGATTGCCCCTATTGCCTATTGCGGCGTGTTCGGGGCGTGCCCCAGTAGATGTTAACGAAGACGTTCAAGCGCAGGGCGCATGAAAAGACTGCCCGTGTGTGAGACGGACTGTCTTCCGTACGTTGGTTCCTTGATGACCAGGAAGTAGTCGTGGTGCGTGAGCACAAGGTCAAGGCCTAGCGTGCCGTACGCGTTTCTGGTCAGGCCGTAGCATGGGGTCTCATTCCCAGGCTGTTCATGCTGGACGTATTCGCCAGTAGGATCAACCTCCGGGACAGATTCAATTCTCTTCGCCGTCGAGGCGTAAAGACTGACCTGGTCCTCGGGTTTGCTGGGAATGAGTACATGGGGTACTCCACCGCAGCAGGCAGGGCGGTTCTCATCCGCGGGATGGAAAACCGGTACCATGGGTCTGGTATCGCCGCAAGGACGCTTACCGACCGTAACGGGATAGTATAGAGATGCCATGCGGGATTAGCTCGCTTCCTGTATTGAACTTGTCACGGACTAGGCGGTAGCTATGAGATGGTCAGGATCGAGACCCCTGTCCTTTATCTGACGGCGTGCTCTCTCGTGGAATTCGTCTGGAACACGGAGTTGTCGTCCGGTCCCCTTTACTTCGTTCAGGGCCAGATCTAGGCGCCTCCCAAAGTCTCCCTCACCGGATACCCTTAGGGGTTGCCTGGATGGCTCCTTACTTGAACCTGAGGTTGCCTTGGTTGTGCCCCTGGCACCTCTGGCTCCATTGCGAAAGCTCATGAACCTACCTCTGAAACATACAAATTGCCAGTAGTAAAAATGCCGGGTTTTTGCCTGTTTGATCTGTCTTGTGATCGATACCTCCTACTAAGCCTGGTTTTATCCAAGCTGCTTACCGTTAAATTGTCGTGTGCGGATGCCCTGTCACAAACACGACCGAAGAAGCGCTAGCCAAGCGCTGAAAAAACGTTTATCGAACTTATCTACTGAAGATGTAAATGTGCTCGAATTATATAGCGCTAAAAGCGCAAATATAAGCAAGCAAAAGCTCATCAAGCGCTTCTACACAAAATAAGTCGATAGGATGGATTATATCAAAAAGATGCAAGTCCTGCAGAACTATGAGATTGTAAGAGATTATAGTCCGATGGAGATTAATTTAAAACTTAAAATTAAAAATTGATCGTAGTCATAAATGTATTAGCTTGTGATACTCTTGGTACTTTTGATACCTTTGATACTTTTCATAAAAAGGTGGGGCGGAGGAGTTGTTTCGACAAGAAGTCGAAAGACGAGTCGATTGACTCTCTCCGCCCAGGGCGCACATATCATTTCTGGCTGAAATGCCTGTGTGCTACGCACCTTATTTGGGTTATTTAGTTGTTTTGTGTGATCGCCTCGAACAGAGGAGCTGTCGCGGCGATGATGCGGCGGAAGTCCTCACACGTCAGGCGAGCGACCCGGTCTTGGCCGATGTCGACTTCCTCACCGGAGGCGTGCATTGACGAGTACCGTCTGATCAGCTTTGCCCGAAGCTCGGGGTCGTTAGCCTCTGCTACGACCTTTTTGATGGCCAGCAATTTCAGCAGGTCAGCCGGGTCCACGTAATAGAGGACGCCGTTGACGAAGCGAGAGCCCGTCTGAGTTGTGAATGCGATCGCGTGGCAACTTTGGCAGGTGCCGGCGATGATATTTTTGTCGACAATGATCTCGTCCGCGAGGGTGTTGGTCTTGCCCTTGTAGCCACACGTGTGTCCGAGGATCTCGAACATCTCTCGGATCATTGTATCGACCCGGTAGCGGCAGTTGCATATCGCAACGCGGTTGATCATGCTTCCGTGGAAGTGGTACCCTTTGCCCAGACAGAGAGTGCACCCCTCGAGTGCTTCTCGCATCGGTTCGCCTTGCAGCTTGACCTGCATCGCCCAGATTTCGTCAGTCATGACGACGATCGGAAGTCCGGTCGAAACGGTTGTCTCAGTGGCGGGGGTTGGAGCTACTGTTGTCACTTTTGTATTGCCCTTTCTTTGGCAAACTAACCTCGATCACTCGAGGACTAGATGGTCACGAAGACCGCGATCACAAATATTGCAAAGGCGATGGTGATGACCACCTCCTTAGCAAGCCATTTGACCCGGTGTGCCTTCATTGCTCACCTTGGTCTTTCTCCATGGCGTAGATGAGCATCCAGCCGCCGACTTTGGTGAGCGCAAGTGCACTCAAGTCGGTCGATGCATTACTCACCCAGCGGAGAGCGAGTAGAATGCTGCCTGCGGCCAGTCTTAACTGGTTACGCGCAGCAAGGATCATGACGATACAGCTCAAAATGAGCAGTTTGTTGGGCTGACGAGGCTTTGAGCCAAAATCGTCAGCGGGTCGTTGTTCTCCCTTCTTGAGCATTACTTTCTCCTGGTTTGTAGGGTAGAAATCCCTGACTGCAGCCTCCGCACGCGCGGGCGTTCTTGTCCGCGGTATTGCGTTCGGCGCATGTAAGGGAGCGAGGTGGACACACTGGTTTTTCGCCGATTTTCGTTTCGACGACCTGTGACCCATGTCTCCGTAGACCCATATGTGTTCCTTTCTCCTGCGTTACTTCGCAAGAACTAAGCGTTAACCCATTCCGGTGGTCGGGGACGCAGTTTTTTCTCCTCTTTCTCCAGTTCGATCGCTGCAAGTTCGATCATGGTCTTGACGGTGAGAATTTCCTCTCCGTCTCGATTGCCGAACTCTTCAGCGACCCTAAACCTGGACGTCTGGTCTGTTTCAACCAGAGCTACTCCGAGTTGTTGCGCCGCTTCAACCTCATGTCTTGTGTTGAGCTTGATCACGTATAGACTAGAACTTTTTTGCATTGAGTTCCTTCCAAACGGACGGCTCATGCGTGAGTTTGAGTTAGCTATCTTGGCCAATGCGGGTCCCTCCCATTGAACTAATGCGGGCCGATATTAACTAAATTTCCCAAATTTTAAAGGTGCAAGGTGTCTCAAGAGAGCACCCTTTTCAAGCAAGCAAAGAGCTTGACAGGCGCACCATCTCGGGAAACCAATGGGAAAGAGTATAGCAGAATTCAGGTCCAAAATCAAATTACTATAAGACTAAGTTAGAATCAGGAATCAGGAGTAATGAATCAAGAAATTTTAGGATAAGTTAAGCATATTAAGCCATGATTCATGCTTCTTGCTTCATGATTCATTGCTAGTATCCTTTATCTTTATTAACAAGTGTTTGCATCGGTTTTCCACTCAGATACGCTTCAAGATTCGCGCAGAAGATGTTTACTACGCGATTTGTATATTCTGGCGTCCAGCCAGATATATGTGGGGTAATAATTACGTTTTCGAGTGACCAAAGCGGTGAGCTGTCGGGGAGCGGTTCTACCTCGAATACATCAAGACCCGCACCAGCGATTGTTCCTTCTTTTAATGCGGTAATTAAATCATGCTCAGCGACAGTCCCACCGCGCCCAATGTTAATAAAGTAAGCAGAATCTCGCATAGATTTAAACCTATCTGCGTCAAAATATCCTTTAGTCTCAGGTGTTAGAGGAAGACAATCAACCACAAAATCAGCTTTTTCCAACAGCTCATCAATATTTTCAAAAGTATGATCGATCATACTTTTGTCTAGCGGCTGTGAATACTGGAGCGCTACAGCCTTCATCCCAATTCCGCGACAAAGTCTGGCTATTTCTTGCCCAATTCGCCCAAAGCCAACTATACCAATTGTCTTATCAACCAGTTCCATGCCCCGATTGTTGCCGACATTTCTCGACCATGATTTATTTAGAACTTGGTTGCGGTATGCCACATCCAGGCGTCGCGCAAACATGAGGATGTAGCCGAGAACTGTTTCAGAGATCGGAATAGGGTGCACACCAGATGAATTTGTGAGAATTATGTCTGTTGGAGCAAGTATGCGAGCTGCATCAGTGACACCGGCCGATGACATGTGGATCCATTTGAGATTTTTGGTGAGCGTCAAGTCGATCAGACCAAAATGCTGGGGTGAAGTAATAACTATTTCAGCGTTTGGAAGATTTTTCTTTATTTCCTCAGTGTCATTTGTGGATACTATTTCGACTTTTGGCGCGACTTTCTTTATTTGTGCAAAGTGACTCTCATCATATGGAGCGACATTCGGCTCACCAATTAGTAAAAGTAGCATGGAAACATTATAGCATGGGAGTTAGGGGCTGGCGCTTAGCTCTTAGTTTTAGACTTTTTATACTTGTCATTGCGAGCGACCACGTTCAGTTCACATGAACGTGGGAGGCGAAGCAATCTCTTTATCATTCGTCATGCCGAACTTGCTTGCACTGGAAGCAACGGCTTTCACGTGTTTCAGTATCTCGCTCATGTTGTTTAGCGCTGAGTTTCGCATTGTTTCGCGGTTTGCTTAATACTTTATACATAATACTTAATACTAATTTTTGGCAAGGTTCAGCCCTGCCAAAGCCAAAATTATTTAGGCCTATTGGCTTCCTGTATTGCTGTGTATTTAACTAATCCTGCTTCAAGAGGCATACCAGGCATACCTAATTTACTCGCTGCTGATCTCATGATTCCCCTTGCCCAATCGTCCGAGTGTTGATAGGTAGCAGCTATAAATTGATAAACATCATCGCCTCTTGCTGCCGCTTCAAATAAGTTGGTTTCCCGCTCATCAAATTCTTCCGAGTCAAGTCCATGGTTATTCACAATATATCCATCACGCGTGCCGGCGGCGAGAGCGTAGCGGACGAGCCCCGTAGGTGTTGCGATATCTTCCTTTATAAAAACAAATGATGCATGATCAATAAAATTATCACGAAGAGTTTTAACTGTAGGTATACTTATTTTAAGGTTTTCTGCAATTTCGGCACGGCTTTCAAGTCCGTCTGCAAGACACTGTAGATATTTGATTTCCCTATCTGTAAAGGGAGAGGTGTTTATATCTTTCGGCGTAGTTCCATCAGCCTCACTTGGTTTTCCCATGTGGCAAATTATATCACGTTTAGGTTTTGCTTTATTTAGTTTTGGGGTGGAGTGAACTAACTTAGTATGACAAATTACATAAACTTATATAGAATTTGATAAAATTCGTTGAATATGTTGACGCGAGAGGGTATTTTACCTTTTAGTTTGGTTTTTTTTAAACATAGACCAAGTCCTGAAGAAATTAGACAAAATGATATGTCGCAGTATGCCGCGGATTTATTCGTTAGAGTCAGCGCGACTTATCCAGCTTCAGTTATCACTCAAGGCGCAGCTATAGCCCTTGATTGTCTAAATTCGGATCGCGATCCAGTTGAGCTTGGAAAGGCGCTTTTACTTGATGACAAGCGTATTCACGAAGTTATTCGAAAAGCCGAGGCAGCTCACAGGCATCGGGGTCGCGGAACGGTTCCGTTACCAGTGTACGATGCAAAAGAAGTTATTGACTGGAGTTTTTCCGCTGCGCATATTTTCAAAACAATCGATAGTGCATCGCTGGAAATGATTCAAGAGATGTATCGAGTTATATTAAGACAAGATGGTCGTTACGAAGTTGGCCCAGAGCTCATCAGAATTGCAAAGCAGGAGTTAGGTTTAGAAATGCATAAGGTGTCTGATAAGATGTCAATTAGAAAGATAATCAGTGAAGAAAGGCTTCTAAACACTTTTGGTTATTAAAATAAAATTTCCTAAAGAAATTCCTTAATACTTTATGCCAAATACTTATACCATCTTTTGGCAAGGTCAAACCCTGCCAAACACCCATTTTCGAGGCTATTCTTGGCAAGGTCAAACCCTGCCAGGTTTAGATCACCTAGTCTGCGCAAGTCTTGTCTGCTCATCCAGTACTTCGAGTGCTGTTCTAAGATCACCTGGTATGGGATGACCACCAAAACCTCTATTAATTCCAGGCCCGACAGTGAGCAATTTTGATGCTTTAAATCCTGGCTCTTCATATTCCAACACTTCTGCAGGTTCCGTCTGGTCGGGCGAAGCATACCAACACAGATATGATCCCTTTTTAAGTTCATACATGTATGAGGAAGAGCTAATTTCTGAATTAAAATCATCTATCGAGAATCGTCCTTCTGGACTAACTGATAATAGAAGTAATTTACCTTTAAGCGGCACTTCATACATAGTTGTATCTGATTCGATATATTGTAGGGGGGTTCGATGTCCTGGATCTATCTGAATCAGTGCACCATCTCTTTCCATTTCGTCTACCCCGTCGATAGTCCAGGGTTGAAAGCGCACGCCACGTGCTGCCTCTGCCCAAATCCCATATGAAATGTCATGAATTTGTTCACTGAGTACTATAGTTTGCCTTGAGGCATCATAAAAATCGACCATTCTTTCCGTGCGTGCAGACATATGGGGAATTATACCAAAATTGAGGCTAAATTACTCGTCCAGTGATGCCTTACCAGATGGAGTTAGGATTTTTATCTTTTTCGCTTGATTCCACAGAATATTGCAGGTTGGCAAGGACGGACCCTGCCAAGGATAACTGTCTATTTATTCGAGTGCGGCTTTTCCTTCGGGTGTCAGTATCTTCATTTGGGGTGCCTGGTTCCAGATGATATCAAAAAGCCTTTTTTGCATTTTTACAAGATCTTCGTTGTATATCTCAATTCCAAAAATCTCATCACCAAATGGGTTATACATCGCATATACATCGTTATAGATCAATGTTTCCGACTTGATATCAAGTGATTCTGGATCAATATATCGGAGTTCCCAGTATTTTGTAACGAGCTCATGAACATCAGTGTATGACTGGAAGTCTTTTCTCCAAGTAAGTTCTTTGATATGTATTTTGTTTTTGACAAACATCCTTCTCATTTCTTCTGCAAACTTCTCTGGTAGAAAGTCGTTCATGTCGTTTGCAATTTCGTAAGTCCTGATCTCGTTATTTGCGCGGGTAGAATTGTAAGTTATTTGTTCAAGTCCTTCTTGACCTTTGTAGTATAGGATTTTTGTTTTTTCATGCTTTCTCCACGACATTCTTTCGATGTTCTCAATGACCGTTGGAAGAGATTCCTTGAGAGATTCGACTTCGTGTTCACGCTCAGTTACTAGTTGAGCAAATTTTGCTGGGTCGGTTGCACCAAACTTCATTCCCATATCATCTACCTTCTGCTCAACGAGTTTTTTGGCGATAAGCCTGTCCAAAATTCTGTACACCTTGGTGCGGCCCATATGAATGCTGCGGCTTATGACTAGAGCAGAATTGAAGCCATTTTGAACCAGAAATAGGTATATTTTGGCTTCTACGTCAGAGAGACCATATGGAGAGAGAATGTTTGTTAGGTTGTCTGGCTGATCGGACATCACATTGTATTATATCCTATAGCAAGATAGAATGTCAAGCATATGTTTGGTATATCGGCAGCTATATATGCATCATTCTTTTTGGGACTATCAAATGGCGCCCTAAAGAAAAGCTACAAGGATTTTGCGCCATCAGTTGCTTTCTTTTTTGACGCGATTTTGGGATTGTTCATCTGGGTTCCGGCAGCACTCTTCTTTGGAGTTAACTTTTCATACTTGGGTGAGGTTTTCATATTTGCAATTCTATCTGCGATCATGACTGAAGTATTGTTCTTTTACGCTTTATCAAAAGGAAAGTTGAGTGTTACAACGCTGCTTTTGAATTCATATCCAATATATACAGTCATTTTTTCATACTTTTTGAACGGTGAAAGATTATCTCTATTTGAATCTTTTTACATTTTATTGACGATTCTCGGAACGGCTCTGATTTTTATTCCCAAAAAGTTTTCATTCAATAATTTTAAAAGAGGTGAAATATTGTGGCCGATAATTGCTGCTATTGCGGTAGGACTTTCAGATACACTTTCAAAGGGTATTATCAACAGGACTCATGATTTTAGTTTCCTTTTTGCACTTGCGATAGTTCAGTTGCCGGTTTCATATTTTTATCTAAAAATAGAAAAACAAAATCCTTTAAAGGTTATAAAAACGGTTAGAGGTAATATTGAGCCTTATAAGAACGCCATATTTGGCGGCTTATTTAATATTATAGGAACTGGGCTCATGTGGATTTCATTTACAACCCTTTTGGCATCCATTGCCGCCCCAATTGTTGCTACATCAGGTGTAATAGGCTTTATTTTGGCAGTGATCTTTATGAATGAGAAGCTCAACAAACGTACTCTCGTCGCATTATTTCTAGTTCTAGTCGGAATAATGGGTCTTTCAGCCGCAATTTAATATAGTTCTAAATCATTTTTTGATAATATGCTGTTTTGCGATAGTCTTCCTGGATGATTTTTATAAGTTTAAAACCAAGATCTTCATAGACGTTTCTAAGTTTTGTTTCGTCAGCATTTGTATCAGCTCTTAGGTATTTGATATCTTTTTCGCGGGCAATCTTTGCGGCGAAATCTATCATTTGTTTTGGGTATCCTTTTTTCTCATATCCACGTCTCACGCAAAGCCAGTGTATATATAGTGCATCGGGTGATTTTTCCCCATCAACAACTCCCCAATCTTGATTGCGCTGATCAAATTGCAGAATTGCACCAACAACAGATTTTTTATCAACTATTCCTGTATAGAACTGATCCGTATCGGCATGCTGTAGGAGAAAGTCTCGATCCATGTTATCAGGTTTCCACCATTTTGAAGGGTGTTTCCCAGATGATAGAAGCCATTCTCCAGCATCCTTCATAACAGAAATTGTTGCATCTACATCTTGAACAAACTTTATATCATTCTTCATGAAGCAATTATACTGCTAGCAATTAGCTTTTGATACTTTTGATACCTTTCGCTGGGTTAATTAGTAAAATCCTGTGTCGCGTAGTATCCGTACGTGGGGTTGGTTGCAACGCCTACGCCGAGCTGAAGCAGTGCTGGATTGAGGATATTTGCCTTGTGTTCTGGTGAGTGCATCCAATTGGTAACTATAGTATCAGCAGTTGGTCCTCCGGCAATATTCTCGGCAGCTGCTCGGAAGTTGATCCCGGCCGCGAGCATCCTTTGAAATGGATCTTTTCCGTCAGGATTTACATGGTCAAAGAAATTGCGATTAGTCATGTCCTGACTGTGCGCGCGAGCTACATTTGCCAGAGCATCGCTCCATGTGAATGTAGGGAGACTGTATAGAGTACGTTGGTCGTTGGTAAGCCTGAAAATATCTTGTTCAATCTGGCTTATGTCAGCAGCTGGTGCGACCGTAGGCTGTTGAACTACTGGTTGCGTTTGAACGACGGGTTGGGGCACTTGCGTAGGAATTGGTGTGGGTATCGCCGTCGGCTGTGGTTGAAATACATTAGCAGTTTGCTTGACTAATGGTACTACGTGCGGAGTTGGAATAACTTGACCTGATTGATTTGTGGGCCCCGATTGAATCGGGGTTGAGATTGCTGTCGGCTGTTGTTGAGGCTTAGTAAATACAAAAAATGTAGTTTGACCTGGTGTCGGTGTCGGGATGGGTGTCGTCGTGATATATATGTATGTTGTGTTTGAAGAGCCAGCATAAGTTGGCTGATTGTTTGTGTTTGGCTGCATGACAACGGGCACCTGTTGTGCTGGCTGCGCGGTGGGTCGGGCGACTGGCTGAGTGTTATTTGTTGACGTAGGTGCTTGAGCTGGGGCTTGAGGTACAAAAGTTTTGCTGCCGCCCGTATCTGTCTCCTCGTATTGGTTGGTTGCAAGATAGTTAGGGACAACAACGCTTATTGCCGGTACTTGTTTGAAGGCGACATTATTGAATAGTCCGCTGCTTTCGACACTTCCTGCGGCAAAATATATGTCATAAAATACTGGTTTTGCAACTATCGAGTCTTCAATGGAGCGCGAAACCATGGGATAATTTGCGCCAGTTGTCAGAAGCACCGTGAACGCAAAAAAGCATACAAAAAATGATGCAACAGCCGACGGGAATATATTTAGGACGCGGTCTATGTGGTGAACAAATATAAAACGATTTAGAGAAAACGCGCTATCTGTTGTTTTGAAAAATATTTTTTTAAAAGATATAAATCGCCATAGAGCGACAAAAGATATAGCTTGGATTATCAAAGAAAGTTGGAGTTTGGTGACAGGCAGGTGATAATTTATTTTTTCTGCAACATAAAGAGCAATCGCAAGACTTACAACGGCAATCAGGATAAATTTAAAGAAAGAATAAAAAGAAAAAAACCACCCCTTTTTATATATGATGAAAGTTATTAGAAGATAAATGCTGATCGAGACAAGATCAAAAGACGAATAGACCATAACCCATTGTATATCGAGTACAACCGCAGTTTCAATGAAAGAGTATCACAGGTATCAAGAGTGTCATGGATAATTTCTAATTTTTAATTCCTAATTTCTAATCAAATTCCAAAAACCAAGCACGAAGTTCCAAATAAATTACAAATTTAAAAATCAAAACCTTTATGATTTACTATTTGAAAATTATTTGG